>NZ_JAVREZ010000018.1:0-227618 GCF_031845645.1 Streptomyces doebereineriae
CCAGCACCCTGGCGGGCGGCGGCGCCCACGAGCCGATCACCCTGGGCATCTACCACTACATCGGCAACAACAACCAGCAGTGGAACGCCATCATGGCCACCGCCGTCGTGGCCTCCCTGCCCGCCGCGGTCATCCTCGTCCTCGCCCAGCGCTACGTCGCCGCCGGCGTGACCGCCGGCGCCGTCAAGGACTGAGCCCCTCACCCGCCACAACGAACCGGCCAGTTGTCGGTCGGCTGCTGGCCCCCCTGCTCCAGAAACGAGTCACGCCACCATGACCGCCGCCCCGACCGGCCCGCCCTTCTCCGTCCACGACATCCCCTTCAGTACGCAGGGAAGTTGGTTCGGCATCTCTCCCGTGCTCGCGGAGAAGACGCGCGCCGAGGACCTCCACCTCGTCTCGCACCAGAACGGCATGCACGCCGTCCTGCGCCTCGTCCCCCTCGACGCGGCGACGGGCGACCGCGCCGAGACCCGTGTCGAGGCGACACCGGGCCTGCTCACCTGGACCGGCGCGCACGGGCACATCGACCTCGCCTACGAGTCGCCGGACACCATTCGCGTGCACGGCGTAGGGCTGAGCCTGCGCGTCACCGCGGCGGCGAAAGCCCTGACCCCCTTCAGCGGGACCTACCTCTACCGCGACCCGGTGGATAACGCGCATGTGTTCACCTCCTACGAGACGGGGCGCCGCTACCGGATCACCGTGCTGTCCGGCACGGTTGCCGACGTGTCCGGTTCCCAGTCCCTGGGCGGCGGGGAGCGCGGTCTCACGGTCACCGCCGCGGCCGACGGCTCGTGGGAGGTGGCGGTCGAGGAACTCGACAGTGCGCGACTGCCTTTCCGCTCGTCGGCGGCGTTCGGCGAGGTCATCAAGGCCGCGCGGCAGTCGTTCGCCGAGTTCGTCGACACGGTCGCCCCGTGGCGTTCGGCCGCCACCCCGGCCGCCGAACTCGCTGCCTATGTGGTGTGGTCGGCGACCGTGCGTCCGACGGGTCTGGTCACCCGGCCGGCCGTGCTGATGTCCAAGCACTGGATGGACAAGGTGTGGAGCTGGGACCACTGCTTCAACGCCCTTGCCCTGGCCCCCGGTTGCCCCGGGCTCTCCTGGGACCAGTTCTCGCTGCACTTCGACCACCAGGACGACAGCGGCGCGCTGCCCGACTCCGTCACCCACTCCGAGGTCCTCTACAACTTCGTCAAACCCCCTATCCACGGCTGGGCCTTCGGCCACCTGCGCCGACGGCTCCCCGAGCCGCTCACTCCGGCGCAACTGACCGAGGCGTACGACAGACTGACCCGCTGGACGGACTTCTGGCTCACGGCACGCCGCGCCCCCGGCGCCGTGCTGCCCCACTACCAGCACGGCAACGACAGCGGCTGGGACAACGCCACCACCTTCGACCCCGGACACGTGGCCGTCAGCGCCGACCTCTCCGCCCTGCTGATCCTCCAGCTCGACGAACTGGCCCGGCTGGCCGGCGAACTGGGCTTCCCGGACGACGCCCGGCGCCGCACCGAGACAGCCGACGCCATCCAGGTGGCCCTGCTGGACGAGCTGTGGGACGGCACACGGTTCCTGAGCCGCCCGGCCCACGGCGGAGCCCCCTCCCACAGCGCCAGCCTGCTCGACCTGATGCCGATCGTGCTCGGCGACCGCCTGCCCGACAAAGTCCGCGACCGGCTCGCCGAACAGATCGAGGCCCACCTCACCGCGTTCGGCCTGGCGACCGAACACCCCGACTCCCCTCACTACGAGCCCGACGGCTACTGGCGCGGCCCGATCTGGGCCCCCGCCACCGTCCTCATCGAGGACGGCCTGCGCCGCGCCGGGCACGAACGCCTCGCGGACGAGATCAGCGCCCGCTTCCGAACCCTGTGCGAAATCTCCGGATTCGCCGAGAACTTCGACGCCCTGACCGGTCAGGGCCTGCGCGACCGCGCCTACACCTGGACCGCCAGCAGCTATCTGCTGCTGGCCCGCGACCACCTTCGCCGCGCGGACACCGGAACCGCCCCCACCGTCGCCTGACCCGCGAACGACATCCCACCCAGACGTCCGGCACGGGGGCCGGCGCAGCACCAACCAGCCGCCCAACTCTGAAGGGACACGAGTACATGCCAAGAATCGGGCAAAGACGCTCGACCACGGGACGCCTTCTCCACGGCATCGCCAAGTCGCTGCTCTCGCTGACCGTCATAGCCGGCGCCACCACCGTGATGGCGACGCCGGCCTCCGCAGCCACCCCCACCCTCACCGTCGACCTGGGCACCAGCACCGGAGCCTTCCGCGGCGGTGCCTCCGGGGCGCTGTACGGCCTGTCCGCCCCGGAAGTACCGACGAACAACCTCATCGAGGGGATGGGGCTGCAGACCACCAACACCAAGTACCAGGACGGACAGCAGCACACCGGTTCGGACGCCCTGGAGGTCGCCAAGCCCTTCGTGGACAGCGGCGGCAAGGACGTCTTCATCTACATGACGGACGTGTACCGCAGGTGGCCGTACGAGCGGGCCAGCTACGCCGAGTACCAGGCGAACATGAAGGCCCAGGTCGAGCAGGCGATGGCCAGCCCGTACAAGGACCGGATCGTCTTCGTGCCGTACAACGAGCCCGACGGCAACTGGTTCACGGGCCTGCGCACCAACGGAGGGTCGCAGGCCGCGTTCAACGCCGAGTGGAAGCAGACCTACGACTTCATCAAGGGCATCTGGCCCGCGGCGCGTCTGGCCGGGCCCAACAACTCCAGCTACACCAGCTCCGCCCTCAACAGCTTCCTCGTCTACTGCAAGGCCAACAGCTGCCTGCCCGACGTGGTGACCTGGCACACCCTGGGCAGTCCGGCGGCCGTACGCAGCACGGTCGACAACTACCGCGCGCTGGAGACCGCGGCGGGGATCACCACACCGCTGCCGATCAATCTCAACGAGTACGCCTACCGGTACCACCTCACGGACCCCGGTCAGATGGTGCAGTGGATCGCGGCCATCGAGGACGAGAAGGTCGACGGCAACCTGCCGTACTGGAACATCAACGGCCACCTCGGCGACTCCGCCGCCGGCCAGAACATCCCCAACGCCCAGTGGTGGCTGTACAACTGGTACAGCTCCATGAGCGGCAATACCGTCAAGGTCACCGGCGCCGCGAACAACGACGCGTACACCCTCCAGGGCCTGGCGAGCCTCGACACGGCCAAGAAGCAGGCCCGTGTCATCCTCGCCGGGGGCGGCACCAGCGGTGATTCCAACACGGTCATCCAGAACATCCCCTCCTCGGTCTTTGGCAGCACCGTGCACGTGAGCGTGTTCCAGGACCGCTACAGCGGCTACATCGGCGCGGCGGCGACCCCGACCCGGCTCTCCGACGCCGATGTCGCCGTGGGCTCCGACGGCTCGATCACCCTCCCCATCACCCTCGACGCGATGTCCGCCTACCAGGTGATCGTCTCCCCTGGCGGCACCGGCAGCACCACCGCCTCCGACAGCACCTGGTCGGCGTCGTACGAGGCCGAGAACGCCACCCTCAGCGGCAGCGGCTACAACATCAACACCGAGGGCACCACCGGCAACGTCGCCAAGTTCGCCACCTCGGGCACCAAGGACGTCGGCGGTCTGCGCACCGGCTCCACCACGGTGATCTCCTTCCCCGTCTCCGTTCCCACCACCGGTGACTACAACCTGTCGGTGTTCGGCAACAGTTCCACCACGTCGAGCAGCGTCAAGGGCCCGACGAACGTGTACGCACGGGTCGACGGCGGCGCCTCGACCCGGATCGACATTCCGGTGGGCTTCCAGTGGGTGGTGTGGGGTCACGACGACGCCACGGTGCACCTCACCGCGGGCAGCCACACCATCACCCTGGCCACCACCGGTGACAACGGCGCGGCGACGATCGGCGACGCCATCATCGACAAGATCGACCTGCAGTACAAGGACGCCGCCGTCCAGGGAACCACGCTCCACGAGGCCGAGCAGGCCGTTCTGTCCGACAGCGGCACCGCCACCTACACCTCCCAGGGCCAGTCCGGGGCCGGTGCGGTGAACCTGACGAGCGGCAAGTCCGCGACGTTCTGGGTCTACTCCGCCCGGGACGGATACGCCGACCTGGCATCCCGCTTCCGTAACACCGGCCAGGCCACCCTGACCGTCAACGGACTCACCGCCGACGACCAGACGCTCTCCGGCGCGACGCCCACCGCCTGGTCCACCTCCACCAACCGGGTCTACCTGAACTCCGGCATCAACAAGGTCAAGGTGACCGGCACCAGCGGCACCCTGGCCCTGGACGACGTGGCCGTCACCCCGTTCAGCGCCACCGACGCCGTCACCACCGGCAACGTCGTCACCTACCAGGCCGAGAACGGCACCCTCACAGGCACCGCGGCCGCCGACACCACCTACAGCCAGGCCAACGGCGGCGTCGTCGCCGGCATCGGCAACGGAACCGCCAACTCCCTTACCCTCAATGTCGACGCACCCACGGCCGGCACCTACGCCATGACCGCGCGCTACGCCAACAACGAGATGCTGACCCCCTACTACGGCAACCCCGACATCATGGTCGAGCACGCCGACGTCAGCGTGAACGGCGGCTCCGCCAAGCGCGTCAACTTCGCCAGCACCCTGCACTGGAACCAGTTCGCCACCCACACCGTGCCTGTGACCCTCGCCAAGGGCGCCAACACGGTCAAGTTCACCGCCTCGCAGCTCTACAACTACGACGGCACCACCATCGGCCTGGTCTACTCCGGCGGCGGCAGCGACGTCGGAAAGGCCCTGCGCTCCAGCTCCGCGCCCCATCTCGACGAAGTCTCCTTCGCCCCGCAGAACCCGCATATCGGCGCCTCGACCGGCTTCTCCTCCACGGCCGTCGCCCAGCACAGCTCGCTCTGCCTCGAAGACCCCGGCCAGTCCACCGCCGACGGCACCCAGTACCAGCAGAACACCTGCGGCACCGGCCAGGAACAGGTCTTCGACTTCCACCCCGTCAGCGGCACCACCGACACCTACACCGTCGTCAACCACTCCAGCGGCAAGTGCCTCGACATCTCCGCCTACTCCACCGCCAACGGGGCCGCCGTCCAGCAGTGGACCTGCCACGGAGGCACCAACCAGCGGTTCAAGCTGAACGCGGTGACCGCGCTCGGCAACAGCCACGACTACCAGCTCGTCGCCGTGAACAGCGGCAAGTGCGTCGACGTCAGCACCATCTCCACGGCACCCGGAGCCCTCGTCCACCAGTGGACATGCGACGCGGCGAGCGCCCTGACCACCAAGAAGAACCAGATCTGGCGGCTCACCGGCAAGGACTGAGCGGCAGCGGATCCCGCTGAGACTCCGGCACACGTCGACAGAACAAGCCCCGCTCTCCTGCAGGGCCCCGAGAGAGGGCCACGCCACACGGTCGTGGCCCTCTCCGCGTGCGTACCAGAGTCCCCAGCCCCGCGGACCACCTGGAGAGTTGTCTCTGACGGCGCGTCTACGTGACTGTGAGGGCATGCGACTCGCCTGGATCGGATGTCTGACGCCCAGACGAACGCGTCCCGCCGAGCATCCAGTCGCAGCACACTCATGTCCACGGCCTTCTGGCTGGTCTCACATCCTTTGAGTTGCACGATACAACCTTGACAGTTGCTTCGTACAACTCCATGATGACGTCATGACAGCACAGGACGAGGCTCTTGATGCGATCCACGAGGCGATCATCCTGTTCTCCCGCAATTCCCGGGTGCGGGCGAACAACATGTACGACGACTTGCCCTTCGTCGCGTACACGATGCTGTCGTACGTGCGCACCTTCCCCCTCCCTACCGCCTCCGACCTTGCGGAGCGGTACGGCCTGGAGAAGTCCACGGTCAGCCGTCAGCTGTCCCAGTTGGAGGAGGACGGCCTGCTGCGCCGGGTGGCCCATCCGTCGCGGCCCAGGACCAAGTTGCTGGAACTCACCGACACCGGCCGCGCCCGCCTGGCGCGCGTCAGGCAGCTCCAGCGCAAGGGGCTCGAGGAGCGGCTCGGCCAGTGGCCGGACGAGGACGTCGAGACGTTCAGCCGCCTGCTCCACCGGTTCGTCACGGAACTCGACTGACGTCCAGGGTCCCCTCCCTGAACATCACTTGCGGCGCCGGACCGGTGCAGCCGCTCGTACTCCACAGCCCGATGCACGCAGGGGGCTCGGTCTCGCATGCCCGCCCGGCAGCAAGGAGTGATCCATGACCGTCTCGTCCGTCTCCGCGATAGAGGAAGAGGAACGGCGCATCGACGCCGCGCTGGATCTGGAGAATCACAACAGGGACAGCGTGTACAACGTTCCGGGCTACCGGCCGGTGCGCAGGGAACTGGCCCACGCTCCGGTCCGGGTGAGCGGTGAACTGCCTGCCGACCTGGACGGCGCGTACCTGCGCAACGGCACCAACTCCCAGTTCGACAACGGCCGTATCCGGCTTCACGCCTTCTCGGGCGCCGGAATGATCCACCAGATCCAGATCTCCTCGGGCAGTGCCACGTATTCCAATTCCTACGTCCGCACTCCTCGGTTCGAGGCCGAGCGTGCGGCCGGCCGGGAGTCGTACCCGGAGTTCTCCGACCTGGTCTCCGGCAGGCCGGGCGCGGACCGGATCGCCCTGACGGAGGAGAAGATCCGCCAAGGTTTGATCCCCGCCCTCGGCCCCCTCGAACGGACCCCGGGCTCGACGTCGGTCCGGTACCACCACGGGCGCCTGTACTGCCTTCAGGAAACGGGTTACGCGTTCGTTCTCGACACGCGCGTCGAGGACGGCCGTCTGATCGTGGACGGCCGCGGCCGGCTGGAGACGTGGGCGGGGGAATGGGAAGGCCCGTTCTCCGCGCACCCGCGCATCAACCCGGACAACGGCGACGTGTACAACCTCAGCGTCGAGCCGTCCGGACAGATCATCGCCGGACTGCTCCACAAGGGAGAACTCGCGGCACAGCAGGTCGTGCACCGGCAGACGCCGGACACGGGCGAGATGGGCTGGCTGCACGACTTCTTCCTGACCGAGAACCACCTCGTGTTCGCCGACATCTCCGTCCGCCGGGATCCCGGCGGACTGCTCGGCCCCGAAGGCAGCGTCTTCCGCCACGATGCCGGCCACCGGCTGCGGTGGGGCGTTCTCCCCCGCGACTTCGGACCGGACACCGAGGTGCGCTGGTTCACCACCGGCCAGGCCGGCACCGTCTGGCACGTCATCAACGCCTGGGAGCGCCAAGGCCCGCGCGGCTCGCGGGAGATCGTGCTCTACTCCCCAGTCTTCCCGTCCTATCCGTCGAGCGTTGCGATCCACACCCCTGAGGAACCGCCCGCCCAGGTCAGGACCTGGGTGCTGGACCTGGACACCGGGGAGGTCACCGACGACCGGCTGCTGATCGACCACGGTTACGAGCGGCCCAGCCTCAATCTGAACCACGTCGGACGGACCAGCCGCTACTGCTACCTGCTCGACGAGCACGGTGACGGCTATATGGGCAAGGGGGTCCTCAAGTACGACCTCGTCGAGGAGAAGGAAATCGGCTACCTCGACTACGGCGACATGTACGGCGGTGAGGCCCTGTTCGTTCCCAGGCCCACGGCGAGCAGCGAGGACGACGGCTACCTCCTCGACCTGCTGATGGATGACCACCGCGCCGAACTCGTCGTCATCGATGCCCGGACCATGACCGAACTGGCACGGCTGCATCTGCCGCAGCGGGTGCCGTTCGGTGTCCACGCCGGCTGGCTGGACAGTGCGGAGATCGCCGCCCTCGCCTCGTAGCCGGCGAGCACGAGACATCGCCGACGACCGCCCCCGCAGGATGAGATGAACGGAGAGCCGCATGCGACTCGGCACGCACACCCACCGGTTGAGCCAAGGCCAGGGCCCGGGAGGGCCGGCGTGGACGTCGGACCGGTGGTGAGCGCCGTGCGGCTGTACGCCGAGGACCTTCGCCCCGGAGTCGTGTTCGACCTGGGCAGCGCCAAGGTCTCCAAGGAGGAGATCCTCGATTTCGGCCGTCGATTCGACCCGCTGCCGCTGCACACGGATGAGGCCGCGGCGGCCGCAAGCCGTTTCGGGGGCATCATCGCCAGCGGTTTCCACACCCTGGCGGTCCTGCAACGCCTCCTGGTGGACGCGGTCTTCTCCCGCGCCGCCGTCATCGCCGGTCGGGAGATCACATCCCTGCGCATGCGGGCGCCGGTCCACCCCGGGGACGTGCTGCACGGCTCGATGGAGATCGTGGAGGTACGCCCCCGCCACGACGGCACCGCCGTCGTCCGCAGCCGGGGCGCCCTCACAAACGACTCCGGCACCGTCGTCCTGGAACTCCAGGGAGAAACGCTCTGGGAACACCGCCCACCGGGCGGGAGAGAAGGCCGCACGGTTTGACACCCAGGACCCCCCGCCGGCCGCTCGCGACCGCACCGAGTGCCGCCGAAGGCCTCACAGACCCCCGAGAAGACACTGAGCGGAGACGGACATGCACGTCGGCGTGCACATCAACCGGTTCGACCACCCCGAGGGCGGTCGTGCCTTGGCGGCAGAGCTGGCCGCCGCGGGAGCGGCGGCGGAGGCTGCCGGCGTCAACCGGCTGTCGGTGATGGACCACTACTTCCAGATGGAGTTCAACGGCGGCGCCGAGGCACCCATGCTGGAGGCCTACACGGCCCTCGCCTATCTGGCCGCCCACACCTCCACGGTGCGACTGGGCGCCCTGGTCACCGGAGTGACGTACCGCCACCCCGGATTGCTCGCCAAGATCGCCACCACGCTCGACGTCCTCTCCGGCGGCCGGGCCACCCTGGGCATCGGAGCGGCCTGGTACGACCGTGAGCACCACGGCCTGGGCGTGCCCTACCCGCCGCTCGCCGAGCGGTTCGAACGGCTGGAGGAGACCCTGCGGATCTGCCTGCAGATGTGGGACCCGGACGACAACGGGCCCTTCGAAGGCCGCTACTACCAGCTCGCCGAAACCCTGTGCGTGCCGCCGCCGGTCAGCAGCCCGCACCCGGAGATCATGATCGGCGGCGGTGGGGAGAAGAAGACACTGCGGCTCGTCGCCCGGTACGGCGACGCCTGCAATCTGTTCGCCACCTCACTCGAAGACGTCGCACACAAGCTCGACGTACTGCGCGGCCACTGCGACGAGGCAGACCGCGACTACAACTCCATCCGCCGGACGATCACGTACTCAGGAGCGGCCGCCACCGAGGAGAACCTGGACGGCTTCACCCACGACATCGAACCGTACGCCGAGCTCGGCATCGACACGGTCATCATCTCGCCGCATCTGGGCGCCACGTCGCGGTGGATGGAGACCTTCGCAGCTCCGGCCGTACGGCGACTGACCGAACTAGGCTGAAGCGGCCCGAGAAGCGGCCGTCCTATCCCTCTCGGACGGCCGGTCCAGGGCCGGGAGCGCGCCCCGGCAGAGCCTCTTGCCGCGCCAGTCCGAGCGCGTCGGTCAGATCGACCGGGACACCACACCTGTCAGCGCACTGGCCACTGTCGAGCGAGTCACCGGCGGACAAGCCGGCCAAGGATGCCGCCGAGGTCGAGGGACGGGCCGACGCACTCCTGCGGCAGGTCCGCATTCACATTGAATCTGCAGAATCCGCGACTTGATGAGCACTGGCACCTGCGGAAACGGTTGACTACGCCGACCGGGCCGACCGTGCAGAA
The DNA here is from genome assembly GCF_031845645.1 of Streptomyces doebereineriae. Lineage (NCBI taxonomy): Bacteria > Bacillati > Actinomycetota > Actinomycetes > Kitasatosporales > Streptomycetaceae > Streptomyces > Streptomyces doebereineriae. Next base: position 9,674 of record NZ_JAVREZ010000018.1, read on the forward strand.
GCCGCCGTGAACCATCGTCCTGCCCCGTCCGTGACAACGACGCGAACAGCGGGCGGCGCGAAGCCGGCCGGATCCGGTGAGGACACGCGCACGTGAGCCTACCCCTGAAGACCTGAGCGCCAAGGCGACGCACTGCCCGTCACCCCACGCCTCGCCCTCGACATCTCCAAAGCGATCGTGGGGGATCGACTTCACTGACCAGTCGGGTCTTGCCATCGGATATCGAGCCGGTCGCGCAGGATGTCGTGGTCGTCGCCTGTACGGAGGCTGGACGCTGGAGTGGGCTGGGCGTCAGTGGCGAATGCCGGCGGCCACCAGGTCCGCGACGACGGCCTGGGGGTGGGGGCCGGTGACCAGGGCCTCGCCCACGAGGACCGCGTCCGCGCCGTGGTCGGCGTAGGCGATGAGGTCCCGCGGGCCGCGTACCGCGGAGGCCGCGACCTTCACGATGTGATCCGGGATCGCGGGGACCACTCGGGTGAAGGTGTCCCGGTCGACGTGAAGGGTCTTCAGGTCGCGGGCGTTGACTCCGATGACGCGGGCACCGGCGTCGACGGCGCGGGCTGCCTCCTGCTGGTCGTGTACCTCGACGAGCGGGGTCAGGCCGATGGCGTGGGCCTGCTCGATCAGCGCGACCAGGGTTGGTTGGTCCAGGGAGGCCACGATCAACAGGGCCAGGTCGGCGCCGTGGGCGCGAGCCTCCCACAGTTGGTAGGCGGTGACGATGAAGTCCTTGCGCAGCAGTGGTGTGTCTACGGCGGCGCGGACGGCCGCAAGGTCGGACAGGAAGCCTTTGAAGCGGCGCTGTTCGGTCAGGACCGAGATCGCTGCTGCGCCGCCGGCCGCGTACTGGGAGGCCAGCGCGGCCGGGTCGGCGATCGCGGCGAGCGCGCCCTTGGCCGGGCTGGACCGCTTGACCTCGCAGATCACGCGGACGCAGTCGCCGCGCAGGGCGGCCACGCCGTCCTTCGCCTGAGGCGCGAGGGCGGCGAGTTCCTTGAGCTCGTCGAGGGGCACCTTGCCCATGCGCTCTTGAAGATCCTCGCGGACCCCGGCGACGATCTCGGCGAGTACGTTCAAGGTTCAGCCTCTCCTGTGCATGCCGCCGACAAGGCGGCGGGAAAGTCGATCGTGCGGTACGAGGCGCATGCTACCGGCGGCCGCAATTGCGCCCGCCGTGTGTCTCGCGTACGCGAGCCCTTCGTCAGCCGACTCACTGAGGATCCGCCATGTCCGTCTGAGAAGCCGGGGCAATCCGGCACGTCGGGGGCGGGACATCATCTCCTTGTCGGTGATGAAGGGGGCTGGCCGATGCGAGTGGTGTCGGCGGCTTGCTGGAGGAAGAGGCGGCGGCGTTGGCGCGCGAGAGGCGGATGCCGCCCTTGTTGCCGGCGGCGCGGACGTTGATGGGGGCCGCGCGGGGGGCGTTGAGGCCACCCACGGCATCGCACCGAACGTCTGGTGGCGGCACCTCTACCTCATGCTCGATTCCGTGCCGAGCGGGCCCACCCGCTGCCGGAACCGCCCATGACCCCCAGCCAGGTCTACGCCGCCATGCTCCGCCTCGGCGGCACCGGCGCCTGCACAGCGACCTGACCGCAGCGGCGGACGGCTCTCCGCGATCACGTGGCCCTCGTTGGTGTTCCCGGCAGGATGGAGGCCCCAGACGCGGTGGCCGCCGCACCGGCCCCGTTCGGGGCGGCTGCGCCGACGGCTACGCTCGGCGCCGAGGAAGGCACGCGTCGAGGCTGAGGATCCGTCATGACCACTCACACCGCCCAGGCCGGCGCCGCGACGGTCTCGCAGCGGTTGGCCCGTTGGGTCACCGACCTGCGGTTCGAGGACTTGCCCGAGGATGTAGTTGATCGGACGCAGATGCTGATACTCGACCAGTTGGGGCTGCAGATACGCGGTGCGACCCTGCCCAATGTGCAGCCGGTGCGGCGCTTGTCCGAGCTGGCGCCCGGACCTGATCAGTCCACCGTCACCGGTGCGGAGCGGCGCACCTCGCCCGCCCAAGCGGCGTGGGTGAACGGAACGCTCGGCTCGGCGTGTGAGTTCGACGACGCCCACGAGCTGGCCTGGCACACTTCCTCGGCTGTGGTTCCCGCCGCGCTTGCCCTGACTGAGCGCGATGGCGCGTCGGGCCGGGACCTGCTGGTCGCGGTCGTCGCCGGGGTGCAGGTGATGTGTCTGCTGGGGGCGGTGGCCAGCCAGGGCATGCTCCGCACCGGGTGGCACGGTTCCAAGGTCATGGGTGTATTCGGCGCCGCCGCCGCGGCAGGAAAGGTGCTGGACCTGGACGCGGAGCAGTTGGCCCACGCTTTCGGCATCGCGGCCAGTGACGCGGGCGGGACCATGGAATACGACCGCTCGGGCGGTGAGGTCAAGCGCCTGCACGCGGGAGTGGCGTCCCGCTCGGGCACCGAGGCGGCGCTGCTGGCCCAGGCGGGCCTGACCGGTCCGGCCGCGATCCTCGAAGGTGATCGTGGGATCTTCGCCATGTTCGCCGGCACCGCCGACACCGCCCCGCTGGAGCGCGGCTGGGACCGCTGGCACATCCTGGACACCGTCTTCCGCTTCTATCCGACGGTGGGCACCATCCACGCCCCCCTTGACCTGGTCAAACAGTTGCGCGCCGAGCACGGCATCGAGGACTGGCGCACCGTCACCACGATCCGGGTCGGCCTGGCGGATGTCGTCGTCGGACACGGCGCCCACATCACCCGCCCCACCGACGCGATCTCCGCACAGTTCTCACTGGCCTTCAGCACCGCCCTGCAGCTCGTCACCGGCCGCAACGCCCCCCAGGACTACATGGATCCCCGGCGATGGAACGATCCGGAGATTCTGGCGGCGGCGGACCTGGTGCAGCCGTACGCCATCGCCATTCCCGCGGGGGACTCGTTTCTCAGTTCCCGGGTCGAGATCACGCTGCACGACGGGCGTTCGTTCGAGCGCTACCAGGCGGGCTTCACCGGCCACCCGGCCCGCCCGGCGACCAGGGCGGACGTCACCGCCAAGTTCCGCGACAACACCGGCGGCGTCATAAGCGATGCCAGGGCCCAGGCCGTGATCGACGCCGTGTGCGGGCTGGCCGGCACCGGCCAAGTCCGCAGCCTCGCCGCGCTGCTGGCCATGTAACGCGCAAGTGCCACCGCAGACCCCCCGAGGCAGAACGCACGCCGCGGGGAGGCCTTGGTGGTGGGCGATCGATGGCGTCGTGCCTGCTACGGCGACACCGTGATGGCCCGGCCCGGGCAGACGAAGGCGGCCTGTTGGACGTCTGGTACCAGTTCGTCGGACGGTTGGGCGTCCAGCAGTACGACGATGCCGTCCTCCTCGCGCTGGTCGAAGACCTCCTCAACGGCCAGCACGCACTGCCCTGACCCCACGCACTTGTCCTGGTCGACCGCTATCCGCATGTGTCTTCCTCGCTCCTTTGTCGCCGTCTCACTGCTGCCGGAACCGGCCGTCACGACGGAGTCACCACTCAACCGGCAACTCGTAGACGCCGTAGATCAGCCCGTCCCGCTTGAACTGCACCTCGTCCAGGCCGATGGCCAGGCGCAGGGTGGGGATCCGGCGGTAGAGGGTGCCGTAGACGACCTGCAGTTCCAGGCGGGCCAGCGGCTGGCCCAGACACTGGTGCGGGCCGAAGCCGAACGCCTGGTGCCGTCGGGCGTCACGGTGGATGTCCAGCCGGTCGGGTTCGGGGAAGAACTCGGGGTCCCGGTTGCCGATGTCATTGGCCAACACGATGCCCTCGCCCGCGCCGATCGTCTGGCCCGCGATGTCGATGTCCTCAAGGGCGATGCGCCGCCGCCCGGAGTGGACGATGTGCAGGTACCGCAGCAGTTCCTCGACCGCCCCGGCCACCAGCTTCGGACCCTCGGTGGCCCGCAACTCGGCGAGCTGGTAGGGGTGTTCGAGCAGCGCCAGCGTGCCGAGCGTGATCATGTTGGCTGTGGTCTCGTGCCCGGCGATCAGCAGCAGGAAGCCCATGGAGGCAAGTTCCTGGCGGGTGATGGCGCCGGTGGCGACCTGCTCGGACGCCAGCCTGGACAGCATGTCGTCGCCAGGGTGGAGTAGCTTGTCGCCGACCAGCTGCTCCAGGTATTCGACCATCCGGCGCTGGGCTTCAAGCATCTTCTCGGGTGCCAGGCCCCGCTCGGTCAGGGCGGCCGTGTTGCTTTGGAAGAAATCGTGGTCGGCGTACGGGACGCCGAGCAGTTCGCTGATGGCGATCGACGGCAGCGCCAGAGCCAGGGTCTGGACCAGATCCGTCGGACACGGACCAGCCAGCATGTCGTCGATCAGGCGGTCGGTGATCTTCTGGATCGTCGGGCGCATGGCCTCCATCCGCCGAGCGGTGAAGGAGCCGGTCACCATGCGACGTATCCGGGAGTGCTCCTCGCCGTCCATGGTGAGGAAGGTCCTGGTCTTGTCCCGGGTGTCGCGAATGCTCTCGGATATGTGCGGGAACCCCGCGCGGCGGCTGTCCGCGCTGACCCGCGGGTCCGCCAGCAGGTCCCGCAGATCGTTGAACCGGGTGACCAGCCACGGGGTACTGCCGTCCCACAGCCGTACCCGGCTCAGCGGCGCCTGGTCCTGCAGCCGCCGCAGCTCAGGCGGAGGGTCGAACGGGCAGCCGTCCGCCCTGGGCATCGGAAACGACGGTACCTCGGCGGCTCCCCCGCCCGATATCTCCGCCACTGTGTTCGCCATGTCCATCCTCCCGATCTCGTACCGCCCGATCCACCCGACGATCGCGCCGCGCGGGCAGCCGACCCGGACGCGCGGGCATCCTCCAACACAGGGCCGCCGACAAGTAGTTGCCTCAGCCACCCAGTTGATCCTGCGGACCTTAGCCCTTCCGGATCGCCCCTGCCCACGCCCGACCGGAGCAGCCGATGACCGGGCCGTCACCTATCGGCAAATTCCAGGTTGAACCGGGCGCCGTGCGGCAATCGCGCGCGACAGTGCCCGGCGTGGTCAGCTCAAGGACGCACGGAACCCCGATCACTTCGTGAAGGCTTCCGCGCGGTCGAATCCGTGCAGCAGCCGCTCGTGCCGCTCAGTGACGGCATCCCTGAACTCGGGGTGGGTCAGGATGTACGGCTCGTCGGCGACGACCGCCTCCAGCACGCGCAGGCCCACCTCAAAGGGATCCATTCCGGCAGGATTCGCCGACTGCCCGCTCACATCCGACGGCGGGGTGTCGGAGTCCGGCAACCCCCGCACGGGGCGCGAGGTGCGCCACAGCCGCGACCGGACACCGCCGGGGCACAGAACGCTGACACCGATCTGCTCCTCGGCGAGCTCGGCACGCAGCACCTCGGAGAGCCCCACGACGGCAAACTTGGTTGCGCAGTACGGCGCCAGCGCCGCCATACCGACCAGCCCTCCCATCGAGGAGGTGGTGACGATATGGCCGCCGCCCGCCGCCCGCATGGCGTCAAGGAAGGTATGCACCCCGTTGTAGACGCCGGTCAGATTGATGCCGATCATGCGATCCCACACCGCGGGGCCTATTTCCTCGAAGCGCATGCCGAAGGTGCTCGCACCGGCGTTGTTCACCAGCAGCTGCACCGGGCCCATCTCCTCGGACACCCGGCCGGCCGCACGGGCCCACCCCTCTCGGTCCGTGACATCGAGCGGAACCGCAAGAACGTCAGCGCCGGCATCCGTCAACTGCGCTGCAGAATCCCCCAGCTCGCGTTCGTCAATGTCCGAGAGCACGATCCGCATGCCCGCCTGCGCACACGCGCGGGCAATTCCCAGTCCGATCCCACCAGCCGATCCCGTGATGAAGGCGATCTTTCCCGACAGCTCATCCATGCGCTCATCCGCTCCGTTCGTTCACGCGCCCGCTCCCACGGGTCGAGGGCCTTGCTCCAGTGAGTGTGGCGGCCCCCTCGGCGGCGAGGTTGAGCGCGATGTCGATGATCATGTCCTCCTGGCCGCCGACGAGCCGCCGTCGGCCGCATTCCATGAGGATGTCGCGGACGTCGACGCCGTATCGCGCCGCAGCGTTCTCCGCGTGCCGCAGGAACGACGAGTAGACGCCGGCGTAGCCGAGGGTTAGGGTCTCGCGGTCCACGCGCACTGGGCGGTCCTGGAGCGGGCGGACGATGTTGTCGGCGGCGTCCTGCAGCTTGAACAGGTCGCACCCGTGATTGAAGTCCGACAGGTTGGCGACCGCGACGAACGCCTCGATCGGGCAGTTGCCCGCACCGGCACCATGGCCGGCCAGGGAGGCGTCGACGCGGTGGACGCCGTTCTCGACCGCGACGACCGAGTTGGCGACCGAGAGCGAGAGGTTCTCGTGGGCGTGGATGCCGATCTCGGTGGCCGGGTCGAGGACGTCACGGTAGGCGCACACTCGGGCGGCGACGTCGTTCATGGTCAGCCGGCCGCCGGAGTCGGTGACGTAGACGCAGTGGGCGCCGTATGACTCCATGAGCTTGGCCTGCTGCGCGAGTTCCTTCGGCGGCGCCATGTGGGAGAGCATCAGGAAGCCGGAGACGTCCATGCCCATCTCGCGCGCTGCGGCGATGTGCTGGGCGGAGATGTCGGCCTCGGTGCAGTGCGTGGCGACTCGCACGGAGCGCACACCCAGGTCCCACGCCTGCTTCACCTCGCGGATGGTGCCGACGCCGGGCAGCAGCAGCGTGGTGAGCCGGGCGTTCCGGAGCACGGATGCGGCCGCCTCGATCCACTCCCAGTCGGTGTGGGAGCCGGGCCCGTAGTTCACCGACCCGCCGGCGAGGCCGTCGCCGTGGGCGACCTCGATGGCGTCGACTCCGGCCTCGTCCAGGGCGACGACGATGCGCTTGACGGCCTCGGGGGTGATCCGGTGGCGCACGGCGTGCATGCCGTCGCGCAGAGTGACGTCTGGATGAATATCCGCGTGGTGCTCACTTGGCCTCCTTGGCGGCGGCGATGCGTAGCGCGACCTGGATACCGGCGGAGGTCATGATGTCGAGGTTCCCGGCGTACGCCGGGAGGTAGTGCGCGGCGCCCTCGACCTCGAGGAACACCGACACCTGATGGGTCGGCCGCTCCGCGGGATCCGGGTGATCTGGACCTGCTGCTTGAGCCGGTAGCCCGGGACGTAGACGGCCACGTCGGCGACCATCTTCTCCACCGAGCGCAGGATCTCCTCATGCACCGCCATGTCGGGGGTGTTCACCAGGGCGAAGACGGTGTCGCGCATGATGAGCGGCGGCTCGGCGGGGTTGAGGACGATGATCGCCTTGCCTCGCTGGGCGCCGCCTACCTGGACGATGGCGGCCGAGGTGGTCTCGGTGAACTCGTCGATGTTGGCCCGGGTGCCGGGGCCGGCGCTCTTGGAGGCGATCGAGGCGACGATCTCGGCGTAGGGCACCGGGACGACGCGGCTGATGGCCGCGACGACCGGGATCGTCGCCTGGCCGCCGCAGGTCACCATGTTCACGTTCGGGGCGTCGAGGTGCGCATCGAGGTTGACCGCGGGGATGACATAGGGCCCGATGGCCGCCGGCGTCAGGTCGATGAGGCGCTTGCCGAACGGCTGGAGCCTGCGCGCGTTGTGCTCGTGCGCCTTGGCCGACGTCGCGTCGAAGACGATGTCCATCTCGTCGAACTCCGGCAGGTCGATGAGGCCGTCGACACCTTCGGGGGTCGTGGCGAAACCGAACCGCTTCGCCCGCGCGAGCCCGTCCGACTCGGGGTCGATGCCGACCATGGCACCCATCTCCAGGCGCCCACTGGTGCGCATCACCTTGATCATCAGGTCGGTGCCGATGTTGCCCGACCCGATGATGGCGACCTTCGCCTTCCCGCTCTTGCTCATCTTCTCGCTCTCGCTCGACTGCTTGGTGGACTTCACTTGCCGAAGTGAACGCAGACCCTGCCCAGCCCGGTGAGGGTGGCGGTGACGGTGGCACCTGGCTCGACCGGGCACATGGGGCCGAGGGCCCCGGACAGCACGACCTGGCCGGCTCTCAGCGGCTCACCGAACTCGCGGGCCTGCCGCGCGAGCCAGACAACGGCGTTGATCGGATCGCCCAGGCAGGCCTCGCCCGAGCCGGTGGAGACGACCTCGCCGTCGATCGTCATCTCCATGCCCACCTCCTTGGGCTCGGCCTCGGCGAGGGTCCTGCGGAGCGGACCGAGGACGTACGCGCCGGCGGAGGCGTTGTCGGCGACGGTGTCACCGAAGCTGATGTCCCAGTTCGCGACCCGGCTGCCGCAGATCTCCAGCGCCGGCACGGCGTAGTCGATCGCGGCTCTGACCTGCTCGGCGTCGAGCGGGCCGTCGGCAAGGTCGTCCTTGAGCACGAACGCGACCTCGGCCTCGACGCGCGGCTGGAGCACCGAGTCGTACGGCACGGTGTCGCCGCCGGAGTAGGCCATGTCGTCGTAGAGGATCCCGAAGTCGGGCTGGTCGACGCCGAGCTGCTGCTGGACGGCCGCGGAGGTGAGTCCGATCTTGCGGCCTACGACGGTCGCACCGGCGGCGATGCGCTCGGCTGAGAGCCTCAGCTCGGCCTCGCGGTAGAGGAGGTCCTCCACGTCGCTGCGGGTGAGCGCCGCCAGCCCGGTCTCGTCCAGGGTGAGGGGCATGGCTTGACTCCGTTCATGCGCCACTGCCACTCGCGCCAGAAGGCGCGGATCTGCTCCTCGTCGTCGTGGCGGGCGCGTCGGCCCATGCCAGCGGATCTGCTCCTCGTCGTCGTGGCGGGCGCGTCGGCCCATGCCACGGGAGATGTCGCTCCACTCGACGCCGCCGCTCCGGAAGCCCTGCTGGCAGGATTCCAGGGCTTCGAGGTCGTCAGCGAGTCGGCCAGACGCTCCAGCGCCGCGGCCCGTAGCTCGGGGAGCAGGCTGGCCCAACCGCCGGGTGCGTCCACCGCACGACGGGCGGCCGCGACAGCCCGGTCCACATCGGTTTCGGTGGCCTCGGGGACGCTGCCGATAATCCGTTCCGTCACCGGCGAGACGACCTCGATGCGACGTGACGGGATGGCCGGGGACACCCAGCCGTCGAGGAGGAGGGTGTCATGGTGCTGGCTCGTCACCGCGATGCCTTTCTGGACGGGACGGGATCAGGAGTGGGAATAGTGGCGAACGCCGCCGTCCTCGTCGACCGCACTGAGGGCGCCGCGGTCGACGAGGACGTCGAGGTGGGAGCCGATCTCGATCACGGCCAGGCCGCGGTGGACGATGTCGAGGTCGTCGAGGTGCAGCTTCCGGCGGGTCCAGGGCAGCGTCGAGGCGACCTCGCGGCCCGTGCGGGCGCCGGCGCGCACGGCGTTCAGGGTGCGCTCCAGCCGCTCGTCGTGGTGACGGAGCAGCTCCTTGACGCGGCCTTGTGTGCTGGCCAGGACCTCGCCGTGCGCGGGCAGCAGCGTCGCGTCGGGCTGGGCGAGGAGCTGCTGGAGGGAGTGCAGATAGCTCCCGAGCGGGAGCTCCTCGGGCAGGGACTCGAACCTGACGGATGGTGTGATGTGCGGGAGCGGCCGCGACCGCGAGGGAATCCTCCTCTCCTCTGCCCAGGGTGACGCTGAGGCCGAGCTCGTGCCGCAGCTGAATGGCGAGGTAGTAGTGGTCGAGGTGGGAGTGGGTGACATGGACGGCGCTGATGTCCGCGAGGCAATGGCCGATGGCTGCCAGTCCGTCGACCAGCGCTCGGTGGCACACCGGGTCCGCCTAGCCACCGTCGATGAGCACGACGCCGTCGGCGTCCTCGACGACGTAGACATTGGTGGCCCGCAGTGCGGGGTCCGGGATCGGCAGAGGCAGGCGGAAGACGCCGTCGGCGACCGGGCAGGGGCCCGACTCGGCCCAGCTCACCGGCCCTGCCACTCGGGCACGCGCTTCTCGGCGAAGGCCCGGGCGCCCTCCTTGGCGTCCTCCGAGGCGAAGACCGGCTCGACGATCTTTGCCTGACGGCCCCAGAGATCGTCGGCGGGCCAGCCACGGGACTCGGTGATGACCCGCTTGGACGCGAGGGTGGCGAGTGGGCCGTTGGCGGCGACCTTGCTCGCCAGCTCGTGGGCGGCGTCGAGGGCTCCGCCGTCCTCGGTGAGGACGTTGACCAGCCCGAGCTGGTGGGCGCGCTCCGCGTCGAGGAGATCCCCGGTGAGCGCGAGCTGCATGGCGACGTTGGCCGGGATCTTCTGTGGCAGCCGGAAGAGGCCGCCTGCTGCGGCGATGAGTCCACGTTTGACCTCGGGGATACCGAGCTTCGCCCCTCGGCCCGCGGTCACCATGTCGCAGGCGAGGACGACCTCGCAGCCCCCGGCCAGGGCGTAGCCCTCCACGGCCGCGATCAGCGGCTTGGCCGGCGGGCGTCTGGTCAGGCCCGCGAAGCCGCGGCCCGGCAGCGACGGGCGCTCGCCGCGCAGAAATCCCTTGAGGTCCATACCGGCGCAGAAGTTCCCGTCGGCGCCGGTGATGACTCCGACGGCGAGGTCGTCGCGGGCGTCGAGTTCGTCGAGCGCCTCGGCACAAGCCACCGAGACGGCCATGGTGACGGCATTGCGGGCCTCGGGGCGGTTGATGACGATCGTCATGATCCGATCGGTGATGTCGACGAGCACCTCTCTCATGCCGGAGACAGTAGGGAGGCCCCGCGCTTCCGCCGCCGGTCCGTTCCACCATCCGGCACCAGGTTCTCCCAGCCCGATCCGCCGACCGATTTCGAGCGTCGTTCCGGGCGCCGATTCGGCGGGCGGCTGGAGAGCCGGCGTCCCTCATGCGCCGCCCGGACGCAGCCCGCAGCCGCCCGGTGATCCGGGCCCCAGCCGGTATCTGCTCGATCAGCTCGGTGAACGACCATCGTGGACAGGCCGTCTCACTGCACCACCAGAGCGCTTGTGCAAGACGAACTCCAGCCCGCTCTCCGCGTAGGGCAGATCATGTGGCCGGGTGGTCATCCAGCCCTTCACCCGGGAGGCGAAGTCCGCGCAAGCCTGGCAGGCCCAGGCCGAGGCATCCGCCGTGGCCAGGTGGACCCGGCGCCCACCCTCCCCGCACCGCTCGACCCGCATGACGGACACCCGTCGAAGTCCAGCAGCAACGTCGCATCGTTGACCAAGCCCGTGGCTCCCAAACGATCATTCTGCGTAGAGAACAGAAATGATCACCCAGGACCACGGGCGTCCTGCGCCCATGGCCCACCAACAGTCCTACCCATCAAATGCCGTGACTGCCAGTCAGTGCACACGAAAGGCACACCGCTCAAGTTCGACGACCCGCCAGGGAGGCTCAGTGGGCGGGCCGGGAGGGGGGCTTTCAGGTACGAAAGGCTGCGTTGCAGATCTGAGAGCCAAGAGCGCGGCGAGCCCGGCAGCACCGGCGCCTGTCATCACGACGAGGAGCTCAGTAGTAAATGGGACCGGGAACTCCTCCGCCGACCGCGACGGCGCCGTCAGCCGTCAGCCGTCAGCCGAGGTGGAATCGCGCGAAGTCGTCAGCCGAGGGCGAGCCGCGCCGGACCGAAGAAGGCCGGCGGGCCTTCTTCCATATCGATCCCGTGGAAGCGGTGTGGGCAGACAGGTGGGCCTGATGTGGCGGACGGGCCTCGGGTTCACTCCCCACCGGACGGGGCTGGCCGGAATGCGGCCTTAGGGAGAACTCTTCGGTTCCCGTCGGTCCTGAGGAGGGGCCCCCTAGCGGTCTCCCGGCTCGCAAGACATCTGTCTATGCGTGGTCGGCGTCACTCGCGAATCCGGCCAGCACGAGCGCGATCGCGGCGTCCACCTCGGCCGTGAACATCCCGTGCGGCGCAGCCTCTTGGGGCAGCCATCGCATGACTGCGCCCTGGAAGACGTCGTAGAGCACGTCCACGGCCAGGGCGGGATCGGCAGAGGGTGTCGGTGTGTTGTCCGGCCGCTCTTGCAGGCAGTCACGCAGCCAATCACGCAGTTCCGCGGAGAGCTGCGAGCGGTGGGGTGATACGCCGTATCCGCGCAGCAGTCCGGTTGTCATCTGCCGGGTCTCGTCCCAGTTTCGCTCCGCCGTGAGGGCCAGCTCATGGAAATAGGCCCGGACTCGGTCAGCGGCAGAGGTGATGCGGTCGACGTCGCGCACCAGGGCGAAGGCCGATTCCCCGCCTCGCACTGCCCACTCAGTGGCGATGTCGGACTTCGCAGGGAAGTGATTGAACGCGGTCCGCCGTGACACCCCGGCTTCTGCCGCGATCTCGTCCATTGTGGCGGCGTCGTAGCCGCGCGAAGCGAACACCTTGATCGCTGCCGCGTAGACGCGCTCCCGGTTGGCCTGGGCATTGCGCGTCCTCCCGTCCTGCTTCTCGCCCTCCGTCTGCCTCATCTGGACATTGTTGCACTTCCGTGCAACCATCGAGTTAGTTGCACTTGAGTGCAACTAGATTCGAGGGAGAACGCATCATGGACAAGGTCAACGGTTGGGTGGACATACATGCGCATTTCACCCCACCGACCACGGCGGAGGAGCGTGAGACCCAGTGGCGACAGCTGAGGGATGCGCACCTCCTGGCGCCCGAGCCTTACCACTGGCGACCTGAGACGATGCTCGCCACGATGGATCGCCTGGGCGTCGCCGTGCAGATGCTCAGCCCGGTACCCGTCGATTCCCCACTGCCGCAGCTGCGCGCCTGGAACGACTACGGCGCCCAGCTCGTCGCCGACCACCCTGGCCGCTTCGGCCTGCTCGCCGGCCTACCCACCGACGACCCGGACGCGGCTCTGGCCGAGATCGCGCGCGGCGACACGGAAACACACCCCGACGGCTACCTGCTGACCACCCGTCGGTCAGGTGTCCCGCTCGGAGACCCGCGTCTGGCGCCGGTGTGGGAGGAGCTCGACCGGCGCTCGGCCGCCCTGTTCATCCATCCGAGCGCCGTGCCGCCTCCGTTCCGGCAAACCTCTGTCCTGGTCGAATTGCCCTTCGAGACCACCCGGACCGTCGTGGACCTCCTCTACACCGGATTCTTCCGCCGGTACCCCCGCCTCACGGTCGTCCTCGCCCACTGCGGCGGCGCCCTGCCCGCGCTCTCCGGTCGCCTCGGACTGCTCGGTGCGGAGGAGTACGTATTCAACCCACTGGGCCTGACTGCCGATGACATCCGCACCGACCTGGCGAAGCTCTACCTCGACACCGCCGCGTCCGGCACAGACGCCAACCTCGCCGCAGCAGTCACGATGGTGCCCCGCGACAATCTCGTCTACGGCGCCGACGCCGGAGTCCCCTGCTCGAACGAGAACAACATGAAGCGCAACATCGACGCGCTCCGGAACTCCCACGTCCTCACGCCGCGAGAAGTCGATGCACTCGGCCACCGCGCCTTCGACCTCTTCCCCGCAGCCGAGCAGCGCCACCGCGACGCCATCGCAGCAGCCTGACTTGAACCGCACCCGCGACCGGGAGCAGCTACGCCCTATCTGAGAGACAAACTCAAGCAGCGCAGCGCCGACGAATGGTTCGCCCTCCTCGCCACAGCCGGCCTGCCCTGCGGCCCCATCACCGCGGTCAAAGACGGTGGTGATGGGGCCGGAAGATTCGGCCTCGCCGCCGTGGTCGAGGTCGGCGAGGACACCGACATGGTCCTGTCCATCCGCCATCCGATCTCCCTCTCCGGCACCCCCAGCCGCTACTGCTGCCACCACCCACCGCACAGGCCATGGAGCCCGGACCATGCCGCCGGATCGTGCCAACCCGGCAGCCAAGGGGTCAGGAACAGGACCGGCTAGATCAGAGAGACCGTCGACGCCAAGGCCAGATTCCTCCAGGAATAGCTGGCGCAATGACGCCCGCGGACAGGGCGCAGGACGCTGCGGTCGCAGTGCCGCTGCGTGTCGTGCTCGGCACCCGGGACACCATCACCCCGCTGGCCTCGTCCGCCGAGCACTTCAACGACGTCCCGGTACCGAGGCCCGTGACCTGGATGTCGTGGAATTCCCCGCGGACCACTTCGAACTCGTCGAGCAGCACCGCGACGAGGTCGGGCGCCTGGTGGCGGAGTGGTTCGACCGGCACCTCACAGCCGGCCCGGAAAGTTCGTGATCGGCTGGTCGTCGTGATCGACGGTGCCGCGTCCGGTGCCGACCGGACAACTCATCTCTGGTGCGAACGGAACGGCCTCGGCGAGGGAGCCCTCGCCGAGGCGTTCACCGGATCTCGACACCCGTTCCGCTGATCATGATGCCGCTTCCGCTTTCGGGCGGGATGTCGATCGTGATCGTTGACGGCCGCCCCATCTCCAGACCTTGTTCGATGGTTATCCGGGCTGGCGGGGACACCAGCGACAGGGCTCTCAGGTATCCGCCGAAGGCCGCTGCGGCAGCGCCCGTCGCGGGGTCTTCGTAGAGGCCGCCCGGGGGGAAGGGGTTGCGCGAGTGGAATCGCGAGTCGGACTCGCGCCAGATGAGTTGGACCGTGGTCCAGTCGCACCTGGCCATCACCGCTCCGAGCGCGTTGAAGTCGTAGTGCAGATCGGTGAGCAACTGCCTGGCTCGCACTGCGATCACCGGGTGGAGGTTTCCGGCGCTCGCGATGCGCGGTGGGAGCGTCTCGTCGAGGTCGTCGCGGCTCCACCCGAGCGCGGCGAGAGCCTCGTCCAGGTCCGCGTCGACGAAAGACGTCACCTGCGGCGGGACACTGCGGAACATGGCGGCGAAGCCATGCCCCGACTTCACCATGTCGACGACGACCTGGCCGGCTCGTGTTTCGAGGATCAGCCGGCCTTCCCCGTGCCGTTCGGCATGGGCGACAGCGAGAGCGATCGTCGCATGGCCGCAGAAGGCGACTTCGGCGAGCGGGGAGAAGTACCTGATGCGGCGATGATGAGTTGGCCCGTCGTCGAAGAGGAAGGCGGACTCGGAGTAGCCGACCTCAGCGGCGATCGCCTGCATCGCCTCGTCGTCGAGGCCGTCCGCCGTGAGAACGACTCCGGCCGGGTTTCCGCCGTCGGCACCGTTCGTGAACGATGCGTACCGCAAGACATCGACAGGGTTCTGGCGAGCAGTCACAGTGATCCGATCGTTGAGAGGTTGTGGTTCGTCAGTTGCACGGCCCCGTGCTTGGGATGGGCGTGCTTCAGGACCGGACGGCAATCGCTTGCATCTCGATCTTGATGCCCGGGATGGCGAATGAGGTGACGACCGTCGTTCGGGCGGGACCGGGAACCGGCCAGACCGCGGTGTACACCTCGTTCCATTCGTTGTGGTCTTCGGCTCGTCCGATGTACGCCTCGACCCGAAGGACGGAGGCGGCGGAACCGCCCGCCTCGGTCACGAAGGACAGCAGCTGCGCAAGCGCCGCCTGTGCCTGGTCGCGGAAGGACGGAGGCGGCACGTCCTGGAAGATGGCCGGGTCAACAATCCCGGAGGTGACGATGAGGTCCCCGGCACGTACGGCACCCGGGAGGTGCGGTGCCTGTCCGGTGATGTGAGTCAGGTCAGCCATGCTGAATGATCTCCGTTCGTCGTTGCAGTGGTCAGTAGGTCAGAACGCGAGGTCGGTGTGGTGTGGCCAGCCCTTCGGCGCCCCACTTTTCGCGCATCGCGTGCGTCAGCGGCCGTTGGTGCCGCTATTCGTTGTGGCGGTGTCCTTCGGTACGGCGGGCCTGCCTCACGGTGGTGCGCGAGAATCTGGGCGCGGGCGCGGGGCTGTGGCCCCCGCTCTGTGGCAGATGCACCTAGCGCGCACGAAGATGGGGGTCGGCCACCGCTTCGCTCCAGGTGAGCACGGGAACAGCGCATGCGTCTGTTCCCTCGAACACCGCGTCCCACTCGCCACGGGTACGTGAGCGGAACCGGGCGGTGAACGCACTGCGCATGCTGGGCCAGCCGACGCGGTCGTACTGGCGGCCGGCCCAGTGGGGCAGGTCCAGCAGCCTGACCAACTCGGCGTAGAACTGGGGTTCCAGCGCGCCGACGCTGTACCAGCGGTCGTCCAGCGTCTGGTAGACGCTGTAGAACGGCGCGCCGCCGTCGAGGAGGTTCGTGCCCGCTTCGTCGCTCCAGCTGTTTTCCCTGCGCTTCTCCCAGATCATGGCGGCGAGATGGGTGACGCCGTCCACGATGGCCGCGTCCACGACCTGGCCCTCGCCGGTGGCACGGGCGTGGTGAAGGGCGGCCAGGACGCCGACGAGGAGGTAGAGGGAGCCTCCGCCGAAGTCGCCGAGCAGGTTGAGCGGAATCTGCGGCGGCCCTCCCGGGCTGCCGATCGCCGCCAGTGTCCCGGTGAGGGCGATGTAGTTGATGTCGTGGCCGGCGGTCGAGGCGCGCGGGCCGGATTGTCCCCATCCGGTCATGCGGCCGTAAACGATGCGCGGATTGCGGCAAAGGACCGCGTCCGGTCCCAGGCCGAGCCGCTCCATCACACCGGGCCGGTAGCCCTCGAGGAGGATGTCCGCCCGCTCGGCCATCCGCAAGACCGCCTCGGCGCCTTGTGAGTCCTTCAGGTCCACAACGATCGAACTCCGACCTCGGTCGAGCCCGTCGGTGACCGGGGAGGGCCGAGGCCGCTCCACCCGCACGACATCGGCGCCGAGTTCCGCGAGGAACATCGCTGCCATCGGAGCGGGTCCGAGTCCTGCCAGTTCGACGACGCGTACACCGGCCAGCGGACCGCCAGATGGCTGCGGGGCGTCTGTCTCGAACAGGGCGTTGCTTACGGGCATATCGGTTTCCTCGACATGGTGGGAGGTGCGGTCATGCAGAGCCGTTGCAGGTCGCGCCAGGCGATCGGGCGGAGCCAGCCGTGGACGTCCGGCGCGGCACCGGTCCGCAGATCGAGCAGCGCCTGCCGCAGCGCCATGGAGACGGGGCCGGCGGCGCCATTGCCGATCGTCCATGATCCGTCGGTGGACCTGACCTCACCGACTGGGATGATGATTGCTGCGGTGCCGCACGCGAAGACCTCGGAGGCCGAGCCGTCTTCGTTACCACGTCAGCGCGCGAGCATGCGACTGATGACGAGTCGCTGGATCTGGTTGGTGCCCTCGAAAATCTGCATGATCTTGGCCTCCCGCATATAGCGCTCGACGGGGTAGTCCTGTGTGTAGCCGGCTCCGCCGAGGACCTGGACGGCGTCGGTGGTGACCTTCATGGCGGCGTCGGTTGCCACGAGCTTGGCGACCGACGCCTGGCGGCTGTACGGTCGTCCGCTGTCGCGGCGACGGGCGGCATCGAGGTAGGTGGCACGTGCCGAGTCGACCGCCGCGGCCATATCCGCCAGCAGGAACCCGAGTCCTTGGTGATCGATGATCCGGCGGCCGAACGTAGTGCGCTCGTTGGCGTACTCGACGGCGGTGTCGAGGGCGGCCTGCCCCAGCCCCGTGGCACACGCAGCGATGCCGAGGCGGCCGGAGTCCAGGGCGCTGAAGGCGATGCCCAGGCCCTGGCCCTCGGCACCGATCAACCGTTCGGCTTCCAGCTCTGCGCCGTCCCAGTAGGCGGTGGTGGTCGGGATGGCGTGCAGGCCCATCTTCTGCTCGGGAGGGCCGAAGGCGAGCCGGTCGTGGCTGCCAGGGGCGAGGAATCAGGAGATGCCCTGCGGGCCGACCCCGGTGCGCGCGAACAGCGCGTAGAAGCCGGCTCTACCGCCGTGTGTGATCCACGACTTGGTACCGGAGATGGTGTAACCGTTGGTGAACTTGACGGCTTGGCAGGTCAGCGCGGCGGCATCGGAGCCGGCGTGCGGTTCCGACAGGCTGTAGCCGCCGATGAGGCGGCCGTCGAGCATCTGTGGCAGCCACCGTTCACGTTGCTCGGCGGTGCCGTAGCGGTCGAGGGGGAAGCAGGCGAGGGTGTGGACGCTGGTGGCGACGGCCACCGCGGCCCAGCGTGCGGCGAGTTCCTCCAGGACCTGGAGATACACCTCGTACGGCTGACCACCGCCCCCGAACTCCTCGGAGTAGGGCAGGCCGAGCAGACCCGCGTCGGCCAGGACCTTGAACACCCCTTCCGGATACGTCTCGTCCCGCTCGTGTCGGTCGACGTGGGTTGCGAGGTGCCGGTCCGCGATGGCCCGGGTCAGGTCCAGCAGGTCCTCGGCTTCCCGGCTGGGCAGGATCCGGTCGGGGGTCACGACGTCGCTCCCTGGATGGTGTGCGGCTGGGCGGTTGCTCTGTTGCCCGGCCCGACCGGGCTGCGTCCCGAGACGAGGGCTTCCCATGCGGCTCGGGCCTCGGCGCGGTACCGGACGGCGCCGGCGAGTTTGATGTCCTCGTAGCCGCGTACGAGGCCGGGCAGTGCCGCGAGCGCGGCAACCTCTTCGCTGTTCTCCGGTGTGAGGTGGGCGAGCGCTGTGCGCATGAGGTCGCGGTACTCGACGATGAGTTGCCGTTCGACGCGGCGCACCGCGGCGTAGCCGAAGACGTCGAAGGGGGTGCCACGCAGCCCTCGGGTCGCGTGCAACGCGCGGAAGACCAGAGTGGCGGTGCGGCGCAGCCGGATCTTGCGCTTGACGCCGAGGGCGCGCAGGACCGGCGGGTGCAGCAGGACGGACACGCGCGCATCAGGGCCGAACTCCCGGTCACGCCGGGACTTTTCCGCGCGGTCCAGGTGGAGTCGCGCCACCTCGTACTCGTCCTTGTAGGCCATCAGTTTGTGCAGGTTCTCGGCGTAGGCCACAGCGATCGGGGCGGCGGCGGCGCCGGCCCTCGCAGTGGCCTCCGTGCTGACATACCGCACGTCCTCGGCGTACGTGTGGGCGTAACCGGCGTTCTGGAACAACGTCAGGTCCGCGATGCGCGTGGCCAGCATCTGGCGCAGTTTCCCGTCGTCGGGGGTCGCGTGCGCGGCGAGCGCGGCGGACGCCTCGTCCACCGCCACCACCGCCACGGCCGGAGGGACGACCGCCGCGAGAGTCGCCTTCCTGTCGACGACCGCGGCCCGACCCCAGCGGAACGCCATGAGGTTCGTCTCCACCGCGGCGCCGTTGAGCCGGATGGCCTGCTCCACTGCCCCGGCGCTGACCGTGAGGCAGCCGTGCTGGAAAGCGGCGCCCACCAGGACCATGTTGGCCGGCATGTGGTCGCCGAACAGGGCCTCGGACAAGGCGAGCGCGTCGAGGTACACATTGGGGCCGCTGGTCGCCTCCTCGATACGGGTCACCGCGTCGTCGGGGGACCCGGGTACCGCGAGCTGGTTGGTGACCATGGCGGCACTCGGGACGAGCGCGGTGTTGACGACGGCAACGCATCGGCTCGGGTGTGCTGTCGCCAGATGGTTCTCCGTGGCCACTCCGAGCAGGTCGAAGCCGATCAGGACGTCGGCGGTGGCCCGGGAGGCGCGTACGGCGCCGGAGATTGGACTCCTGGAGATGCGCAGGTCACTGACCACGGGCCCGCCTTTCTGCGCCAACCCGATCTGCTCCAGGCCGGCGGAGTACCTGTTGTCGAGGTGCGCGGCCATCTGCAGGATCTGCGAGACGGTCACGACACCTGTGCCGCCGATGCCCGGCATGCGCAGCAGTACCTCGTCCTCATCCGCGAAGCGAGGGGCTGGCTCGACGAGTTCGACGGGCAGTGCAGGGGGTTCGAGCCGGCGCGTGCGCTTCGGCTCGATCAGCAGGAAGGACGGGCAGTCCCCCTTCAGACAGCTGAAGTCGGAGTTGCAAGAGGACTGGTGGATGCGCGTCTTGCGGCCGAACTCGGTGGAGACCGGCTGCACGGACAGGCACGTCGACTTGTCACCGCAGTCGCCGCAACCCTCGCAGACGCGCTCGTTGACGACGACCCGCTCGGTCGGGATCGGCAGCTTGCCGCGCTTGCGCAGCCGACGTTCCTCTGCCGCGCAGCGATCGTCGTGGATCAGTACGGTGACGCCGTCCACCGCACTGAGTTCGGCCTCCACGACGGGCAGTTCGTCGCGGTGCCGGACGGAGGCGATCGGGTCGAGCCGCAGCCCTCGGTACGCACCGGTGTCATCCGTCGTGATGACGACCCGGCGTACGCCTTCGAGGGCGAGCCAGCGGGTGAGCACCGGAACGTCGAGCCGTCCCTCGGCGCGCTGGCCACCGGTCATGGCGACCGCGTCGTTGTACAGCAGTTTGTACGTCATGGTCACCCCGGCGGCCACCGCGGCCCTGACAGCCAGCGAGCCGGAGTGGTGGAACGTTCCGTCACCGAGGTTCTGTACAAAGTGCCGGTCGGAGGTGAACGGCGCCAGCCCGATCCACTGTGCGCCCTCGCCGCCCATCTGCGTCAGGCCGATCTGCCTGCCGCGCCCCTTCCCCTCCAGAGCGATCATCGCGTGGCAGCCGATGCCCACGCCGACCAGCGTGTCGTCAGAGGTGCGGGTGGAGATGTTGTGCGGGCATCCCGAGCAGAAGAACGGCGTGCGTGCCGCCACCAGGGGAAGCGCGAGCCGGGACGGCCGACGCGGCGCGAGCGCCTTCAGGTGCACGGCGGCGGCTCGCGGCATGCGGTCCCCGCCCACATGGGCGGCCACCGCTCGCGCCACCTCCTCGGCCCCCAGGGCGCCGCGCGCGGTCAGCAGCGGTCGCCCGGTTTCGTCGAAGCGCCCCACGACGACCGGGGCCCCGGACCGCCCGTACAGCGCTTCCTTGAGTCGGCCCTCGATGAACGGGATCTTGTCCTCGACCACCAGGACTTCCTTCAGGCCCTCGGTGAGCGCCGCCAGATCGGCCGCGTCCAGCGGGAACGGCATGCCGATCCTGATCAGCCGCAGGCCCAGGTGCTCCATCTCCGGCTCGCCGATCCCCAGGTCGCGCAGGGCCCGCACGGTGATGGCGTACTGCATCCCCGAGGCGAGGATGCCGTGTGTGGCGTGGGCCGCGTCGAAGGTGACCCTGTTGAGGCGGGCCGAGCGAGCGTACTCGCGGGCCAGGCCGAGCCGACGGGTCAGCATGTCGTGTTCGGCGTCGACGGCCTTGGGCCCCACGAGCGCGCCGCCGATGGTGCGCGTGCCCGCCGCCGGCTCGGGGATCTGTCCCACCAGCCCCGCGACGTCCACCGTGGCAGAGGCGTCGGCGAGGTCGGCGACGATCTTCAAGCCGGTCCACAGTCCGCTGGTCCGTGACATCGCCACGGCGTGCAGGCCGTAGGCCACGATGTCCGCCACGGAGCCCGGGGCGAGCAGCGGCATCGACAGGCTCTGTGCCATCGGCTCGCAGGAACTCGGCACCGTCGAGGATTTGCTCGCCGGATCGTCACCGATCCAGGCGACGGCGCCGCCGAGCGGGCTGGTCCCGGCCAGCGTGCCATGCCGGATCGCGTCCGCGGCCCGGTCCAGTCCGGGGTTCTTGCCGTACCAGAAACCCGTGACGCCTTCATGCCGACGGCCCGGCAACTGATCGAGGAGTTGCGTCCCGGCCACGGCGGTGGCGGCGAGCTCCTCGTTCAACCCTGGCTGGAAGACCACACCCGCAGGCTTGAGATACCGGGCCGCGCGGTTCATCTCCAGATCGAGCGTGCCGAGCGGCGATCCCTGATACCCCGAGACGAACACACGGGTGTCGAGTCCGCGGGCGGCGTCCAGACGCCTCTGCTCCAGGGCGAGCCGTACCAGCGCATGGACTCCGGACATCATCACAAGGCCGTCCGTGGCCGTGTACCTGTCGTCCAGGGACACGGGAGTGGGTTCGATACGCAACGGAACCTCCCTCATCAGAGGCGCGAAGGACCGGTCACGCGACGAGACGACCGGGGAACGCGCCCAGCACACCAAGATCGCGTCAGTCGACGCAAGTACCTGTAGACAGATCGATGGCAATACGCAAATAGTTGGCGCAAGAGCCGCTCTAGGCGCTGATAAGTTGCGGCATGGTGGGTGAACCGGAGGGTGTCCAATGGCAGCGGAAATCGACGAAACCGACAGACTGCTGCTCCGCCTGCTGCGCGCGGACGGCCGCCGGACGTACTCCGAGATGGCCCCGGAGGTGGGGTTGTCGGTCGCCGCTGTGAAGCGCCGGGTCGATCGGCTCCGCGACATCGGGATCATCACCGGATTCACCGTGCAGGTCGACTACGCCCGGCTGGGGTGGGGCATCGAGGCATTCATCGAGCTGTCCTTCCTCGGAAGCACAACTGTTGACGCGATGGTGGACAGCGCCAGCGCGATGCCCGAGGTCCAGGCCGTGCACACGATCGCCGGCGACCCCGACGCCCTCGTCCTGCTGCGAGTCCGTGACATCGCACACCTTCAGCAGGTGATCGACGCCTTCCGCCGTGGTGGAAAGGTCACAAGCACCAAGACCCTGATGGTCCTGGGGTCATGGTCTCGGGACTCCTGAACCATCCACGGTGAAAGCGGTGCAGTGACCGATCATCTTGTTGCGGGCGACTTCCAAGGTCGCGAACAGGATGGTGGTGCCGGCGCGGACGTGGCCGTCCAGGTTCCCACCCACCGCACGCACCGCGCGGTGTGTGCGGTGGGCCCGGATCTCGCGCCACCTCAGCGACCGGCTCATCGGACCCCCTCATATGCGCGCGGCGCCCTCACCTGGCCTTCGCCGCAGGTCAGTTCAGCGTGCTCAGAGGGTAGGCGCACAGATCGCCTGCTCGACGCGTCAGAACGCACTCACAGCAGTGGGGCCCGCGCAGCCTCACATCCGGGCTCCGCACGTCGACCTCACAGCCCGGCGCGGTCGGGTCGAAACCATGCTCGACCAGCCAGCGAACCCCCAGCAGGCTTCGCAACGACCACCACGCGCGGATCACATCAGGGCCGACGTCGGCTCCGTAGCCGGTGACGACATCGCCGAGGTGCTCCTCGTGTCCGAGCGTCAAGGTGGCGAGGTCGAACAGGGCAGCACCCTGGCCCGCTTCGGACCAGTCGATGATGCCGGTGCCGTCCGGCCGGACCTTGCTGACGCGGTCGGCAAGCGGGAGGGTGCCGCCGTTCGGGGCCCGCAGCGTGGAGCCGAGGTCGGCGCCGTGATGTCGAACGGCCGCGCTCCAACGTACCGGCGGCCGCCAGGCGTTCGGCATCGGCGGGAATCAGGTCCTCTCCGGGCAGTACGGATACGGCGGGAGCCGCGCCGCCCGGACGGGGCGCGGGGGATCCGGTCACCGGTGGTGAGGGCGACCGTTGTGGCCGCAGTCTTCCCCGCCTCGGCCTGATGCTCCACCGGAGCCGACACCGCCGCCGGGCCCGACGGCCCATGCGACCGTTCCTGGCGCGGCGACGGTGCCGGCCGCCACGTCTGGGGGTACGGGGTCATCCCCCATCTGACGGATATGTGAAAGGCCTGCTCCTTCAAGATGCGGCCTACGCGCCCGGAACTGATGGACCGTCAACTAGTCTATGAAGGGAGGCCTTCGGGCCATCGGGGGCCGGTCAGGTCAGGAGCTCGATCGCGTCGTACGACACGCCGGCGCTGAGGTAGGCGGTGCCGCCGGAGCCGCTGACGATGTCGAGGGTCACCTCCTGGTAGGCGTCAGGGGACTTGACCCAGGCGCTCGCCGGGACGGCGTAGCTGTAGGTGTGGTTGTTGCCCCGGTAGGAGCCGACGGTCAGGGATCGGGTCGTGGGCTCCTTGGCGGGCGCGGGGAGGGCCGAGACCCAGTCGTTGACCCGGACTCGCGGCCTGCCGTTCGCGAACGCCGTGGTGATGCCGATGTTGAGGGTGTGGCCGGAGGCCAGCTGCTGGGCGGTGAGCTTGAAGCGGATCTTCAGACTGTTGTTGATGTCCACCCACTGATAGCAGGGGAAGTCGTCGACCTTCGAGGTGCCCACGGTGTGGGCGGCACCGGCCCAGGGCCTGGCCCGGGTGTCGGAGGGGTGCATGGTGGTCATCAGCGAGGCGTTCTTGAAGCCGCGTGGTGTGCCGCTGAAGTCACCGATACGCCAGATGGCCGGCTTCCTGCTCGGGTCCGCGCCGATCGTCAGGGTGTGGAGCGGGGTCGTCCGCCCTGCGGTGACCGTGACACGTGTGGTGTGCACCGCCAGTTCTTCCTTGTAGACGGTGAGCTTGTAGGTGCCGGGCAGCATGTACGGGGACTTGAAACGCCCGGTGGCAGGGTCCGCCTCGATCCAGTACTGCGCGTCGGCGCTGGAGAACCCGACGGTGTATGCGTACGCCGAGTCCCGCCCGGCGATGCCGACACCTGCGACCCGCCCGCGTCCGCTCCGGCCGACCCAGCCGGCCAGGCCCAGGCCGTCAACCCAGGAGGTGTCGATACGGTCGTGGCGCAGCGCGGGCGAGGGCGCAGAGCCGTCGGTGAAGGCCAGCACGTACGGGCCCTGGAGGCCGAAGCGCATCGGCTCGGTCTGGTTCTCGCCGTAGTAGAGGATCTCGTAGAGGCCGGCGCCGTCCTCGTAGTGGTGGCGCATGAGAGAGCGGTAGAACGGGCCGCCGGACGCCTTCTCGTGGTTGCTGCGCACCATCCACATGCCGACCTTGCCGTCGCTCCAGCCGACGTGGTCGTAATCGATGACACGCTGGTTGGAGTAGTGCTTGGAGCGGGTGGTGCCGTTGGGCTTGCGGCGGACGTCCTGTGCCTCGATCACGGTGTCGGTGCGGGCGTCCCAGGAGTCGGGCAGGTTGTTGGGGAACAGTCCGGGCCTGACGCGGACGATGTAGCGGGTGGCGGTGATGGAGGAGTCCGCCTTGTTCGTCCACATGTAGACGTTGTTCTCACCCCGGCGGGCGGCGTAGTAGTGGTGCATCGTGCCGTGCACGACCGTGACCAGGATCGTGCCGCCGGTCTTGCGGATGCTCACGGACGACGTTCCCAGGCCCGTCTCGACGTGCGAGTTCCGATTGCCGTAGCCCTGGTACTCGGTGCCCTTGTACATGAGCGAGGTCAGGTCGCCGTTGCGGCGGTCGACCTTGAAGACGAGGCCGGCGCCGGTGGTGACCACGTACACGCGCCCGTCGTCGCGGTATCCGAAGGCCGCGGCGGCCGCGTCGGCGCCTGTGACGAGCGGCCCGGCGATCGCCGCGCCCCCGGCGAGGGCGAGGCCGCCGACGGCGGTTCGGCCGAGGACGGTCCGGCGGGTCAGGTGTCGGCGGGCGTGCTGAGGCATGGGTGTTCCGTTCGTGAGTTCGGGAGTTCGTTGTTCGGTGTTCGTGCATGAGGGGATCCCGACCCGGCGGGATCCAGGCGTACAAGGGTGAGCGCGTCGGGCGCTCAGAGGGCGGCGCGCAGGTGGCTCGGGGCGTCCGAGGTGGCGGGTCCGTTGTCGAAGGCCGGGGCGGTGCGCCTGACCCGCTTGCAGTCGGAGGGGTGTCCGCCGGGGATGGTGTGGGTGGTGGCGGCTTACGCGCCCAGGCGGAGCGAGCCGGACGGCCGTACGGTCTGGTGCTGGGCGCGCTTGCCGAACGCGGACAGCCAGGTGGTGACCGTCCTCTCGGGGACGGTCACCGTCAGGGCCCCGGCGGCGGGGACGGCCACGTCGCCGCGGTCGAAGGTCACCCGCAGTCCGCCGTCGGCGGTGAAGGCCATGTCGTCCAGGACGGCGGCGCGGGAGGCCGCGTCGGTGAAGACGTCATCGAGGGTGGCGGCGTCCACGCCCTCACGCCCCTTGAGCCGCGCCTTCAACGCGGTGACGAAGGCATCCCGGGAGCCGTCGGCGACGAGTCCGAGAGCCGCGCGGTACGCGCCGGCCCTCCCGTCGTACCAGTACGTCCTGGCCGACAGCCCGGACCCGGCGGCGCTCCGGTCCAGGGTGGTGAGCCGGACGCCGAGGACGTCACCGGAGGCGACCAGGAAGCGGTGGCTGATGTCGAGCTCGATGCCTTCCCCGCCGTCCAGGCCGTTCGCGCACGCCGTCGAGCGGAAGGTGGCCAGACGCCGCTCCACGTCCTTCTTCATCGCGGCCGTCATCGCTTCCGCGCCGGGCACGTCCGGATAGCTCGTCGCGAAGGGGCAGGAGCTGTTCTCGCTGTTGTCGCTGACAATGCGCAGCCCTTTGATCTTCGATGGGTCGACGCCGTGGACACGCGAGGACGCGGTGCTCGAACCGGACCGTGCGCTGACGGTCGCGGTGTCCGGGACAGTGGAGGAGGCGGACGCGTAGCTCGCGGTGAGGGCGAGGGCACCGAGGACCATGAGAGTCGGGACCAGAGTGTGAGTGCGCATGGGACCAGAACCTGTCTGAGGGGTTGGTGGGACGCCGTCGACGGCGCGTCGCGGTCGTTCTGGTCACCGATCGTTCAGGTGAGAGGCGTTTTTCAGCGACCCACGCGGGCGCACTGAACAATCCAGGCCCTGGATTCCTGCCGCGATTTCGGGCATTTCGGCCACCCCGGGGGCTGGTGGAGCTGTGCGCGACTGCCGGGGACGGTGGCCGGGAGACGCCGGACGCCTCCCGGCCATGGTGAGGTGTCCCCGGCCGCCCGGTCAGCGCTGGAAGGGCATGGTCCAGCAGTTGGACGTGGCCGGTTCGCCCTCCAGACGGTCGGTGAGCCAGGAGATCGCCGTTCCCTGGTCGGTGAGGAGGGGGGCGAGGTGGTTGGTCAGGATCCTGTCGCCCAGGTTGGGAAGCTCGATGGCGTCGTAGGTGATGTTGCCGCCCTTGCGGCACCAGTCCAGGGCCAGCTGGCGGGCCTGGGCGTGCGGAACGATGTCGTCCTGGACGCCGGTGGCCACCCGGACCGGGCCGACCGGCTTCAGCGTCCCGATGCGCTGGTCGTCGAGGACGGCCTGGGCGCGGGGTTCGGCTGCGATGATCTCGGCGACGGACTTGCCGCTGGTCGTCCACGCCGTGCTCCGGGTGAAGCCGTAGCGGACGACGGACTCGCCGACGCACATGGTCGACGCGTCGGCGAGGGCCTTGCGCCCGGCGTCGTTGAGGTTCGCCGCGGCGAGGCTGCGCATCTCGGGGTAGGACTGGACGAAGCCGTTGATCGCCCAGCCCAGGGCGCTGACCAGGGCGCTCCCGTCGATGCCCTTCATGACGGCGGTCAGGTCGGCGGGCGGCGCGCCCGCGTAGGTGCCCGCCAGGTGGACGTCGGGCGCGTAGGTGGGCTGGAGTTCGGCCGCCGCCGCGGTGGCGCCGCCGCCCTCGCTGTAGCCGTACAGGCCGATGCCGGAGCCGGAGGTGAGGGACGTGCCGGGGAGGGCGCGCGCCGCACGGACGGCGTCCAGCACGGCGTGCCCTTCGTCCAGGCGGTTGACGTAGGTGTGCAGCCGGTCGGTGGCACCCAGGCCGGCGTAGTCGGTGACGACGACGGCCACTCCGGCGGCGAGGAGACGGTAGACCGCCAGGTTGTCGTAGCCGACGGACAGGGTCTCCCCGCTGACGGTGAGCGGGTGTTCCAGGGCGTACGAGGGCGCGCACTGGTCGCCCTGGCCCATGGTTCCGGAGGCCACTGCCACCAGCGGGCGGGGTCCGTCGCCCTTCCATTGTGCCGACGGCTCGATGTAGGTGCCGGTCACCGCGACGGCCTGGCCGCTGGAGTCGGTGGACTTGTACATCAGGCGGGTGGCGGTGCCCGGCAGGGGGCGGCCGTCGAGGCCGGGCAGCGAGAGCCCCAGGGGGAGGGGTTCCTGACGGATCAGGGTGCCGTTGGCGGCGGGTAGTTGGGCCGGCGGGTTGTAGAAGGCCGGGATGGTGACGCCCCGGGACACGACGGGTTCGGTCCCGGTGGCGTCGGCCGGGGTCGCGGTGATGCAGATGCCGGCCGCGGTGGCGATCGCGGCGGCGGTCAGGCGGTTGAGCGTGGGACGCGGACGGCTTCTATAGCGGCTCAAGTTCACTCCTCGCGCTGCTTCGTTGCAGTTGCGCGAAAAACTAGCAGTGGTAGTTACCTCTGGTAACGATGAGTGGGTTACGGTCCAGTAACTATGTGCCGGCGCAAATGTGAGTCGGCGCTGCTCGGCGGAGACCGAGGTGGCGTAGATCGGTCACGTACTTGGCGTTGTGTTTCCGGCAGGCCCGCAGGGCGGTCTCGAAGCGGATGAATCAGGTGTCGTGGCCCTCGACGCGGTGGATGGTGCGGCCGGCGTCGATGAGCCAGTCGACGAAGGTGTCGAGCGGGAGGCCGTCGTCGTGGGGTGGACGCGTTGTACGTTCGGTAGCCGCCGGTATGGCCCGCGCCGAGAGTGTTGACGGCCCGGGCGATGGAGTCGACGGGCAGACCTTCGCAGTGGGCACGCGGGCAGTTCCCCTGATCGTCGGTGTGGTAGAAGCAGGCCGTGCGATGCCGGTGGTGACGAGGCTGAACAGCAGGCGGGTGAACAGGTCGGGCACCTTCAGCTGACCGGCGTGGCGGCGGTGGGCGAGCAGCATGCCCGAGGGCAGAGGGCTTCGAGGCGGTCGCCGTAGCGGTCCTTGAGCCGGGGGGGCAGGTCCTTGCGGATCTCCGACAGCAGGCCGTTCTCCACGCTGAACGGCTCGGTCTCGACCAGGAAGTCGCGGGGGATCTCGTACGACTCCAACTCGGCCTGTCGTGCGACCAGTTGCAGCGATTCGCGCAGCACCCAACTGAGCTCGTCCCGGTTCGCGGCCCGCCTCACCGCCTCCTCGGTGGGCACGATCACGGCGAGCAGGTAGTCGCGTTCGCTGTTGCCGTAGATGTAGATCTGCCGGACGAGCGAGCCGGTGACGAAGACGCGCTCCAGTCGGGAAAGGATGACGAACTCGCCCTGGGGCCGATTCAGGACGTTGTCGCGGCGGTCGAGGTATGCGAGCTGGTCCGGTCCTGTCTCGGCCATGGTGTCGCCGGTCCGGTAGAAGCCGTCCTCGCCGAAGACCGCGGCCGTCGCCTCGGGGCGCTTGTAGTACCCGGGAGTGATGGTCTCGGTCCTGAGCAGCAACTCGCCTCGCGGGTACGGCCGGTCCGTGCTGAGGTAGCCGAGTTCGGGCACGTCGACGAGCCTGTACTCGGTCGCCAAGGGCCGAGTCGATGAGGACGACACCGGTCTCGGTCGTCCCGTACCCGTCGCGCAGGGGCAACTCCAGGCAGGACTCGACGAACCGCTTCAGCTCCGGCGAGAGCGGCGCGCTGCCGCACGACACCTCTCGCACCCGGTCGCCGAGAAGGCGCTCGCGCAGATCCTCCTTCACCGTGGTCTCCAGAGCCCCGGTGCCGGTGAACTCGCCGACTCGCGCGACCAACTCGCTCTGGTACTCCTGGAAGAGCATGTCGCAGATGCGCGGCACCAGCAGCAGCCGGGTCGGACGGGCCGGCCCTCGAACAGGGACGACATGTCGCTCTTCGTGGTGCAGCAGGCGGTGCCGCCGTGTCCCAGCGTGCTGTAGAGCAGTGCGCGACCCGCCGTATGACTCAGGGGGAGGTAGTTCATGGTGGGGGAGGGCGCTTCCCGTGCCGGGAACCAGCCCGCCCAGATCCGCCGGAGCATGCGCTCGACCCTGGCGAGGGAGTCGACCGCGGTCGGGCGGGCGTCCGCCCGTACCGAGTCGTCGACACCATCCGGCCCCCATGGCGGAGACCTGACAGCTTGCCGACGGTCCCGCCCGGCGGTCGACACGCCCGCCACCGGGACCGGTTCGAGGGCCGGCCCGGCGACGGGCGGTGCAGGCGGTGAGGGTCAGGTCAGGTCAGCGTCCACTGCTGGTTGGTCTGGCCGTTGCAGGTCCACAGGACGAGCTTGGTGCCGTTGGCGGTCGCCGCTTCCGCGGCGTCGAGGCACAGTCCCGACAGGTCGTTGGTGATCGTGCTGTCGGAGTGGACGGTCCACTTCTGGTTGGTGCCGCCGGTGCAGTCCCAGATGATGACCTTGGTGCCGTTGGCGGTGCCGTTGTTGTCGGCGTCCAGGCACTTGTTGCCGTAGACGACGAGCTCGCCGCGCGAGGTCTGCGTGAAGGTCTCGTTCCGGCCGCCGAAGCATTCCCACAGGATGGCCTGGGAGCCGTCGGTGATGGTGTTCTTCTCCAGTCCGGCGCAGCGGTTGGAGGCGGCGCCGACGAGGGCGACGCCGGTGGTGCCGGGGATGCTCTGGACACGGATCGCGTCGATGTCGGGCGCGGTGGCGCCGGAGAGGGCCGCGAAGCGCACGGTGTTGGTGCCCTTGGCCAGGTGCGCCAGTACGGACACGGTCCGGTACGTGGAGGCCGAGCCTGTCGGCGGGAAGGAGACCACGGACGTGTACTGGCCGTTGACCTGGATGGTCGCCTTACGGGTCGTGCTGCCGCTGTTGGCGTAGGTGATGTCCACCAGCTTGGTGCCGGCCGCGCCGGTCGTGACCGCACCGAAGGCGGGTGTGGTGGCCGTGGTGGTGTCCTCGTACGTCGACCCGGACGCCTCCGTGCCGGAGACGGTGAGCAGGACGGCGGCGTCGCCCGCGAGCGCCAGCAGACGCTGAAGGTCGGCGGTCGCTACCCGGTAGGCGTTACCCAGCTTCAGCACCTTGCACGGATACTCGCCCCGCCTCGCCAGACCGTGGCCGGCGCTCTCCCGAGCAAGGCACCCTGTCGATCATGGCTGGCGGTGAACCTAGCGCGTACGCGAGGGTCCGGCCGCTCACCCCCGACGACTGTGCCCCTGGCCGATGTAGACGGCCGGGGCACAAGCATGTCCCGAAGGGTGGCGCAGCAATGAAACCTCTGTTCCCCCATCCGCCGAGGCGACCGCGCCCGGCTTCAAGGCCGCTGCATGCTCTGTCGTGCTCGCTCCCGGTGAACCGGGATCATGCCGTGTACTGACGTCGAGTAGATCCACGGCCGTTCGACCAGGCGCGGCCGAAACTGATGCGTTCGGCTCCCACCCCCCACCAGTGGTCGGACCTCAGAACTGCACGTCGGCCAAGAAGTCGTCACACAGCGGCGATCATGCCAGGCCGAACCAGTGGCGCGGGGAGGGTCCTTCGGACTGGGCCGACGGCCCGCCGTGGGGAGTTTCGGCGGGCCGTCGGCGAGTCGGTCGTTCGGTCAGGGGGCGATGTCCCACTGCTGGCAGGTGTTGTCGAGCTCCTGCCACTGGCGGACCGCGGTGCCGTTGGCCGTTCCGCAGCTCTTCACGTCGAGCACCATGCCGGTGTAGGCGTTGCTGATGGTGTAGTGACTGCCGACGGCGGTGACGTCCCACTGCTGGCAGAGGTTGCCGAGCGAGGCCCACAGCTGGACGGCCGTGCCGTTGGTCCGCGCGCAGCTCTTGTCGTCCAGAACTGTGCCGCTGTTGACGTTGGTGATCGTGTAGTGGCCGTTGCCCGCGCTGGTGAACTTCCACTGCTGGCAGGTGTTGCCGAGCGGGGCCCACTGGTCGATCAAGGTGCCGTTGGTGGTGCCGCAGTTGATGGCGTCGAGGACCTTGGAGCTGTTCACGTTGGTCAGCTGGTAGGCGGTGCCGGTGACCGGGAAGGTCGCGGTCGGGGTGGTGTAGCCGACGGAGGTGACGTTGGCCTGTACGGCGTTGTCGGTGGCGTCGGACGGGTAGCCGGAGGTCATGACGCCCTCGAAGAAGGATCCGGCCGAACCGTTGCTGTTGTCACCGCCGGTGCCCAGGACGATGGCGCCCTCCAGGCTCATCGGGGTGTATCCGCCGAGGTTGGGCAGGGCGCCGTCGTACCAGGTGGTCAGGCTGCCCGATTGGGCGTTGCCACCCTTGATGGCGTAGGTGGTCTTGCCGTTGTTCTTCTCCAGGGCGGTGACGAACTCACTGGAGTTGCCCTTGTTGCTCGAGTTGGCGCCGTTGCCTCCGAAGAAGAGCCCGTTCTCCAGGTCCGCCTCGACCCAGGGGCCCGATCCGGCGCCGGAACACGAGAACCAGCACTCCGTGCCGAAGTTGATCGCGTCCATGTGGCCGTTACCGGTGTCGTTGCCGGACGTCTCGGCGTTGCCGTAGTCGAAGCAGCACCGGTTGTTGACGTGGTGGCCGCTGGTCACCATGTAGGCGCCCTCGGGGGAGCTGCCGGTGGCGATGCCCGTGGTGCTGTTGTCGCGGTAGCCGACGCCGGCGTTCACCCAGATGCCGTACGCCTTGTGGCCGCCGACCGTGACCGGCAGGGCGTCGGCGATCGCGCCGACGTCCTGTCCGCCGTTGCCGCCCGGCCCCTCGATGGTCAGGTCGTTGTGGTTCGAGCTCTGGTCGTAGATCTCGGTGATGATGCAGGTCGTACCGGAGCAGAAGGAGTCCTGGGCCGCCGCGTTGGCGTAGCCGCCGGTGCTGAGGACGCCGATGTTCGTGGTGGCGGAGTCCGAGGCGCGCTTGACCTGGTAGAGAGAGCCGTTGTAGGAGGCGTAGAGCGCCCGCGTGGTGCTGTGCGCCGCGGCGCAGGGCGTCCCGGCCGAGGCGTAGATGTCGCAGGGCAGCGACGAGGCGGCCTGGGCCGTGCCCGCGGTGCCGATGGCACCGGCCAGGATGCCGGCGAGTAGTGCGAGGACCGCGCCCACCACCCTCAGCCGGAATCCTTTCAGATGTCTGGCTATCACTGTGAACCTCTTCCGTCTTGGGTCCTTCTCTGGCCCAGCGCCGCGTGCGCAGGGAGCAAGGGGGACGTCGACCCGCTCAGCAAGGGGATTGTGAGCGCTAACAATTGGAGTTCTCGGATGCCGCCACTCATCCGAGCTGTATGGGACGGGGATACGGTCGGCCTGCCGGACGGTCCCTTGGAGCTGGACCGGGGCGTTGTGACTGCACCGTTCTCG
This sequence comes from Streptomyces doebereineriae, assembly GCF_031845645.1. Classification (NCBI taxonomy): domain Bacteria; kingdom Bacillati; phylum Actinomycetota; class Actinomycetes; order Kitasatosporales; family Streptomycetaceae; genus Streptomyces; species Streptomyces doebereineriae. Next base: position 42,169 of record NZ_JAVREZ010000018.1, read on the forward strand.
CGAGGTCGATGATGATCGACCGGTCTCGCGACTCCGTCTTTTTACGCCGGGATGAACAGCCGGTCAACACTGTTGAACAGTCAAAAGTGTGGAAACAAAGGTCATGCACTCCTATGGCTCCGATGCCCGGTCGGCAACGACCCCACTGCGCCAGGAGCGACGGATGAGCAGGTCAGTGAGGTTCTGCGGGGCCTGACAACGCGGTTAAGGAATCCGAAAGAGAGCGGTTGGAGCGCCTTGCCCCTCGGAATGTGTGCGCTAACACTTCCCCACGACGCGCCCCTCCCATCGGAGAAGGCGCCGGATCGGATACATGATGATGCGTGAGGAGGTGGAGCACGGAAGCGGATCGTGCACCGGTGATGGCGGACGTGGCCCGGGTCCCGGGCGTCTCGCACCAGACCGTCTCACGGGTCCCCAACGACCACCCGAACGTGCGGCCGACCACCCGGGACCGTGTCCTCGCCGCCGTCCGCGAACTCGGCTACCGCCCCAACGCCGCCGCCCGCACCCTGGCGTCCCGCCGCACCCGCACCCTGGGCGTGATCAGCTTCAACACCACGCTGTACGACCCGGCTTGCATGCTCTGCGGCATCAACAGGCGGCCAGACAGCACGAGTACTTCGTCACCGTGGCCGCGATCGGCACGCTCGACCGGCGTTCTGTGCTGGACGCCGTCGACCGGCTTCGGGACCAGAACGTGGCGGGAATCATCGTCATCGCGCCGCAGACCGCCGTGGTCGGCGCACTGGCGAACGTGCCGTCGGAGGTGCCCCTGGTCGCGGTCGGCTGCGGCACCCACACCGCCCTGGCCTCGGTCGCCGTGGACAACGAGGCGGGTGCCGAACTCGCCACCTCCTACCTGCTCGACCTCGGCCATCGCACGGTGCACCACCTGGTCGGGCCGCGCTCCTGGCTCGACGCGCAGGAACCCCGAGGCCGGATGGCGCAACATCACCCAGTACAACCTGTCGCTGCCCTGGTCGACAACCCGCTGTTCGAGACGTCGATGCGGATCGAGCACCGCACCAACGCCGCCGAGCAGGCCATGGCCGCCGCGCGCAACCTGCTGCACCCCGGACAGGCACGGCCGTTCACCCCGGTCCCGTACTTCTGGTCCGACCAGCACGAGACAAAGATCCAGGCATTCGGCTACCTCCGCGGCCACGACACAAAGCCCATCTATCCCGATCTTCGCGCAGCGGCCACACGTACAACCGAGATCCGCTACGCATGGGGCCGTCCCATCGACCAGGTCTTCCTTGTCCGTGCCACCGAGCCAGCAGAGCCTTGGGCGGTTGCCACCGTCGAGGGAGCCGTCGGGGCCTCCGCGATCTGGTGGGAGGGCTGGGCCTGGCAACGGCCGATGCCGGGAACCCAGTGCCCTCGCCCCACGGGCCCTGAGCGTCGGGCCCATGTCCACTGGCAGCTCTTGCACAGGCGGTGGCGTTCACCTGGCCTACGAAGCGGGAGAAATACCAGTTCAGAAGCGGTTCGTCGGTCGTGCGTCCAGCCTGGCCGACGCCCAGCGCGCCAAGCGAGCTTCATGCGGGACGGCCTACCTCTCCTCCTCGAGTTGGTACATCCGGCTGTGCGCGCCTCGGATTCCGGTGACCGTCACGCTGCTACTCGGACGGCAGGTCAGCTTTGGAGCGGCTGCGGAATGATGCGAACGGAAACCCGCTCGGCTCTATGACGGGTGCGCCCGGCGACTCCGGCGGCGTAATGGCGCCGCTCGGGTCGACGAGCTGGAGTCTGCTCGGCTCAAATGTCTGCGCGGTGGGGCAGCGGTTGCACAGGCGGAGCTGACGGAACCCTCACGGGTAGCCGGGTGCTGGGAACAGGCGGAAAAACCATCAACGCCCGTCGAGTACCGGCCACTGTGCCGGCTGGCGCCTTGGTCGCGCTACGGCGTTGGTCCACCGCGTTTCCGAGGCTGCTGCTGTGCGCCGGGTGCGCCACGACTGTACCCCCTGAAGCGGCCTGTCAATGCGGAGGTCATAGTGAAGGCCGACCGTTCCCGCTGGTCAAGGGGTTGCGCCAGAAGCAGGCCATCACGTTTGAGTAACGCAAGGCAGCGGGCGGGACGGACGGCTCACACGGCCGCCCGGCGCGGAATCGCCTTTTCGGCAGAGATATTGACGCTCGGCGGGCCTGGCCATATTTTCAGCCATTGAACGAAGAATCGAACTCTGTGCGAAATCTCGGACGCTCGAGTGATTGAGGCACGGCACCCTCATGGAACCGCATAAAGGCGGACCTCGGGCCGACGCCGTCTCTTTTGGTGAGCCCCCGCGTCCCCAAAAAAGGCCGGTTCGCACGCCGGGCCCAGAAATCACAAAAGCTAACGCCAGGACGGTTGACGCCACCGTGGCCAGACCCTAAATTCTGATCGATTTTCCGAACTTTGTTCGAAATGTCGGCCATGTCAGGTACTCCCGCACGTCACCTCGGAGCACAAGATGAGCGCAAACCCCCAGTTGTCCCGTCGCACCCTCCTGGGTATGACCGCCGCCGTCCCCCTCGCCCTGACCCTCGGCGCGGGCACCGCCCACGCCGCCGACTCGGCGTACGCGATGGTCTACTTCACAGAGACGAACAACCGCGGCAGCGGCACCGACTACAACCTGCACCTGGCCGTCAGCCCCGACGGGCTTGAGTGGACACCGCTCAACCAGAACAACCCCGTGGCCACCCCCACCGAGGGCGCCCTCGGCCTGCGCGACCCGTTCGTCCTGCGCAAGCAGGACGGCACGTTCGTCGTGCTCGCCACCGACCTCAAGGGCACCAACTGGAGCTACAACAGCCAGTACATCCACGTCTGGGACTCCGCCGACCTGCGCACCTTCACCGGCTACCGGCGGATGAAGCTGCACGACATGGAAACCCACAGCTGGGCACCCGAGTCGTTCTGGGACGCAGGCCGCGGCCAGTACGCGGTCATCTACTCCTCGGTGAACTCCAGCGGCCACAACGTGATCATGGTCAATTACACCAGCGACTTCGTCACCGCCTCCGCCCCGCAGGTGTTCTTCGACCCCGGATACGAAGTCATCGACGGGGACATGGCCCTGGGCGTCAACGGCTACAACTACCTGTTCTTCAAAAAGGTCGACAAGCTGGTCGCAGCCCGATCCACCACCCTCGACCCCGGCAGCTTCACCGAGTTCAGCACCAACGAAGGCGCCTCACACAACGGCAACACCGAAGCCCCGACGATCGTCAAGTCCCTGGCGTCCAACACCTGGTACCTGTGGGGCGACAACTACAGGCCCAACGGCGTCTTCTACGCCTGGCAGTCCACCGACCTCGCCTCGGCCACCTGGACCCCCCTCGACCAGAAGACCTACACCCAGCCGGTCAACTCCAAGCACTGCGGCATCACGCCGATCACCACGACCGAGTACAACAGCCTCCTCGCCAAGTGGGGCACCCCGGCCTGGAACCGGCTCAAGTCCTACAACTACCCCAACCGCTACGTCCGCCACTCCAGCTTTGTGGGCCAGATCGATGAGTACCCGATCACGCCGTACACGGACTCGCTGTGGACCCTGGTCCCCGGACTCGCCGACAGCTCCGGGGTCTCCTTCCGTTCGGTCAACTACCCGACCCGTTACCTCCGGCACATCAACTACGGGCTCCAACTGGACGTGAACGACAGCACCTCGCAGTTCGCCGCCGACGCGACCTTCTACCGCGAAGCGGGCCTGGCGGACGCAAGCTGGGCGTCGTTCCGGTCGTACAACTACCCGACCCGCTACATCCGCCACTCGAACTTCATGCTGCGCATCGACCCGATCACCACGACCACGGGCCGACAGGACGCCACCTTCCGGGTCGGGTACTGACCATGGAAGGCACCCCTGTCCCGTAGTACACCTCCGCGCGGAACCGGGCCGGACGCGTCACCGTACGCGTCCTCGCCCCCGACGTCTGCCCCGCTGGCCAGGCAGACGTCGGCGCCGCTGTCTACCGAGCCGGCCGTCACCACCAGCCAGATCGGGGTCATCCCGCCGTCGGTGGGCCGGGCGTCCTGGAACAGTTGCTCCGACAGCATCGACTTCGACGTCGAGATGCAGCAAACGGACGCTCTGGTCTCCTCCGGCATGGCGGCAGCGGGCTACCAGAACGTCAACCTCGACGACGGCTGGTGGCAAGGCGACCTCACCGACGACGGCACCATCGCCGCGACGAGGCCCTGTGGTCGGCGGCATGGAGGCCGTCGCCGACCACAGCCACAGCAAGGGCCTGCTTGCCTGCATCTACACCGATGCCGGCAAGCAGGCCCTTGCTGTGGCTACTACTACCCCACCACCCGACCCGCGGCCCCCAGCACCGGTATGGAGGGCCACTACCAGCAGAACCTGGAGATCTTCCAGGTTGGGGCTTCGAATAGGCCGCGACTGCCGTCACCGGCCGGAAGCCGGTGCTGTGGTTGTGCGAGTGGGGCGCCGGACTGCCGTGGAACTGGGCACCCGGTCACGAAGTACCAGCAGAGCGAAGCGGTGATGGCTCCGAGCAACGAGCAGCTCAGCAGCGACGGGTTCCTCGAGGTGGAGGACCGGACGGTCCCGGGTCCGCAGGGTGAGTCCGGCCTCTCACTGCTCATCTGCCGACCGACAGCAGCCGCCGGGCCGCACCCGGTCATCGACGGCATCCTGGACTGAGCGCAGGCGCTGGACGCGGTCATGGTGTCGGTGAGTAGCGGCCGGCGCCGGAGCCCGCACCAGGCGCCGGTGGTCGACGTCTACGCCGGTCTGCTGTGGACGGCGGAGCACGCCGAGGTGATCGGCGTGACGCCGAGCGCATCGTAGTCGCCGACTCCAGTGCGGGCGGCGGCCTGACCGCCGTCTTGGCGCTACTCACCCGGGATGGGCAAGGCGACAGCCGATCGGTCAGGTCCTGATGTGCCTCATCATGGACGACCGCAACGACACCCCGTCCACCCACCAGATGACGGATCTCAGCGTGTGGGACCGGTCGGCCGACGAGACCGCTCAGACCGCGCTGCTGAGCGAGCGGCGTGGCGGAGCGGACGTACCCGCGCATCCGGCACCCGCGCGCGCCTCGGATTTGTCGGGGCTGCCGCGGGCCTTCCTCGATGTCGGAGATGTCGGATCGGCGGAGACACCCCGCGACGAGACCGTCGCGTACGCCTCACGCATCTGGCAGGCAGGAGGCGCTGACGGTGGACAAGGGCGGCCTCCGGCTGCCGTACGGCAGCCGGAGGCCGTTCTGCCCGTCGAGCCCCGCCCACCGCGAGGCCGCCCTGCGCATCACGGGCGCGCCGGCCGAGCAGTACGCGGGCCACCCGGCGGTGGCGATGTGGCACGTCCACAACGAGTACGGCTGCCACAGCAACGCCTGCTACTGCGACACCAGCGCGACGGCGTTCCGAGACTGGCTGCGGGGCGGGGAAGTACGACAACCTGACCGCGCTGAACGACGCCTGGAGCACCACCTTTCGAAGCCAAGTCACCCGGCACACCGAAGTCGCCTTCGCCGGCGCCATCAGCGGCAGGCACAACCTGATGGCCACCGTGATCTGCCATGTTGGGGCCGGCGTGCGAGCACGCGGCTGTCCTCGGCGGCCGGGAGAGGAAGGATCCAGCCGTGGCGCTTCTTGGTGCCACCCATGTGGTAGCTCCCCGACGCCGGAAGCTGGTAGGCCCTGGAACGGGAAGGATCGGTCGTCAGACCTGCATGTAACCGCCTCCGGAGGCGCACTGGTCCAGGTAGAAGGCCCACTCGTTGCGGTCACTGAACTTGCCGAAGCAGGCCCACGTACTGCGGGTGCCGCCCAGGGGTGAGAGCCGGGGGACGGGGCTGAAGCCCGGTCGCTGCCCCCAGGACGGCACCACGCGCTGCAGGACTGCGCGCCTGCCGGGGAATTGGGTGTCAGCGGGTCGATCCCCGGCCCGTGGCCGGTGCTGTGCGAGAGGTGGCCGGGTGTCTCGGGGGGACCCGTGACGGCGGCTCCGCCCGGTGCCTGGTCATCACGTACGTGACCACTCGAAGCTGGCGGCGGTGTCACAGGTGCGCTGTTCGAGCAGGGCGCCGTTTACGGTCGAGGCGCCGACGACGGTGACGCACTTGCCGCTGTGGCGGGCCTTGAGCTGGTGGTATCCGTCGCCCATGTCGACCCACTGGAACATCTGGTTGGCGCCGGTGCCGCAGGGGTACTGGATGAGGGCGGCGCCGTCGGCGGTGGACCTGCCCGCCACGTCCAGGCACTTGCCACTGTTGAGGCTCTCGATATGGACGTAGCCGTTGCCCATGTCGGCGAAGCGCCACTGCTGCCAGGGCTTGCCGTTCGAGGTGTATTGGCCAACCTTCGCGCCGTCGTCGGTGTTGGGCAGCTGGACGTCCATGACCTTGCCGCTGTTGCGGTTGGTCACCCGGTAGTACGTCACTACGGGTTCGCCGGACGGAACGGTCAGCGCGGTGCCCGTGGCCACCGGGACGCCGAGGTTCGGAGATCCGTCCGCGTTCCACGTGATCTTCTGGATCCGCGTGGAGCGGGTGGTGTAGCAGCCGTCGGTGGACGCGGGGTTGGCGTGGTAAACGATCCAGTCCTCGGTGCCGTCGGGGGACTTGAAGAAACCGTTGTGGCCCGGACCGTACACGCTGTTCGCGTCATTGCGCTGGAAGACAGGCTCCGAACTCTTCACCCAGTTACTCGCGACCAACGGGTCGCCGCCGGTGAGGGTGAGCATGCCCAGCTTGTAGTCGGGCGTCGAGCACAGGCTCGCCGAATAGGTGATGAACGTCTTCCCGTCGTGCTGCAACGCGACCGGGCCCTCGTTCATCTTGGTGCCCACTGTCTCCCAGGAGTAGGTCGGGGAGGAGATCTGCGTACGAGATCCGGTCACGGTCCACGGATCGCTCAACGCGACGATGAAGGTGCCCACGGTGCCTTGGGTCCGCAGCGGCGTCGGCACTCCCGACCAGATGAGGTACAGCTGGCCGTTGATGGTGACCACGCTGCCGTCGATGCCCCACCAGTCGTTCGCACCGAAGACCATGCCCTTGTACGTGTACGGTCCGAGCGGGTCCAGGCCGGCGCTCTCCAGCACGTGCACGCGCTGGTCGTTGGCGGCACCCGTACCGGCGGAGTAGTAGATGTACCAGCGCTTGCCGTTGGGGCCGTCGAGCAGGTGCATCTCCGGAGCCCAGATGGAGTGGTCACGGCCCGTGGCGTGGTCGCTGAACACCGGCACCGGCGAGGCCTGCTTCAGCGCCTCGATGGTGGGCGCTTTCCGCATCGTCAGCGGCCCGCTGTACGGCGTCGTCATCAGGTAGTAGTTGCCGTTGTAGTAGGTCATGTACGGGTCCGCACCGGAACTGTTGAGCGCGTTGGTGAACGTCGCCGTGGCCGCCTGCGCACCGGACGCGGCCACCACCGTCCCGACCGTCACACCGCCGATGACAACGGCGAGCGCCGTCAGCGTGGCCCACAGCCGGCAAACGGGAGAAGAACGTCTCCACACCTGCATGCCTGAAATGGTCATGTCTTTAATCCCGGTTCGCGTCGAGGAGCGTGAGTGTCGTGTTCGGGTGAATGCGAGGCCATACAGGGCGGTACACCCGGGCACCGTCGGCCCCGACATGGCGTGAGACATGGGTCGCGTTTTCGCCGCTCGTGCGGCCGAGGAGGCGGCGAGGAGGGCTCAACGGGCCCCATTTTGTTCGACATTCCGGATACCGTCCGGTGAGTCGGCCAGACGCTATAGGGGGCCGCGAGAAGGTGTCAAGACGCCGGACCAACTTGGCCGTGCGCGTCGGTGACGAGCTCGGCAAGGGGCCGGTAACTCGATCCGGACGGCCACGAGTCGCCGTGTCCTCGCTGGTCACCGGACGGGGTGGCCCAGGGCGAAGGTCCGCTCAACGTCGTTCAGGCCGTCGTGGATTCCGGGTGCGTGCGCCCGGAAGGCGAAGTGAGCGGCGTCGAGAAGAGGAAGTCCGCGGAGTCCGACGGACAGTGCTCGGGGACGCCCCGCACGACGCGGTCCACGATGTCGTACGAGTACAGGTGGCCGGTGCCGGTGCCCCGCAGGGCCTGGAGAATCCAGATAGTCGAACAGCCGTGGAATGTGCCGATCTCCACCACCGTCTTCGGTCGGGTTTCGGGCAGCAGGGTTGGGTGACCTCTGCCTCGACGGCCTGCATGACCGTACAGACGGCGGCATGCGGCCACCATCTGCGGATGAGCGTCACGCCTTCGCTCGTACCGCGTCGTCCACGGGACGGTCCCCCACCGCCGAAACCGGCAACCGAGACCGCCTGTCCCGCCGCGAGCGGGTACTCGCGGCGGGACGGGCGCTTCCGGTGCGGCTCAGCCGAGGGTGAGGACGGTGACGGAGTAGGCCGGCACCGAGCTGACGCCACTGATGGATGCCGTGCTCGGAGTGATCTTGTCGGGGTCGGAGATGGAGTTGGTGTCGGTGCCGCTCGCGGAGGACAGGGTGGTGGCGGTGCCGGTGGACGGCAGGGTGCCGGCGCCGGAGAGATTGACGTTGACGGTCTGGGCCGCGGAGGACGGGTTGACCAGCGTGATGTAGATCTTGCCGGTCGAGGAGTCATTCGTCACCACGCTGTTGACGGTGTCGGTGCCCGCGAAGGAGGAGGGAAGGACCTGGTCGCCGTGGCTGTCGGCCAGCATCTTCTGCACGTAGTAGCTCGGTGAGACGTAGCTGTTCAGCGCGTTGAAGCCGATGAGGTTGGTGCCCCATTTGTAGCTGCTGACGTGTGTCCGGCTGGTGACGCTCGACCGTTCGTCGGCCGGGGACGGCCTGGCCACCAAGTCGTACTGGTACGAAGGCGCCGCCCAGCAGTACCGGACGTCTGCCGGGCTCATCGCTGACGGCTCGCGGGACGCCTTCGTCGCGGCCGTGGAGAAGGCCCTGGGGCACCGGGAGGGGGTCACCGCCGACTCCCTCGACTCGTCGCTCGGCGACCGGGAGTACCGCGATACCTACCTGGACGACATGAGCTTCACCTCCGACGGAGGCCTGAAGGTGGACTTCGACCGGGACACCGTCGGCGTCGCCGCGGCCGGCCGTATCTCCGTCACGCTCCCCAAGGCGACCGTCACTCCGTTCCTGTCCGACTTCGGAGGCCGGGCCCAGCGCCAGACCGTCGACCCGGACGGCAAGCTCGACCTCGGTGCCACCGACACATCCACCCAGACGGTCACCGCGCAGCCGGACCCGGGCACGGACTCCACGGACTGCTCCGAGGTCAGCATCGCCCTGACCTTCGACGACGGTCCCGCCGTCCCCTACACCGGAACGCTGCTGAAGTACCTCGCCCAGTACAAGGCACGCGCCACCTTCTTCGTCGTCGGCCAGAACGTCGCCCTGCACCCGGAGGTCGTACGGGCCGAGGCGCAGTCCGGCCACGAGGTGGGCGACCACTCCTGGAACCACCCGGTCCTCACCAACCTGAGCTCGGCCCAGGTCCGCTCCCAACTGGACCGCACCAACGCGGCGATCAAGGCGGCCACGGGCAAGGAACCGACGCTGTTCCGCCCGCCGTACGGGGCGATCGACGGCAAGGTCCGGGCGGTCACCAGCCTCTCCCCGGCGCTGTGGACCATGGACACCGAGGACTGGAAGTACCCGGACGCCGCGAAGGTCGCGCAGAGCGTCATCAGCACGGCCAAGCGCAACGACGTCATCCTGATCCACGACATCCACCCCACCTCGGTCGCCGCCGTTCCCGAGATCCTGCGCACCCTCACCGCCCAGGGCTACCACTTCGTCACGGTCAGCCACCTGCGCGCGACACTCTGAGCCGCGGCAGCCTCGACCGGCGCCACTGGAGGACCTGCCCGACCACTCCGGAGATCAAGGACCCCAGCGGGACCGACCGCGCTCTCGTGACGCTCAGGACCCCGGGCGAGGGGGAAGGCCGCACAGGAGCGCCATCAGGACGGCCGGGCGACCCCTCCGCCAATGCGCTCTGAACCAGGCCGGGCAAAGGCGACGAGACGAGAGTTGCACGACACAGCCTTGACAGTTGCTTCGTACAACTCCATGATGGCGCCATGCCTGCACGGGACGAACCCCTCGACGTGATCCACGAGGCGATCATCCTGTTCTCCCGCAATGCCAAAGCGCGGGCGAACAACATGTACGACGACCTGTCCTTCGTCGCGTACACGATGCTGTCGTACGTGGGCTCCGTCCCCCAGCCGACCGCCTCCGACCTGGCGGAGCGGTACGGCCTGGAGAAGTCGACCGTCAGCCGACAGCTGTCCCGGCTGGAGGAAGACGGCCTGTTGCGCCGGGTGGCCCATCCGTCGCGGCCCAGGACCAAGTTGCTGGAACTCACCGACACCGGTCACGCCCGCCTGGCCCGCGTCAGGCAGCACCAGCGCAAGGGGCTCGAGGAGCGGCTCGGCCGGTGGCCGGACGAGGACGTCGAGGCGTTCGGCCGTCTGCTCCGGCGGTTCGTCACCGAACTCGACTGATGTCCGGCCGCGCCCGTCCGGCGGAGGAGGTCAGGGCGGCCATCAGCGACTGCACGAGGAGACGAACGGAGACCCGCATGCGACTAGACATGTACATCCACGGGTTCACCCCGCACCAGGGCCTGGCCGGGCCCGGTCTCGCGCCGGGCATGCCGGGTCATGGCCGCGAGGTCGCAGGGCCCGCGCCGCAACGGCGGTGAGTACCGTGCTCTTTGCCGAGGACCTTCGACCGGGGACCGTGTTCGAGCTCGGCAGCACCAAGGTCTCCAAAGAGGAGATCCTCGATTTCGGCCGCCGATTCGACCCCCTCCCCCTCCACACGGACGAAGGCGCGGCAGCCACGAGCCGTTTCGGGGGCCTCATCGCCAGCGGATTCCACACCGCGGCCCTCCTGCAGCGTCTCCTGGTGGACGCGGTGTTCTCGCGCGCCGCCCTGATCGCCGGCCGGGAGCTCGGCCCCCTGCGCATGCGGGCGCCGGTGAGGCCCGGTGACGTGCTGCACGGCAGGATGGAGATCGTGGAGGTCCGTCCCCGCGACGACGGCACCGCCGTCGTGCGCAGCCGGGGCACCCTCACCAACGGCTCCGGCACCGTCGTCATGGAGGTCCAGGGCGAGACGCTCTGGGAGCACCGGCCGGCGGGCGGGAGTGAAGGCGGGGCGGCGTGATGGGCCGGCATGCCCCCGGTGGACGCGACGGGTCGGGCGCCCCTGTGCCGTCCTGGTCGGCCCGCCGTCGAGCAGATGGGCGACCTTGGCCACGGCCGCTCGGTCACGAGAGGGCGAAGGCGTGCGCGGCACGACGTCGTAACTCATACTCCGGAGCGGCCGCCACCGAAGAGGACCTGGACACCTTCAGCCGTGACGTCGAGCCCTACGGCAAGCTCGGCATCGACACGGTGATCATCTCGCCGCACCTGGGCCCCACATCGCAGTAATGGAGACCTTCGCCGCCCCGGCCATACGACGACTGGCCGAACTGGGCTGAAGCGGCTCTGGAAGCCGGCCGCCTCCTCGCAGGCGGTCGGCCCTGCACGTGACACCGGCGCGGATGCCCGAGGCCATGGAACGGGCCCAGCGGACACGGCTCGGCATCCCGCTGCTGACAGCCGACGACTGCATCCACGGCCACTCCTTCTGGCCGGGCGCGACCATCTTCCCGACCCAGCTGGGCATGGCATGCACCTGGGATCCCTCCCTGGTGCACCGGGTCGCCCGAGCGTCCGCGACCGAGATCGCGACAACCGGCATCCACGGGACGTTCTCCCCGGTGCTGTGCATCACCCGGGACCTGCGCTGGGGCCGGATCAACGAGACGTTCGGCGAGGACCCGTTCCTGATCGGCGAACTGGGCCGGCGATGGTGCGCGGATACCAGGGTGAGGGCCTGAGCGACCCGACAGCCGTCCTGGCATACGCCAAGCACTTCGCGGGCTACTCCGAAACCCTGGGCGGCCGCGACGCCAGCGAAGCCGATCTCAGCCCCCGCAAGCTGCGCTCGTGGTTCCTGCCCCCGTTCGAGCAAGCGGCCCGGGCCGGCTGCCGCGGCTTCATGCTGGGCTACCAGTCGATCGACGGCGTGCCCATCACCGCGAATGAGTGGCTGATCAACGACGTGCTCAAGGGCGAGTGGGGTTTCACCGGCACGCTGGTGACCGACTGGGACAACGTCGGCCGGATGGTCTACGACCAGCGCACCTGCGCCGATTACGCCGAGGCGGCGGCGGTCGCCGTCAACTCCGGCAACGACCTCATCATGGCCACGCCACAGTTCTTCGAGGGGGCGCAGGAGGCAGTCGCCCGCGGACTGGTCGAGGAGAAGCAGATCGATGACGCGGTACGGCGGGTTCTGCGGCTGAAGTTCGAACTCGGACTCTTCGAGGACCCCCGTGCCCCCGACCCCGAGCGGCAGGCGCAGGTGATCGGCTGCCGAGAACACGCCGGCCTGAATCTCGAGACCGCCCGACGTTCGCTGGTGCTGCTGCGCAACGAGGGGACACTGCCCCTCGACGGCGGGCTGACCGCGGACGCAACCGGACGCGCCGCAAGCCAGGGCACCCCGCGGACGATCGCGGTCATCGGCCCCAACGCCGACAGCCCGGAGGCCATGCTCGGTGACTGGGCGGGCGCCACCGGCCAGGTCCCGTGGATGCCCGGAGGTCACCCACGGGAGTTGGTGGAGACGGTGCTGGACGGCCTGCGCGCCGTCGCCCCCGCCGACTGGGCGATCACGTACGCCCGCGGAGCCGACATCGAAAGCCCCGCCTTCGACCCCGAACAGTGGGTCGTCGGGCCCGACGGCCAGCCGCAGCCCCCCGTTTTCACCCCTGCCCCGGTCGACGAGGCACAGCTTCGGGAGGCCATCGCCGCCGCAGAGGCCGCCGACTACGCCGTCGTGGTCGTGGGGGACACCATCGCCCTGACGGGCGAGGTGCGCTCCACGGCCACCCTCGACCTCCAGGGAGGCCAGATCGCGCTGCTGGACGCGGTCGCCGCCACCGGCACCCCCATGATCGTGATACTGATCCAGTCCAAACCGAGCACCCTGCCGGACTCGGCTCTGAACGCGGCAGCACTCATCGAGGCGTTCAACCCGGGCATGCGCGGCGGCCGCGCCATCGCCGAACTCCTCCTCGGCCTCACCGAACCCAGCGGCCGGCTCCCGGTCTCCTTCGCCCGCCACGTCGGACAGCAACCGGTCTTCTACAACCAGGTGCGCGGCCAGCACGGCGACCGCTACGCCGATCTCACCCAGGACCCGCTGTTCGCGTGCGGTGAAGGTCTCAGCTACACCACCGTCACCTACTCCGACCTCACCGTGCGGGAGGAGGACGTCCCCGGCGACGGCACCGTCGACGCCACGGTGCGGCTCACCAACAGCGGCAGCCGCCCGGCACTGGAAACGGTCCAGGCATACATCAGCGACCTGACGACCAGCGTCACCTGGGCCGAGCAGGAGCTGAAGGGTTTCACCCAGGTCGAAATCCCTCCCGGCCAAAGCCTGGAGGTCACCATCAGCATCCCTGCCTCGCAGTGCTCACTCGTCACCGCCGACAACCGGCGCGTAGTCGAACCAGGCGAGTTCGCCCTCCGCGTGGGCCCCAGCTCACGACGGGAGCAGCAGCTGAGCACGGGGTTCCGCATCCGGGCCTGAAGACCACCGCCCAGCCCCTAGGCACCGCTGGGCGGGGCCCCTGTCTGACATACCGAAAGGCACACGTGTGTCCGCTACACCCCGCGATCCGCACTACCCCGTCGTGCACCTGCGCCCGCCCGTCAACTGGATCAACGACCCCAACGGGCTGGTCTTCCACGACGGCCACTACCACGTCTTCTACCAGTACAACCCGTACGGAGCGACCCACGCGAACATGCACTGGGGCCACTTCCGCAGCCCTGACCTGCTGACCTGGGAGCCGCTGCCGATCGCCCTGGCCCCGACCCCCGCTGGCGTGGACGCCGACGGCTGCTTCTCCGGCAACGCCGTCTCCGAAGGCGACCGCCTCGTCGCCTTCTACTCCGCGCACCGCGAGGACCGCTCGCCCCAGCACCAGCCGGTCACCTGCGCCGTCTCCCACGACGACGGCCGGACCTTCAGCCCGCGGGGCGAACTGCTCATCCCCGAGCTGCCCGAGGACTGCACCATGTACCGCGACCCGTACGTCTGGCGGGACCGCGACGGCTGGCGGATGCTGGTCGGCGCCGCCCTCGCGGACGGCCGCGGCGCAGCCCTCCTGTACGACTCGCCCAACCTGGAGACCTGGACCTACCGGGGGCCCTTCGCGGCCCGCGAGAAGGAGCCCATCAGTGGCATCAGCCTGAACACCGGCGAGGGCTGGGAATGCCCCCAGTACCTCCCCGCGGCCTCGGGACCCGGCGCCCTCATCGTCAGCGCCTGGAACCTCGACGACGGCCCGCAATGCGTCGAGGCCCTCATAGGTGAGGAACACGGCGACGTCTTCGAAGCCGGCCCGCCCGTACTCGTCGACCACGGCCCCGACTGCTACGCACCCGCCCTGCTGCGCGCGCCAGGCAATCGGTGGCTGCTCTGGGGCTGGTCAGGGGAAGCCCGCGACGAAGCCTGGGCCGTCGCAGACAGATGGTCCGGCGTCCTCACTCTGCCCCGCGAGATCCATGTCGACGACGGCACGCTGCGCCAGCAGCCCGCCACCGAACTGCTCGCCCTGCGTGGCGGGCACATCATCCACGCCACAGGTGCGACGCACGACCTGCAGCCGGTGGACCTCGGCAGCGTGAGCCGCGCCTTCGACCTGACGGCGCGCCTGGAGCCGACCGGCAACGCCTGTCTGCGGCTGCTCACCATCCCGGACGGCTCCGAGTACCTCGACATCCGCCTCGATGTCGATGCGGGCGAACTGGTCGTCGACCGTGACCACGCCTCACTGGACCCCCGGGCCCGCAGCGGCTCCTACCGGATGCCCTGCCCAGCCGACCGACCCATCGACCTGCGCGTGGTCGTCGACCACTCCATCGCCGAAATCTTCCTGACCACCACCGGACAGGTCCTCACCCTGCGCTTCTACCCAACAAGACAGGGTGCGTGGCGACTTCAGGCCCACAGCACGCCGGGTACGCCCCTCAACTACGCGATCGACGTGTGGGAGCTGCACCCGCTCGTGATCAAGGAGCCGAGCCCCGGCGTCGCAACGCCGGCGCCAACGTCGCCATAGGGGCTGGCTCTGCCCCCGATACTCCCCCTTATTGGCGGGCGCCAGAGGCTTCGCCAGTCCAGTGCGGGGCTTCGGCCCCGCCGCACGAAACCCTGGGACCCCGATGCCCACCTTCGCGAACAGCACATGCTCTGAATCAAGGCGACGACCTGACGCACTCAAGACGGGACCGCCGCCAGATGGCACCTGTTCACGGACTCGTGCCCTCGGCCACGGGTGTGGGCTCCCCTCCCGGACGCTCAAGTTGCCGTCAGCGTGCGCCTTCGGAGGCGGTGCCGCGGCCCCAGAGTTCGGCCACGATCGTGAGACTGAACGGCTGGCCACAGGGTGCGAGACCTCAGGGAGCCGCAGGTCACGTCCGCGCCGTCGGACAGGCGGAGCCACTTCGAACTGACCGCAGCGCGTCTCCTACGGCAGGGAACGGGTGAGCCACACCAGTTCGCCACTGTCTTCGGTCGAGACGTGGTCGCGCTGGAACCCAAGCTTTTCGAGGACGCGAAACGATGGCGCGTTCCAGGGACGCACCGTCGACCAGAGCCTTTTCCGCCCAGTCGCGAACGCCGCGTCGAGCACCGCGGACGCCGCCTCGGTGGCATAGCCCTGTCCGTGCACGTGCCGGAACAGCTCGTAGGCGATCTCCGGCTCGTCAACGGAAGCCCGACCGACAGTGAGCCCGCAATACCCGATGAAGTCGCCCACATCGCGGCGGATGACGGGCAGCAGAGCGATCCCTGTCAGTGCCGACGCAGCGCGCTGATTCTCTATCATCCGCCGGTTGTCCTCGATCGACGGCATGCCACCACCCCGTTCGGCGACGAGCACACGATGGGCGTCGACATCGGCCTCGGTCCACGGACGCAACGTCAGCCGAGCGGTATCGAGTTGAAGCGTCATCGGCGAATACGGCATGACGACACTCTATCGACGCCGCTCCCGAAGCCGGAGCAACTGAGACGGACGGCTGTGGTCTGTCTCAACCGAGCCCACGCACCTCACCAAATCCAGTTCACGCAGGTCAGCGGGACGCATCAAAAGCAAGCGGGTTGAATTCGTAGCCGCCGTGAGTGCCCACCGTCGCCGACCAGTACAGGCCGGATAATTCCGCTGCCCGCGGTACGAGGCGAACTCCCGCACCGGACACACGTCCTCGACCCGAGCGGACGCCCTCACAGCAAACCACCCGCCAGCCGCGTCCCCAACCTCACAGGGCAATACATCTAGCTCCTCAGAAGTGGGTGGCGACCCCGAAGACTCGGCGGAGTTGAGCCATGTCATGTCGATCGCGGTCCGTGGGCTCGTATCCCTGATGGAAGTAGACCTGCTGCTCGGCAGACAGACACGGGACATCCATCCCCTCGATGGTCCCCGTCAAGAAGCACGAGGAGGGATAGACGAAAGGACCCTCCGGTTCGGGTGACGCCTGCACCGCCGAGCCGTCACCTCCAAAGACGAGAGGATGAAGGTCGATCTCTCGGCCATCCGGAGCCGTGACGACGAATCGAATGGGCCTCCAGCTCAGGCTCTCCACGAAACCCGCCTCAAAGAGAGCTGCCACCACAGCAGCCTCCTGGTCCTGCCGATGCATCAGGTCCAAGTCGCGATGGTCTCGGGTCTGTTCGCCGATCAGAGCATCGATCCCCCATCCTCCACCGATCCAGACATCTACCTCTGCCCGTCGCAGCAGAGCCAGGACAGACAAAACGTCTTCAGCCGTCATCACGCGACGCAGGCTAGAACCGATCACCTCGGACAGCGAACGAATTCCTCAACGGCTGCCAAGCCCGGTCAGGACCGTCCTCCCGAGCCAACAAGGAAACTGCCACCTTCACTGAGAACGCTGGAGGCCAGCGTCTCAGCATCCTGACGGAGCCAGCTCAGGGCCCACCGACCCCGACATGATCGACGAGACGCGTCCCCGGAACCGGTGAACCGGTAGCTGAGACGACCTCCCAGACGCCCCTATGACGGGGGGACAGCGCATGCCCGTGGCTCGCCTGCCATCAGCGTGCGGACGCGGCCCCCGTCTATGCCGGACCCGCGCCGGAGCAAGCCGACGGGGTCCTCAGGTGTCACGAGCGATCACAGGCGAGTCACCAACCCCGCGACGCACTCACGTCACAGGGCTCTGACCTGGACTTACGCGCTCACCTTGGATCAACTGGACGCCCGTGGATGGTTTCTACGACATGTGCCATGTGGTACCGCGGCCCACTCGCTAGCACCACGTACCCCTCATCAAGATCCGGACCAGGTGCGGACCTACCCAGCCTGGCACTCGACGTTTCCACTCTTTATCGCAGGTCAGGAGCGAGGTCAGGCGTGTACCACCAGCAGACCAAGTATCTGCTGGGCCGAACGCGCACCACGCGCAGGCGCAACACCTTGTCCTTGCCCGCAGAGCCGAGTGGCAAAGCCGGGTCGGCCTGTCACTCAGTTCGCCTACCGCGCAACGGCCCTGAGCCGATCAGCCCCACGATGTCCGAGTTCAACGGAGTGTAGTCAGCACCAAGTCAGCACGGGAGGGGTGAGCACAGGTGATGACGTGGGCTTTTAGCCAGCACCAAACCAGCACGGGAGTCAGCACCACACCGTCAAATCACCCTGAACTGCGCGTCCCGGACGGCACTCGTTTCGACCACCATCGCTCCCCTGAACCGCCTTTCCACGAGCCGGCATGGTGGCCGCACGCATAGCGAACCCTCGAACTATGTTGCCCCGCCACATGTGCGCCTGACCTGCGGATTCCTACGGTGTGGCGACACGCAAACGTCCCCGTCACACCCCAGGAAGTGGTGCCGATGTCGTCGCCCGCAACCGCTCCACCGGCCCCGAACAACCTCAAGCGCATCGTCGCCGCCAGCCTCATCGGCACCACCATCGAGTGGTACGACTTCTTCCTCTACGGCTCCGCGGCCGCCCTGGTCTTCAACAAGCTGTTCTTTCCCGACTCCGACCCGCTCGTCGGCACGCTGCTGTCCTTCCTGACGTATGCCGTCGGATTCGCCGCCCGTCCGCTCGGTGCCCTGGTGTTCGGGCACTACGGCGACCGGCTCGGACGCAAGAAGCTGCTGGTGCTGAGCCTGCTGCTGATGGGCGGGGCGACCTTCGCGATCGGGCTGCTGCCCACGCACGCGACCGTCGGCACGGCCGCTCCCGTGCTGCTGACCGTGCTGCGCCTGGTCCAGGGCTTCGCGCTCGGCGGGGAGTGGGGCGGAGCCGTACTTCTCGTGTCCGAGCACGGGGACGCGCGGCGGCGCGGCTTCTGGGCCTCGTGGCCGCAGACCGGCGCGCCGGCCGGACAACTCCTCGCGACGGGTGTGCTGTCACTGCTGACCGCCGTACTGTCGGACGCCGCGTTCGGCAGCTGGGGCTGGCGGATTCCCTTCCTGCTCTCCGGCGTCCTGGTGTTCGTCGGCCTGTGGATACGGCTGTCCGTCGACGAATCCCCCGTGTTCAAGCAGGCGTTGGCGCAGGCGGAGGCCCGCAAGGCGGCGCGGGACGGCGCGCCGGAGAAGCTGCCGATCGTCTCCGTGCTGCGCCACCACTGGCGCGACGTGCTGGTCGCGATGGGCGCACGCATGGCGGAGAACATCAGCTACTACGTCATCACCGCGTTCATCCTCGTCTACGCCACCACATCGGCCGGAGTCTCCAAGCAGACCGCCCTCAACTCGGTGCTGATCGCCTCGGCCGTGCACTTCGCGGTGATCCCCGCCTGGGGAGCCCTGTCGGACCGCGTCGGCCGGCGCCCCGTGTACCTGCTCGGCGCGGTCGGCGTGGGGCTGTGGATGTTCCCCTTCTTCTGGCTCATCGACACCGGCGGCTTCGGCAACATGATCCTCGCGGTGACCGTGGGACTCGTCATGCACGGCGCCATGTACGCGCCCCAAGCGGCCTTCTTCTCGGAGATGTTCGCGACCCGGATGCGGTACTCCGGTGCCTCCATCGGCGCTCAGTTCGCCTCCGTTGCCGCAGGTGCCCCGGCACCTCTCATCGCCACCGCTCTCCTCTCCGACTACGGCAGCTCCACCCCGATCGCCCTGTACGTCATCGCCGCGGCCGTCCTGACGGTCGTCGCCGTGGGTGTCGCCAAGGAGACGCGCCACCGGGACCTGGCCGACGCCGAGTCGGCCACCGAGCCGGAGCCCGCGGCCAAGTCCTCCGCCGCGGACGCCCGGACCGCCTGAATCCCGGGCGGTGCCCGACCCCGCCGGCCCCCGTACGCGCTGCGTGCGGGGGTCAGTGCCGCGTCGGCGCCGACAACCGGTGCAGCCTCAGCGCGAGTTGGATCTCCAACGCGCGGGCGGGGCTCTGCCAGTCCTCACCGAGCAGGCGGCCCACACGCTCCAGGCGCTGGGCCACGGTGTTCACATGGACGTGCAGTTCGTCCTTGGTGCGGGCCGGGCTCATCCCGCACGCGAAGTAGGCGTCGAGGGTGCGCAGGAGATCGGTGCCCCGCCGGTCGTCGTACGCGACGACCTGACCGATGGTCCGGTCGACGAAGCCCGCGATGTCCCGGTCACCGGCGAGGAGCAGCCCGAGGAATCCGAAGTCCTCGGCGGCGGCACCGTCCCCCGAGCGGCCCAGGAGGCGCAGCGCGTCTAGGCAGCGGCGGCCCTCCTCGTAGGCCGCGGCCACGGCGTCCAGGTGGACGGCGAGATCGCGGACCGGGGCCGAGGCGCCCACGGTCACCGCCTCGTGGACGGCTGTTCCGAGGTGTCCGGCGGTGCGGCGGGCCAGTTCGGTGGCCGTGTCCCCGGCGGTGAGGGGCAGCAGCAGGACGGTGCCGCCGTCGCGGGCGGCGGCCAGGCCGTGCCGGGTGGCGGCGAGGTGGGAGGCCGCGGACCACAGGCGTCTGCGGGCGGCCGCCTCCTGGTCGGCGTCGGCCGCGGTGGCGTCGAGACGGGCGGCCAGCACGATGTGGGTGGCGTCGAGATCGGCGTCCAGCCGGACGGCACGTTCGCGCAGCAGACGGGGATCGCGGTCGCGCGCGTCGAGCAGGTCGTCCAGGAGTTCGCCGCGCACCCGCTGTTCGGCCTCGGCGGCGGAACGCCTGGCCAGCAGGAGCAGAGAGGTGACCATCGCGGCGCGTTCCAGGGTGCGCTGGTCGACGGGGTCGAGTCCGGGGTGGCCGCGCATCACGAGGGCACCCAGGAGTTCGCCGCCGGCGGCGACCGCGGCGATCCAGTCGTCCTTGTGCCGCACGGCGTGGCCTTCGGCCCGGGAGGCCTCCAGCGCCTCGGTGGGTGCGACCTCGGAGAACTCGACCGTGCCGTCGAGGATTTCGGAGACGGCCGCGGCCACGTCGTGCACCCCGCCGCCACGCAGCACCAGTTCGGCGAGCCGGTCGTGGACGTCGGAGGCGCGCTCGATGACGCCGCTGTGATCCCGGATGATCTCGTTGGCCCGCTCCAGCTCGGTCAGGGCCGAGCGGGTCTCGGTGAGCAGGTTCGCGGTGTCGATGGCGGCCGCGGCCAGCGCGGCGAAGGAACCGAGGAGCGCGATCTGCTCCCGCTCGAAGACCCGGGCACGCCGATCCGCCGCGAACAGCACCCCGATGACGTG
Organism: Streptomyces doebereineriae; assembly: GCF_031845645.1. NCBI lineage: Bacteria > Bacillati > Actinomycetota > Actinomycetes > Kitasatosporales > Streptomycetaceae > Streptomyces > Streptomyces doebereineriae. Next base: position 62,896 of record NZ_JAVREZ010000018.1, read on the forward strand.
GTGCCCCAGCGTCAGCGGCACGCCGAGGATGGCGACCAGGCCCTCATCGCGTACGCCCGCGTCGATGGTGAGGGTGTGCTGGAAGCGGTCGTCCTTGAAATAGTCGTCGGTGACATAGGGACGGGCGGTCTGGGCGACCAGTCCGCCGAGCCCCTCGCCCATACCGAGCCGCAGCTGCTGGAAGCGGGCGGCGACCGAGCCCTCGGTGACCCGCATGTAGGTGTCGCCCCGCGCCGGGTCGTTCAGGCTGAGGTAGGCCACGTCCGTGCCGAGCAGGGACCGGGCGCGCTGCACGATGGCCCGCAGCACGGCGTCCAGGTCTCTGAGCCCGGCCAGGTCATGGGCGGTCTCGAACAGGGCGGACAGCTCGGCCTCCCGCCTGCGCCGGCCCTCCAGCTCGGAGCGCACCCGCAGGGCGACCGCCTTGGCCGCTTCGAGCGCGGCGATCCGCTCGGCCGGCCTTCCCTCGGCGCGGGCGATCAGCACCGGCTGCTCGTAGGCGTCGGCGGACGCGCCCCTGGCGAGCAGCTCGAGGAAGGGTGCCTCGGCACTGCCGGCGGGGAGCTCGGCGGACTGCAGATGATCGCTGGACATGCCCACAGGATTGCTCATCGCACGCTCACCCCGTCAGGCCTGTGGAAAACTCCGGGCGGGGCGGCGTGCGGCCGGATGCCGGTCAGTGCGCGGTCCAGCCGCCGTCGAGGACGAGCGACGTTCCGGTGACGAAGGACGCCGGCGGGCCGCACAGGTACGCCACGGCCTCGGCGACCTCCTCCGGCTCGATGAGCCGCTTCAGCGCGCTGTCCTGGAGCAGCACCTCGGACACCACCCGCTCCTCTGGGATGCCGTGCGCAAGGGCCTGGTCGGTGATCTGCCGCTCGACCAGTGGGGTACGCACATAGGCCGGGTTCACACAGTTCGAGGTCACTCCGTGGGGGGCGCCTTCGAGGGCGGCCGTCTTGGACAGACCCTCCAGACCGTGTTTGGCGGCCACATAGGCCGCTTTGTAGGCCGAGGCCCGCAGGCCGTGGACCGAGGACACGTTGACGATCCGCCCCCACCCCTGCCCGTACATGTGCGGCAGGGCGCCGCGGATCAGGCGGAACGGCGCCTCCAGCATCACGGTGAGCACCGTGTGGAACACCTCGGGCGGGAACTCCTCGATGGGGCGCACCAGTTGGAGGCCGGCGTTGTTGACGAGGACGTCGGTGCCCGCGGCGGCGTGCTCGGCGGCGTCCAGGTCGGTGAGGTCGAGGACCAGCGGTTCGACAGTGCCCGCCAGCCCCGCGGACCGCTCGGCGAGCGCGTCCAGACCGGCCGCGTCCCGGTCGACCGCTCTCACCTTGGCTCCGGCCGCCGCGAGCCGCAGCGCACAGGCGCGGCCGATGCCGCCGGCCGCGCCGGTGACGAGGGCGGTGCGGCCGCCGAGGTCGAGCGTGGAGGCGTGGGGGCCCGGGAGGGCGCTGCTAGCGGTCATGCTCCGATCCTAGGGAGCGCCCGACCCTCACCACATGTGGTCACACCCCATACTTCACTCGGAACTCGTAGAGTCGAACCATGTGGGTGCGTCGGTCAGCGCCTGCTTGATCCGCTGCAGCCCGAACTCGTTCAGTTCCGGGAGGGCGTCCACCGCGAACCACCCCACCTCCAGCGACTCGTCGTCGTTGACCCGCGCCTCGCCGCCGACGGCCCGGCAACGGAACGAGATGTCCATGTACTGGCAGGTGTCGCCGTTGTCGTACGTCACGGGCTTGAGCGCCTGGACGACGATCACCCGCTCGACGACGCAGTGCACTCCTGTCTCCTCCTCGACCTCCCGCACGGCACAGGCAGCGGGCTGCTCCCCCGGTTCCGGGATGCCTCCGATCAGCGACCACTTGCGGTTGTCCGAGCGGCGGTTGAGCAGCACTCTGCCCTCGTCGTCGAGGACGACGGCACTGACGCCGGGGAGCCAGAGCAGTTCATGACCGATGGACCGGCGCAGGGTGCGGATGAAGTCAGGAGTAGCCATGTCTCCGACCCTAGCCGCGACGCCCTCGCACTCCGGCGCCGATCGCCCAGCCGAGACCGCCCGCGGCGACCAGCACAAGGGCCATTTCGGGCAGGATGCCCCACCGGGTCGCCGGGGTCTGTGTCGACCGCAGCGGCACCTTCTGCACCAGCGAGTCGGCCACGAACATCCCGGTCCTCTGAGTGATCTTCCCGTCCGGCATGATGATCGCGCTGACGCCGCTGGTCACCGGCACGGTGACAGTCCGGCTGTGCTCCACGGCACGCACCCGGGACATGGCGAGCTGCTGGTAGGTCATCTCGCTGCGGTCGAAGGTCGCGTTGTTGCTCGGCACGGAGATCAACTGCGCGCCATCGGTGACCTCGGAGCGCACGGCCCAGTCGAACGCGGCCTCGTAGCAGGTGACCAGACCGACCTTGGCGTTGGCCATCTGGAACACGCCCGGCTTGGTGCCCCGGCTGAAGTCCTGGTGGACCATGGTGGTCCAGTTCTTGTTGATCGCGCCGACGAGGGAGCGCAGCGGAAGGTACTCGCCGAACGGCTGGATCTGCCGCTTGTCGTAGGTGTCGGTGGGGCCCTTGGCCGGGTCCCACAGGATCTGCTCGTTGTAGAGCTTGCCGTCCCGTTCGACGACGCCGCCGACGGAGATCGGCGCGTCGATGGCCTTGGCCGCCTGCTCGATGACCACGGCCGCGTCCGCGTCGGTGAAGGGGTCGACGTCGGAGGAGTTCTCCGGCCACAGCACGATGTCGGGCTTCGCGATCTTGCCGGCCTTCACCTCGGCGGCCAGCCGCTCGGTCTCGCGCGCGTGGTAGTCGAGCACGGCCCGCCGCTGGGCGTTGAACTCCAGCCCCGCGCGCGGCACGTTGCCCTGGATGGCCGCAACGGTGACGGTGCCGTCCTCGGCCTTGTCGCTCACCAGCGTCCGGGCCGCGAGCGCCCCGACCACCGGGACGGCCACGCTCAGCAGGGCCACGGCCGCGGCCGGACGTCGTACGGCACCGGTCCCCCGCCGCTCCACGACCAGCCGAACGATCTCGTACAGGCCGAACCCGCACAGGACGACGGCGAAGCCCAGGACGGGCGTGCCGCCCACCGCGGCGAGCGGCAGGAAGACGCCGTCCGCCTGTCCGAACGCGATCTTGCCCCAGGGAAAGCCGTTGAACGGCGCACGCGCGCGTGCCGCTTCTCCGGCGATCCACACGGCCGCCGCCCACACCGGCGAGCCTGGCAGCTTCGACACCGCGGCGACGCCGACGCCGACCAGCGCGACGAAGACCGCCTCGACCGCGACAAGCGCGATCCAGGGCACGGGGCCGACCTCCACACCGGTCCACACCAGCAGCGGCAGCAGGAAGCCCAGGCCGAAGAGGTAGCCGAGACCGAAGGCCGCCTTCCAGCCGCGGCCCCGCAGCACCCAGCCGAAGACGGCGAAGGCGGGCAGGGCCAGCCACCACAGGGTGCGTGGCGGGAAACTGACGTACAGCAGCACTCCGGAGAGCGCCGCGGCGGCGGCCGGGACGAGACGGCGGAGCCGGGCGGCCCAGCGGGAGGCGCGCGCGGACTGCGGTTCCAGCTGGTCCGACTCGTCCACGGAAGTTGCGGTGACGGTCACTCCGGGAGTGTACGGCCGTTGACCTTGGCGTCGACAGCGCGGTCCGCGTGGTGACCGTGGCCCGTGGCCGGGCGCTGAACCGTGAGGTGGCCGGGCAACCCCGCGCAACTCGTCCACAAATCACCCATCAGCCGTTACCGTGTGCCGGAGTCCCTGTCGTACGGGCCGATTGCGGGCGGGCGGCGAGGACCACAGGTCGGGGGACCGGGGTTTCGGGGGGCGGGGTGGGTTCCACGGGGATGACGTCTGTGGCCGGTTCTACGGAGGACGGCGACAGACGAAACGTTTCCGACGCGGTGGGCGTGCTGGTGCTCGGAGCCAGTACCACCTGGTCGCTGATCACCGCCGCCGCGCACGACGGCCGTCCGGAGGGCGTCCTGCTCGCCTTGCTGGCCGTGGCCGCGGGGTATGCCGCCGGTCGGATCTCGGGGGCGCTGCTGCCGGTCGCCGCCCCCTGCGCCGCCGCGTTGACCGGACTGGGCCTGGCGGTGGGGCTCCCCCACCTCACGCCGGGCCCCGAGATCGTCGCACCGCTCGGTCACGCGGGCGCCATGGCCGCCCTGCTGACGCTCGCCACCGGCGCCGCGTGCTGCGCCGCCTGGACCACCGGATCGCCCGCCCTGCGGCTCCTCCTGCGTCTGATGGCCGTCGGCATCGCGGCGGCCTCGGCCGCCCTGGGGTCGACTTCCGGGTTGGTCACCTGTGGGGCGGTGCTGCTGTGCTCCCTCGCGGCGGGCCAGATGAACCACCGCGGTCCGGGCATCGCCGGTCTCCTCCTCGCCGCGACCGCGGTGACCGGCCTGACCTGGGCGGTGGCCGGGAACGCGGTACCGGAGGGACTCGCCGAGTCGCTGCGCGGCCGGCTCACCCCGCACCGCATCGGCCTGTGGCACGACGCTCTGGGCCTGGCCCGCGAGAACACCGCCCTCGGGGTGGGACCGGGCCGCTTCGGTGAGCTCAGCACGACGGCGGCCCAGTCACTGCTGCCCGACGGCAAACCTCACTCGGCACCGCTTCAGATGGCCGCCGAGCAGGGGCTGGTCGGGGTACTTCTGCTGGGGGCGGCCTTCTGCTGGCTGCTGTACGCGTTGTGGCGCTCTCCCCGCCCCACGCCTGTCGTCCTCACCGCGGGCGCGGCCCTGACGGCGCTGGCGGCGATCGCCGCGGTCGGCAACGCGCTGAGCTTCACGATGGTGTCGGTGGGCGCGGGGCTCCTGGCGGGTCTGGCGACGGCCCACCCGCTCACCGAGGAACCGGCCCCGAAGTGACCGATCGGCCTGTGCTCAGGCTCGCGGAGCCGTGGCGCCGGGCCGCAGCCGGTCGCGGATGACGCGTACGGCGGACTCCGCGTCGTCCACGGTGATCGTGAACGTATGCCCGTCCCACAGTTGGAGGACCACACCCTCGCCACGGCGTACGACGACTGCGGTCCCCTTCTCGGGGCGCCACCGGTAGCCCCAGCCGCCCCACTGGCGCGGGTTGACGTGGGGGGCGAACTCGGCACCGGCGACGTGCGCCAGCGGGATCCGCCGGCGCGGCACGCCGATGTGGCCGCAGCGCACCTCCAGGCACTCCATGTCGACCTTGAGGGCGACATGGACGAAGCCGAGCGTGAGGAAGAGGACCAGCAGCCCGGCCGCGATGCAGCCGACCACGGACATGACCAGCGGGGCGACGCCCGAGGTCCACGCCGAGTCGACGGCGAGCTCGACGCCGAGCGCCACGATCGCGGCGCCGCCGAGCGCCAGCAGCCACTGGACCCGGTTGGAGGCTCGTCCGGTCCAGACGTCGGTGTGGTGCGAGGTCTGCTCGCCGTGGGGGTGGTCCCTCATGCCTACGAGGTTACTCAGGTTTCGCCATGCGGCTACCTCGTCGCGCAGAGTGACTGCTCCGGGTGGGGCTCTCCGGCCGCCCGCAGCGGTCAGCGAGCGGGTATCGCCGTGTACAGGAGCCGGCCTTCCGCGTAGGCCAGGGCGGGCGTGGGCAGGGCGCTTCCCTCGCGTCCGCTCAGCAGCACCGTGAGGGTGCCGGTGGCCGCGGCCTCGGGCGCGGGCTGCTCGCCGATCCGGCGCAGCGCCTGGGCGGCGACCGCTCCGGCGGAGCCGTGCAGGACGAGCGGCGGACGGCCGGGACGCTGGACGGCGGCGCGGATGCGCTCGGCGACCAGTTCGTAGTGGGTGCAGCCCAGGACGACGGTTGTCACGTCCTCGGGGGTCAGGGCGGCGGCCGCGGCGACGGCGGCGTCGATGGCGGCCTCGTCGGCGTGCTCCACCGCCTCGGCGAGGCCGTGGCAGGGCACCTCGGTGGCCGGTACCCCGTCGGCGAACTCGTCGAGGAGGCCGCGCTGGTAAGGGCTGCCGGTGGTGGCGGGCGTCGCCCAGATGGCGAAGGGGCCGCCGCCGGACGCCGCGGGCTTGATCGCGGGGACCGTGCCGATGACCGGTAGATCCGGCTCGAGGCGGGCGCGCAGGGCGGTCAGGGCGTGCACGGTGGCGGTGTTGCAGCCGATGATCAGGGCCTCGGGACCATGGGCGGCGGCGGCCTCGGCGAGGGTCAGAGCGCGCCCGATGATGTCGTCCGGCGTCCGGGGGCCCCACGGCATGCCGTCGGGGTCGAGGGAGAGCACGAGATCGGCGTCGGGGCGCAGTCGCCGTACCGCGGCGGTGGCCGCCAGCAGGCCGATTCCGGAGTCCAGGAGCGCGATCTTCACCCGGCCACGATAGACGATGTGCCCTTGAGCGCCTGTGTCGTGGGGCAGACTGCGCGCGTGAGCGCCATCGCGTGGACCGCCGCCGTATCCCTCGCCGCCTGGCTGTGGCTGCTGCTCTGCCAGGGCTTCTTCTGGCGCACGGATGTCAGACTCCCGCCGGAGCGGGATCCGCAGGCCTGGCCCTCGGTGGGTGTGGTGGTGCCTGCTCGCGACGAGGCCGAGGTGCTGCCCGCGAGCCTTCCTTCTCTCCTGGCCCAGGACTATCCGGGCCGGGTGGAGGTCTTCCTCGTCGACGACGGCAGCACGGACGGCACCGGGGAGCTGGCCCGCGAGCTGGCGCGCCTTCGGGGCGGGCTGCCGTTGACCGTGTCCTCGCCGGGCGAGCCGCCGCCGGGATGGACGGGCAAGCTCTGGGCGGTGCGCCACGGTATCGGCCTGGCACGCGCGCGTGAACCCGAGTACCTGCTGCTGACGGACGCCGACATCGCCCACGAGCCGGACAGCCTGCGGCGGCTGGTGGCCGCCGCGCACGCCGGGGGCTTCGACGTCGTCTCGCAGATGGCCCGGCTGCGGGTGGAGAGCCTGTGGGAGCGGCTCGTGGTGCCGGCGTTCGTCTACTTCTTCGCGCAGCTGTATCCGTTCCGCCGGATCGGCAGGAAGGGGGCTCGTACGGCTGCCGCGGCGGGCGGCTGCGTCCTGCTGCGCGCCGAAACCGCCGAGCGTGCGCGGATCCCGGACGCCATCCGGCAGGCCGTCATCGACGACGTGGCCCTCGCGCGAGCCGTCAAGGGCGGGGGCGGCCACATCTGGCTGGGCCTCGCCGAGCGGGTGGACAGCGTGCGCCCCTATCCCCGGCTGCACGACCTGTGGCGGATGGTCTCGCGCAGCGCCTACGCCCAGCTCCGCCACAACCCCCTGGTGCTGCTCGCAACGGTGGCCGGGCTCGCGCTGGTCTATCTGGTGCCGCCCGTCGCCGTCCTCACGGGTCTGGCTGCGGGGAGTACGGCGACCGTGGTGCCCGGTGTTCTCGCGTGGCTGGTCATGACGGGGACGTACGTCCCGATGCTCCGCTACTACCGGCAGCCGCTGTGGCTCGCTCCTCTGCTGCCGTTCACCGCGTTCCTCTATCTCCTGATGACGGTCGACTCGGCGGTGCAGCACTACAGGGGGCGCGGCGCGGCCTGGAAGGGCCGGACCTACGCGCGCCCGGACGCCGTCGCGGGCGAGGAGGGGTGAGGCCTCATTTTCGGCCCGGAGTCCAGTTCATGCCCCAGCCGTAGACGTGGTCCACCGTCCGCTGCGGGCTCACCCCACGGTCGGGCACCAGATAGCGGGCCTCGCGCTGGACGACCAGGTCGTCGCCGGTGTTGGTGATCAAGGCCAGTGCGCACACCGTCGAGGGCACCGTGCACTCGTCGAGGGAGAAGTCGATCGGGGCGCCGTACTGCGGCTGAAGGGTGACCGTGGCGTGCAGGTCGGCGAAGGAACGGGCCCCCTCGTAGATGGTCACGAAGACCAGGATGCGCCGGAAGTCCCGCTTGTGGTCGAGGTTCACGGTGAGGTTCTCGCCGCTCGCGAGGGCGCCGGTGCGGTCGTCGCCGTCGAGGTGGATGTACGGCGGCTGGTGCAGGGCTCCATAGGCGTTGCCCAGCGCCTGTACGACCCCCTTGCGGCCGTCGGCGAGCTCGTAGAGGGCGCACAGATCGAGGTCGAGGTCGGCGTGCATGGCCACCGCGCGACCGCGCTTGCTGCCCCAGCCCGAGAACTGTTTGCGTACCTGCCAGTTGAGATTCACGCGCATCGCGCCCGAGGTGCCGCCCTGTTTGGCGAGGGAGACCGAAGGAGCCGACTTGGTCAGGGTGACTTTGGAGAGGCGGACCGGTTGCGCAGCGGGAGCGGGCGGCTGGGCCATGGGGGCTGCCTGCTGGGGTTCCTCCACGGTGATACCGAAGTCCGTTGCCAGACCTTCCAGTCCGCTGTCGTAGCCCTGACCGACGGCGCGGAACTTCCAAGCGCCCTGACGGCGATAGAACTCCCCAAGAACGAAAGCGGTTTCCACAGTCGCACCCGCGCTGTCGAACCGCGCCGCCACCGTGCCCTGAGCGGCGTCCCGTACTTCGATATAGAGGTCCGGGATTTGAGCGAAGGTCCCGCCGTCCGTCGAGGCGGCGAGTACGACGGTCTCCACCGACGGCTCCACGCGCGCGAGGTCGACGACCAGCGTGTCGGTCACCCGGCCGCCGTCTGTCCGTTTGCCCTCGTGGCGGACCGCTCCGGAGGAGTGCTGCGGCTGGTTGTAGAAGACGAAGTCGGCGTCGGAGCGGACCTTTCCGCCGACGAGCAGCAGGGCCGAGGCATCCGCGTCGGGGACTCCCGGTCCCGAGCGCCAGCCCAATTCGACGCGCAGTGCCGTCGTGGGCACCGGAGCGTTCGACCCTTTCGACATTGACATGTCCGCCCCCATCAGGTGTCGGCAGTCCAGGACGCGCCCCGGCGGCCCTTCGAGTTCTACCCGCTCAACCTATTCCCCCGGGACAGCGAACTCCCATCCCACGGACAGGAAGATCGCCGGTCAACCGCCGGTAACCCGCCGGGAACTCGGCCTTTACACGGATCGGACCTGGATTGGCGTCCTTTTTTGCCGAGTTCGCTCGCATTGGGGATCCCACGTCACAGCGGACACGGAAAACAACCCTCTTATCGGTCTCCCCAACCAGCACATCGTGGGCTTAACTTATGTGCCATGACCTCCCCCCGCTCCACTTATGGCGGCGGCTACTACTCCGCCTCCTTCCCGGACACTCCGATCTACGACTCGCTCGTGGCCGAGCGGGGCACCCCGCAGATCGCCCCGATCCGGGTCCCTGCCGCGTACGACGTCCCGGCAAGCAACCTGCCCGCGCTGTCGTCCGGACTGCCCGCTCTTCCCGCGGGTCCCTCCTACTCCTCCTACGGCTACCCGCAGGCGCAGCAGCCCTCTCCGCTGCAGCAGGCGCCCGGGGCGTACATCCCGCAGCAGGCGGCCGCGCCTCGCGGTTATCCCGGGCCGCAACAGCAGCAGCAGCCGCGTCCGGCCGGTCCCGGCATGGGCACGGGCTACGAGGCGATGCGCCCCGCGGCTCCCCGGCCCGCTCCGGCGGCTCCCTACCAGGACCCGTACAACAACCAGCAGTACCGCGGGTACTGATTCCCCTCCCGGGCTGTCGGTGCCACCTGGCACGATGGCCTCATGGGGAATGCGCAGCTGCTGTCGATCCACGTCCATCCGGTCAAGGCGTTCCGGGGTCTGACACCCCGGGAGGCCGAGGTGGAGCCCTGGGGGCTGGCCGGAGACCGGCGCTGGGCCCTGGTCGACGACGGGGGAAAGGTCGTCACACAACGCCAGCAGCCGCGCCTCGCGCTGGCCGCCGCCGAGCTGCTGCCCGGCGGCGGCGTCGTTCTGTCCGCGCCCGGCATGGATCCACTGACCGTGCCGGTCCCCGCGTCGGCCGAGACCATCACGCTGGATCTCTTCGGGGACAAGATCGAAGGGGTACCCGCCGCCGACGCGGCCGCGCACGCGTGGTGCAGCGAGTACCTCGGCGCTCGGACCCGCCTCGTCCACATGGACGATCCCGCCACCCGCCGCCCGGTCGAACCCGAGTACGCGCTGCCGGGTGAGACCGTCACCTTCGCCGACGGATATCCGCTGCTGCTCGTCTCCGCGGCCTCCCTCGACGCCCTCAACGCCCTGATCTCCGAAGGCCGGCACGCGGCCGAGGGCCCCCTGCCCATGAACCGTTTCCGGCCGAACGTCGTCGTGGGCGGCACCGACGCCTGGGCCGAGGACGACTGGAAGCTCCTCGCGATCGGGGACGTGACCTTCCGGGTGGCCAAGATGTGCGGGCGATGCGTGGTGACCACCACCGACCAGGCCGCCGCCGTCCGCGGCAAGGAGCCCCTGCACACCCTGGGCCGGCACCGCCGCTTCGGCAGCAAGCTCGTCTTCGGACAGAATCTGGTGCCCCGGTCCCGCGGCACGATCCGGGTCGGCGACCCGGTCAGGATTCTCGAATAGGCGGGCAGTGGGTCGGCGCGGCGGCGGTGGACAAAGTTCCGTCAAAGATCGACCCGGGCCCCGGCCACGGGAACACCGCCCGGGGGCCTGCACGTTGGGACTTTCATGAGGAGTTCATGAGAGGACCCGGCCGCAGGTGATTTCGCTCTCTCTTCGGCCGGTCCCGCGCGTGAACGACTCCGCCTGGGGTTATCACGGAGCGGGAAGGGGGTGCGGACGGTGCGAGCGATCAGCGGACTCTGGCGTTGGCGGCGCAACCCGCTGCGCCGTGGGACAGACCTGGCCGAGGCCTGGGTGGGCCTGCTGGCCCTGCTGCTGATCCTGGTCGTCGGACCGGTGATCGGGTCCGTCACCGGGGGTGTGGCCCAGGACGCGCTGCAGCGGTCGGTCCGTGAGCAGCAGGAATCCCGTCGGCTGGTGACGGCGACCGTGATCCGCAAACTGGACCGCTCGCCGCTGGACGCCGACCCCGAGGCCGCCTCGGGCCGGGATGTGCGCAGCCGGGTGGTGGCCGACTGGACCGCGCCGGACGGCACCCCGCACAAGGGCACGGTGATGGCCGCCCTCCAGACCCCGCACCGCGGCGACCACTTCAGCCTGTGGACGGACCTTCACGGACGCATAGCGGCCCGGCCGCTGGACTCCGCGACCGCCACCACCCATGCCGTCCTCGCGGGCACAGGAGCGGCACTGCTGACCGCGGGCCTGATCGAGGGCGGCAGGCGGCTCGCCGTCTGGCGCATGGTCCGTCGCCGGTACGCCCGTTGGGACCAGGCCTGGGACCGCGCGGGCCCGGACTGGGGCCGGGCCGGCACCGGCAGCTGACGGCCTTACGGCTCTGGTCAACCCATCACCCGCGCGCACGCTACGGTGGACCGGCCGAGGTTCTTCGGCAGCACAAACGCGCGTACGTCGAGGTGGGGGCACAGCAACGCCATGGCACAGGGCACGGTCCAGGTGACGCACACCGGTACATCGCGGTGGCGGCGCCGCACGGGTGAGTACGCGTCCCTCGCCGCCGCCCTGGAGGCCGCGGCCGACGGCGACGTGCTCACGGTCGCGCCCGGCACCTACCGGGAGAACCTGGTCGTGCAGCGGGCGGTGACCCTGCGCGGCCCCGAAGGTTCGCCCGGTTCCGTGCGCATCGCGCCCCTGGACGGGGTGCCGTTGACGGTCCGCGCCTCCGCCGTGGTGCAGGATCTGCACGTGGAGGGCCAGGACGCCGCCGCGCCCGCCCTGCTCGTCGAGGAGGGCACCCCGGAGCTCGCCGACATCCGGGTCGTCACCCGGTCCGCGGCCGGCATCGAGGTCCGCGGCGGAGCCCGCCCGACCGTGCGGCGCTGCACCGTCGACAACCCGGCCGGCATCGGCATCGCCGTACTGGACGGCGCGGGCGGAGTCTTCGAGGAGTGCGAGATCGTGGCGGCCGGCCAGTCCGGCATCGCGGTGCGTGGGGGCGCCCACCCCCGCCTGGAGCGCTGCCGGGTCCACCACACCTCCGGCGCGGGACTGTCGGCCACCGGCGAGAACTCCGCGCTGGAGGCCGTGGGTTGCGAGGTCTACGAGGTCCGCGGCAGCGGCGTGCAGATCACCGGCCGGGCCACCGCCCACCTCACCGACTGCGATGTGCACCGCACCACCGGAGACGGCGTCACGCTCGACACCGACGCCGTGCTGACCCTCGCCGACTGCCGTATCCACGACATCCCGGAGAACGCGGTCGACCTGCGCTCCCGCTCGGTGCTCACCCTGACCCGCACGACGGTCCGTCAGTTCGGGCGCAACGGCCTTTCGGTGTGGGATCCGGGCACGCGCGTGGACGCCAACCAGTGCGAGATCTTCGACAGCACCGGCGACTACCCGGCCGTCTGGGTCAGCGACGGCGCCACCGCCGTACTGGACTCCTGCCGGGTGCACGACGTGCCGGACGCCCTGTTCGTCCTGGACCGCGGCTCCCGTGCGGACGTCGTCGACAGCGACATCTCCCAGGTCCGCAACACGGCCGTGTCGGTGAGCGACGGCGCCACCGCGCAACTAGACGACTGCCGGATCCGGGATGCGGCGACCGGCGCCTGGTTCCGCGACCACGGCAGCGGCGGCACCCTCAACAACTGCACCGTGGACGCCACCCAGACCGGCGTGATCGTCACCAAGGGCGCCGACCCGACGATCGAGCGCTGCACGGTCGAGTCCCCCGCCGAGGCGGGCTTCTACGTGTCGGCGGGCGGCCGCGGCAGCTTCCTGAACTGCCGGGTGACGGGCAGCGGCGGGTACGGCTTCCATGTGATAGACGGCTGCCGTACGACGCTCAAGAAGTGCCGCACCGAGCGCTGCGCGCGCGGGGGCTACGAGTTCGCGGACGCCCCGGACGCGGCCGCCGGCGCGGGTCCTGTCGTCGAGGACTGCACCAGCGACGAGAGCGGGGGGCTGACCCCGCCCGCGGCCCACGAGACCGCCGTACAGACCGAGTCCCGATCGACCGGCCTGCTGGGTGCGATCCCCGGGCAGCGGATCACCGAGCAGGAGCCGCTGGTCGTCCCCGCGGAGCCGGAGAAGCCCTCGCGCACCTCGAAGGCCGTTCTCGGCGAACTCGACGCGCTGGTGGGCCTGGACAGCGTCAAGCGCGAGGTGCGAGCGCTCACCGACATGATCGAGGTGGGCCGGCGCCGCCAGCAGGCGGGCCTCAAGGCGGCGTCCGTCAAGCGCCACCTGGTCTTCACCGGCTCCCCCGGCACCGGCAAGACGACGGTCGCCCGGCTCTACGGCGAGATCCTCGCCTCCCTCGGTGTCCTGGAGAAGGGCCATCTCGTCGAGGTGTCCCGCGTCGACCTGGTCGGCGAGCACATCGGTTCCACCGCGATCCGCACCCAGGAGGCCTTCGACAAGGCGCGCGGCGGAGTGCTGTTCATCGACGAGGCGTACGCGCTGTCGCCGGAGGACTCGGGCCGGGACTTCGGCAAGGAAGCCATCGACACGCTGGTGAAGCTGATGGAGGACCACCGGGACGCGGTCGTGGTGATCGTCGCGGGCTACACCGCCGAGATGGAGCGGTTCCTGTCGGTCAACCCCGGTGTGGCCTCCCGCTTCTCACGGACCATCACCTTCAGCGACTACAACCCCGAGGAACTCCTCAGCATCGTGGAGCAGCAGGCCGAGGAGCACGAGTACCGGCTGGCGCCGGGTGCCGCGGAGGCTCTGCAGAAGTACTTCACGGTGCTGCCCAAGGGCCCCGCCTTCGGCAACGGCCGTACCGCGCGCCAGACCTTCGAGGCGATGGTGGAGCGGCACGCGAGCCGGGTCGCCCACGTGGACGACCCGACCACGGACGACCTGACCCTGCTCTACGCCGAGGATCTGCCCGAGTCGTCCTGAGACCGCGGACCCGGTACGTCCGGCTGCAACCGGCCCAGCAGTTTCGCCCGTTCCTCGGCGAAGACCGGGTCGGCCTGGTAGTCGGAGTGGCCCAGGATCTGCGCGGGCAGCGGATGCAGATCGGTACGGCCGTAGGCGAGGGGGTCCTTCAAGGGTTCCCGGTCCACCTCGGGGCCGCAGTCGCCGGGCAGCCGCACCGGGCCGCCGATGGGGTCGGTGAGCCGGTAGAGGTTGCGCCAGCAGTCCACGTCGTGGTGCAGCGCGGTGAGCGCGGCCGGACCGAAGTGGGCCGGGAACCAGCGGCCGTAGAGACGCTCCAGCGGAGAGCCGTAGGTCAGCAGGGCGACCCGCTTGCGGACGGCCGGCTCCAGCTGCCAGGCCGCCGCGGCCGCGAGCACGCTCCCCTGGGAGTGGCCGGAGATGACCAGTCGGCCGCGCGTGGCCCGGGTCCAGGTGGCGATCCGCCAGGTCAGGTCCGGTACGGCGCGCTCGGCGTAGCAGGGCGGGGCGAAGGGGTGGGCGGCGCGCGGCCAGAAGGTGCCCACGTCCCAGAGGATGCCGATGGTCCGGCGCGCGGAGGGGTCCTTGTAGGCACGGCGGCCCCAGGTGACGAACAGGATGAAGCCGAGTCCGATCAGCCAGGAGCCGAGGGCCTGCGCGGTCTCCGCGGCGCTCTCGACGAAGGCGTACGCCCCCTCGGCGGCCTTGCCCGGTGTCTTGCGGGAGGTCAGGGCGCCCACGAGCGCTCCGGCGCCCAGGAGCAGGGTGCTGGCCGACGTCACCCCGATCAGACGGGGCCCCCGGTCCGTCAGCGCCGCCATCGCACGGGTGCGGGCGATACGGCGGGTCCGTGCCGCGTCCTTGGGCTCTGCGGGGTACTCGCTCTCCACCGTGCCCAGTTGGGCCCGGCCGGAGCGCAAGGTGCGCCGGCCGAGCCAGGCGCAGTGCCCCAGCAGCACGACGAGGACCAGCGGGATCACGGAGGCCTGCCAGGTCAGCAGGACCGGCGGCCCGAGGATGGTCGCGCCGGTGCCGTCCAGCCAGTCCGCCACGCGCTGCGACACGCCGCCGGACATCACACCGCCGAGGGCGCAGGCCAGCATCGCCACGGCCGGTCCGCCGAGGCCCCGCATCGCGGAGCGGGGGTCGGGATGCGTGCGGTACAGCAGGTGGGCGACGGCGGCAAGGGCGATGATCAGCAGGCCCTGCACGAAGGCGATGCCGCCGAAGGTGGCGTCCCCCGACAGCCTGCCGTGCGACTCCCACCCGGGCCGCGCCCACCCGGCGTACACCGCGGCGAGGGCGAGCAGGACAAGCGCGGCGAGCGGCAGACGTCGTACGAGGTGCTCGTCGAGGTGCCGGTCGAGATACCTCTCGCTGCGGCCGCGACGGCACACCACCCAGACGACGGCGACCCCGCCGGCGACGAGACCGGTCTCCAGGATCCGGCCGAGCGTGTCGAGCAGTGCGGGGCCGCCCGGTGCGCGGTCGAAGCGGGCCGCCGTCGAGCTGACCGCCGCGGCGATCGTCAGCAGGCCCGCAGCGGTGTGCGCGGCCCGCAGACGGGCGACCAGGCGGCGGCCGTACCAGAAGCCGGGCCGGCCGAGCGCGGTGCGGCCGTTGTCCTCCTCCGGGTCGCCCTCGCGGGACATGGGCTGTTGGGACTCGTAGGCGCTCCAGGTGCGATGGGACAGGTACCAGAGGAGGCCGGTGAGCGCGGCCGGGACCAGGGCCGCGAGGGCGAGGCGGCGGCCCGGCCTGCTCCACCAGCCGCCGTCCGACACGTCGGGCGACAGGAAGCCCAGCCAGGAGTGCGACTCGGCACACGCGCGCGTGCCCGCGCACTGCCAGGCCGCGAGGTCCAGGGCGACCTCGCAGGCGGCGGCGACCAGCAGAACGGTCAAGGTCAGACCGGCGAGTCGTACCAGGAGGCCGTAGAGGCGCACGGTCCTTTTGCGGCCGCGTGCGGTGGGGCGCATCCAGTGGGCGAGGTTGACCACCATGAACGGCAGCAACAGCAGCCACAGGGCACGGGTGCCGTTGCCGGAGGTGAGGTTGCACCAGACGTACGCCTCGGGCACCGGGCCGGTGCGGCCGTCGCGCGGTCCTTTCTCGGCGTCGACGTCGTCGGCGCGCCGGAAGACGGCCGCGATGTCGTCGCCGGTGATCCGCACCGTGCGCGGATCGTCGAGCATCTTCTCCGGCGTGGTGCCGCCCACTCCGTGGACCAGGAGTTCCAGGGCGGTTCCGGATTCTTCTGGCCGGGCGGCCGAGCCGTCCCCGCCCATGGTCGTGACAGGTTCCACTGTGGTCGCACTTCCCCCGTGACGCGCTCTCGGCATCTGTCCGTGCGGACACCAGGATCTCCGGTCTGCGCGGTGCGCACACCCCTCGTCACGGAATCTCCCCGATCCGGGTGACAGCCGGCGCCCGGGTGTCACCCCGCTGGCAGGAGCGCGACGGGGCGGTCGGTGGCACTTCCCGCCGGGGCCCGTGCGAGTATGGGACGTCCCGCGCACCAGGGTCGGGCAAAATGTGCTTGTGGGAGAGGGTGCGCAGGGCATGTCGGACGGCAGGCGAAAGGACCGGAGCGTACGTGAGTGAGAATCAGAACCTCCTCGCGGAGCAGCGGCGCGCCCTGATCCTGGACGAGGTCCGGCGCCGAGGCGGGGTGCGCGTCAACGAGCTGACCCGCAAGCTCGGCGTGTCGGACATGACGGTGCGGCGTGATCTGGACGCCCTGGCCCGCCAGGGTGTGCTGGAGAAGGTGCACGGCGGCGCCGTCCCGGTGGTCGAGGCGAGCACCCATGAGCCGGGCTTCGAGGCGAAGTCGGGTCTGGAGCTGACCGCCAAGGAGGACATCGCGCGGTCGGCGGCGGAGCTGGTGGCCCCGGGCACCGCGATCGCGCTGTCGGGCGGTACGACGACGTACGCGCTGGCCCATCATCTGCTCGATGTGCCCGATCTGACCGTCGTCACGAACTCGGTGCGGGTCGCCGACGTGTTCCACGCGGCGCAGCGCACCACGGGCCCCCGTCAGGGCGCGGCGACCGTCGTGCTGACCGGCGGTGTGCGCACCCCGTCCGACTCGCTGGTGGGCCCGGTGGCGGACCAGGCGATCGGGGCGCTCCACTTCGACGTGCTCTTCCTCGGTGTGCACGGCATATCGGTCGAGGCCGGACTGTCGACGCCGAACCTCGCGGAGGCGGAGACCAACCGGCGGCTCGTGCAGTCGGCGCGACGGGTCGTGGTGGTCGCCGACCACACCAAGTGGGGCACGGTGGGTCTGAGCTCGTTCGCCTCGCTGGAGCAGGTCGACACGCTGGTCACGGACGCGGGGCTGCCTGCCGGGGCGCGCGCGGAGGTCTCCGAGCATCTGCGGCGGCTGGTCGTGGCCGGTGAGTCCGTTGACGGTACAGACAGCTGACTGAGCGTCAGTTAGGGTGACACTTCCCGTTCGCCACCTGGGGGGTGTGTCCATGGTTCACCAACTGCGTGAGGTGGGGCTCGACTTCATCGGGACCGCGCCGGTACGGCTGGTGTTCGCTCAGCAGATGTCCGCCCCGCCGGAGGCCGTTCACCGGGCGCTCGCCGAGGACGTACCGGGGTGGGAGGAATGGTTCTCCGCGGTGACGCTGGCCCGTTCGACCGGGGACGGCTCGACCCGGGAGATCCACCTCAAGGGCGGCGGGCGCTTCCAGGAGACGGTCCTCGCGGCGAAGGCCCCCGAGCTGTACGCCTACCGCGTCGACGTGGCCAACGCTCCCGGTGCCCGCGCCATCGCCGAGGAGTGGCGGCTCACTCCCGCCGGGGCGGGCACCCATGTGCGCTGGACGTTCGCCGTGGACGGCACGGCGGCCTTCCGTGTCGTAGCAAAGCTCGGGCGCGCCGGCCTGGGGCGGGCCTTCCGGGACGCGGTCCGGACACTGGACCGACGGCTCGCGGCGCAGGGGTCCTAGCGGGGGCGTCCCCCAGGGCCCCGGCCCGGCTCGCTTGCCGGTGACGGACCGCGCAAGGCCGTCGGGAACCGCCTGCACCTCACCAGGCGGCCAGCGACCGATCAGCTGTGTGAACGACCCTGTGGTTCAGTACAACTAGGACCTGCCGGAAGAGACCTGGCCGGGCCAGACCCCCGTCTCCAGCAGTGAGGCGATCGCCGTTGTGTACGGCTCGATGTCCAGGCCTTGCTCGGCCAGCCACGCGTCCGAGTAGTACTTGTCCAGGTACCGGTCGCCGGGGTCGCAGAGCAGGGTGACGACGCTCCCCCGGCGTCCTTCGGCCACCATCTCGGCGATGATCTTCAGAGCGCTCCACAGTCCGGTGCCGGTCGAGCCGCCCGCCCTGCGGCCGATGGTCCGCTCCAGTGCGCGGACGGCGGCCACGCTGGCCGCGTCCGGGACCTTCATCATGCGGTCGATCGCCCCGGGCACGAAGCTGGGCTCCATGCGCGGCCGGCCGATGCCCTCGATGCGCGAGCCGCAGTCGCACGTGACGTCCGGATCGCCGGTGGTCCAGCCCTCGAAGAAACAGGAGTTCTCCGGATCGGCCACACAGATGCGGGTGTCGTGCTGCATGTAGTGGACGTACCGGGCGATGGTCGCCGAGGTGCCTCCGGTGCCGGCCGTGGCGACGATCCACGCGGGCTCCGGGAAACGCTCCAACTCCAGTTGGCGGAAGATGGATTCGGCGATGTTGTTGTTGCCGCGCCAGTCCGTGGCCCGTTCCGCGTAGGTGAACTGGTCCATGTAGTGGCCCCCGGTCTCCACCGCGAGGCGGGCGGACTCCTCGTACATCGTGCGCGGGTCGTCGACGAAGTGGCACCGGCCGCCGTGGAACTCGATGAGGCGGATCTTCTCGGTGCTCGTCGTGCGCGGCATGACCGCGATGAAGGGCACGCCGATCAGCTTGGCGAAGTACGCCTCGGACACGGCCGTGGAGCCGCTGGACGCCTCGATCACCGGGCGGCCCGGTCGGATCCAGCCATTGCACAGGCCGTAGAGGAAGAGCGAGCGGGCGAGCCGGTGCTTGAGACTGCCGGTCGGGTGGGTCGACTCGTCCTTGAGATACAGGTCGATGCCCCACATCTCCGGGAGCGGGAAGCGCAGAAGGTGGGTGTCGGCCGAGCGGTTGGAGTCGGCCTGGACCTTGCGGACGGCTTCTTTGAGCCAGCCGCGATAGGCGGTGTCGCTGCGGTCTATATCGAGGGTTTCGCCGGTCCGGGTCTGCTGAGGGGTGCTCACGGCGGGCTCCTAACACTTCGCGCCGACGGCGCGTCGCGCGGCCGATGGTTCGATCATAGACACCTTCCGCACGCTTCTCACCTGCATAAACACACCTTTGAGAGCCTCAAAGACACCCTGGGGTCACCACGGAACGCGACCAAGGGGGCGCATTCGAACGAGTGCTCCGGGCGCCCCGGGCGAGATGTCATGCGCACTGGTGCTGGACGCCCGTGGCGGGCAGACTGCACCGGACGGGACGGACGTCTCGCACGGGGGCGCACACTGGATCACGACAGGAGCCGGCTCTCTCGGCCCACACGGGAGCGACGGGCCGGCACACCGACGCGCACAAGGGGGCGGGGCGGCATGGCGGAGCCGGAGTTCACGGCTACGGGCGTGCGGATCGGGAAGAGGTTGCGCTCGCTCACCCGGGCCGGTCAGGTCCGGATCAACGACGGCAGACTGGAACTGCTCACCAGTTACGGCAGCGAGATCGACAGCGCACCCGTACAGGCGGTGCGCGCCTCCAAGCCCTGGTTCGCGGCGGACGACCGGGCCCTCGCGGACCTCAACGGCAACCGGTATCTGCTGACCCTGGGCGATCACGACCCCGCTCCGGGCGAGCCGGGGCCGCCCGCCGCACGCCGGTTCATCGAGGCCGTACGCAGGGCTGCCGGGCGTAGCGGCTGAATCACCGCGAGTTGCGGTACCGCACCTCCTGAGTCACGCTGATCTCACATCACTCTGGGTTAACCGGCGATCACGCTGCGAACCAGCCCGCCGGGCACGACAGCAGGCGGCCGTTGCACGCAGGCACCTGCTGGATCGATCCGAACTCCGTGTTCTTCCGGACCTCACGTCGGGGAGTCGCAGCCGTGATCAGTTATCCGAGCAGGCACTGCACGGTGGAGCTTCAAGCCCTGCCGTCGCGGATCGGCCAGGTCCGCAGAATCCTTTCCGCGCAGTTGCGGTACTGGCATATGGATCCCCTCATAGACCGGGCCGTGCTCGGTGTGACGGAGCTTTTGACCAACGTCCACCGCCATGCCCAGCCCGACAAGACGTGCACCGTGGAGATCGAGCTGTTGCTCGACCGGCTCACGGTCTCGGTGCACGACCACGACCCGCGTCTGCCGGTCGTGGCCGACATCAAGGACACCGAGCCGCTCGCCACGTGCGGGCGAGGGCTCGCGATGGTCGCCGCGGTCAGCGAGAGCTGGGGCGTTCGGCCGGACGGCGAGTCGGGGAAGGCCGTGTGGTTCACCCTGCCGACACCCTCCGCCGCGCGGCCACAGCGGCGAACCGTCCTGGACAAGACCGCGCTCAGGTACGCCGAGGTGCGGGTCGACGGCCGCAGGCCCGAACACGCTCCCGCCCGGTCCGCCGTTGCCGGCTGACCGGGCGGTGACGACTCCTCTTTACGCTCGTTCGCCCGCGGGGCGCTTTCAGCCGGTGCGGGGTCGACGATCGTGCTCGGTCCTTCGGCCTTGCACGGGTTCGTCGTCCCGGCACCGGCGCGCCCCTCCGGCTCACTCGCGGCCGGCGCGCCGGCGCAGTGGGCATGGATGGCCCGTCACTCGGTGGCGATCGCCCGCAGTACATCCAGACGGGCCGCGCGCCGGGCCGGGCGCAGGCCTGCGAGGGCTCCCGCGGCGAGGCCCACCAGGGCCACCACCGCGAGTTGCAGGGGTGGCATCGCGAAGGCGAAGGCGCTGTCGCTCGCGCCGTCCGAGGCCTTGACCAGGACCCAGCCGAGGAAGGCGCCGAGGGCGAGTCCGCCGACCGTGCCGAACGCGGCGACCAGGACGGACTCCCAGCGGACCATGGCGCGGAGCTGGGACCGGGTCTGGCCCACGGCCCTCAGC
The DNA here is from genome assembly GCF_031845645.1 of Streptomyces doebereineriae. Classification (NCBI taxonomy): domain Bacteria; kingdom Bacillati; phylum Actinomycetota; class Actinomycetes; order Kitasatosporales; family Streptomycetaceae; genus Streptomyces; species Streptomyces doebereineriae. Next base: position 83,748 of record NZ_JAVREZ010000018.1, read on the forward strand.
AGACCCAGTTCCCGGGTGCGCTCGTGGATCGCCAGGGTCAGCGTGTTGGCGATGCCCAGCAGGGCGATGAGGACCGCGAGGGCGAGCAGCGCGTAGACGAGCGTGAGCATCATGTCGATGCCGCCGGCCGAGGACTGCGCGTACTCGTCGCGGGTCTGCACCTCGGGATCGCCGTACCGCGCCGCCACCTTCTCCACCGCCGCCTTGCCCGCGCCGGTGCTCACACCGTCCTTGAAGGAGACCGCGACGAGCGTGTCGGAGTCCTGCGTGCGGTGCGGGGCCCAGGCGGCGCGGGTGATGACGTAGTCCCCCGCCAGCTCGGACTGCCCGTAGACCGCGCGGACCGTGAAGGTGTCCTTCGCGCCGTCGGTGAAGGTGAGCCGGGCCTTGTCGCCGGTGGTGAGGCCCTGCTTCTCCGCTTCCTTCCCGGTGATGGCGATGCCGTCGGTGCCGAGGTCGCTCAGGGAGCCCCGCACCGTGCCGAGGTCGAAGGTGCGCTGCAGTGCGAGCGGGTCGGTGACGGTCAACGCGCGCCCCTTGCCGTCGACTTCCGCGACACCGCGACCGAGGCCCACGGCCGTGTCCACCTCGGGCAGTTGCTGGACCGCTCCGGCGAGCCGCGGGCTGAGGCCGCTGCCGCCCGCGCCGAACGACGGGGTGCTGACGGCGACATCACCCGCGAAGGACCGGGACACGGTCTGGTCCATGGTGGCCTTCAGGGACGCTCCGAACACCGTGAACAGGGAGACCACAGACACGCCGATCATCAGTGCGCTCGCGGTGGCGGCCGTTCGCCTGGGACTGCGCAGGGCGTTGCGCCGGGCGAGGGAGCCGGTGACTCCGCGGAGCCGGTCGAGGGGGCCACCGATGACCCGTACGGCTGTCGTGGAGGCGACCGGGCCGAGGACCACGAACGCGGCCAGGGCCGTTACGGAACCGGCTCCCGCGAGCCAGATGGACGGCGAGACCAGGACACCGGTGAGCGTCACGGCCACCGCGAGTGCCGCCAGTCCCCCGCCGATGACCGCTCGGACACGGGATGCGCCCGACTGGTCGACGGCCGTCTCGCGCAGTGCGGCGAGCGGCGCGGTGCGGCCCGCGCGTACCGCGGGCAGCAGCGCGGAGCCCAAGCAGACGATGATGCCGACCGCCAGCGGCAGCACCATCGACAGCACACCGATCACCAAGTCGCCCTCGGGGAAGGGGAATCCGATCGCCGGGAACAATGCCTGGAGCCCGGCGGCGATGCCGATGCCGCCCGCGAGGCCCGCGGCCGACGCGGTCACCGCGACCACGCTCGCCTCGGTCAGGGTGGATGCGGTGACCTGACGGCGGGAGGCACCGAGAGCCCGCAACAGGGCGTTCTCACGGGTGCGTTGGGCGACGACGATCGCGAAGGTGTTGTGGATGGAGAAGGTGGCGACCAGGAGGGCCACGCCCGAGAAGACCAGCAGGAAGGTCGTGAAGATGTCCAGGAACTGGCTGGAGATCATATCGGTGTTCTCTTCGGTCGACTCCTGACCGGTGATCGCCTCGACACCCCTGGGCAGCACGGGAGTCAAGCGGTCGACCAGCTCCTGCTGACCGACGCCCGGACCCGCGCGCACCTGGATGCTCGACGCCTCCCCGGGACCGGCCGTGAGGTACTTCTCGGCGTCGGACAGGGTCATGCCGGTGAAGGTCACCTGGGCCATGCCGTCCTCGCCGCCGAAGGTCGCGAGGCCGACGATCGTCACCTCGACCGGGTCGGGAGTACGCAGGATCGTCGTATCGCCGAGCTTCAGATCGCCCCGGTCGGCGGTGCCGCGGTTGACGACGACCTCGCCGGACTTCTCCGGCGCACGGCCTTCGGCGAGTCGGTAAGGGTTGAGCTCGGGGTCGTCGATCCAGTTGCCGGCCAGGGTGGGTGGGCCCTGGCCGCCGATGGGCTTGCCGTCGGCGCCGATCAACTGGCCCGCCCCCTGGATGTCGGGGGCGGCCGCCGCGACACCGGGGACCTGCTCGACGGTCTTGACCAGGTCGGTGTCGACCGGCTCGCGCACCCCCTCGCTCTCCCCCGGCGTGGTGATGGCCTCGGCACTGCGGACCACGGCGTCGGTGCCGCTGGTCGCGTTGCCGAACATGGTGTCGAAGCCGGCGCGGAGCGTGTCGCCCATGACCAGCGTCCCGGCGAGGAACGCCACGCCGAGGAACACCGCGAGGAAGGTCCCGGCGAAGCGCCGCTTGTGGGCGCGCAGGGAAGTCATGCTCAGCCGTACGGAGGCGTTCATGAGGGCACCTCGAAGGCCTTCAGGCGGTCCAGGACCCGGTCGGCGGTGGGGGATTCCATACGGTCCACCAGGCGCCCGTCGGCGAGGAAGACGACCTCGTCGGCGTGGGCGGCGGCGACCGGATCGTGGGTGACCATGACGACCGTGCGGGCTGTCCGGCGCACGGTCCTGCCGAGGAGGCCGAGGACCTCGCCGCCGGAGCGGGAGTCGAGGTTCCCGGTGGGCTCGTCGGCGAAGACGACGTCCGGACGGCCGGCGAACGCCCGGGCCACGGCGACGCGTTGCTGCTGTCCGCCGGACAGCTCGGCCGGCCGGTGCCGGAGCCGGTCACGCAGGCCGACGACCTCGATCAGCGCGTCGATCCACTCCGGATCACCCTTGCCTCCCGCTAGGTCCAGGGGCAGCCTGATGTTCTCCTCGACGGTCAGCGTCGGCACCAGGTTGAACGCCTGGAAGACGAAGCCGACGCGGTCCCGGCGCAGCAGGGTCAGACGGCGGTCGTCGAGCGAGCCGAGGTCGGTGTCGCCGATGTAGGAGGCGCCCTCGGTGAGCGTGTCGAGGCCGGCCGCGCAGTGCATGAGGGTGGACTTGCCGGAGCCCGAGGGCCCCATGATCGCGGTGAAGCGGCCGGCCGGAAAGTCGACGCTCACCCCGTCCAGGGCCCGCACCCCGGTGTCGCCGCTGCCGTACACCTTCACGGCGTCGACGACCCGGGCGGCCGGCAGCGTCCTCGTCGAGGCGGTCGTGGCGGTCATGCCGCACCGCCCTTGCCCGCCGTACGGCCGAACTGCTCGTCCAGGACGGACAGCCGGCGCCAGTACTCGTCCTCGTCGATCTCACCCGAGGCGAAGCGGCGGCCGAGCATGGCGATCGGTGAGTCGCCGGAGGGGCCGGCGTCGGCCATGGCGCGCCACGGTCCGCGGCGGCCGCGCCAGACGGTGCGGCGCAGGACGGTGACGACGCCGAGCACGACGGCCGCCCAGATCAGCGGGAAGAAGAGGATCCACGGGCCGGGTCCGCCGTCCCAGTGCGCGAGTGTCTGCATCTTGAGTCATCTCCTTGGTGGGGTCTTGTCGTGATGACTCGAGACTGGCTCCGGAGAGGGGGCCGGGTCGTCGTACGGGCAGCGGCTGTGCGGGTACTTCCCGGGGAGTACGAGAAGGCCTCGACTTCTGTAACTACTAGTATGTACAGTGCGTGCATGAGCACCTCGGACCGACTGATCGAGTCCACCCGTGAGCTCCTGTGGGAGCGGGGCTATGTGGGGACCAGCCCCAAGGCGATCCTGGAGCGCGCGGGTGCCGGACAGGGCAGCATGTACCACCACTTCAAGGGCAAGCCCGACCTCGCCCTGGCCGCGATCCGGCGTACCGCCGAGGACCTGCGGGCCACCGCGGAGGGAGTACTCGGCGGGTCCGGCTCGCCGTACGAGCGCATCGAGGCGTATCTGCGGCGCGAGCGGGACGTGCTGCGCGGGTGCCCGATCGGCCGGCTCACGATGGACCCGGACGTCATCGCCAGCGACGAACTGCGCGCGCCCGTCGACGAGACGATCGACTGGATCCGTGAGCGGATCGCCGGGATCGTCGAAGAGGGCAAGGAACAGGGCCAGTTCGCGTCCTCGCTGGACGGCGAGGAGATCGCGGCGACCGTTCTCGCGACGGTCCAGGGCGGCTATGTCCTCGCCCGCGCGTCCGGCTCGCCCGCCGCGTTCGACACGGGCGTGCGGGGTCTGCTCTCACTGCTCACACCACCATCGCCGTAAGGGAGTCGACCCACGTGCAGATCACCCGACAGCGCCCGGAGACCCGGCAGGGTCCGGCCGAGAACTTCACGGGGACGGTGTGGCTCGACGAGATCGCCGCGCCCGCCTCCCCGTCCCGGCTGCGGATGTTCAACGTCCATTTCGCGCCCGGCGCGCACACCGCGTGGCACCGCCATCCGCACGGCCAGGTGCTGCATGTCCTGGAGGGCGAGGGGCTGGTGCAGCGCAGGGGCGGTGCCGTCGAGCCGATCCGCGCGGGTGACACCGTGTGGATCGAGCCGGGCGAGTGGCACTGGCACGGGGCCGGGCCGCGCACCTTCATGACCCATCTCGCGGTCGTCGAGGCCGCCGAGGACGGCACGACCGCCGACTGGGACGCGCACGTCGCCCCCGAGGACTACTCCGCCTGAGGAGGCATCCGATGCACGCCATGCAGTACGAGCTCACCCTGCCCGCCGACTACGACATGGCCGTCGTCCGCGCCCGGGTGGCCCGGATCGGGCATCTGCTGGACGACTGGGAGGGGCTCGGCTTCAAGACGTACCTGATGCGCGAGCGCGGGGTGAACGGCTCGCCCGTCAACCAGTACGCCCCCTTCTACCTCTGGGACACCGTGGAGGGCATGAACACCTTCCTCTGGGGAGGCGCCTTCCAAGGGCTCAGCAACGACTTCGGGCGGCCGTCGGTGCGGCAGTGGACAGGTCTGTCGTACGAGGAGGGCGGCGCCGTCGGCTCCCCCGCCAGCTCGGCGGTCCGCAGGCGTCAACCGGTGCCCGAGGGGGTGGAGTTGGCAGAGGTGATGGGGGACGCGGCGGATGAGGTGGAACGGCTGGCGGGGGAGGACGGCGCGGTGTTCGCGGCGGCCGCCGTGGACACGGCCCGCTGGGAACTCGTGCACTTCTCTCTCTGGACCCACGAAGCGCCGAAGGCGGACGGTGATCTGTTCGAGGTACTGCACGTGTCGGCGCCGGGACGGGAGCGGCTGCCTCGGGGGCGTCAGTGGTGAGCGCGGTCGCGGTCCGTACGGTGGCCGGGGATGTCCCCGCCGAGGAGCTCGGTGTGTGCGACGCGCACGACCACCTGTTCTTCGGCAGTCCCCAGCTGCCGGGGCAGGAGCTGCGGAGCGTCTCGGCGGCGCGGGCCGAGCTGACGGCGTTCGCCGCGCAGGGCGGTGGCGCCGTGGTGCAGTGGACGCCATACGGGCTGGGGCGGCGGGCCGACGAGTTGCCGGCGCTGTCACGGGAGACCGGCGTGCGGATCGTCACCGCGACCGGGCTGCACCAAGCCGTCCACTACGACGCCACCACCCTCGCCGGGTTGCGCGGCCGGCTGGCCGATGTGTTCGTCGCCGAACTGACGGAGGGCATCGGGCCGTCGGGGGTCCGCGCGGGGCTGATCAAGGTGGCGGGCGGCTTCCACGCGCTCGACGCGCACGCCCGCTGGACGATGACCGCGGCGGCCGAGGCCCATCACGCGACGGGGGCGACGATCGCCGTCCACCTGGAGCTGGGGACCGGTGCGCTGGACGTACTGGAGCTGCTGTGCGGGGAGTTGGGGGTGCCGCCGCAGCGAGTGATCCTCGGGCACCTCAACCGCTCCCCCGACTTCACGGTGCACCGCCAGGCCGCGGCGTCGGGCTGCTATCTCGCCTTCGACGGGCCCTCGCGCGCCAACCACGCCACGGACTGGCGCATGCCCGACGCGCTGCGGGAGCTCGCGGACGCGGGGCACGGCGACCGGCTGCTGCTCGGCGGCGACACCACGACCGCGGCGGCCCGCTCGGTCAACGGCGGCCCTGGGATGCCGTATCTGCTGCGCCGGGTGCGGCCGCGGCTCACGGCCGACCTGGGTGAGGAACTGGTGCGGCGCATCCTCACCGACAACCCTGGCCGAGCCCTGGCCGTGGAGTGGCGTCGACCGTGACGCCGCTCAACGGCAGAGCGCGTCGATGTCCTCGGAGAAGGTCGGGAACTCCGCCTGGGCGGTGGTGACGATGTCCCGGGTGGTGCGGCGCGGGGTGGTCGCGTGGCGTTCGGCGAGGGCGGTCAGCGTCGCGCTCGGACGGCCCTCGTACTGCTCGAAATCCACGACCTCCAAAGGCCCGAGGCCATCGGCGAGCACCCACAGGAAGTCGGACAGGTTCGCCGCCACCACACCGCGCTCGCCCTCCGAGCCCAGGAACACCACGGGCTGCTCGACGAGGGGCCGCCCCGGCCGCACGCACCACAGGGCGGCGAGGCCACCGGTGCCGTCCTGTCCGAAGACCCGGTAGGCGTCGCCGTCCAGTCGGTGGTTGCCGGTCCAATGGCGCAGCCAGTCGGTGGTCTCCTCCGCGGAGTCGAAGGTGTCGTACGGCTCGAAGTCGACGCCCTCGCCGTCGTCGTAGTCGAACTCCACCCGGGCCACGTCGGCCAAGGCGGGCGGAAAGGCGCGGTCGCCCTCAGTCGTCTCGATCACGCCCGGCAGGCTAATCGCCGCCACTGACAACGGCCCTACACCACCGAGATGTCCACGGAGGGCCGCAGTTTCGCCGCAGCGGCCAGCGCCTCGTGCGCGGAGTGGCTCACGAAGGCCCTCACGAGGCTCTCGTCCGCCGGGAGTTCGGCGGCCGGGTAGGCGATCTGTTCGCAGGCGGCCTGGAAGCGCGGCCCCCAGCGGCGCGCGCCGAGGCGGGCCGTGCGGGAGCAGTTGTCGACCATGTGGGCCACGTCGCGGGCGTGCATGTAGGGCAAGAGGGAGTCGACGGCCTCGATGACGGACTCGTTGACGATCTCGGACCAGGGGTGGCCGCGCTCGGCGAACTCGTCGATCTGGGCGACCATCGTGGCGACGAAGACCCCGGCGGTGAACGGCTCGACGGGCAGTTCGCGTTCGCCCCGCCGCGCCCGCACCTTCTCACCGACGCCCCACATGGGAGAGCCGCCGATCTCACTCATCGGCCGTGCCCCGAGCCGGCGTTCCGCCAGGACCACGCTGCGCAGCTCGGTTCCGTCGGCGACCTCGTCGTAGATCTCCGCGACGATCTCGCGAGCGGGTCCGTACGTGGCCGTGTACGCCCGGTCGAAGGTCTCCCGGCCGGACGGAGACAGGCCGTCGCGGACCGCCCGCAGGCCCGAGTGCGAGATGGTGCGGGCGATCGGCCCGGTGACGTTCTCGCAGGACCTCTCGTACGCCGTCGCCTCGTCGTCCCCGGCCAGTCGGTACCGCGTGTACAGCGTCTCGACGATGCCGTGCACGGCGCCGAGCAGGATCGCCCGCTCGCCGACGATGTCCGAGAGGTACTCGCTGTGCAGCGTGGTCCGGAAGGTGTACGGCGATCCGAGCGCGACCGACCAGCCGAGCGCGAGGTCGACCGCCCGGCCGTCGGGGTCGGCGTGCACGGCGAAACTGCTGTTGATCCCGGCGCCGTTGACGTCGGCGCCCTGCTGGTAGAGACGGCGCACGGAGTCGCCCATGCCCTTGGGGCACACGGCGATCACGGGGTGGCCGGCGGGGAACTCGCCGCCGGTCTCCCGGAGATGGCCGAGCAGGAAGCCGTGCGAGAGTCCGATGGCCGCGCCGGGCTTCAGCACCGCGAAGATTTCCGGGTGGTGGGCGGCGAGCGCCGCGTCCGCGATCAGCAGCACGACGAGGTCGCTGTCGGCGGCGACCGTGAGCCAGTCGCCGAGCGTGCCGTCCTCCTCGGTGAAGCCGTGGGTGCGCGCGTCGGCGGCCGAGCGGGAGCCGGGGCGCAGGCCCACGGCCACCCGGATGTCGGTGCCGGCGAGGGAGTCGCGCAGGTTGAGCGCCTGGGCGCGGCCCTGCGGGCCCCAGCCGAGCACGCCGATGCGGCGGACCCCGGCGAAGGCCTGGGGCAGCAGGGGGAACAGGTGCCGGCCGCCGCGCAGGACGGTCTCCGTGCCGCCGGGGACGTCCATGGTTTCGAGGGCGAAGACGCCGGAGGTGTACGTGGTGGAGGTCATGGTGGAGTTGTAGGCTCCGGCCGAGCATTGCAGCAAGCGCAACTTTCGCAGCGCACTGTTGCGTGAACTGAAAGGCCGAGGTCACATGGACGATCACCGGGAGCTGCGTCTCTTCGTGCATCTCGCGCAGACACTGAACTTCGGCCGGACCAGCCTCGACTGCCATGTCAGTCCGGCCACGCTGACCAGGACCGTGCAGCGGCTGGAGGCGGGCCTCGGGCATCGGCTGTTCGACCGCGGCCCGCGCGGGGTGTCGCTGACCGCGCAAGGGCACCGCTTCCGCGCATACGCCGTCCAGGCCCTGGAGTTGTGGCGCGCCTACCGCGAGGAGCACCCGGACCCGGCCGAACTGACCGGCCGCCTGGCGGTGTTCGCGACGGTGACCGCCTGCCAGGCCCTGCTGCCCGACCTGTTGGCGCCGTTCCGCGCGGCCCATCCCCAGGTGCGGCTGGACCTGCGCACGGGTGACGCGGCGGCCGCCCTGGCCCGCCTTGACGAGGGCGAGGTGGACGTGGCCGTGGCGGGGATCCCGGCGCGGCTGCCGGAAGGGTTGGTGAGCCGGACGGTCGCGGTGACAGACCTGGTCCTCGTCACCGCGCGGGACCGTCCGGACCCGGACCTGGACGGGCCGTTCGTCCTCCCCCACCGCGGGCTCGTCCGCGAGGCGGCCGACCGCTGGTTCCGCGCCCGGGGCACGGTCCCCGACGTGGCCTGTGAGCCGGACGGTCACGAAGGACTGCTGACCCTGGTCGCCCTGGGCTGCGGCACGGGCGTGGTCCCCCGCCTCGTACTGGAACACAGCGCGGTGCGCGAACGGCTGTCGGAGGTGCCCGCCGATCCGCGGCCCGAACGCTTCGCGATCGGTCTGTGCGTTCGGCGGTCCGATCTGCGCCGACCGCTGGTGGCGGCGCTGTGGAGCCTGACGGTGCCGCCGGATACTCCTACCTGACACTGACCTGCTCGACACTGATGGGAAACGTATGCGCGTCGTCGTCATCGGCGGAAGCGGCCACATCGGCACCTTCCTCGTCCCCCGCCTGGTGCGGGCCGGCCATGAAGTGATCAACATCAGCCGTGGCACCCGCACGGCCTACACCGAGGCTCCCGAGTGGCAGCAGGTCCGCCGGGTCGTCGCCGACCGGCAGCAGGAGGACGACGAGGGCACCTTCGGTGAACGGGTGGCCGACCTGGCCCCGGACGCCGTGATCGACCTGGTCTGCTTCACGCTGGAAGCGGCCACCGCACTGGTCGAGCGGCTGCGCGGCGAGGTCGGGCACCTGCTGCACTGCGGCACCGTGTGGCGTTTCGGCCCCAGCGACAAGCTGCCGATCTCCGAGACCACGGGCACCGCGCCCATCGGGGAGTACGGCATCCAGAAGGACCGGATCGCCCGGATGCTGAAGGAGGAGACCGCTTCCGGGGGCCTGGTGACCACGTCCCTGCACCCCGGGCACATCGTCGGTCCGGGCTGGCACCCGATCGGTCCGCTGGGAAACCTCGACCCCGCGGTCTGGTACTCCCTCTCGGCCGGACAGCCGCTGCCGGTCCCGGGGATCGGGGTCGAGCTGATGCACCATGTGCACGCCGACGATGTCGCCCAGGCCTTCGAGCGGGCGGTCGAGCACCGGGACGCGGCGGCGGGAGAGGACTTCAACGTCGTCGCCCCCACCGCGCTGAACGTCCGCGGGTACGCCCGCATCGCCGCCGGCTGGTTCGGTCGGACCGCGTCGCTGGAGCCGGTGACCTGGGAACAGTTCCGCCGGACCACGGCCCCGGAGCATGCCGAGGCGAGCTGGGAGCACCTCTACCGCAGCCAGTACCTCACCATCGAGAAGGCCAGGACCCTCCTCGGCTACACGCCGCGCTACGAACCGGAGGCCGCCGTACTGGAGTCGGTGCGATGGCTGATCGACCACGAGGAACTGAAGGTGGCCGGCCCGCTCGGCGTCTGACCGGACGCACGCTTCTAAGCCCTGTCGTCACATTCCCGTCGTCCGCCCGGAGGGCGGGCCGCGCGGCGGCGATGGGGGCCCCTCCCGCGCGGGCTTGGGCGAGCGTGCGATCGCAAGGCGCCGGAGCGCCGTCGTGGCGGAGCCACGTCGGCGGTTCGGCAACGCGGCGAGCGCACGTGCCAGGCGACGCGCGGCAGGCGGGGATTTGACGGCCGGGCCTAGGCCCGGTCGGCGTCCAGGCGTCCCACCCGGGCCACGTTCTCCCGGTCCTCGGCGTCCTCGCTCGCCCCGGCGGTGAACCAGGCGTCGAGGATCTCCTTGAGGAGTGGCTCGGAGGTGAGGCGGAGGCTGAGGGCCAGGACGTTGGCGTCGTTCCAGCGGCGGGCGCCGTCCGCCGTGTAGGCGTCCGTGCACAGGGCGGCCCGTACGCCCGGGACCTTGTTCGCGGCGATGGAGGCGCCGGTGCCGGTCCAGCAGCACACGACGGCCTGGTCGGCCGTCCCCGCGGCCACCTCACGGGCCGCGGCCTCGGAGCAGACGGCCCACTGCGGGTCGGCGCCGGGGCTCAGGGCGCCGTACGCGACCACGTCGTGGCCTCGCGCGCGCAGCTCGTCGACGAGGGTGCGCGCGACTGGTTCGTCCATGTCCGAGGAGACGGAGATCCGCATGTCACGAGCCTACTCGGCGGCTCGCCCAACGGACGACGGGATCCAGGTAGCCCACGTGCGGACCGGCGAGGTCCGGAAGTTCGGCCGGTGAGCCGACGAGGGCGAGCTGGTCGAACTCCGGCGCGCGTCCCCGTGCCGTCTCCGCGGCCACCAGCGCCATGAAGCTTTCCTGCAGGAAGGATGCGGGCAACGGCGGCGCCAGGTAGTGGACACCGACCTGTCCGTCCTCGCCGTGCGTCACCAGACACCGGGTGAGATGGGCGGCCGGGATGTCGACGCCTGTCTCCTCGGCCAGCTCCACGGCCGCGTGGCGGCGCAGCGCGGGCTCGTCCAGGGGCTCGTCGCCGGTGGGCGGTTCCACCGATCCGCCGGGGAGCTGCCAACGGCCGGGCGCGGCGGTGGACGAGGACATACGGCCCACCAGCACGCGTCCGTCGTCCGCAGGCTGCACCACGCTGACGAAGAGGGACGCCAGGGCGGTGGCACCCGGGACGCGGCGCAGGGCGAGGTACCGATAGGTCACCCGGGACCAGGAGACGAGCAGGTCGTCCGGGGCCTCCCGGGAGAGCCCCGCGCACACCGCCACGGGACCGTCGAAGAGGGCCGGGTTGGCCAGGACGGCCTCGCCCCACTCGCGGTCCATGGCCGTCCGCACCTCGGCCGGGACCACCGGGGGCGCCACCTCGACCAGGCGCAGTCCCCCGGACTCCAGCAGGTCAGGCATGGGTCAGTACCCCCAGCGGGTCGTCCAGCACCGGCTGCCACGCCAACTCGGCCGCCCCGACCAGGCTGTTGTGGTCGAGGGTGCAGGCCAGGATGGGAACGCCGCCGCTCTGCCCCCACAGGCTGCGGTCGGCGACGACGGCGCGCAGACGCGCGGGGTCGGCGTCCAGCAGGGTGCGGTGGAGGCCGCCGAGGATGATCCGGTCCGGGTTGAGGATGTTCACCAGGCCCGCGAGGCCGAGGCCCAAGCGGTCGATGAGCGCCTCGGCCGCGGTGCGGACGGCGGGATCGTCGTAGTGGTGCCGGACGAGGTCGTTGGCCTGCTGGAGCAGGGAGAGCTCGGGGCCGGGGGCGAGTCCCGCCGCCGTGAGGAACGCCAGCGGGTCCGCCTCGACGTCCAGACAGCCCCGGCTGCCGCAGTGGCAGGGACGGCCCTCGGGGTTCACGGTGAGGTGGCCGACTTCCAGGGCCAGGCCCGAACTCCCTGTGTGCAGACGCCCGTCGAGCACGAGCGCGCCGCCCACGCCCCGGTGTCCGGTCGCCACGCACAGCAGGTCCCGGGCGCCGCGGCCCGCGCCGTGCCGGTGCTCGGCGAGCGCGGCGAGGTTGACGTCGTTGGCCGCGAAGGCCGGTCCGGTGATGCCTGCGGCACGCACGCACTCGTCGAAGATACGGCGGACAGGGGCGCCCGCGGGCCAGGCGAGGTGCAGCGGGTTGAGGGCGAGGCCGTCGGGTTCGGCGACCGCGGACGGCACGGCGAGCCCGGCGCCGACGCAGCGTCTGCCGGTGGTGCGCAGCAGGTCGGCGCCCGCCTCGACAACGGAGCCGAGGACCTTCGCCGGGTCGGCGTCGACCGTCTCGCAGCCGGGGGCGGTGGCGACGATACGACCGCCGAGACCGACCAGGGCGGCCCGGAAGCCGTCGGCGTGGACCTGCGCGGCCAGCACGACGGGACCGTCCTCGGCGACCGAGAGGCGATGCGAGGGCCGGCCCTGCGAACCGGCGGCCGCGGTGGGCCGGGCGTCGACGCGGATCAGCCCGAGCGCCTCCAGCTCGGCGGCGACCGCGCCGGCCGTCGCCCGCGTCACCCCGAGTTCGGCGGTGAGCACGGCCCGGGTGGGCGCGCGGCCGGTGTGCACGAGCTCCAACGCGGGCCCGAGCGCACCGCGCCCCCGGTCCAGCCGCGTCCTCGAGGTGGTTCCTTCCCCCGCCGGCCGGGGGTCCGCCTTGCCGCTCATGAGGGCGAGTCTCCCATGATCCGTTCGCTATGGAGCTCAGAGCCCGCTGACCCGCAGCGTGATGTTCAGCCGTCCCGTCAGCCCCAACTCGGGCGGCGCGGTGCCCGGATGCACACGGGGGACCCCGTGGTAGGCGAGTCTCGACGGGCCACCGAACACGAACAGGTCACCGCTGCGCAGTTCGACGTCCGTGTAGGGCCGGGTCCGGGTCTCGGGGTTGCCGAAGCGGAAGACGCAGGTGTCGCCGAGGCTCAGGGAGACCACGGGCGCGTCCGACTTCTCGTCGCTGTCCCGGTGCATGCCCATGCGGGCGTCGCCGTCATAGAAGTTGATCAGTGCGATGTCGTACGGCGCCTCCGGCGGACCGAGTGCGTCGCGCACCGCTTCCCGGCCCAGCTCGCCCAGCCACTGCGGGAAGGGCTTCACCGGTGCCCCGTCGCCGTCGACGACCGTGCGGGCGTAGGCGTACGGGTACCAGTGCCAGCCCAGGCAGACCTGCCGCGCGGTCATCGTGCCGCCGCCCGGGGTGCGGACCGTGCGCAGTCCGGCGGGCGGGCGCGCCCACTCCCGGCAGGCCTCCAGCAGGTCGCGCTGCCGCCCCGGCTCCAGCCAGTCCGGGACGTGCACCGCACCCGGCGCGACCTCCGCACGGGGTCGGGGGAACAGCTCGGCATCCATGGGTTCCATCCTGCCCGAGCGGGCCTGAGCTGCGACTCCGATAGCCTGGACGCACGATGGACGACCGTATGACGACCCCCTGGGGCGAGCTCGCGCTCACCCGTTTCCCCGAGGACCCGCGTGACCTGCTGCGCGCCTGGGACGCCTCCGACGAGTATCTGCTGAGGCATCTCGCGGCGGAGGGCGTGGCCCTGTCCGGCACGGTCGTGGTGGTCGGAGACCGCTGGGGCGCACTGGTCACCGCGCTGGCGCCGCACCGGCCGGTCCAGATCACCGACTCCTTCCTCAGCCAGGAAGCGACCCGCGCCAACCTCGAACGCGCCGGCGTCGAGCCCGGCGCCGTCCGGCTCCTCACCACACAGGACCCGCCGCCCGGTCGCGTCGACGTCCTGCTGGTGCGCGTGCCGAAGAGCCTGGCCCTGCTGGAGGACCAGCTGCTGCGGCTGGCGCCCGCGGTGCACGAGGGCACGCTCGTCGTCGGCACCGGCATGGTGAAGGAGATCCACACCTCGACGCTCCAGCTGTTCGAGCGGATCCTCGGGCCGACCCGCACCTCGCTGGCCGAGAAGAAGGCCCGGCTCATCTTCTGCACACCGGAGCCGTCGCTCGAACGGCCCGCCAACCCCTGGCCGTACGGCTACACCCTTCCGGACGGCATCGGTGCCGCCTCCGGGCGTGCCGTCGTCAATCACGCGGGCGTCTTCTGCGCGGACCGGCTCGACATCGGCACCCGGTTCTTCCTCCAGCACCTCCCGAAGAGCCGTGGCTCCCAGCGGATCGTGGACCTGGGCTGCGGCAACGGCGTCGTCGGTACGGCGGTGGCCCTGGCCAACCCCGAGGCCGAGATGCTGTTCGTCGACGAGTCCTTCCAGGCCGTGGCCTCGGCGGAGGGGACGTACCAGGCGAACGGCGTGCCGGGGCAAGCGGAGTTCCGGGTCGGGGACGGTCTGGCGGGGGTCCCGGCGGGCAGCGTCGATCTCGTCCTCAACAACCCGCCCTTCCACTCCCACCAGGCGACGACCGACGCGACGGCCTGGCGGATGTTCACCGGAGCGCGCAGGGCGCTACGGCCCGGCGGCGAACTGTGGGTTGTCGGGAACCGCCATCTCGGCTATCACGTGAAGCTGCGGAAACTGTTCGGCAACAGTGAACTGGTCGCCGGAGGACCGAAGTTCGTGGTGCTCAAGGCGGTGAAGGAGCCGGGTGTCTGATCCCTCGGTGCGGGCCTTCTACGACGCGCTGGCCCCGGACTACCACCGGATCTTCGCGGACTGGGATGTGAGCATGGCGCATCAGGCGGCTGTGCTCGGAGCGCTCGTGCGGGAGGTCCTGGGGCCGGGGCCGCACCGCGTCCTGGACTGCTCGTGCGGCATCGGGACCCAGGCGATCGGACTGGCCCTCGCGGGGCACCGCGTCGTCGGCAGCGACCTCAGTCCGGTGGCCGCCGCACGCGCCGCGCAGGAGGCCGCGGCTCGCGGGGCAGGGTTGCCGGCCGCCGCCGCGGACATGCGACGGCTGCCGTTCGTGTCGTCCGTCTTCGACGTCGTCGTCTGCGCCGACAACTCCCTGGCGCATCTGTTGACGGCCCCGGACGTGGAGGCCGCGCTCGCGGGCATGCGCAGGGTTCTGCGGGACGGCGGTCTGCTGGTGCTCACCCTTCGGGACTACGACGAGATCCGGCGGACCAGGCCCGGCGCCGCGCCTCCGCAGGTCTCCGAGGACTCCGGCGGCCGGCTGATCACCTTCCAGCTGTGGCAGTGGCACGAGGACGGCGAGCGCTACGACCTGGAGCACTTCCAGCTCGCGGACGGCGGTGGGGACGACTGGGGCGTCCGCGTCCGCCGTACGACCTCCTGGGCCCTGACCCGTTCACAACTGACGGAGTTCGTGACCGCGGCCGGTTTCGCCGAGGTGCGTTGGCATGATCCGGCCTCCAGCGGCTTCTACCAGCCGGTCCTCACCGCCCGAGCAGCTGGATGATCCGCCGGGCCGCCTCGGCCATGGCGTCGCGCCCGACACTCAGGTAGGTGCGGGAGTCCACCGCCTCGGGGTGAGCCGCCAGGAACTCCCGGATCGCGCCGGTCATGGCGATGTTCAGCGCGGTGCCGACGTTGACCTTGGCGATGCCGCCCGCGACGGCCGCGGTGAGTTCGTCGTCGCGGACTCCGGAGGAGCCGTGCAGGACGAGGGGGACGTCCAGGGTGGTGGTGAGGCGTTTGAGCAGGTCGTGGTCGAGGGTGGCGGTGCGTTCGGTCATCGCGTGGGCGCTGCCGATGGCCACGGCGAGGGCGTCCACGCCGGAGTCGGCGACGAAGGCGCGGGCCTCGGCGGGGTCGGTGCGGGCGCCGGGGGCGTGGGCGTCCAGCGCGGGCCGGCCCTGTTTTCCGCCCACTTCCCCCAACTCGGCCTCGATCCAGAGCCCTTGGGAGTGCGCCCAGTCGGCGGCCGCCCGGGTGGCGGCGAGGTTCTCGGCGTAGGGCAGATGGGCCGCGTCGTACATCACGGAGCCGAAGCCGGCGTCGGCCGCCTGGCGCAGCAGGTCGTCGCTCCGGACGTGGTCGAGGTGCAACGCGACGGGAACGGCGGCGCGTTCGGCCGCGACGACGGCGGCGCGAGCGAGCGGGAGGAGCCGGCCGTAGCGGAACTTGACGGCGTTCTCGCTGACTTGGAGGACGACGGGCGCGCCCAGGGACTCGGCGCCGGTGATGACGGCCTCGACGTGTTCCAGGGTGATGATGTTGAAGGCGGCGACGGCGGAGCGGGCGGTGGCGGCGCGGGTGACGAGCTCGCCGGTGGTGACCAGGGGCACGACGTCTCCTAGGGGCGGGCGAGGATCACCGAGCGGGTGAGGTGGCGGGGCTGGTCCGGGTCGAGGCCGCGGGCCCCGGCGACGGCGACCGCGAGGCGCTGCACGCGGACCAGTTCGGCGAGGGGGTCGAGGGTGCCCGGCACCCACAGTCCGCCGGTCTCGCGGACCTGTTCGGCCAGCCCCTCGGGTGCCGCGCCGAGCATCCAGGTGGCGGTGCCGTGGGTGGTGATGCTGATGGGGCCGTGCCGGTACTCCATCGCCGGGTAGGCCTCGGTCCAGGCGAGGGAGGCCTCGCGCATCTTCAGCCCGGCCTCGCTGGCCAGCCCCACCGTCCAGCCCCGGCCGAGGAAGGTGAACTGCGTGCACTCGACGAGGCCTTCGGGCAGGGGGGTCGTGAGTGCGGTGCGGGCGTCGGCGACGACGGCGTCGGTGTGCAGGCCCAGGTGGGCACGGAGCAGAGTGAGGGCGGTGGTCGCGAACCTCGTCTGGACGACGGAGCGTTCGTCGGCGAAGTCGAGGACGACGACCTCGTCGGCGACGGCCATGACGGGGGTGGCGGGGTCGGCGGTGAGCGCGGTCGTGCGGGTGCTCCCCTTCAACTGCCCGAGCAGGTCGAGGACTTCGGTCGTCGTGCCGGAGCGGGTGAGGGCGACGACACGGTCGTACGAGCGGCCGCGCGGGAACTCCGACGCGGCGAAGGCGTCGGTCTCGCCCTGGCCCGCGGCCTCCCGCAGCGCCGCCACGGCCTGCGCCATGAAGTACGACGTGCCGCATCCGACGATCGCGACCCGCTCCCCGGCCGCCGGGAGCGCGCGGGCGTGGCCCGCGGCCTCCGCCGCCGCCCGGGTCCAGCACTCGGGCTGGCTGGTCAGCTCGTCCTCGACATGAGTCATGCCGTACCTCTCCGTCACTTTGATTGCTCTTGCAAGATATAGCCATCTTTCGAGCACAATCAAGCATACGCGGGCAGGAATGGTGCCGCGGTGCGAGGGCTGTTCTCGTGACACCCGCGGCCGATCCTGCATAGGGTGATCCGCAGGAGGCTGCGATGAGCGGATCACCCAGGGATCACACGGGCTACCTGCCGATCGCCGAGCACGGTCTGATCGGCGACCTGCGCAGCGTGGCACTGGTCGGGACCGACGGCACCATCGACTGGTACTGCTGCCCGTCCTTCGACGCGCCGAGCGTCTTCGCGTCGATCCTGGACGCGGAGCGCGGCGGCTGCTTCGAGCTCGCGGCGACCGTGCCGGCGCGCACCAAGCAGTTCTACTTCCCCGACACCAACGTCCTGATCACCCGGTTCTACACCGAGGACGGCGTGGGCGAGGTCCAGGACTTCATGCCGGTCGACGGCGACACGGTGGAGACCGAGCGGCACCGGCTGATCCGGCGGGTGGTGTGTGTGCGCGGCTCGATTCCGTTCCGGACACGCGTGGCCCCGCGTTTCGACTACGGCGCCCAGCCGCACACGCTCCGCATGGTCGGGGACGTCGCGGTCTTCGAGACCCCCAAGCTGTCGCTGGGCCTGACCGCGACCGTGCCGCTGGAGACCGAAGGCCCGGACGTACGCGCCGACTTCAAGCTCTCCGAGGGCGAGTCGGCGGTGTTCGCGCTGGACCAGGTCGGCGGCGAGGTGACCCCGCGCCGGTGTGCGCGCACCGAGGCCGAGGAGCAGTTCAACAGCACGGTCGCCTACTGGCGGCACTGGCTGTCCGCCTCCAAGTACCGGGGCCGCTGGCGGGAGATGGTGCACCGCTCCGCCCTCACCCTCAAGCTGCTCACCTACGCGCCCACCGGCGCCATCGTGGCCGCTCCGACGACGAGCCTGCCCGAACAGCTCGGCGGCGAGCGCAACTGGGACTACCGGTACGTGTGGGTGCGGGACGCCGCCTTCTGTGTGTACGCACTGCTGCGGCTCGGCTTCACCAGCGAGGCCGAGGCGTTCATGGACTTCCTCATCCGGCACGTCAGTCCGGACGGCCACGGCCCCTCCGGGCCGCTCCAGATCATGTACGGCATCGACGGCCGTACCGATCTGACGGAGCGTGAACTCGACCATCTGGAAGGCCATCAGGGCTCCGCGCCGGTCCGGGTCGGCAACGCCGCCGCCGACCAGCTCCAACTCGACATCTACGGCGCCCTGATCGACTCGATCTACCTGTACGACAAGTGGGCCAAGCCGATCTCCAGCGACCAGTGGGACGACGTGTCCGCGCTGGTGGACTGGGTGTGCGAGAACTGGGACCAGCCCGACGAGGGCATCTGGGAGACCCGCGGCGGCCGCAAGAACTTCCTGTACTCGCGGCTGATGTGCTGGGTGGCGATCGAGCGGGCGATCCGCATGGCCAACCGGCGCGGGCTGCCGGCCGACCTGAACCGCTGGCGGGAGTGCCGCGACACGATCTACCGGCGGATCATGAAACGCGGCTGGTCGGAGACCCGGCAGGCGTTCGTCCAGCACGAGGACGGCGATGTGCTCGACGCGGCCGTGCTGATGATGCCGCTGACCAAGTTCATCGCGCCGACCGACCCCAAGTGGCTGTCCACGCTGGACGCGCTGACCGAGGAGCTGGTGTCGGACTCCCTCGTCTACCGCTACGACCCGACGGCGAGCCCCGACGGACTGCGCGGGGACGAGGGCACCTTCTCCATCTGCTCGTTCTGGTACGTCGAGGCGATGGTGCACGCCGGCCGGATCGACGAAGCACGGCTGGCCTTCGAGAAGATGCTCACCTACGCCAACCATCTGGGTCTGTACGCCGAGGAGATCAGCAACACCGGCGAGCAACAGGGCAACTTCCCGCAGGCGTTCACCCATCTCGCCCTGATCAGCGCGGCCTTCAACCTGGACCGGGCCCTCGGCTGAGGAATAGCCGTCGGCCGATCCCACGTTGCAGCCGGCATGACGACGAACGCGCCACGGCCCGAGGTCCTGCGATACACCGCCTTCTCCACCAGTCCCGAGGGCGGCAACCCCGCCGGCGTCGTCCTGGACGCCACAACCCTGGACGACGGCGACATGCTGGCCATCGCCGCCGAGCTCGGCTACTCGGAGTCGGCGTTCCTGACCGCGCCCCCGGAGGGCCTCGAGGGGCCGGAGGGACGGACCTTCACCATCCGTTACTTCAGCCCCAAGGCCGAGGTGCCGTTCTGCGGCCACGCCACCGTCGCGACCGCCGTCGCGCTGGCCGAGCGGATCGGCCCGGGGGAGCTGGTGTTCGCCACGCCCGCCGGCACCGTACCCGTGTCGGTGGCCGAGGAGGACGGGACGGTCAGGGCCACGCTGACCAGTGTCGAGCCGCACGTCGAGGAGGTCGCCGAGGCCGACCTCACGGAGGCGCTGGCCGCGCTCGACTGGCCGGCCGCCGATCTCGACCCGGCGTTTCCGCCCCGGATCGCGTTCGCCGGCGCCCGTCACCTCGTCCTCGCGGCGGCGACGCGCGCACGCCTCGCGGATCTGGCGTACGACTTCCCGCGCCTCGAAACCCTGATGCACCGACTGGACCTGACCACGGTCCAGTTGGTGTGGCGGGAGTCGGCGACCGTGTTCCACGCCCGTGACCCGTTCCCGGTCGGCGGCGTGGTCGAGGACCCCGCGACCGGCGCCGCGGCCGCCGCGTTCGGTGCGTATGCCCGTGACCTCGGCCTGGTCCCGGAGGACGCCGTCCTCACCCTGCACCAGGGCGAGGACCTGGGCCGTCCCGGCGAACTCACGGTGACCCTGCGCGCGGGCGACCCCCGTGTCCGGGTCGGGGGCGCGGGGGCTCTCATCGGCCAGTGAGCCGCGGGGCGGGCTCGTACCTGAGCGTCAGTGGCCGTGCTCGCCCGAAGACTCATGGGGGGCCTCTTCGGAGGCCTCTTCCCCTGTCGCTGCTGCGCCCGCCCGGACCGTGAACGCGGCGGTGTGCACCTTGCCCTCGTGCTTGAAGTCGAGGAAGAGCCGGTAGGTGCCGCTGCTGGGCGCCGTGGCCGTGAAGGAGATGTCCGGGCCGGGCTCGGTCGAGCCGTCGCCGGGTGCACCGCCCGGGTGGACGTGGAGGTAGGCGAGGTCGCCGGAACGCAGGGCGACGAGGTGGCCGTAGGCGCCGAGATAGGGCTGGAGATCGGTGACGGGCCTGCCGTTGCGCGAGACCGTCAGCTTCAGCTCGCGGGCGGCGCCGGGGCGCAGGGCTCCGCCCAGCTTCACCTCGTAGCCCTCGGTCGTGGCGGTGGTGTCCGGCGCCGGCAGGCTCCGCGGCGCATAGGTGCCCGACACGGCCAGATCCGCGCCGAGGGTGAGGTTCTCGGCGCCCTTCTTCTCGGGGGTGAAGTCGGCGAAGACCCGGTAGCCGCCCGCGCGGGGCAGCGACACGGGGATGCTCCAGGTTCCGTCGGCGGCCCGGGTGGGGTGCAGATGGCGGTAGGTGTTCAGATCGCGTGAGGCGACGATGAGGTGGAGTTCCTTGTCGTGTTCCCGGCGGAAGGCGGTGACCGCGCGGCCGTCCTCGCCCCGGATGGCGAAGCGGAGGTCGGCGGTGCGTCCGGCCGCGAGTCGTGGGGTCCGCAGGTCGAGGGTGTAGCCGTTCTCGGAGATCTGGAGTCCCCCGGCCGGGGGCGACTCGTGGCCCGAGTGCCCGGAGCTCTCCGATTGCCCTGACTCGCTGTCTGTCGTGTGTGCGTCATGGCGGGCGGGCGTCTCGTCGTCGGTCACGGGGCCGACGCCCTGGCCCACGCCGTAGGCGGTGCCGAACGTCGCGGCCAGTGCGGCGGCGAATGCGGTGATCTTCAGTCCAGCGTGCATGGCCGGCTCCTCCACGTCGGTATGTGGCTCTCGATGCACTTCACCATACCCCTGGGGGGTATCAAGTCAACCTCTTCGATCGGCTTGCCTCGAATACCCATGGGGGGTATACATGAGTTGCGACCCACCATACCCCCGCCTGGTATCCACGAGGAGTAGTCATGACCACCACCATGACCACCACCGCAGCAGCCGAGACCGAGCTGGCCATCGGCGGCATGACCTGCGCCTCGTGCGCGGCACGCATCGAGAAGAAGCTCAACCGGATGGACGGGGTCACCGCCACCGTCAACTACGCCACCGAGAAGGCCAAGGTCACCCACGCCGTCGGCGTCTCGGTCCAGGACCTGATAGCGACCGTCGAGAAGACCGGGTACACGGCCCGGGAACCGGCACCACCCGAGCCGTCCGCTCCCGACGAGGAAGAGCCCGACGAACTGCGTTCCCTGCGCGAGCGGCTGGTGACCGCCGTGCTGCTGGCGGTGCCCGTCGTCGCGATGGCGATGATCCCGGCGCTGCAGTTCGAGTACTGGCAGTGGCTGTCCCTGACGTTGGCCGCGCCCGTGGTGACGTACGCCGGATGGCCCTTCCACAAGGCGGCGTTCACCAATGCCCGGCACGGCGCGGCCACGATGGACACGCTGATCTCGGTCGGTACGACGGCCGCCTTCGGCTGGTCGCTGTGGGCGCTGTTCTTCGGGACCGCGGGCACGCCGGGAATGAAGCACCCCTTCGAGCTGACGATCGCCCGCGGCGACGGCACCGGGAACCTGTATCTGGAGGCCGCGGCCGGGGTCACCGCGTTCATCCTGGCCGGGCGGTACTTCGAGGCCCGCTCCAAGCGCAAGGCGGGCGCGGCCCTGAAGGCGCTGCTGGAACTGGGCACGAAGGACGTCACCGTGGTGCACTCGAGCGGGCACGAACAGACCGTCCCGATCGCGGAGTTGAAGGTCGGCGACCGCTTCCTCGTCCGTCCCGGCGAGAAGATCGCGACCGACGGGACCGTCATCGAGGGCTCCTCCGCCGTGGACGCCTCGATGCTCACGGGTGAGTCCGTGCCGGTGGAGGTCACCCCCGGAGATTCCGTCACCGGCGCCACCCTCAACGCGGGCGGACGGCTCGTCGTCGAGGCGACCCGGGTCGGCTCCGACACCCAACTGGCCAGGATGGCCAAGCTGGTCGAGGACGCCCAGAACGGCAAGGCGGCCGCTCAGCGGCTCGCGGACCGGATCTCCGCGGTGTTCGTGCCGGTCGTCATCGCGCTCGCCCTCGGCACCCTGGGCTTCTGGCTCGGCAACGGCGCCGGTACGGCCGCCGCGTTCACCGCCGCCGTCGCCGTCCTGATCATCGCCTGCCCGTGCGCCCTCGGGCTCGCCACGCCGACCGCTCTGCTGGTCGGGACCGGGCGCGGCGCCCAACTCGGCGTCCTCATCAAGGGCCCCGAGGTCCTGGAGTCCACGCGCAAGGTCGACACCGTCGTCCTGGACAAGACGGGCACCGTCACCACGGGCCGGATGACCCTGCTGGCCGTGCACCCGGCGAACGGCACCGACGAGGCCGAAGTCCTGCGGCTGGCGGGCGCTTTGGAGCACGCGTCGGAGCACCCGGTCGCCCGCGCGGTCGCCGACGGGGCGATGGAGAAGCTGGGTTCTCTCCCCACGCCGGAGGACTTCGCGAACGTGCCGGGGCTCGGGGTGCAGGGCATCGTCGATGGTCATGCCGTGCTCGTCGGCCGCGAGCGACTGCTCGCCGACTGGTCCTTGGAGCTGCCCGAGGAGCTCCGACGGGTCAAGTCGGAGGCGGAAGCCCTCGGTCGTACGGCGATCGCGGTCGCCTGGGACGGCGAGGCGCGGGCCGTGCTCGAAGTCGCCGACGCGGTCAAGGACACCAGCCGTGAGGCGATCGTCCGGCTGCGCGCGCTGGGCCTGACGCCGATCCTGCTGACCGGTGACAACCGGGCCGTGGCCGAGTCCGTGGCCCGGGAGGTCGGCATGGACGCGGAAACCGTGATCGCCGAGGTGCTGCCGCAGGACAAGGTCGACGTCGTCAAGCGGCTTCAGGCAGAGGGCCGTTCGGTCGCGATGGTCGGTGACGGCGTCAACGACGCGGCCGCGCTGGCTCAGGCCGACCTGGGCCTGGCGATGGGCACCGGCACGGACGCCGCGATCGAGGCGGGCGATCTGACCCTCGTCCGGGGCGACCTGCGGGCCGCGGCGGACGCCATCCGCCTCGCCCGCCGCACCCTCGGGACGATCCGGTCCAACCTCTTCTGGGCCTTCGCCTACAACGTGGCCGCGCTGCCGCTGGCGGCGGCCGGACTGCTCAACCCGATGCTCGCGGGGGCGGCGATGGCGTTCTCGTC
Source organism: Streptomyces doebereineriae (assembly GCF_031845645.1). Lineage (NCBI taxonomy): Bacteria > Bacillati > Actinomycetota > Actinomycetes > Kitasatosporales > Streptomycetaceae > Streptomyces > Streptomyces doebereineriae. The sequence goes on from NZ_JAVREZ010000018.1 coordinate 106,958, forward strand.
GGTGTTCGTGGTCGGCAACTCGCTGCGGCTGCGGTCGTTCCGGGCCGCCTGATCCGGCCGGCCGGGCGGGCAGGGACTCCGAAACCGGGAGCCCCTGCCCGCCCGTCTCTCAGCCGAACGTCTCCCTGGCAGTGAGCCGGACATGTACGGCGGTGAGCGCGAGCGCCAGCGGTCCGGGCACCAGGAAGGCCAGCGGCACCAGCATCCAGGCACACAGGGCCGCCGTGGCCGCGGCGAGCAGCACCAGGGCGCTCCCGCCGACATCCCGTACGGCGTCCCGGGCGGCCTCCCGCACGGCGGCCGGCCAGTCGGTGAGCGACTCGGGGCGGGCGCAGGCCCGCAGGCCCACCACCAGGGCGACCGCTCCGATGCCGGCGGCCACCACCGCGAACAGCGGCGCCGCCGGCAGCCCGGCCCCGGCGAGCGCCAGGTCCGCCAGGAACAACAGGGCGCCGGCCAGGGCGACGGCGCCCGCCCCCAGGTCACCGGCCCGCAGCCGACGCCGTAGCGTCGCGAAGTACCGTCCCGCGGTGGCCGGTTGCCCCTCCCCCGCGCCCCGCAGGACGGCGCACGCGGTCGACAGCGCGGCCGGGGTCGTCACCACGGGCAGGCAGACCAGGGCCGTTGCCAGGCCGACGCTCAGCATGTCGGCGAACAGGGTCATCCTGGGCCCGAAGACCTCGCCCGGTTCACGAGCACGCATCCCGCTCATCCCTTGAGTCCCGAGCTCGCCATGCCCTCCACCAGGAACCGCTGGAAGGCGAGGAAGAACAGCACGATCGGCAGCAGCGCGATCACCGACATCGCGAACATCGGGCCGAACGCCGACTGGCTGGAGGCGTCCACGAACGACCTGAGGGCGAGCGTGAGCGTGAACTTGTCCGGGTCGAAGAGGTAGATGAGCTGGCTGAAGAAGTCGTTCCAGGTCCAGATGAAGGTGAAGATCGCCGTGGTGATCAGCGCGGGCCTGGTCAGCGGCAGCACGATCTGGAAGAAGCTGCGGAAGGGTCCGCAGCCGTCGATGCGGGCGGCTTCCTCCAGCTCACGCGGCAGACCGCGCATGAACTGCACGATGAGGAAGACGAAGAACGCCTCCGTGGCCAGGAACTTGGGCAGGATCAGCGGCCAGTAGGTGTTCACCATGCCGAGCTTGTTGAAGATGATGTACTGCGGGATCAGGATCGCGTGGTGCGGCAGCATGATCGTGGCGATCATGAAGGCGAACATCGGGCCGCGGAAACGGAAGCGCAGTCGGGCGAAGGCGTAGGCGGCGAGCGAGCAGCTGATCACGTTGCCGAGGACCGCGCCACCCGCGATCAGCAGCGAGTTGGACAGCAGCCGCCAGATGGAGACGTCGTTGACGCCCTCGAAGGCGGTCTCGTAGTTCGACCACTCCAGGTGGCCGGGCAGCAGGTCGAGGCTGGCGATCACCTCGTCGGCCGGCTTGAGCGAGGTGGCGAGCAGCCACGCCAGCGGGTAGAGCATCACGAGCAGGGCGGCCAGACAGCCTAGGTGCAGGGCGAGCCTGCCCCAGCGAACGGGCTTGCGGGCGGCGGCAGTTGATACGGAGGTCATCGGTCCCCCTCGGAAGCGTAGAAGACCCAGGAACGCGAGGTACGGAACAGCACCGCCGTGACGACCCCGATGACCAGCAGCAGCACCCAGGCCATGGCGGAGGCGTAGCCCATGTGGGAGGCGACGAAGCCGCGGTCGTAGAGGTACATCGTGTAGACGAGCGTGGAGTCGGCGGGGCCGCCCTTGCCCGCGCTCACCGCGAAGGCGGGTGTGAAGACCTGGAAGGCCTGGATGGTCTGGAGGACCAGGTTGAAGAAGAGCACCGGGGACAGCATGGGCACGGTGACGGACAGGAACTGCCGCCATTTCCCGGCCCCGTCGACGGCCGCCGCTTCGTAGAGCTCGGCGGGTATCTGTTGCAGACCCGCGAGGAAGATGACCATCGGCGCCCCGAACTGCCACACCGTCAGCAGCGCGACGGCCAGTAGTGCCCAGCCGGGCCTGTTGACCCAGCCGCCGGTGCCGAACAGGTTGTCCACGGTGCCGCCGTCGTTGAAGACGGCTCGCCAGACGAGGGCGATGGACATGGAGGCGCCGAGCAGCGAGGGGGCGTAGAACGCGGACCGGTAGAAGGCCTTGCCGCGTTTCATGGACTTCAGGGCGAGCGCGACGACCAGCGCGAGGGCCAGTTGGAGCGGCACGGCTATGACGACGTACATCAGGGTCGTCGTGACGGATCGCCAGTAGCGCGGGTCCTCGGTGAACATCTGCGTGTAGTTGCGCAGGCCCACCCAGTGGGGCGGGTCGAAGAGGTTGTAGTCGGTGAAGGACAGGTACAGCGAGACGGCCATCGGCAGCAGGGTGAGGACGCTCGCGCCGAGGACCCACGGGGAGAGGAACACCCACGCGGCGCCCTGGCGTTCGCGCCTGGGCCCACGCTTCGTGGTGGGGGCGGTGGCGCGCTTCTCCCCCGTCGGTATCGCGGTGGTGGTCATGACCTCAGCTCCGCCTTCGCCTCGGTGACGTAGTTCTCGGCCGCCTCGCGGGGCGTCATGCGCTCGTAGGAGACCTGGTCGTAGTCACGCTGGAAGGTGGTCTGCAGGGCGTTGTCGCCGGAGGGCGGGGCCTGCGGCGGATCCTTCAACTTCCCTTCCAGGGACGCCTGGTAGTCGGCGACCGTCTTGTCGAAGTCCTTGAGGAGGGGTGCTGTCTCCTTGCGGATGGTCTCGTTGACGGGGATGCCGCGGGTGGCGCCGAGGATCTTCGCCGCGTCCTGGTCGTTGAGCAGGAAGTCGACGAGCTGGGCGGCGGCCTCGGCGTGGCCGGTGTGGGCGGAGACACCGAGGAACATCGACGGCTTGAAGTACTGCCCTGGCGTGCCGTCGGAGCCGGACGGCATGGGCGCCAGCGCGATCCCGGTCGGAATGATCGCGAGGTAACCGCTCGACGGAGCATCCCAGTTGTTGTCCGCGGTGGCCTTGCCGCGGCCGAGCGGGGTGTTCTCGACAGAGCCGTCGAGCTGGGTGGTCTGCTCGGCCGGGGAGACGGACTCCTCGCGCCTCAACTGGTCGGTGAACGTCCACCACTTGGTGAGGTCGTCGGCGGTGAAGCCCAGTCCGCCGCTCTTCGTGTAGAGGGCCTTTCCCTGTCCGCGCAGCCAGACCTCGAAGGCGTCCTCGTTCTGCCCGGGGTCGGTGGCGCCGGGTTGGCCGGTCTTCTTCTTGAGGGCGCGCATGGCGTCGGCCCAGTCGCCCCAGGTCCACCCCTGTTTCGGGAGCGGCACCCCGGAGGCCTCCCAGGTCTTGACGTCGTAGACGACGGTCTCGGTGCCCCGGCCCTGCGGGATCGCGTACTGGGTGCCGTCCACGCGGCCGGTGGCGAGCAACCCGGAGTCGATCTCGGAGGTGCGCAGCACGGCCTTCTGCTTCGCCAGGTCGAGCAGGACCCCGCCGGAGGCGTACTGGTCGATCTGGCGGTAGTCGAGCTGCATCACGTCGGGTGCGTCGCCGCCCGTGGCCTGGACGGCGAGCTTCTGCTTGTAGGCGTCGTAACCCGAGAACGACGTCTGCACCCGTACGTTCGGGTGCTGTTTCTCGAACAGGGCGACGGCCTGCTCGGTGCGCTCCGCGCGGTCGGGATTGCCCCACCACGTGTAGCGGAGCACGACCTTGCCGCCGCCGACCGATTCCCCGGATCCCCCGCAACCGGCCGCCAGCGCGCAGAGCGCGAGTGCGACGGCCGAAGCGCAGAACCCCTTTGTCCTGTGTCCGGGCATGCCGAGGTCACCTCATCCCTTCCTCGGACTTTCTATGGCCCCCCTCGGAACTCCCCCCAGAACAAACGGTGTTACTCGCCGCCGTACGGCAGCGTCGTCCCCGGCAGGTTGTACTCGTCCCGTCGGCCGCACATCCCGAAGCCGCCGAGCCGGGTCGGCGCGGCCTCGTGGGCGGTCGCCTCGCCGAGGTACGACGGTTCACCGGCCGCCAGCGCGTCGAGCTGGGCGCCGGTGCGCTCCGCGGTGGCCAGGGCCCCGGTCCGCCACAGCTCGCGCCAGGTGGGCACCTTGTCCCGTACCAGGCGGGCGGCGGCCCGCTGGAACTCCCGATACGGGCCGTTGTCTCCGGCGACCAGTGCCTCGCGCAGGCCGAGGTAGCCCTCGACGGCGAGGTCGCGGCGCCGGCGGGCGGCCGCGGCCGTCTCCGGTCCCGTACCGGGCGGGAGCCCGGCGGCCTCGGCATACCGCGAGGGGTCGGCGAGCACTTCCGGCGGGAAGGTGAAGACGGCGTCCCCGGCCTCGGGCAGACCGCTGTTCTGCATCAGCACGGTGATGCGCAGATCGCCACCCTGGACCATGCGGTGCACGGTGCCCGGTGCGAACCAGGCGATCGAGCCCGGCTCCAGGGGGATCTCCCGGTAGCCGTCGGGGCTCAGCGTCTGCACCGCGCCCCGGCCGCCGGTGACGACGTAGGCCTCCGTGCAGACCAGGTGCAGATGCGGGCTGCCGCCGCAGACGCCGTCGGCGGCCTCCCAGTCGTAGGCGCTCAGGTGGGACAGGCCCACGGCGCCCGGCAGCGGGTGGGGGAGGCCGGGCTTCACCAGGACAGGCCTTCCAGACACGAGGACACGCGTTCCTCGTCCCAGGCACCGTCGGCCACGACCAGCCGGTAGCGGTACTCGAAGGACTCCCCCGGCGGCAGCTCGAACTCCTCGAAGAACGCCCAGGAGAAGGCGACCGTCGGGAAGGGCTCGGAGCGCACGAACCAGTGCGACTCGTGGATGGCGTGCTGCGGGTCGAGGTTCTCGGGGGCGTGCGCGAAGACGAGCGTGGAGTGGGCGTCCACGTCGTCGTGCTCGGTGGTGAAGGCGAGCCAGGGGCTCTGGCTGCCCATCAGCTTGTCCGCGTCGCCGTCCGTGTCCGGGGCGAAGACCGACCCACCGGTGAAGTCGCGGGGGCCGCGCCACTGGAGTCCGGTGTAACCCGCCATCTCACGGCCCGCGGTGGTCGGGGATCCGAAGGCCAGCGGCTCGTCGCGGGTGTTGGTGAGGCGGATCGACCAGTCCAGCGCCCAGGAGCCGGCCTCCTCGTCGACCGAGTGGACGGTGATGCCGCGGACTTCGCGCGCCCACTCGCTGCCGCCGTTCTCCACCCAGGTGAGCTCCTCGGCGACGGTGAGCCGGTCGTCCTCGACCGACAGCACCGGGAAACCGTCGTGCCGCATCGAGCCGACGCGCTCCGGCAGGGGCAGATAGCCCTGCCCGTGGACATAGCAGTTGCCGCCCCAGAAGTTCTGCCCCGACAGATGACTCGCGGTCATCTGCAGACCCTTGTGCCAGCGGTGGTCGTTGGGACGGTAGCCGGTCACGGTGCGGCCGCCGAGGGTGCGCACCGGGTGCGCGTAGGGCTTCTTGGCCTCGAAGGCCTCGGGGTCGGGTCGGTAGACGTAGCGGAGGATCTCCGTGCCGTTCGCCGCCTCGACGGCGATGTGCTCGCCGTGGACGTGGCTGACGCGGATGCTCATGCGCGCTCCTTGGGGGCCCAGTGGGGGTGGTCGCCGTGCATGGCCGGGTAGAAGGGGTCGCCCGGCGCGATCTCGCCGGCATGCACGGGCAGGCCCGTGAACGCGGACTTGTAGAGCGCGGCGGCGAACTCGAGGGTGGCACGCGCGTCGGCGCCGCTGCCGGGCGGCCTGACACCGTTGTCGTACGCGTCGAGGAGCGCGCCGAGCTGGGCCGCGTGCGAGCTGGGCACGTCGGCGGCGGGCGTACGCCAGGCGTCGACGCGGTCGGCGGCCACGTGGGGGGCGGGTGTGTAGGTCCAGTCCTGGTTGCGGTGCCCGTACAGGTGGGTGAGTTCGACGGTCGCGTCGGCACAGTCGATGCGGATGCGGCTCACCTCGTCGGGTGACAGCACACTGTTGACGACGGTGGCGAGGGCGCCGCTCTCGAACCGGACGAGGGCCGTGGAGACGTCCTCGCTCTCGGTGTCGTGGACCAGCCGGGCCGCCATCGCGCGGATCTCCGCCCACGGGCCGAGCAGGTGCAGGAGAAGGTCGTACTGGTGGATGCCGTGGCCCATGGTGGGCCCGCCGCCCTCGCTGGCCCAGGTGCCGCGCCACGGTACGGCGTAATAGGCGGCGTCCCGGTACCAGGTGGTCTGGCAGTGCGCGACGCGGGGGGCGCCCAGCTCGCCGCTCGTGATCAGCTGGCGCGCGTGGACGGCGCCGGAGCCGTAGCGGTGCTGGAAGACCACGGAGGCGTAGGCCCCGGACGCCTCCTCGGCCGCCGCGATCTCGTCGTACTCGGAGAGCGACAGGGTCAGCGGCTTCTCGCACAGCACCCAGGCACCCGCCTTGAGGGCGGCCACCGTCTGCTCCCGGTGCAGCGACGGCGGAGTGCCGATGAGGACCAGGTCGGGGCGCGCGGCGTCCAGCATCCCGGCCATGGAGGTGTACCCGGCGACCTCGCCGCCCGCGAGTTCCCGGAAGGCGTCGAGTCTGCCCTGGTCCACGTCGACGGCGGCGACCAGTTCTGTGCGCTCGGCGTGGACCCTGAGCGCGGACAGATGGCTGCCGCTGACGATGGCGCCGGTGCCGACCACGGCTACGCGGCGGCGGGCTGGACGGGGCATACGGTCCTCCTCGGACGTCCGGCAAGGGGACGCTGACGTGCGGGGAAAGCGCTTGCTCTCCCGGAGTCGACCCTAGATCCCCGGCGATTGTCCTAACAAGACCCCGGGCGGTGATATCGGTGAACACGCCACGCACACAGCCCATTCACTTGCCGGACTCAAGTAATTCGAGCGTGCTCACCTCCGCACACGCCTTCCCATGCCCCGGGTGTGCGGGAGAGCCCAGGTCAGAGGGCCGCGAACAGGTCGTCGAGCGGGGCGGGGACGCCGTCGGGGTCGAGGGCCTCGACGAGGACGCGACCGTAGTGGATCTTGCGTCCCTTCTTCGTGCCGAGGAAGCGCCGCAACTGCTGCTGAGCGGTGCGGTCCCGCTGGGCGGGCTGGGACAGGAAGGTCTGCAGGGGCCGCAGGTCGCCCTCCTCGCGCACGAGTTCCGTCACCCGGGGCACACCCAGCGCGCGGATGAGCTCGTCCTCCAGGTCCGCCGCGCAGACGAAGTACCCGTCCGCTGCCGCGCCGGCCCGCTCCCAGCCCCGGGCGTAGAAGGGCCGTTCCCGCTCGTCGCACAGTCCCGTCAGGCGCAGGCCCAGGCCGGACGGGCCGAGAAGGCCCGCGAAACGGCCGACGCTCATCGCCCCGCCCATCGCCAGGACGCAGAGCCCCTCGGCGGCCAGGTTCCGGCCACGGCTCGCGGCCAGCGCGTCGACCGCCGCCACGTCGCTCGGCCCTTCGAGCAGGACGACGGTCCGGACGGACAGCCGTGCGGCCAGTTCGCGTGCCGGGTCGCCGGGGCCACCGGCCGCCCACGCCGTGACCGCGTCCCGGAACTCCCCCATGTCAGCCATGGGAGGAGTCTGTGCCCTCACCGGCCCCGGCGACAGGCAATTTCCGCCGGCCTCACCGGCCCGCCTCCCCGTGCGTCACCCGGATCTTGGACTGGCCGTGCGGGAGTTCCTCCCAGTCGTCCATGAACCGGGCCCGCAGTCCGTGCTTCTCGGCCAGCCCGACGAGCGTCTCGACGCGGTAGTAGAAGTCCTCCCGGAGCACATGGTGCTCCTCGCCCTCGGTGCGGTCGAAGGTGAAGTCGAACCAGCCGTCCGGGGTGAGCACCCGGCCGACGTTGGCCAGACACTCCTCGATCACCGGGAGCGGCGAGTGCGAGAAGACGCTGTGCGCGTGGACGACGTCGAAGTGGGCGTCCGGCAGGAACCGCAGCGTCAGGTCGCGCACCGGGGTGAGGTTCGGCAGCCGCTTCTGAAGGGACATGTCGACGATCGTGTCCTGGGCGGCGAAGAGGATGTCGGGCGAGATGTCGATGCCGTGGTAGTGCCCGGGCTCCAGGTGGCGGATGAACCGCCAGCCGCCGCGCAGGTTGCCGCAGCCGATCTCCAGCATGCGGTGCTCGGGGCGCAGCCCGTGGCCGAGGAGGTAGTCGAACTGCATCGCCCCGAGCGCCAGCCAGCGCTCCCGGTTGCGGCTGCCGACGGCCGCGTCCGGGTCGGTCCGGGTGTCGGAGCGCATCACGGCGCGGTAGTAGGAGATGTGGTCCGGGTGCCGGCGGCGCAGCCACAGGTCGCGGGCGGCCCGGGCCACATGGCGGGGCACGCGGTCGGGGTGACGCAGGGCGTAGCCGACGCGGTGGCCGAGGGCGGCGCGGTTGGCAGTGAGGTTCTTGGCGGGCATCGTGAGGCCTTTCGCAGGTTGTCGCTCTGCTCCCAGCCTCGATGCGGAAGCCGGGCCTCCGGCTCGGCCAACGAGCTCCCTCCGCGGAGAGTTTCGGGCGACCGGCATGTCAGCCGATCGGTTGATGCGGTCCTGCTTCCCGGCAGGCACGTTAGACACGGAGCTTGACTTCCTCCCCCCTCGTGAATGAGGGGGATTCCTACGGCTCGCGCCGTGGGGTTTTCTGCTTCATCGCCGACTGCCTGCCCGGAGAACTCCGTTGAGGTCTTACACCGGCTCCACAGACTGTCAGGGCCAGCCCGGCCCCCAGAAGGTTCTGCGCCGCGTTCACGTCCCGGTCGTGGGTCGTTCCGCAGTCGCACGTCCAGGTGCGGACGCTGAGCGGCATCTTGTCCTGCAAGGCACCGCAGGCGGAGCACAGTTTCGAGGAGGGGAACCACCGGTCCACGGCGATCACCTCACGTCCGTACCAGGCGGCCTTGTACTCCAGCATGCTCCGGAATTCCGACCATGCCGCATCCGAGATGGTGCGGGCCAGACTCCGGTTTTTGACCATGTTGCGCACGGTCAGGTCCTCGATCACGAGCGTTTGGTTTTCGCGCACGAGCTTCGAGGTGAGTTTGTGGAGACCGTCTCGGCGACGGTCGGTGATGCGGGCGTGGATGCGGGCGGCCTTGCGCCGGGCCTTGGCCCGGTTCGCGCCGTCGCCCTTGGCCTTGCGGGCGAGTTCCCGCTGCGCCTTCGCGAGCCGGGCACGGTCGCGGCGCTCGTGCCGGGGGTTGGCGATCTTCTCTCCGGTGGACAGCGTCAAAAGGTGGTCCAGGCCGACGTCAATACCGACCGCCGTATCAGTGGCGGGCAGCGGCTTGATGCTGGGGTCCTCGCACAGCAGGGAGACGAACCAGCGTCCCGCCGCGTCCAGCGAGACGGTCACCGTCGACGGGCTCGCGCCCTCCGGCAGCGCACGCGACCAGGCGATGTCGAGCGGCTCGCTCATCTTCGCGAGCGTGAGCTGTCCGTTCCGGAACCGGAACCCGCTGGTGGTGTACTCGGCGGACTTCCGCGACTTCTTCCGCGACTTGAAGCGCGGGTACTTCGCCCGCCTGCCGAAGAAGTTGGTGAAGGCGACTTGCAGGTGCCGCAGCGTCTGCTGCAACGGCACCGACGACACGTCATTGAGGTAGGCCAGCTCTTCGGTCTTCTTCCAGGCCGTCAGCATCGCGGAGGTCTGGTTGTAATTCACCCGCTCCTGCCGCGTCCACGCCTGGGTGCGGGCCGCGAGCGCCATGTTGTAGACCTTGCGCACGCATCCGAACGTGCGCGACAGCTCCGCTGCCTGCGCATCGGTCGGATAGAAGCGGTACTTGAACGCCCGCTTCACGATGTTCACGGTCACGCTCACAAACTAGCGCTGCCACAGGTGAAGATCAAAGCTGCCGGCCGGAGCACTGTGATCCGCCCTAGCGGCGAATCGCAGCTCCTCGCCCTGCTCCGCAGGAGTCCGATTCCTCTCCGCCCCGAAGGGCGGAGTGTTCACGGAGGTACACGATGAACCACTCCGATCCGGACGAGCGCTGGCTGGGCGCGATCGTGCACGGCGCCTTCTTCCTGCTCCTCGGCTCGTCGTTCGCCCGCTTCCTGACCCGCGACCAGGGCGGAGCCCGCACCGGCTGGGTGGTGGCGCTGTTCGCCTTCTTCTGTGTGCTGTACGTCCTCGGGCACCTGGTGGCCCCGCCGCCCCGCCCGGGACTGCCGCCCACCCGCCGTCATCTGGTCTGGCTCGGCTGTGTCACGGCTGTCTGGGTCGTCCTGCTGGTCCTCGCGCCGAGCGCCACCTGGTGTGTGATGCCCCTGTTGTTCGCCGGACTGCACGCGCTGCCGCCGAGGATCGCGGTGCCCGCGGCGGCCGTGCTCACCGCGCTGGTCGTGGTCTCGGAGATACGGGTGGCCGACGGGCCGCTCAACCCGAACATGGTCGTGGCCCCGCCGGCCGTCGCCGCGGTCGCCACCGCCGTACTGGTGCATCTGCAACGGCAGGGAGCCCGGCAGCGCGTTCTGATCGAGGACCTGGTGCGCACCCGGCAGGAACTCGCCGCCACCGAACGGCGGGCCGGTGTCCTGGCGGAGCGCCAGCGGCTGTCCGCGGAGATCCACGACACCCTCGCGCAGGGGCTGTCCAGTCAGCGGATGCTGCTCCAGGCCGCGGAGCTGGTGTGGAGCTCGGACCGGGATGCGGCCCGTGACCATGTCCGGGCAGCGGCGGAGATCACCTCGCACAGCCTCGCCGAGGCCCGCCGCTTCGTGCACGACCTGGCTCCCGCGGACCTCGCGGAGCGTTCCCTCGCCGAGGCCCTCGACGCACTCGCCCGGCGCGAGAGCGGCCCGGGGCTGACCGTGGAGTTCCGGCTCGAGGGGGATCCGGGTCCGCTGCCGGAGCGGGTGGCGGCGGCGCTGCTGCGGATCGCCCAGGGCGCGCTGGCCAACGTCAGGGAGCATGCGGCGGCGACCCGGGCCGCGCTCACACTCACGTGGCTGGACGATCAGGTCTCGCTGGACGTCGCGGACAACGGGCGGGGGTTCGAGCGAACCGAGGCCCGGGGGTCCGGGTCGTCGACGCGTGGACACGGTCTTCCCGCCATGCGGATCCGGGCCCGCCAGGCCGGTGGCGGGCTCATCGTGGAGTCCACGCCCGGAGAGGGCACCGTGGTGTCGGTCGCCATCCCGCTCGCCGCCCCGCTCGTCGTCAAGGAGACCGCCCTGTGAGTACGCCGCCGCCCTCGTCCCCGGTCCGGCTCCTGCTCTGCGACGACCATGCCGTCGTACGCGCCGGACTGCGGGCCCTGCTCGCCGGCGCGGACGGCATCGACGTGGTCGGGGAGGCGGCCACCGGTGAGGAGGCGCTCGCCATGGCGGCCCACCTGGGCCCCGATGTCGTACTGATGGATCTTCAACTGGACGACGGCATGGACGGGGTGACGGCGATCCGGCAGTTGACGGCGGGAGGCTCTCGGGGTCCCCGCGTGCTGGTGCTCACCATGTTCGACACGGACGCCGACATCACCCGGGCCATCGAGGCGGGCGCCACCGGTTATCTCCTCAAGGCCGAGCAGCCCGAGGAGTTGTTCACGGCGATCCGCGACGCCGCGTCCGGCCGCAGCACGCTGTCCGCCCCCGTGGCCGACCGGCTGCTGAACCGGCTGCGCAGCCCGCGCCCCACCCTGTCCGCACGCGAGCAGGAGATCCTCGCGCAACTCGCCCGTGGCCTCGGCAATCGGGAGATCGCCCGGGCCCTGTTCATCAGCGAGGCGACCGTCAAGACCCATCTGGGCCGGATCTACGGCAAGTTGGGCGTCGAGACCCGGGCGGGCGCGGTGGCCGTCGCCAAGGAACGCCGGCTGCTGCCTTGACCGGCCGCGGGAACCAGGAGTATCCGATCCGCACTCTTCCGTTACGGCAGACACCCTTGACAGCATGCGTACTGTTTGGCGACGTTTGGTCCTTGCCGACACTTCGATCGGCGGGACGCGGACGCCGCGTCGTGGGGGGAATTGGGGGGAACGGTCGCCCATGCGATCCATGAGCAGTGACACGGACATAACGATCCACAGACCCGAAGAGCTCGGCACCTCGCTCCGCGAGGCCTGGCACCGGGCGATGGACGAGTCGCCCGAGTACGCCAACCCGTTCCTGGCACCGGAGTTCGCGGCCGGGATCGGCAGACACCGCCGCGGCGGCGCCCGGGTGGCGGTGCTGCACCAGCGCGGAGAGGCCGTGGGCTTCCTCCCGTACGAACGGGGTTCCTTCGGCGTCGGCCGGGCCATCGGACTCGGACTCTCCGACTGCCAGGGCCTCGTGCACCGCCCCGGGGTCACGTGGGACGCCAGGGCGCTGCTGAAGGCGTGCCGGCTCTCGGTGTTCGAGTTCGACCACCTCGCCGAGGAGCAGACGCCCTTCGCCCCCTACGTCACCGGCACGTTCGCCTCCCCGGTGATCGACCTCAAGGTCGGCAGCGACAGTTACCCGGAGTGGCTGCGCGGCGCGTACCCGGGACTCGCCAAGACGACCCTCAAGAAGGAGCGCCGGCTCACGCGCGACCTGGGTGAGATGCGGTTCGTGTTCGACGAGCGCGACCCGAGGGCCCTGCACACACTGATGCAGTGGAAGTCCGCCCAGTACCGCCGGACGGGACGGATGGACCGGTTCGCGCGGCCGTGGATCGTGAACCTGGTGAAGGACCTCTTCCACGTCCGCGAGGAGCACTTCACCGGGCTCCTCTCGGTGGTGTACGCCGGTGACCGGCCGGTGGCCGCGCACTTCGGGCCGACCTCGCGCACGGTGTTCGCGCCCTGGTTCACCGCGTACGACCCCGAGCTGCGCTACTACTCCCCCGGTCTGATCATGCATCTGCGGATGGCCGAGGCGGCCGGCCGGCGCGGGGCGCGGCTCATGGACATGGGGCGCGGCGACAAGGAGTGGAAGGACTGGCTCAAGACGCGTGAGCTGCGGGTGGCGGAAGGGTTCGCCACCCGTCCCCATCCGGTCGCGACGGCACACCGTCTGTGGCGCCGGCCCGTGCGGGGTCTGCGGAACACGGTCAACGCCCACCCGGCCCTGCGCGAGCCCGCCGACCGCCTCCTGAAGACCGTCGGCACCCTGCGTACCTCCGGGCACCGCTCGGACTCCGACAGCGCGGGACCGCTGGCGAGCTGACGAGCCTGCTCACCTCCGGTTCCCGCGGGAGCCGGCGCCGATGTGTGTTCTCCTCCACGGTCCTTCCGTGGCCCATCGACACAAGGGATGCCGATGCCCTATGGCTCGCGGCTGGCCGCGACGATGACCCGGCGACTGGGACGCGAGTGCGTCTACACGCCCTCGGCCCGGCTGGCCCTGTACCTGGCGCTCAGGCGCTGGTGCCGGCCCGGCGCGCGGGTGCTGATGTCACCGGTGAACGACGACGTGATCCTGTTCGTGGTCCTCGCGGCCGGGCTGCGCCCCGTGCAGGCCCCCGTGTCCGTGTGGGACGGCAACATCGACCCGGCCGCTGTACCGGAGTCGACCTGGCGCAATGTGGACGCGGTCCTGACCACCAACCTGTACGGCGTGCCCGACCGGGTCCTCGAACTGCGACGCCGCTGCGAGCAGTTGGGGATCCCTCTGTTCGAGGACGCGGCGCACGCCATCGGCAGCCATGTGGACGGGCGGCCGATCGGGACCTTCGGGAAGGCGGCGGCGTTCAGCCTGTCCAAGCACGTGGCCGGTATGGCGGGCGGTTTCCTCGCCGTCGAGGACGCGCGCACCCGCCGGGAACTGGAGCTGCTGCGGGACGATCTCCTGACCCCCGGACGGCTGCGCGAGGACCTGGCCACGACCCTGCGCCCACTGGCCCGGTCCGCCGTCCGGTCGCTCCATCTGGTGCGCCCGGTGTGGCGGACGATGGAGCGACTGGGGCTGCTGGAGCGCGACGCGTTCCGGATGGACCTGCACGCACCACGGCTCACCGCCTCCGCGCGGGAGGCACCGAGCCTGACCGCCTACGAGCGGTGGGTGCGCGTCGATCTGCACGGCTACCGTTCCCGGCACGGCTCGCTGGTCCGCGGCCAGCTGAAGCTGCGGATGGCCCGGCTCGACGAGGACCTGGCCCGGCGCAGGGCCGGGGTCACCCTGCTGGCGGGCACACCGTGGGCCTCGCCGGCCCTGCGCGACCGGACGGCGCACGACGGGCCCCTCCCCCTCTTCCGGGTGCCGCTCCTGGTCCACGACCGCGACACGCTCGTCCAGCGGCTGGTGCGGCACGACGTGGTCTGCGGCTACATCTACGACCCGCCGCTGGACGACTACGCGGGCGCGGAGTTCGTCGAGCCCTCCCCCGATCCGGCGCCCGCCCGCTGGTTCGCCGCGCACACACTCCCGGCCGATCCGCTGCTGGCCCGCAGGATCGTGGGCGCGTTCACGAAGGAACGGGTGGCCGACGCACACCCCTCGCTGCTGCGGCCGGTTCCGGACGTCACACCGCCCCGGTTGCTGGGGCAGTGAGCTCTGACACCCCGACGATCGATCAAAACATCAGGGGGTTAGCATATGAGCGCCGCCTAGCTCGAAAGAGAATTCTGTGACTGTCAAGGACGACTCGTTCACCGACTGGAAGAACCGCGAGGAGATCGCGGAATCGATGATCCCGATGATCGGGAGGCTGCACAGGGAGCGGGACGTAACGGTTCTGCTGCACAGCCGTTCCCTGGTGAACAAGTCGGTGGTCAGCATCCTCAAGACCCACCGGTTCGCCCGGCAGATCGCCGGTGAGGAGCTCTCCGTCACCGACACCCTGCCCTTCGTCCAGGCGCTCACGACGCTGGACCTCGGCCCCTCGCAGATCGACATCGGCCGGCTCGCCGAGATCTACCAGGCCGACGACCGCGGGCTGTCGGTGGCCGAGTTCACCGCCGAGGCCGTGGCCGGCGCGACGGGCGGCAACAAGATCGACCGCCGTGAGCCGCGGGACGTCGTCCTCTACGGCTTCGGCCGCATCGGCCGCCTGGTGGCCCGGCTGCTGATCGAGAAGGCGGGCTCCGGCAACGGCCTCAGGCTGCGCGCGATCGTGGTCCGAGGAGGCGGCGACCAGGACATCATCAAGCGTGCCTCGCTGCTGCGCCGGGACTCCATCCACGGCCAGTTCCAGGGCACGATCACCGTCGACGAGGCCGAGAGCGCGATCATCGCCAACGGCAACACCATCAAGGTGATCTACGCGAACGACCCCTCCGAGGTCGACTACACGGCGTACGGCATCGACAACGCCATCCTCATCGACAACACCGGCAAGTGGCGCGACCGCGAGGGCCTCTCCCAGCATCTGCGCCCCGGCATCGACAAGGTCGTCCTGACCGCGCCGGGCAAGGGTGACGTCCCCAACATCGTGCACGGGGTCAACCACGACACGATCAAGCCGGACGAGCAGATCCTGTCCTGCGCGTCCTGCACCACCAACGCGATCGTGCCGCCGCTGAAGGCGATGGCCGACGAGTACGGCGTGCTGCGCGGTCACGTGGAGACGGTCCACTCGTTCACCAACGACCAGAACCTGCTGGACAATTACCACAAGGCCGACCGCCGGGGCCGTTCGGCGCCGCTCAACATGGTCATCACGGAGACGGGCGCCGCTTCCGCCGTCGCCAAGGCGCTGCCCGACCTCAAGGCGCCGATCACCGGCAGCTCGATCCGGGTCCCGGTGCCGGACGTCTCCATCGCGATCCTGAGCCTGCGCCTGGGCCGTGAGACCACCCGCGAGGAGGTCCTCGACCACCTCCGGGACGTCTCTCTGACCTCCCCGCTCAAGCGCCAGATCGACTTCACCACGGCCCCCGACGCGGTCTCCAGCGACTTCATCGGCTCGCGCCACTCCTCGATCGTCGACGCCGGTGCCACCAAGGTCGACGGCGACAACGCGATCCTCTACCTCTGGTACGACAACGAGTTCGGCTACTCCTGCCAGGTGGTCCGGGTCGTGCAGCACGTGACCGGCGTGGAGTACCCGACCTATCCGGCGCCCGCGGTCTGATCCGGCCGTTCGGACGGGTGATCCCGGCCGACGGTGTCGGCGGTGCCGCGCAGCGCCGTGCGCCAGGCGCCGGCGGCGGTGCCGCTGACACGGTGGTCATCGCGGGTGAGGGTGTGGGGCTCAGGCGCCATGCGAGAGTCGTGAACGGCGGCGGAACGGGGTGCGGGTGGGGCGCGGCGTCCCGGCCCCAGTCGCCGGTCCCGGCCAGGAAGGTCGCCCGGGCCGCGGGTCCGTCCGTACGCGGACGCACCGACCAGCAGTCCGCCCCACCGGCTCCCAGAGAGCCGTCGCCGCTGTCCATGACCGGCCCGGTGAGCCGACCGGCCAGGCCGGCCCACCCCAGGGCGCCGCGCTCCTGTTTTTCCCCGGCTGGAACCCGTCACGAAGGTCCCTAGTGTCCGCGGAACGCCTCCTCCAGCCACCACGCCCCACGGTCCCGAACCACCTTGGCGTCGATCAGCAGCGGGGCGGACCGTGGCCCGGCGACCCAGTCCTCCACGGCCTTCAGATCCGTCCGCGTGTGCACGGTCACCGCCTCGAAGCCGTAACCGCGGGCCACGGCCGCGATGTCGGTCGGCGGGAACTCGACCGTGTCGAGCGGGTGTCCGTCGGGGCCGAAGTGGTGCACCTCCGCTCCGTAGGCGTCGTCGTTGTACACGACGACGACCATGGGGAGCCCGAGCCGCCGTACGGTGTCCAGGTCGGCGGCGCCCATCAGCGCGCCGCCGTCGCCGAGCGCGGCCACCGGCAGCCGGTCCGGACGGGCCAGGGCCGCGCCGATCGCGGTGGCGAGGCCGAGGCCGATCGACTGGAAGGCCTGCGTGAAGCAGAAGCCGTCCTGGTCGGGCACCGACAGGAACATGCTCGGGTGGCCCATGAAGTTGCCGGAGTCGACGCCGATCACCCGCTCCGCGGGGAGGATGTCGTCGAGCGCGATGCTGAGCGTGCGGGGGTCGATCCGGTCACGGGTGCCCGTGTCTTCGTACGGCACGTCACGCCAGCGCACCCGGGTGGCCACGGCCTCGGCGATGCCCGGCGTCCGCAGGCCCTGCAGTTTCCCGCCGTGGGCCGCCAGGACGTGCCGCGCGGTGAGTTCGACATCGCCGGTGACCCCGAGGTGCAGCTTCCGGTGCGCACCGAGTGCCGAGGGGTCGTCGTCGACCTGCACCACGGTCGTGTCCGCACCGATGAGGGCACCGTGCCGCATGGTCCACATGTTCAGTGCGCAGCCCCAGCCGACGATCGCGTCGGCCCCGCCGATGAGTTCGGCCGCCAAGGGCGAGGCGAAGCCGCCGGACACGTCGAGCGACCAGGGGTTGTCGTGGAACAGCCCACGCGCCACGGCCGAGGTCGCCAGCAGGGCGCCGCAGCGCTCGGCGAGGGCTTCGAGGGCGTCCCGGGCCCCGGGTGAGCGCGCACCGCGTCCGGCCACGAAGACCGGCCGCCGGGCCTGCTCCAGCACCCGGGCCAGAGCCGCCACCTCGTCGGCGGACGGCTCGACCGCCGTTCGCCGCGGTGGCGGTGCGGCCTGGGCGAGGGCATCGGCGGGGGCGTCCGCCGCCTGTACGTCCAGGGGGAGGTTGAGGAGCACCGTGCGTCGTTCGTGCAGGGCCCGTCGCACCGCCGCGCACGCCTGTCCCACGGCGTCCTCGGGCGACGCGACCCGCATCGGGACCGCGCCCACCGCCGTCCCCAACGCCTCCTGGTCGACGTAGAAGTTGGAGGTCGGCCGGGTCACCTCGGCCGCCACCACGACGAGCGGTGTGCGGCTCTTGGCCGCCTCGGCGATCCCCGTCATCGCGTTGGTGAGCCCGGGCCCCTGGTGGACGCTCACGGCGGCCACCGTTCCGCTCACACGCGCGTACGCGTCGGCCATCGTCGCCGCACCGCCCTCGTGGCGGGCGGCGACGAAGCGGGCGCCGGCCGCGACCATGGCGTTGGTCAGATGGAAGTTGCCGGACCCCACGACGCCGAAGACCTGCTCGACCCCGGCCGCGTACAGGGCCCGTCCGACGGCCTCCGCGACCTTCATGACCGCTCCACGAGGGCCAGCACCCGGGCGGGCGAGCCGGAGCCCGCGACGATGGGCAGGGGTCCCGCGACGACGACGCTGCCGGTGGCGGGCAGCGCGGCCAGGTTCTGGAGCTGGGTGAGGCCGTACTTGCCGCTGCCCATCAGATGGGAGTGGCAGGGGAAGGGCGGGTCGAAGGAGTGCCCGCGCCCGGCGTCCGTGCCGACCGTCTCCACGCCGAGGCCGATCACGGGCGACTCCTCGGCCACCCAGCGGGCGCACTCGGGGGACAGGCCGGGCGTGTGGGGACCGTTCTCGTCGGCGTTCAGGAACGCCTCCTGGGAGTGCGAGCGGGCGTCCCAGCCGGTGCGCAACAGCAGCCAACCGCCGTCCGGCAGCGGCCCGTTGTGCTCTTCCCAGGCCTTGACGTGGTCCACCTCGACGAGGAAGTCCGGGTCCTTGGCCGCCTCGGCGGTGAAGTCCAGTACGGCGGCGGGGGCGATCAGCCGCTGAGCCGGGACGGACGCCACGTCGGCGAGGTCCCTTCCGGTCACCCAGTGGTTCGGTGCGTCGAAGTGGGTGCCGGTGTGCTCACCGCTGCGGAAGTTGTTCCAGTACCAGGCCGGGCCGCGGTCGTCGTAGCGGCTGATCTCCTCCAGCTCGAAGACGGCCGTCTGGCCGAACTGCGGCGGAAGTTGGATCACGGGTGTGGACGACGACAACGGCGAGGTGAGATCGACGACTTCGATCGAACCGGCCCGCAGGGCGGACACCAGCGCGGCGAGAAGGGACGGCTGCTCGTGCATGAGGGCCTCCTGAAACACTCCGAGGCCGACAGCATGTCACCGACCGTCCGGCCGAGGCCCGGCTTCGCGCGCCGTGTCCGGCAATCCCACCCGGGCGCCCCGCCGGAGACCACGACGGGCCCAGGATCGTCCGATCCGGGGCCCGGCAGCAGGCGTTCGGTCAGTTGACGCCGACGTGGGCGTTGAGGCTCGCCGCGACACCCTCGGTGGAGACGAGGGCGTCGACGTCGGCGCAAACCTCGAGGTGCGCCACCTGGAGGTGCAGACCGGCGGTGGTCGCGGCGGCGGCACCGCCGGAGACGTTGTCCAGGTCGGCATCGTTGAGCTCGGCCGCTACGAGGTGGGGGGCGACGTTCATGGCGCGCGGTTCCTTTCGCATGAGCAATCCTCGAGGAGGAGGGACACCGGATGGAAGCACGCCGGACATGAACACGGCCAGTCAGCCGGACACCCTCCACAGGACGTTCCCGTTCCCGGCTTCACCGATCGCAACATGGTCACCCAATCCGTCGGTTCCTTCACAGAATTTGCTGCCGCAGCGACCGACCCTCCATCGCTGTGCCGTTCCGAGGGGGGGCACTCCGCCACCGAAGAGCGGTGCGGAAAACGTTTTATCCGCGGCCGGGGTAGACTTGCGTCGCCCATGGTGAACAGCGAGGGGGTGGACGCCATTTCGGTTCGCCCCGCCCGTATCCAGGACGTCGCGGCCGCCGCCGGGGTCTCGGTCTCCACCGTGTCGAACGTCCTGAACCGGCCCGAGCGGGTCAACGCGCGCACCGCCGAGCGGGTCCGCGACGCGGTCGCCGCCCTCGACTACGTCCCCCACCCGGGAGCCGCCGGACTGCGTACCGGGCATTCCTCGTCGATCGGCCTGGTACTGCCGGACGTGGCCAACTCCTTCTACTCGCGCATCGCGCGCGGCGCCGCGGACGCTGCCTACGAACACGGCTACTCCCTCGTCCTGTGTGACAGCGGGGACGCGCCGGAGCGGGAGCAGGGCTACTTCACCATGCTCATCGAGCAGCGGGCGGTCGGCGCGGTGGTGGTGCCGCTCAGCGCCGACCCCACCCGGCTGTCGCGGCTGCGCGAGCGCGGTATCCCGCTGGTGCTGGCGGACCGCGCGATGCCCGCCCAGGAAGGCTGTTCGGTCTCCGTCGACGACATCGCCGGCGGACGCATCGCCGTGCAGCACCTCCTGGACCGCGGGGCGCGCGACGTCCTCGTCGTGAACGGCGAGCGCACGATCCGTCAGTGCGCCGACCGCTACCAGGGCGCCCGGCAGGCCGTGCGCACCCGGCGCGAGGCCCGCCTCGGCCAGGTCGTCGCCGAGGAGATGACGGTGGCGTACGGCAGCGAAATAGCCCACAGTCTCGACGAGTTGCCCGACGGGGTGTTCTGCACCAACGACTTCCTCGCAGCGGGTCTGTGCCGGGCGCTGGGCGAACGCGGTGTGAAGGTCCCGGAGGACGTCCAGGTGGTCGGCTACGGCGACCTGGACATCGCCAGCTTCGTGGGCACGACCCTGACCACGGTCCGCCAGCCGGTCGAGGAACTCGGCCGGGCGGCCGTGGAGATGCTCCTGGACGAGGTGGAGGCCCGCGCGGAGCACGCCCACGAGGCACGGGTGTTCGCACCGGGGCTGGTCCTGCGGGACTCCACCCGGGCTTCCTCAGACGCGCCTTTCTAGTGTCACCGGCCCCAGCAGGCCCGAGGGGAGCTGGGAGGGGAAGGCCCACGCGGTCGGCGTGGCTTCGGCGAGATAGGGCGCCAGGGTGTTGTGGACGGTCACTTCCAGGCGGACGGTACGCCCGGCGGTCCCGCGCAGTTCGAAGCGGTACGGCGCGCAGAACGCCTCGCCGACGAGCTCACCGTCGACGCACACCGCGACGCTGCCGCGCACCCTCCCCAGATCCAGCACCGGGTCCGGCCCGGCCGGCACCTCGAGCGTCCGCGCATAGGTCACGCCTCCGCTCCAACCGCCCAGTCCCAGCTCACCCCACTCGCCCAGCGGCATGGGTGCCGGCACCGCGCGCGCCCGCACCGGCCCCCGCCAGGCGGAGCCACCGCGCAGCACGGCCGTCGGGGCGGTGACGACCTCGAACTCGGTTGCCACCTCGAGAGGTTGATCCAACGTCAGTTCATGCCCGTCGAAGGGAAGTTCAGGGTCGCCGATGATCCTCACTCGTGCGGGAAGCTTCAGTGGCAGGTCGAGCGACACGGTCCCCGCCGGTACAACGAACCGGAAGCGCTGCTCGACCTCCCGGAGGTCATCGGTGGACCGCAGCGGCAGTACGGCGGACCCGAGCACCGGAGAACCGGCGAGCCACTCGGCGTCGGGCAGCGGGTGCGGCCGTACCGCCGCGCCGCAGTGCTGCAACTCCCCCCACCGGCCCACGTGTTCGATGGTCGGCCCGCTCCACTCCCCCGTCCCGGCCGCCCAACCCGGGCCGCTGACCAGGGCGGTCGTGTCCGCCACGAGGTCGACAAAGACACCGTCCCGCACGTCGACGCTGTCGGCCACCACGTCGAGGACGTGATCACCGCCGCTCAGCGTCAGTTCGTGCCGGAAGAACATCGGCACCGCGCCCCAGTCGGACTCGTAGTACTCCGCCTTCTCCTGCCGTGCCACGACGGCTCCGTCGAGCAGGACGGTCACGCCCACCGCGGCGCCCACGACGAGGACCGCGTCCGCACCCCGCCCCGGGAGGCCGATCCGGCCGCGGTAGGTCACGCTGCCGTCCGGTCGTACGCCGTCGGGCAGGCGCATGAACAGCGGGCGCGGCGCGAACCCGTCCGGGCGGGACAGACAGAAATAGCTGCCCAGCGGGGTGTCGGCGGCGCCCGAGATGGTCTGCGGCCGGTCCTGGGCGTCGGAAAGCTCGTACTCGAGCACATTGCGGGCCCGTTCGACCTCCACCCGGGCGGACGCCAGATAGCCGCCGCCCGTCTCCAGCAGACTGCCGTTCCACCACACGCGTTTGACCGCCGCCGCGCCGACATGCAGATCGGCGGATCCCCGGTGGTCGGTCTCCACGACGGCCCTGACCCGGGCCACGGTCCCGCTCCCGGGTACCGGCACCCGTACGAACTCCTCCGGTACCAGGCCCTTGTTGCCGAGCACACCGTACGGGTCCGGGATGCCGCGACTCGACGAGTACAGCGAGACCGCCCAGTCCGCGGGTGCCAACATCCGCTCTCCTGCGAGGACTTGCTCGACGGCGGCACGGTCCAGCGGAGCCGGAGCCTGTGCGGAGGGCACGGGCGCCAGGACGCGGACCCGGTTGCCGTATGTCACCCGCGACTGCTCCCACGAGCCTTCGGTCTCGGTCCACCCCATGGTCCAGATCTGCGGTTCGGCGACGGAGGCTCCGGCGGGCAGGGCCAGGTCGCCCCAGGTGTTGTCCATGGTGGGAGCAAGGCGGCCCTCCCAGCCGGTCGACAGGTCGGTCGTCTCCGGCGGGTCCATGGGCGAGGGGGGCACAGCACCCGCCGGAGGACCTTCGCGCCATACGACGAGGGCGGCGGGAGCGCCCTCCAGGGGTACCGCGATGGTCGAGACACCGTCGGCGAGGGTGACGCGTGCAGGGCGGCGGGTGCCGGTCGCCGGGTTCCAGATCTCGGCCTCGGCGACCGGGGCCGTCACGGTGACGGACGAGGTGCGGGCGTAGCGCGCGGGGTCGATCTCGTGGTGGCCCCTCGGCGGATGCGTACGGGCGTCGGGGAACGCCCCCGTGACCAGCGCGACCGCCGCGTCGCCCTTCCTCCTGACGAGCAGCGGCACCTCGCCCGTCGCGTATCCGGCGGCTTCGGCGACCGCGGTCGCACCGGCCTCGGCGTCGGTCACCCGCTCCAGGCGGGGGTGGTCCAGAAGTGCGGCCACGACGGAGTCGTCACCGGCGAGCCCGGCCGCCTGCGTCGGCGGGCGGCCGACGACCACGACCCGTCCCCCGGCGTCGAGGAGTTCGGTCAGCCGGCGGGCCGTCTCGTGCTCCAGGACGCTCGCCGAGGGCAGCAGGACCGCGGTGTACGCCAGGTCCCGGATGCGCAGGGCCCCGTCGCCCGCCTTGGCCCCCTGGACGGAGGCGTCGTCGATGACGTCGAAGGAGACGCGGTGGCGGTCGAGGGCGCCGACGGAGGGCCTGAGCCAGTTGTTGGTGCCGCACAGCTCCAGGTAGTGGCGCTGGGTCTCGTCGACGTCGGCGTGGGTCCCGCCCAGGCGGCCGTCGCCGAAGTGCTGGACGGGGGCGTCGAGGGGGATGAGGGCCTGCACGGTGGCGGTCGGATGCAGGACCGCCACGTCGGCGCTGTAGGTGCCCCAGGACAGGATCGAGCAGATCCGGGCGACGGCCCGGGAGAAGGCGGGGTACTGCCGCCAGTAGGGCTGGCGCCAGTCGGTGGACGGCGGCGCCCACTCGAACCAGCCGCCCGCGGTGCCGAAGTAACTGGCGTGCGGGTTGTACAGGTTGGCGCCGCTGCGCAGGAACGGCAGCAGCCAGTCGTACGTCTCCTCCAGGGTGCCGCCCCAGCCGGAGGAGTGGAACGACTCGATCCAGACGCGCTCGTGGCCGTAGAGGTGGGCCATCGAGGAGTGGATCTTGGCGTCACCGTGGTGGTCGCTGCCGGCGGCGCTGTACCAGCGGTGGGTGCGGAAGTAGTCCGTGTAGAGCTGCGTCGACTGGGCGGGGAAGCCGGAGCGGGCGGGGTGGCTCTGGTCGCAGCCCAGGAGCAGGCCGCGCTCGTCGTGCCAGGCGGCGAGGGGACGGAACAGCGCCTCTTCGGTGAGCTCGGCACGGACGGCGTAGTAGTCGGCGCGGATCTTCCGGGCCCGGGTGGTGTCGTCGCCCGTGAAGAGGGCGGGGAGGTCGTCGAGGAGGTCGTAGCCGCGTCGGGCCCGGAACTCCTCGGGGAAGCGGCCGGTCCAGGAGTTGGTGGCGGGCAGTTCGTCCTGGAAGCTGCCGGCGATGACGTTCCCCAGGTACTGGGGCACTCGCCGGTCGTACTCGCGATGGATGGCATCGAACAGGAGACCGACAGACGCCGGGTTCAGGTAGTCGAAGGCTGTGGGGACGGCGAGGACCAGGCGCACCTCGGTGCCGTCGGCGACCTCGAGCCTTGGCGGTCCTTGGCGACCCGCCGGGTCGGGCTGCCCGGAGACCGGCAACCGCGCGCCCGCGCTGTCGTACGCCCCCAGCAGTGTCTCCGCGCCCTGCAGCGCGACCGTGCCGCCGGAGACGACGGCCAGGCGTGACCGCAGCGCGCGGCCTGCCGCCTCGGGCTGCTCTCGGGTGATGCTTCCCTGCACGTTGGCGCCGGAGAAGCCGATCTGGTCGTAGAACCACAGGCGCATGCCCAGGTCCCCGGCGATCTCACAGGCGTCCGTGAAGCGGGCCCACCACTCCTCGCCGAACCACACCGGGTCGTCGGTGCGAGCGCCGAAGGTCGGGCCGGCCGGGGCCAGGTTGATCACCACGAGGTTGTGGACGCCGCCGTCCGCGAACCGGCGCAGCTGCCAGGCCAGGCGGTCACGGGTGACCTTCGCGCCCGACCACCACCACAGCGGGGTGGGGCCGAAGTCCCGGGGCGGGTTGTCGAACAACTGTTGCAGGGCTGGAGAGATCACGGATAGGTCCTTCCGACTACGGCCCGGACACTCTCACGGATCAAAAACGTTTTACATCAACCTCACCGTAGGACACCTCCGCGGCGCCCACCAGAGCTGCGGGGCCGTCAGGACGTTTCCACGGATGGCCGCATGACGTCTTGTTGGAACGTTTTTACCCTCTTATAGTCGCTGGACATCGGCCGAGAACAGCGACGTCCCCCTCCGCTCGGAACCCCTCTCCCCAGACGGAGCCGCATCATGGCCCGAACCTCGCCTGCCCCGAACCAGCCGGAACCCCCCATCGAGAAGCGCCTGTGGAAGGTCGCGACCCTCTCCGGCATGGCGTCCTACCTCGACGCCGCACTCATCGTCAGCATCGGCGTCAACCTGGCCATCTACCGCGACGCCTACGACATGGGCGTCTGGATGGCCGGTGCGATCAGCGCGATCGTCACCATCTGCATCGCCGTCGGCTCCCTGGTCGGCGGACGGCTCGCCGACGTGTTCGGCCGACGGCGCCTCTACAACCTGGACATCCTCTGCTACGCCCTCGGGGCGATCATCATCACTCTCGCGCCCGACGACATCACCCTTCTGGTGGGTGTCCTCCTCGCCGGTCTCGCGGCCGGCGCCGACCTGCCGACATCGCTGGCCGTGGTCTCGGACGCGGCCCCCGACCACGCCCGAGGCAGGCTCATCGCGTTCACGCAGGTCATGTGGATGCTGGGCATCATCGTCGTGGTCTTCGTCGGCTTCGCCCTGTCGGACACGGGCATGCTCGGCGCACGGCTCATCACCGGCCATCTGGCGGTCGCCGCTCTGGTCACCTGGCATCTGCGCTCGCGGCTGGAGCTGGCCACCGGACCGGACCCGGCACAGGACCAGGTCCCGACGGAGAAGCCGGCCGAGCAGCAGGGTGTCGCGCTCAGGAACGTCTGGACCCGTGCCGCGCTGGTGCCCATGCTCGCGACCTTCGCCTTCTACGTCACCTGGGGCCTGGGCGCCAACACCATGGGGCAGTTCACGACGTATCTGCTGGTCACCGTCAGCGGTGCCTCGCAGAGCGTGGCCACCGGCATCAACCTGGCCTGTCTCCCGATCGGCCTGCTGCTGACGCTCGCCTTCGTCCGGATCGCCGACGGCCCGCGGCGCGACCGGTTGTTCTACGTCGCCACGGTCCTGCAGATCGCGGCCTTCGCGATCGCCTCGCTCACCGTGGGCGCCATCGTCGGCTTCCTCGTCTTCTACCTCCTCTACCAGCTGTGCTATCCCTTCGCGGGCGAGGCGAACTACAAGGTGTGGTCTCAGCTGACGCTCCCCGCGGACACCCGGGGCACCACGCAGGGGATCACCTACGCCGTCTCGCGCGGGGTGTTCGCGGGCGTCGCGTTCGTCACGCCCGCCCTGCTCGACCGGAGCCCCAGTCTGCTGCTCTGGGTGATCACCGGCTGCATGGCGCTGTCGGCGGTCGCGGGTCTGTACATCGTCCGTGTCCTCGTTCCCCGCGCGTCCCCGGCGGCCACCGCTCCGGCGGACCTCAAGGTCGCGCAGACCTGAACCGACCCCCGAAGGAGCGCCGACCATGGCGACGACCGAATCCACCACGACGCGTGCCGGTGAACGGGAGGCCGTGCTGGGCGAGTTGCTCCCGCCCGTGACGCGCCGCCGGCCAAGGATCGGGCTGGTCTCCGGCGGGCTCGGCACCTACTGGCCGCAGTTCCCGGGGCTGCTGCCCCAGTTGAAGGAATCGGCCGCGTATGTCGCCGACCGACTGGGCCAGTTGGACGCGGAGGTGACGGACGCCGGGTTCGTCTCCGACGCTCAGGAGGGCGCGGCCGCCGCCGAGCGACTCCGGCGGGCCGACTGCGATCTGATCGTGCTGTTCCTGACGACCTATCTGACCTCGTCGATGGTGCTGCCGATCGCGCAGCGCACCCACACCCCGGTGCTGGTCGTCGACCTCCAGCCGTCCGAGCGGATGGACCACGCCTCCTTCGACACGGGCGACTGGCTGGCGTACTGCTCGCAGTGCTCGGTGCCGGAGGTCGGCAACGTCTTCCGCCGGGCCGGTGTCCCCTTCCGTTCGGTGTCGGGCTGGTTGCGGCAGGAGTCGGCGTGGCGGCGCGTCGAGCGGTGGGTGCGGGCCGCGCACGTCCGGGCCGCGCTCCGGCACGCCCGGCACGGACTGATGGGGCACGTGTACCCAGGGATGCTCGATGTGCAGACCGACCCGACGCTGCTGTCGGCGACGTTCGGCTCGCACGTCGAGATGCTGGAGTTCGACGATCTGCGGCACCGGGTGGAGAAGGTGACCGAGGCGGAGACCCGGGAACGGGTGGAGCTCGCCCGGCGGATCTTCACCGTCGACGACAGCGTGGTCGACGAGGACTTCGCGTGGGGGGCGACCGTCTCGGTGGCTCTCGACCGGCTGGTGGAGGACTTCGGCCTCGACACCCTCGCGTACTACCACCGGGGCCTCGACGGCGAGCTGCACGAGCGACTCGGCGCCGGGATGATCCTGGGCGCCTCCCTGCTCACCGCCCGCGGTGTGCCCGCGGCCGGTGAGTTCGAACTGCGTACCAGCCTTGCCCAGTTGGCCTCGCAGAGTGTCGGTGCCGGGGGTTCCTTCACCGAGATCCAGGCGCTGAACTTCGAGGACGGCGTGGTGGAGATGGGCCACGACGGGCCGGCCCACCTCGCGCTCAGTGCCCGGGACCCGCTGCTGCGCGGCCTCGGTGTCTATCACGGCAAGCGCGGCTGGGGTGTCAGCGTGGAGTTCGACGTACGGCAGGGGCCGGTCACGCTGCTCGGTCTCGGTCAGGACGCCGACGGCAGCCTGTCGTTCATCACGTCCGAGGGCACGGTCGTGCCCGGTCCGCTGCTGGAGATCGGCAACACCACCAGCAGGGTCGACTTCGGCCGGGATCCCGGTGAGTGGGTCGACGCGTGGAGCGCCACGGGGGTGGGGCATCACTGGTCGCTGGCGGTAGGGCACCACGGCGCTGATTTCGGGGCGGCGGCGAGTCTGCTGGGGATCGATCACCGGGAGGTGTAGCCGGGTCAGGGAGCCTCGGCCGCCCGTACCCGGGCCAGGACGTCCCGGATCATCTCGGCGCTGATCATGAAATGCTCCCGGGCCATGCCCTCTGCCCGCTCCGGCTCGCCCGCCGCGACGGCCTCATAGAGCGCCCGGTGCCCGTGACCGGCCTGTTCATGGTGGGAGCGTTCGCCTCTCCCCCAGGGCTCGATCGGGAAGCCCAGACTGATCCGGGTCAGCAGGTCCCGGCTGAGCTGGGCGATCTGCGGATTGTGGGTGGCCGCGCAGATCGCCCGGTGGAACGCGCTGTCGGCGGCCTGCTCCTCCCGGGGTGTGCTCGCGGAGAGGTGCGCCTCCAGCGCCTCGCGCATCGGCTCCAGGTCCTCGGGGCGTCGGCGCCGGGCGGCCGTCGCGGCGACCATGCCCTCCACCAGCCCACGCAGGTCGAAGAGTTGCTCGAACTCCTCCCAGCGGGGCAGCAGCGTACGGCGGACCGCGGCGCCTGAGGACTCGGTCCAGCTGTCGCGGACGAACGCTCCGCCGTTGCGGCCCCGGCGGATCTCGATGACGCCCAACGCCAGGAGGCGTGCGACCGCCTCGCGCACGGTGGGACGGCTGACGTGCAGCAGTGCGGTGAGCTCGCGTTCGGCGGGCAGCCGCTCGCCGGGCAGGAAGTCTCCGACGGCGATCGCGGTGAGCAGCCGGTCGGCGACCTCGTCGACCGCCGAGTTCACCCGGACCGGACGCAGCGAGGACGACGGGCTGTCGCCGAGCAGAACACGGTCGAGAACACGCGAGAACTCGTCACCGGGTTCAGGTGCGGATGTCAGTTGTCCTCCTGCGAGTCGCCGTTTCTGTTAACGCGCACGGGCCACGTGAACCCGCTGTTACGTCTTGCACTCACCCCGCTAAAAGGTCTTGTGGACTGACCTTTTGCCCCCTCACTATCGCATCCATCCGTCACATCCCAACTATTTTCAGACAGCGGTCGGCTGGTTCCGACCGGTCTGGGAGGCTTCCCCGTGGCGATCCCCGAACCGAACCACACCGGAACCGTCGACTTCAACGGCCATTCCACCTGGTACCGGATCACGGGCGAACCGGGCAGGACACCCCTGGTGGTCCTGCACGGCGGGCCCGGCGCCGGCCACCACTACACGCTCAGCATCGCGGGCATCTCCGAGCAGGGCCGCCCCGTGATCCACTACGACCAGCTCGGCACCGGGTTCTCCACCCATCTGCCCGGCAAGGGCGCCGACTTCTGGACCGTCCAGCTCTTCCTCGACGAACTCGACAACCTGCTCAAGGAGTTGGGCATCGCCGACGGCTACCACATCCTCGGCCAGTCCTGGGGCGGCATGCTCGCCGCCGAGCACGCGGTACGCCGCCCGCCCGGCTTGCGCGGACTGGTCATCGCCGACTCCCCCGCGTCCATGAAGTCGTGGCTCGAGGCGGCCGCCGAACTGCGCGCCGGCCTCCCCGAGGAGGTCCAGCGCACCCTGCACGCCCACGAGGCGGCCGGGACCACGGACCACCCCGACTACCGGGCGGCCGAACAGGTCTTCAACGAACGCCATGTGTGCCGTCTGACGCCCAATCCGCCCGAGGTGCAGGCCACTTGGGACAACATCGCGGCCGATCCGACCGTGTACCACACGATGAACGGCCCCAATGAGTTCCATGTCGTCGGCACCCTCAAGGACTGGTCGGTCATCGACCGGCTGCATCTGATCGAGGTGCCGACCCTGCTGGTGTCCGGGCGCTTCGACGAGGCGACCCCCGAGACCGTCCGCCCCTTCGCCGACCGCATCCCCGATGTGCGCTGGCACATGTTCGAGCATTCGAGCCACATGCCGCACGTCGAGGAGGAGCAGCTCTACCTCCGGGTCGTCGGCGAGTTCCTCGACTCCACCGACTGACCCCGGGAGTTCCCCGCCATGTCCCGCAATGCCAGACGGGGCGCGCTCGCCGCCGCCACCGTCGCCCTCACGCTCACCGCGGCCGCCTGTTCGTCGTCCTCCGACTCGGGCTCCTCCTCCGACCCGGGTGCCTCCTCCTCGAGCTCCTCCGCCTTCCAGGCCCAGCACAAGGGCGGCACCTTGAAGCTCGTCGCCCACGCGGCCGCGGGCAGCTTCGACCCGCAGGTCAACTACACGCTCCAGTACTGGCAGTTGTTCCAGTCGATGTACGACGGGCTGCTCGCCTTCAAAAAGGTCAACGGGCAGGAGTCCTTCACCGTCGTCCCCGACCTGGCCACGGCTATGCCGAAGGTGACCAACGGCGGCAAGACCTACACCTTCACGCTCCGCAAGGGCGTCACCTTCTCCAACGGCAAGGCCCTGACCACCGACGACGTGGTGGCGTCCTTCCAGCGCATCTTCAAGGTCTCCAGCCCCACCGCGGGCACCTTCTACAACGGCATAGTCGGCGCCGACGCCTGTCTGAAGACACCGGCCTCCTGCGCCCTGCCCAAGGGCGTGATCGGTGACGCCAAGGCCAACACGGTCACCATCAACCTGACGGCCGCGGATCCGGAGTTCGAGTACAAGCTGGCGGTCCCGCACGCCGTCGTCGTACCGAAGGACTCGCCGACGAAGGACGCCGGGACCAAGCCGCTGCCGTCGACCGGGCCGTACATGGCGGCGTCGTACGACCCCAACCGGGCGCTCAAACTGGTCCGCAACCCACACTTCAAGGAGTGGTCGCGTCAGGCGGAGCCGCAGGGCTATCCCGACGCCATCGACTACACCTTCGGCCAGACCGTCGAGTCCGAGGTGACCGCCATCGAGAACGGCCAGGCGGACTGGATGTACGACGCGCCGCCCGCCGACCGCCTCAACGAGATCGGCACCAAGTACGCCTCGCGGGCGCATGTGAACCCGCTGACGGCGTTCTGGTACGCGACGCTCAACGTCAACATGGCCCCCTTCAACAACAAGTTGGCGCGTCAGGCGATCAACTGGGCCGTGGACCGGTCCGCCGTGGTGCGGCTGTACGGCGGCACCAACCTCGCCTCTCCCGCGTGCACGGTCCTGCCGCCCGGCTTCCCCGGGCACGTCGAATCGTGTGCCTACACCAAGGGCGGCGGTACGACCTGGAAGGCCGCGGACCTCGCCAAGGCCAAGGAACTGGTGAAGCAGTCCGGTACGGCGGGGCAGGAGGTCGGCATCGTCGTCCAGGACGACGACGTCAACAAGTCGATCGGGCAGTACCTGCAGAGCCTGCTCACCCAGCTCGGCTACAAGGCGACGCTCAAGCCGCTGTCGGGGAACATCCAGTTCACCTACATCCAGAACACCAAGAACAAGGTGCAACTCGCCCTGACGTCCTGGTACCAGGACTATCCCGCTGCCTCCGACTTCCTCAACGTGCTGCTCTCCTGCGCGAGTTACCACCCGGGCAGCGACTCCAGCATCAACATCTCCGGGTTCTGCGACAAGGGCGTCGACGCGAAGATGCAGGCGGCGCTGAAGACCTCGCAGACCGACAAGGCGAGCGCCGACAAGCAGTGGGGTGCCGTGGACCAGACGGTCATGGCCCAGTCGCCGGTGGTACCGCTGATCAACCCGAAGATGATCGACTTCACGTCGACGCGGGTCGGCAACTACCAGTTCAGCAAGCAGTTCTACATGCTGGTCGGGCAGTTGTGGGTGAAGTGACCCTGTCCCCCTCGGCCGGGGCCCGGCGCTCGCCGGGCCCCTGGCGGACCGCCGCCGGCGACCTGCTGCGCAACAGGACGGCGCTGGCCGCCGCCGCGGTCCTGCTCCTCGTCGTGCTGGCGAGCCTGTGCGCCCCGCTCTACGCGGACCACATCGCCCACACCGACCCCTTCCAGTCCCATGTCTCCGGCACCACCGTCGTGGACGGCAAGACCGTGCCGGTGCTCACTCCGAGCAGCACCGGGCTCGGCCTCGGCGTCACGCCGATCGGCCCGACCTGGGACCCCGCCCACTACTTCCTCGGCGCCGACAACCAGGGCCGGGACGTGCTGGCCCGTCTGCTGTACGGCGGCCGTACGAGCCTGTTCATCGGGTTCACGGCGGCGCTGCTCACCTGCGTCGTCGGTACGGCCGTGGGAGTCGTCGCCGGGTACGCGGGCGGGGTCGTGGACGCCGTCATCTCGCGGGTCCTGGACGTCGTCTGGGCGTTCCCCGTCTATCTGCTGGCCATCTGTCTGTCGGTGGTGCTGCTCACCAACGGTCTCAAGCTGGGCCCCGTCACCGTCGACGCGGGAAGTCTCTGGCTGCCCGTCACGATCATCGCGGCGATCTACGTGCCGTACATCGCACGGCCGTTGCGCGGTCAGGTGCTCGTGCTGCGCAACAAGGAGTACATCCAGGCGGCCGTCGGCTCCGGCGCGCCCGCCCCGCGCATCCTGCGCCGGGAGGTGCTGCCGAACGTGGTGCCGACGGCGATCGTGTTCGTCCCGCTGATGACCGCGCTCGCCATGCTCACCGAGTCGGCGCTGTCCTTCCTGTCCGTGGGCGTCCAGCCACCAGACGCCAGCTGGGGCACGATCATCGAGGACGGCCTGGGGCTCCTCTACACCCGGCCCGCCGTGACGATCGCGCCCGGTCTGCTGATCGCCCTGACCACGGCCGCGCTCAACGTCCTCGGCGACGGGGTGCGCGACGCGCTCGACCCGGGCGCGCGGCTGCGCGGAGGGGTGTGACCATGCTCGTCTTCGCCCTCAAGCGCTTCGCCTCGGCCCTGCTGGTGATGTTCGCGATCAGCGTGCTGGTGTTCCTGATCTTCTTCGCCACCCCGGGAGTCGACCCGGCGGCACGCATCGCGGGCCGCAACGCCGACCCGGCCACCCTCGCCCAGGTGCGGCACTCCTTCGGTCTGGACCGGCCGATGCCGATCCGCTACCTGCTGATGATGCGTCACCTGCTGATCGACCGGGATCTGGAGTCGTTCGTCAACCGCGGCTCCCGGGTCATCCCGCAGATCATCCAGGCCACACCCGTGACCCTGTCCCTGGTCATCGGCGCGGCCCTGATCTGGATGACGGCCGGCATCCTCATGGGCACGGCCGCGGCGACTCTGCGCGGCCGGGCCGCCGACCCGCTGATCATGCTGGTGGGCGTGGTCGGCGTCTCGCTCCCGGCCTACTGGCTCGGCGAGGTCGTCAACCTCCTCACCCAGAAGCAGCTGCACGACTCGCTCTTCTCCTGGGTGCCCCCGCCCGGCTACGTCGGTCTCGGCCAGGACCCCGGACAGTGGGCGCTGCACATGCTCTTCCCCTGGCTGACGCTCGCCCTGCTGTACGCCGGGATCTATGCCCGGTTGCTGCGCGGAGAGGTCGTCACCGCGCTGAACGAGGACTACGTCCGTACGGCCCGCGCCAAGGGTCTGTCCGAGCGGCGGATCCTGCTCCGGCACGCCCTGCGCTGCTCGCTGATCCCGATCGTGTCGCTGTTCGGCCTGGACTTCGGCGCGCTCGTCGGCGGGGCCGCGCTCCTCACCGAGGTGGTCTTCGGCCTGCCCGGCATCGGCAAGCTCACCTTCGACGCCCTGCAGAACCTGGACCTGCCCGTGATCATGGGCACGGTTCTGTACGCGGCGTTCTTCGTGGTCCTCGCCAACGCCCTGGTGGACATCCTGTACGCGCGACTCGATCCGAGGGCTCGCCATGCCTGAACCACTGCTGGACGTACGTGACCTGCGAGTGCGCTTCCGCACCCGCCAGGGCCTCGTCACCGCCGTCGACAGTCTCTCCTTCTCGGTCGCTCCCGGCGAAGTCCTGGGCGTGGTCGGTGAGTCGGGCTCCGGCAAGAGTGTGTCGATGCTCGCCGTGCTGCGGCTGCTGACCAACCCCAACGTGACCGTGTCGGGTGAAGTCCTCTTCCGGGGCCGTGACTTGCTCGCCCTGCCCGACAAGGAGATGCGTGCGGTGCGCGGCCGGGAGATCGCGATGGTCTTCCAGGACCCGATGACCGCCCTGACCCCGGTGTACACCGTGGGCTGGCAGATCGCCGAGGCGATCCGGGCGCACGAACAGGTCTCCCGCAAGGAGGCACGGGCCCGTGCGGTCAGGCTGCTCTCGGACGTCGGCATCCCCGACGCGGCCTCCCGGGTGAACGCCTATCCGCACGAGTTCTCCGGCGGGATGCGCCAGCGCGCGGTCATCGCGATGGCGCTCTCCTGCAGCCCCTCACTGCTGATCGCCGACGAGCCGACGACGGCACTGGACGTCACGGTCCAGGCGCAGATCCTCGATCTGATGCGGGAACTCAACGCAGGGGGCTCCGCGATGGTGCTCATCACCCACGACATGGGCGTGGTCTCCCAGATCGCCGACCGGGTCCTGGTCATGTACGGCGGCCGGGCGGCCGAGGAGGGCCCGCGGCGGGCGGTGTTCCACGGTCCGCGACACCCATACACCTGGGGTCTGCTCGACTCGGTGCCCCGGGTGGGCGGTCCCCGGCTGCGGCGGCTGCCCAGCATCGCGGGTGTGCCGGTCGCTCCGGGCGGGGTTCCGGAGGGGTGCGCGTTCGCGCCGCGTTGCCGGCTGCGGCACGACCGGTGCGAGGAGCGGCCCGTTCTGTCAGGTGACACCCATCTCGACGCCTGCTGGCTGCCGTCCGGCGACCGGGCCGGACTGAGAGTGAGCGCGAGAGACACGGAGGCGGCGTCGTGACGGCACAGGACATCGTGGCGGTGGACACGGACGCACCGCCCGCCGGAGAGGTCCTCCTGAGGGCCACCGACGTCACCAAGCACTACCCCGTGCGCGGAAGACGCCAGGTGCTGCGTGCCGTCGACGGGGTCTCCCTGGCGGTGCGTGGCGGCGAAACCCTCGGCGTCGTCGGGGAGTCCGGCTGCGGCAAGTCCACGCTCGGCCGGTGTCTGGTCCGGCTCACCGAACTCACGGGCGGGCGCGTCGAGTTCGACGGGCAGGACATCTCCACACTGTCCGCGCGACGGCTGCGTCCGGTACGGCCGGGCATGCAACTGGTCTTCCAGGACCCGCAGGCCTCGCTCAACCCCCGCCGTCGCGCCGGGGACATCGTGGCCGAGCCGCTGCTCGTGCACCGGTACGGCAACGCGTCCACGGTCCGCCGCAGGGTCCGGGAGCTCTTCGACGTCGTAGGACTGGCGGCGGCCCATCTGGACCGCTATCCGCACGAGTTCTCCGGCGGTCAGCGCCAACGCATCGGTATCGCACGGGCCTTGGCGACGAATCCGAAGCTGATCGTGGCCGACGAGCCGGTGTCCGCGCTGGATGTGTCGATCCAGGCGCAGGTGCTGAACCTCTTCGCCGATCTCCAGGAGGAGTTCGGACTCACGTACGTCTTCATCGCGCACGATCTCGGCGTGGTCCGTCATGTGTCGGACCGGATCGCCGTCATGTATCTCGGTGAGATCGTCGAACTCGCCGGCACGGAGGAGTTGTACTCGGACCCGGCCCATCCGTACACGCAGGCCCTGCTGTCGGCGGTACCGGACATCGACGACGGGACGTTCGCGGAGGACGGGCCGCCCCGGGAGCGCATCGTGCTGACCGGTGAGGTGCCCAGTCCGGCGGACAAGCCGACAGGGTGCCCGTTCCGCACGCGCTGCCCGTACGCCCGGGATCTGTGTGCGGTGGAGCGCCCACGGCTCACGCCGAAGGCCTCCGGCCGTCAGGTGGCCTGTCACTACCCGCTGGCCGGCTGAGGGTCCGTGGTCGGGCCCGGGGTCTGCAGCCCCCGGGGCCGGTCACCCGGTCCTCAGGCTCAGGTCCTCAGGCTCAGCCGAACTGACCGACCACGTAGTCGCCGGCCGGCTGCTGGGTCATGACGTTCAGCCGGTTGAAGGCGTTGATGACGGCGATCAGGGAGACCAGGGCGAGGAGCTCCTCCTCGTCGTAGTGCTTGGCGGCGTTCTCCCAGACCTCGTCCGAGACGCCGGTTGCGTCGGCGAGGCGGGTGCCCTGCTCCGTCAGCTCCAGCGCGGCGCGCTCGGCCTCGGTGAAGACCTTGGCCTCACGCCACGCGGCGACCATGTGGAGGCGCTGAGCGGTCTCGCCCGCGGCTGCGGCCTCCTTGGTGTGCATGTCGAGGCAGAACCCGCAGCCGTTGATCTGGCTCGCGCGGATCTTCACCAGTTCCTGGGTCGTCATCGGCAGTCCCGAGTCCGTGACCACCTTCCCCGCCGAGGCGAAGTGCTTCAGCAGCTTGCCGGCCAGCGGGCTGGTGAAGACGTTGAGTCGGGCTTCCATGGTGGGCTCCTTCTGCCGTTGTCGATGGCTACACAGATACGACTGAATGGCCCGGCGGATTGTGACAGGCCTGGATGTGACCTGCGTCTCCCTGGGACGGGTCCCTAGCCGCCGTACGCCTTCTTCCAGCGGGCCCGGTGTCGTGCGTCCCCCTGGCCCCGGCCGTTCACCGGCCCCAGCGACACGAGGGAGGCCCCGTTGTTCCACAGGCCGAGGAGGTCGCGGTGCACGGCGAGGATGTCGTGCTCCAGCGCGAACTTCTCGGAGGGGCCGGTGAAGCGTGAGGTCGTCACGAAGACGGCCACGTCGGCGCGGAAGTGCACCCGGGCGCCCAGCAGATCGCGCAGCTCGCGATTGGGGATCGCCCTGCTCGGTGCGTACCGCTTGCACTGGACGACCATCGTGCGGCCGTCCGGCAGCCGGCCCAGGACATCGGCGCCGTTGTCACCCGCACCTCCCACCCGCCGGACCTCCGTGCACCCGTCCCGCCGGCACAGACCCGCGACCAGCTCCTCGAACTCGGTGCCCGTCATGACGTCCACCTCGGCGAGGGTCCGGCGGCCCGCCCTCACCGCCTCCTCCTGCCGCCAGAGACGGTCCCTGCCCCGCAGCAGCCGGTCCGTGTGCCACAGCCGCCAGACGATCGCCGCGGCGGCAGCGACCGACAGCACGCCCAGGAGATACGGCCACACGCTCGCCCGGAACAGCACCACGAGGACCAGCGCCACCGCGCCGCCCCACCACCACTGCCGCGCCCGCCGCCCGCGAGCGGCCGTACCCCGTCGACGCCTGGCCACAGCACTCTCCCCCCTGTGCTCCTGCCAAGAGTCTGGGCAGCTCAAGAGGGCGTGAGAAGGGCGCGAGTCGGCCATGTCCGAACACCGCCGTGAACGCCGATCGGCCGCGGCACCGAAAGGCACCGCGGCCGAAACAGGGAAAGAGGTGTCAGCCCTTGACGGGCGTTCCGCGGCCCCAGGCCCAGGCGAGGCGGTCGGCGCCCGACTGGTTGGTGGTCTCCAGCCACGGCTTGCTGGGCGGCCCGACGAGCTTCTGCACCGAGTAGATGTCATCGGTGCGCAGGCCCGGCCAGTACACCGAACCCATCTTCAGCTCGCGGAAGGTGTCGGTGACGGCCTGGATGAAGTTGACGAAGTTGTCATCCGGGGTCTTGACGTTGTAGTTCAGACCGGTCGTCATCGGCGCGCCGAACTCGTCCGCCACGGTCCGGTTCGCGCAGTCGCCGATGCGCACCTTCAGGTCGGCCACCCACTCGTCGTAGGTGGCGTACGACTTCCAGAAGCCGTAGTGGTGCAGCGACAGGTAGGTGCCCTTCAGGCGCGGGTCGGCGCACACGGTCGTGACGTGGTCGTTGTAGCCGGCGCCGCTGACGAAGACCCGGTTGCGCGGCACGGACTTGTAGGTGTCCAGCCACTTCGCGGCGATGTCGGCCCACTCGGTGTCGGTGTAGCCGTGCGGCTCGTTCATCGGCTCGAAGTAGACCCGGGAGTTGCCCTTGTAGGCCTTGACCACGGTGTTCCACATCGGCCAGTAGGTGGCCTCGTCGTCGATGAAGCCGTCCTTGCGGTCGCCCGTGCCCTCCCAGTAGGACACGATGACCTTGAAGCCGTGGGCCGTCGCGGCGTCTATGACGCCCCGGTACGACTTCCAGTAGGAGCCGTTGACGGTGTACGGGTTGATCGGCAGCCGGACGGTGTTGGCGCCGAGGTTGGCACGGAACGCCGAGATGATGCGGCTCGCCTTGGTGTACGTCTGGGCGTAGGTGTCGGAGGTCGACAGGCCCGACAGCTGGAGCTCGTCGTCGGCGAAGTTGTCCCGCGGGTCGGCCCAGTTGACACCCTTGAACTGGGTCGTGTCGGTGGTCGGCGCGGCGGCGGAGGCGGGGCTGCCTGTGAGGGTGGCGCCGCTGACCGCGGCGATCGCGACGGCGACGAGGGAGGCACGCAGCCTCGGGGCGCGACGGGTGCTGACGGGGGTCTTGCGCATCGACCAAACCCTTTCGGAATGACAGCATGTTTACGTAAACATGACGGCGCCGGAATCGTGGCATCCGCTCCGGCGACCGTCAAGGTTTCCCACACGTAACATCCGGTGCGACACGCAACACGTTCGTGTGCGGACGGAGGAGGCAGCAGTGGTGGAGCGGGGAGGTTCCGGTGTGCCCGGGGGGCGGCGCAAGCAGCGCGTGTCCATGGCCGACGTCGCCAAGCTGGCGGGCGTCTCCTCGCAGACGGTCTCGCGGGTCTCCAACGGTCACCCGGGGGTGATCCCTGCGACGCGCGAGCAGGTCCTGGCGGCAATGCGGGAACTGGGTTACCGCCCCAACAGTGCCGCGCGGGCGCTGCGGTACGGCCAGTTCAACACCATCGGCGTGATCCTGTTCAGCCTGTCCTCGACCGGCAACAGCCGCACGGTGGAGGCGATCGCCACGCACGCGGCGGCCGAGGGGTACGCGATCACCCTGATCCCCATCGACGTCCCGACGCAGGACAACGTCCTGGGGGCCTTCACACGGATGGGCGAGCTGGCCGTGGACGCGGTCATCGTCATCATGGAGATCCATCTGCTCGACACCGGGACGGTCCAGCTGCCGCCCGGGGTGCATGTCGTCGTCGTGGACTCCGACGCCGGCGACCGCTACAGCGTGGTCGACACCGATCAGGCGGACGGCGCGCGTCAGGCCGTACAGCATCTGCTGGACCTGGGGCATCGGACCGTCTGGCATGTGACCGGTCCGCAGGCCTCCTTCTCGGGACAGCGACGGGCCCAGGCCTGGCGTGCGGTCCTCGAGGAGGCCGGGCGGCCGGTGCCGCCCGCGCTGTACGGGGACTGGTCGGCGGAGTCCGGTTACGAGGCCGGGCTCGTGCTCGCCGAGAATCCGGACTGCACGGCCGTGTTCGCCGCCAACGACCAGATGGCGCTGGGACTGCTGCGCGCGTTCCACGAGCACGGCCTGTCCGTGCCGCACGATGTCAGCGTGGTCGGTTTCGACGACACCCCCGACGCGGCGTTCTTCGTGCCGCCGCTCACCACGGTCCACCAGGACTTCGCGGAGGTGGGCCATCGCTGTGTCCAGAAGGTGCTTCAGCAGATCCGCTCGCACGGGGGCGGACAGCCGGGTACGGATCTCGTCCCGACGCGTCTGGTCGTGAGGGGGAGCAGTGCGCCACCACGGGGCTGACGCTACTGTCACTCATTCGGTGTTCGCGGGAACCGGGGGGAACGACTGTGATCGTCTGGGTGAACGGCCCGTTCGGCGGCGGGAAGAGCACGCTCGTGGAGGAACTGCGTCCGCGATGGCCCGAGGCGCTGGTCTTCGACCCGGAGATGGTCGGCTACGTGCTGCGGGAGATCGTGGACGTGCCGACCGGTGACTTCCAGGACCTTCCCCTGTGGCGGCGGCAGGTCGCGGACCTGGCCGTCGGCCTCGTCGAGGAGTACGGGCGCCCGCTTCTGGTCCCCATGACGCTGGTGGACCCCGGCTACCTGGGCGAGATCTTCGGCGCCCTGAAGGCCGCGGACATCGTGGTCCACCACTTCTTCCTCAAGGTCGCGCCGGAGGTCCTGGTGCGGCGGATCGACGCACGGAGCTTCTTCCCCGACGACCCCGCCCGGGAGGAACGGGTGCGGGCCTGGTGCAAGGCCCGCATCGAGGCGTGTACGGCCGCGGTCGACACCCTGCCCGGCGACACGGTGTTCCTCGACGGCGAGTCGACCCCGCGCGAACTGGCCGACCAGGTGCTCGCCCACGTCGGTTGACCTTGCCCCAAGGGGAGCCCGCAGCATCGCGCCATGGTGCGAAGCAAACAGCTGCTGGTCGATGTACGGCCCCTGCGGGCGGGCGCGTTCCGGCGATTGTGGGCGGCCGGGATCGTGACCGCCCTCGGAGCTCAACTCACGGCGGTCGTCGTGCCGTTGCAGATCTACGAGTTCTCCGGCTCGTCGGCCTACGTGGGGCTGGCCGGTCTGGTGGGTCTCGCCCCGATGGCCGCGGCGGCGCTGTGGGGAGGGGCGCTCGCCGACGTACGCGACCGGCGGCGGGTGCTGCTGACGACCACGATCGGCATCGGGGTGACGTCGTCGCTGCTGTGGGCGCAGGCGTGGGCGAATCTGCGGTCGGTCGCCGTGCTGCTCCTGCTGGTGGCCGTGCAGCAGGCCCTGTTCGGCGCCAACTCCACGGTGAGCAGGGCCGTGACACCGCGTCTGGTGCGGCCCGAGTTGCTTACGGCCGCCAACGCGCTGCAGTCGACGGTGCTCCTGTCCGCCGGGATTGCCGGGCCGCTGCTGGCCGGTGGTCTGCTGCCGGTCGTGGGCAGCAGGACGCTGTATCTGGCGGACGCGGTCGCGGTCTGCGCGACGGTGTGGGCCGTGTGGCGACTGCCGGCTCTCCCCCCGGACGGCGGCGGTGAGCGGCGACAGAGCGCGGTTCTACGACAAATCGCGGACGGCGTACGGTTCGTGACGAAGCACCAGGTTCTGCTCGTGGTCTATCTCGCCGACTTCGCCGCGCTGTCCCTCGGTCTGCCCACGGCCCTGTTCCCGCAACTCGCGGCAGAGACCTTCCACCCTTCGGACATCGGGGTGTTGTACGCCGCCGTCTCGGCCGGCGGTGTGCTGGCGGGGTTGTGCTCGGGGGCCTTCACGCGCGTCGGCCGCCACGGTGTCGCGGTGGCCGTGTCCGTCGGTGTGTGGGGCCTGGCGGTCGCGGGGTTCGGGCTTGCCCACTCGCTCGTCTCCGCCGTGGCCTGGCTGCTGCCGGCCGGCGGTGCGCTCCTCGCGCTGGGGGTCTTCCGGAAGACGGTGCTGCAGAGCGCCGTTCCGGACGGGATGCGCGGCCGGCTCCAGGGGATCGACACCGTGGTGGCCGTCGGAGGGCCACGGCTGGGCGATCTCCTGCACGGCACGGTCGGCGCCGCCCTCGGCGTCACGTGGACCGTCACGGGCGGCGGTGTCCTGACCGTCGTGGCGGCGCTCGCCCTCCTCCTGCTCTTCCCCGGGTTCCGGCGCCATCGGGCACCGGCCGGGACCGAGCAGGAGGTGATCAGCGGGTGAGCCTCACTTTTGGACCAGCGGCAGCGAACCGAGGCAGCTGCGAGGTCCTCAGACGTTGCGGCGGTACTGGCCCCCGACCTCGAAGAAGGCCTCAGTGATCTGCTGGAGGGAGCAGACCCGGGTGGCCTCCATGAGAACCGCGAACACGTTGTCGCCGCGTACGGCCGCGTCCTTGAGGGCGTCCAGGGCGGCCCGGGCCTCGTCGTGGTTGCGGGCGTGGAAGTCGCGTACCCGTTCCAGCTGGGACTGCTTCTCCTCCTCGGTGGCGCGGGCGAGTTCGACGACGACGGGCTCGGCGGTGTCGGCGTGGGGGTTGCGGAAGGTGTTGACGCCGATCAGGGGCAGCGAGCCGTCGTGCTTGCGCTGTTCGTAGAGCATCGACTCGTCCTGGATACGGCCACGCTGGTAGCCCGTCTCCATCGCGCCGAGCACGCCACCGCGTTCGCTGATCCGCTCGAACTCCTGAAGGACGGCCTCCTCGACCAGGTCGGTGAGTTCGTCGATGATGAACGACCCCTGCAGCGGGTTCTCGCTCATCGCCAGGCCCCACTCCCGGTTGATGATCAGCTGGATGGCCAGGGCCCTGCGGACGGACTCCTCGGTGGGGGTGGTGACGGCCTCGTCGTAGGCGTTGGTGTGGAGGCTGTTGCAGTTGTCGTAGATGGCGATGAGGGCCTGGAGGGTGGTGCGGATGTCGTTGAAGTCCATCTCCTGGGCGTGCAGGGAGCGTCCGGAGGTCTGGACGTGGTACTTCAGCTTCTGGCTGCGCTCGCCGGCGCCGTACTTCTCCTTCATCGCCACCGCCCAGACACGGCGGGCGACCCGGCCGAGCACGGAGTATTCGGGGTCCATGCCGTTGGAGAAGAAGAACGACAGGTTCGGGGCGAAGTCGTCGATGCGCATGCCGCGGGCGAGGTAGGCCTCGACGTAGGTGAAGCCGTTGGCCAGGGTGAAAGCGAGCTGGCTGATGGGGTTCGCGCCGGCCTCGGCGATGTGGTAGCCGGAGATGGACACCGAGTAGAAGTTGCGGACCTTCTGCGCGATGAACCACTCCTGGATGTCGGCCATCATCCGCAGGCTGAACTCGGTGGAGAACAGGCAGGTGTTCTGGCCCTGGTCCTCCTTGAGGATGTCGGCCTGCACGGTGCCGCGCACGTTCGCCAGCGCGTGTGCGCGCAGGTGGTCCGTCTCCTCGGGTGAGGGGTCGCGGCCCTCCTTGTCGCGGAAGCGTGCGGTCTGCTGGTCGATGGCGGTGTTGAGGAAGAACGCCAGGACGGCCGGGGCGGGCCCGTTGATCGTCATGGACACGGAGGTGGTGGGCGCCACGAGGTCGAAGCCGTCGTAGAGCGCCTTCATGTCCTCCAGAGTGGCCACCGAGACGCCGGAGGTGCCGACCTTGCCGTAGATGTCGGGGCGCTCGTCGGGGTCGCGGCCGTACAACGTCACCGAGTCGAAGGCGGTGGACAGTCGGGTGGCGGGCTGGCCCTCGGAGAGGAGCTTGAAGCGGCGGTTGGTGCGGAACGGGTCGCCCTCGCCGGCGAACATCCGTGCCGGGTCCTCGCCGTCGCGCTTGAAGGGGAACACCCCGGCCGTGAAGGGGAAGTGGCCGGGCAGGTTCTCCGCGCGCCAGAACCGCACCAGTTCGCCGTGGTCGGTGAAGCGGGGCAGGGCCACGCGGGGGATCTTGTTGCCGGACAGGGACTCGCGGGTCAGCTTGGTGCGGATCTCCCGGTCGCGGACCTTCACGACCTGCTCGTCGCCGGAGTAGGAGGCGATCACGGCGGGCCAGCTCTCGATCTGCCGCACGATGTCGTGCGGCAGACGCGTGCGGGCGTCCTCCAGCAGCGCGTGCACGTTCGCGGCATCGGAGCCGGCGTCGGCGAGCTCGGCCCCGACCAGCTCCAGCCGCTGGACCCGCCGCGCCGCCTCGGCCAGCCGCTCGGTGTCGGCGTGGTAGCCGCGGACGGTGTCGGTGATCTCGGCGAGGTAGCGCACCCGCTCGGGCGGGACCACCTGCCGGATGCCGGAGGAGTGGCGTACGTCGACCCGCGCCAGGGTGCCCTCGGGCAGCGGGAGTCCCTTCTCGGCGAGGACGGCGGTGAGGTGCTGGTGCAGGGCGGTGACGCCGTCGTCGTTGAAGGTGGCCGCGGAGGTGCCGTACACCGGCATGTCCTCGGGCCGCTTGCCGAACGCCTCGCGGTTGCGGACCAGTTGGCGGCCCACGTCGCGCAGGGCGTCCTTGGCGCCGCGCCGCTCGAACTTGTTGATGGCCACGACGTCGGCGAAGTCGAGCATGTCGATCTTCTCCAGCTGCGAGGCGGCACCGAACTCCGGCGTCATCACATACAGCGAGGCGTCGACGAACGGCACGATCGCCGCGTCGCCCTGGCCGATGCCGGGCGTCTCCACGATCACCAGGTCGAATCCTGCGGCCTTCACGACGTCGATCACGTCGGAAAGGTGCTCGGGCAGCTCGCGGCTGCCGCGGGTGGCCAGGCTGCGGAAGAAGACCTTGTCGCCGTCGAGGGAGTTCATCCGGATCCGGTCGCCGAGCAACGCGCCGCCACCGCGGCGACGGGTCGGGTCGACCGCGATCACGGCGATGCGCAGGGCGTCCCGCTGGTCGACACGGAACCGGCGCACCAGCTCGTCGGTCAGGGACGACTTGCCCGAGCCGCCGGTGCCGGTGATGCCGAGCACCGGCACGTGCCGCGCGGCCGCCGTGGCGCGCAGTTCCTGTCGGAACTCCGGGGGCAGCTTGCCCAGTTCGGCACCGGTGACGGCGCGGGCGATCGCGAACCGGTCGCCGGCCAGGACCGCGGTGAGGTCGGCCGGTTTGCCGTCCCAGAGGTCGAAGTCGCAGTCCCGCACGACCGTGTTGACCATCCCCGCGAGGCCCATCCGCTGGCCGTCCTCGGGAGAGAAGATCGTCACCCCGCTCTCGCGCAGCCGGGTGATCTCCTCGGGCACG
Organism: Streptomyces doebereineriae; assembly: GCF_031845645.1. Taxonomy (NCBI): domain Bacteria; kingdom Bacillati; phylum Actinomycetota; class Actinomycetes; order Kitasatosporales; family Streptomycetaceae; genus Streptomyces; species Streptomyces doebereineriae. The sequence goes on from NZ_JAVREZ010000018.1 coordinate 150,542, forward strand.
ATCACACCGCCTCCGCCGCCCACCACCCGGATGTGCTCGGCGCCCTGTTTGCGCAGTGAGGCGACCAGGTATTCGAAGTACTCGACGTGTCCGCCCTGGTAGGACGAGACCGCCACACCGTGCGCGTCCTCTTCGAGAGCCGCGTCCACGACCTCCCGCACGGAGCGGTTGTGGCCGAGATGGATGACCTCGGCGCCCTGCGACTGGAAGATCCGCCGCATGATGTTGATCGAGGCATCGTGCCCGTCGAACAGTGCCGAGGCGGTGACCAGGCGGACGGGGTGGACGGGGCGATGCAGATCGCTCATGGCGGAGCCTTCCCAGGACACGTCGAAAAACGCGGGCTGAGAAAATAGTAGGACGTCCTAGTAAAATCGCGGTGTCGGGGTGAGCAGAAGCACACAAGGACGCTCACGGAGTCCCTCGATCGGGTGAAGTGGTGGCACAGGGCCGCTGCGGAACGGCTCGGCACGGCGGAGAGCCACACGCCATTGCCGTAGGCGAGACCGTCGAGCCGGCGGTCGATGCCGCAGCGGACGGGGTCCAGGTCTCGGCGCGGCCGCATCGCCATTCGGCGCGCTGCCGGTCAGGGCGGCGACGGCCGCGGCTCCGCGGGCACGGGGCGAGGCGAGACGGCGGACAATCGTGAGGGCGGCGATCCCACGGCGGCGTGGTCCAGGCCGGCGCGGTCTCGGCGGCACTCGAGCGCAATGCGGGTCAGGACGGCGACAACCACGGTTCCACGGACACAGCGCTAGGCGTACCCGGCCCGACGGCCCCGAGCAGCGGGCCCGCGACGCGGCGCTCGCCGACGCGCTCGTGAGCAACAGCTGGATCTACGGGTACGACCCCGAGGAGGCACTCCCATGAACGACCCTCACGGCTTCGCGCCCGACCCGTCATGCAGCAGGGGCACCTCCCGGGTCTCGGCCAGCCGGGTGCGCAGCTGCGCCGCGTCCTGGCCGGGCGGCAGGCCGTAGGCGCGACGGTACTCGCGGTTGAACTGGGTGGCGCTGACGTACCCGACCTCCTGGGCGACCTGAGCCGCCGTCACGTCCCTGGTGAACAACAGCCGTCGGGCCTCCTGGAGCCGCAGATGCTTCTGGAACCTCAGGGGGCTCATGCCGGTGGCCGCCTTGAAGTGCCGGTGCAGCGTGGCCGGGCTCATCCGAGCCACCTTGCTGATCTCGTCGATGCCGAGCGGTTCGGTGTAGTGGTCGCGGATCCAGCGGGCGGTCGTACGGATCCGTCCGGCGGTCGAGTCGGCCAGCGACCAGTGCCGCAGGACGGATCCGAGCGGACTGCGCAGCAGCCGGTAGAGGATCTCGGTCTCGATGCGGGACGCCAGGGGGACGATGTCCTCCGGGCTGTCGAGCAGCTGGACCCAGCGGGTGACCGCGTCGACGAGCTCCGGGGACATCGGCGCGGTGACCGCCGCGGCGACGGCCGCCTGGGGCTGCGGTCCGCTCTCCGCCAGCTCCAGCTGTACGGCGGCGAGGACCTCGCTGTCGATCCGCATGACGGCGGCGCGGTAGGGCACCTTCTCGAAGGCGGCGGTGACCGGCAGATCGAGGGTGAACAGAGCCATCTCGCCGCGTGGTGTGATCCAGCTGCGCTCGCCCACAGCGGTGCGCTTGGCACCGTCGGCGATGAAGCAGATCATCGGCTCGTACGTCACCTCGATCGGGTCCACGAGCTCGTCGAGTGAGACCAGCGACAGCTTGGGCACCGCGGTCTGCGACCACAGCCCCGGGCAGTGCCGCTCGATGGCGTGGGCGAGCCGGTCCAGCATGAGAGCGCCCTTCGACTGAGAGGATCAGGCAATCCTATGCGACCGGTGCCCCATGACTCCCCGGTGCCGCGTTCCTAGCGTTGAGGCATGACACAGCACGACAGGAACCTCCCGCACCGCAGGCTCGGCACCCAGGGTCTGGAGGTCGGCGCCGTCGGCCTCGGCACCATGGGCATGACCATGGCCTACGGCTCCTCGGACGAGCAGAGCAGCATCGCCACCCTCCGCCGCGCCCACGAACTCGGCGTCACCCTCTTCGACACCGCCGAGCTGTACGGCATGGGCACCGGCAGTAACGAGGAGTTGCTCGGGCGGGCCGTGAAGGACGTTCGCGACGACGTCGTCCTCGCCACCAAGTTCGGCTTCGACCTGAGCGGTGGGACGGTGGGCGGATTCGGCCTGAACAGCCGCCCCGAACACATCCGCGAGGTCACCGAGAACAGCCTGCGCCATCTGGGCACCGACCACATCGACGTGCTCTACCAGCACCGGGTCGACCCGGAGGTACCCATCGAGGACGTCGCCGGAGCGGTCGGCGAGCTGATCGCCGAAGGCAAGGTGCGCTACTTCGGCCTGAGCGAGGCCGGCCCCGACATCATCCGCCGTGCCCACGCCGTGCACCCGGTGTCGGTGCTTCAGACCGAGTACTCGGTGTTCGAGCGGGCCGTGGAGGCGGAGGTGCTGCCGGTCGTGCGCGAGCTGGGCATCGGCTTCGTCCCGTACTCGCCGCTGGGCCGCGGTTTCCTCACCGGCGCGGTGAAGCCGGCCGCCGAGTACCCGGCCGACGACATGCGCAGCTGGGACGAGCGCTGGCAGCCCGGGAACTACGAGAAGAACCTGGCCGCGGTGCGTGAGCTGACCGCTCTGGCCGAGTCCAAGGGCATCGCGGTGACCCAACTGGCCCTGGCCTGGCTGCTGGCGCAGGGCGAGGACATCGTGCCGATCCCGGGCACCCGCAGCCCGCGCCGCCTGGAGGAGAACGTCGCCTCCGCGTACGTCGACCTCACGCCCGAGGACCTCGCCCGCATCCAGGAGCTCCTCCCCCGCGGCTCGGCCGGCTCCCGCTACCCCGAGAGCATGATGCCGACCTGGTAGCCGCGGCCCACCCCGGTTCCCCGAGAGGCTCCGCGAGCGGCACGACAGTTGAAGGTACGGCACCTCCAGCGATCTTCACCGGTGATCCCTAGGATAAGAGCTCAAGACAACCATTCCGGCCGGTCCGACGGGGGACTGCCCAGAGGGACGGCCGGGGGTCGCCGATGCCAGGGACCGCTCCCCGGGTTGCGGTGATCTTCCTGTCCAGGAGGACCTTCCGCATGTTCCGAAGTATTGGCAACGCCGTCGTCCGGCATCCCGTCTGGACGATCGTTGCATGGTTATTCGCTGCGGTGGCGATCGTCGCCACCGCCCCGAGCCTGCCCTCGAACAGTGACGAGAGCAGTTTTCTCCCCAAGAGTTACGAGTCCATCAAAGCGGCGGAAGTCCAGGAGAAGGCGTTCCCCAGCGCCTTCACCCCGTCCGCGATCGCGCTGTACCAGCGCACCGACGGCGGCAAGCTGACCGCCGCCGACCACAAGGATGTCGCCCGGATCACCTCCGAGCTCGGCAAGAAGAAGATCGACCAGGTGCAGAAGGTCGTCCCCGGCCAGCCGTCCTCGGACGGCAAGTACGCCCTGACCCTGGTCCAGATGGACAGCAAGAACGCCGGTCAGCCCAAACAGGCCGACGCGGCCGAGGTGTTGCGCGAGGACGTCAAGCAACTCGCCAAGGGCACGGACCTCGACGTCAAGCTCGGCGGTTCGGCCGCGCAGGCCCTCGACCAGCAGGACTCGTCCAAGCGCGGTGAGGCGCTGATCGGCATCGGCACCTTCGTCATCATCCTGGTGACCCTGCTGATCATCTTCCGGGCTCCGATCCTGGCCTTCCTGCCCCTGATCACGATCGGGTTGGTCTCGGCGATCGCCAACGGGCTGATCGCCTATGCCACCAAGCTGTTCGACCTCCAGGCCAACAGCTCGATCTCGTCGATCCTGATCGTCGTGCTCTTCGGCGTGGGGACCGACTACTTCCTGTTCCTGATGTTCCGCTACCGCGAACGCCTGCGCCTCGGCGACGAACCGAAGCAGGCCATGATCAACGCGGTCGACCGGGTCGGCGAGGCCATCGCCTCCGCCGCCGGAGCGGTCATCATCGCCTTCCTCGCGCTGGTCCTGTCGACGCTGGGCTTCCTCAAGCAGATGGGCCCGGCCCTCGCGATCGCGGTCACCGTCACCCTGATCGCGGGCCTGACACTGATCCCGGCCGTTGTCTCCCTCATCGGACCGAAGGTCTTCTGGCCGTCCAAGTCCTGGCAACGCGAGCCGGAGAACGCCCGGTTCGCCGCCCTGGGCCGCGGCGTGCGGAACCGCCCGGCGCTCACCGCCGCGCTCTCCGGGCTCGTCCTGGTCGCACTGTCGCTCGGGACGTTCGGTTACAACGCCACGTTCGACCTGGCGGCCGGCTCCATGCCCAAGACCAAGGAGTCGATGGTCGTCCAGGACGAGATGCAGAAGGCGTATTCGGCGGGTGCCGCCGCACCGACCGACGTCTACCTCTCCAGCACCGACGGCAAGCCGATCGACACGACGCTCTTCGACGCGTACGTGAAGAAACTCGGGGCCGTGGACGGCGTGGCGAACGCTCGTCTGTCGCAGCTGAACAAGGACGGCACCACCATCGACTTCACCGTCACCCTCAAGTACGAGGCGTCGACGGACAAGGCCATCGAGGCGGTGGGCCGGGTCCGCGACGTCGCGCACTCCGGCGCCCCGGACGGCACCGAGGCCCTGGTCGGCGGGATGTCCTCGATCTACAAGGACATCGGCACCGCGGTCAACCACGACTACAAGACGGTCTTCCCCGTCGCGGCCGTGCTGATCATGCTCATCCTGGGGCTGCTGCTGCGCAGCGTGGTCGCCCCCTGGTACCTGATCGCCTCGGTGGGCCTCGGCTTCGGCGCCACGCTCGGTGCCACCGTGTGGATCTTCCAGGAGGGACAGGGACACTCCGGACTGATGTTCATGCTCCCGGTGATCATGTATCTCTTCGTGGTCGCCATCGGCACCGACTACAACATCCTCATGATCGCCCGGCTGAGGGAGGAGGCCCGTGAAGGCCGCGAGCCGCGCGAGGCGGCCAGTATGGCGCTACGGCATGCCGGTCCCACGGTGGCAGCGGCCGGCTTCATCCTGGCGGCGACCTTCGCCACGATGATGCTGGCCGGCAACGTCCTGCTCACGGAGATGGGCTTCGCGGTCTCCTTCGGCATCGCCGTCGCCGCGTTCGTCATGGCGATGTTCTTCACGCCCAGTCTCACGGCCCTCATGGGCCACGCGGCCTGGTGGCCGGGGCACGCGGACCGGGCGAAGGAACCACCCGCCGCCCCCGCACCGGTCTCCGGCGGCGGCCGGGACACGGTGGTGCAGGATCCGGCCGGCCGCCGGAACTGACGCCGATGTCACGGGGCGGCGTCCGCCGGGCCGCATGGCTCGGCGGGCGCCGTCCCGTCCCGGCACACCGCCGGGCCGGGCACGATCGGTGTCTGCCACCCTGGATCCCGTGCCGAACCCCGCTCCCGTCACCCCGGACGCCCCCGCCCTCATACGGACCCCGCTCCTCACCCAGCAGTGGCTCGACCTCGCCTTCATCCACTGGGGCGTCGAACCGGCGGTCGTGGCAGAGCTGTTGCCGCGCGGCACGGTCCCCGACACACACGACGGGCTGACGTACGTCGGCCTTGTCGCGTTCCGGATGCACCGGGTCGGCTGGCTGGGGCTGCCGGGGGTGCCGTATCTCGGGACCTTCCCGGAGACCAACGTGCGGCTGTATTCGGTGGACGCGCACGACCGGCGTGGCGTGGTGTTCCGCTCGATGGACGCCTCCCGGCTGATCCCGGTGGTGATGGGACGCGTCGGCTTCCGGCTGCCGTATCTCTGGTCCCGGATGAGCGTCCGCACGGCCGGGGACACCGTCACCTACACCAGCTCACGCCGCTGGCCCGGACCGCGCGGCGCCCGGAGCCTGATCACGGTACGGACCGGCGAACCCATCGGGGAGCCGACCGACCTGGAGCACTTCCTCACCGCCCGCTGGGGCATGCACAACGCCTTCTTCGGTGGCCCCGAGTCGCTGGCCTACCTGCCCAACGACCATCCGCGCTGGCCCCTGTACCGCGCCGAGCTGCTCACCTGCGAGCAGGACCTCGTCACCGCGGCCGGTCTGCCCGCCCCGACCGACGCCCCGGTCAGCGTCCTGTACTCCCCCGGCGTCCCGGTCCGCCTCGGCCGTCCGGCACGCCCGGCGGGCATCCCCACGCCCTGACGCGAGTCTGCTGTGAGCCCCTGGCGACCGGCGCGGTTGTCTCCGGCAGACGCGCCCTCGAACTGACTGCACGGAGGCATGGCGGCCACTTCGAGGTCGTAGCCATCGCCTTCCCGCCCCTTCACGTGCCCGACGAAGACGGCCCGTCGGCCGCGCCAGTCCGTCGCCGACGTCGAAGAGCGCGCCGAGCGGGCCCGGGCCCCCGGGCGAGGACTCGCTGGTGCACGGCAGGCATCTGCGCGTCCCGATACGGCGCATCACCTGGGCGGGGCCGCGCTGTCGCGGGCGATGCGGCACAGGCGCCGCCGTGTGCCGGGCCACTCCACGAGAGGAAGATCCACCTCGTCCCGTACCCCCGACAGGAACGTCGTTCCTCGGACATTCACGCCGGGATCACGTCCGAGGGGTTGAACGGGTCCGCGTCCTCACTAGCGTCTGTGGGCGTCCCGACCCAAAGGAGTGAGGTGTCGATGTCCTCAAGACGTGTCCTCGCCGGGCTGGCACTGGTGCCGGTGCTCGCGCTGTCGGCCGCCACGCCCGCGACGGCGTACGACGACCACCGACCGCCGAAGCCCAAACCGCACTTCGACCTCCAGGCCCACCGCGGCGGCATCGGCATGACGACCGAGGAGTCCTTGGAGGGCTTCGGCAAGGCGATGCGCCTCGGGGTGTCCACGCTGGAGCTGGACACCCATGTCACCAGGGACCGGAAGGTCGTCGTCAACCACGACCGGCAGATCAGCGCGGTCAAGTGCCGTGACACGGGACCGGTGACGGCCGGTGACCCGATGTATCCGTATGTCGGCAAGTACATCAAGGATCTGACGCTGGCTCAGATCAAGACCATGGACTGCGGTTACCAGCAACTGCCCGGCTTCCCCGAACAGGAGGTGGTCAAGGGCTTCCGGATGGTCGAGTTGAAGGATGTCCTGAACCTGGTCAAGAGCTACCGCGCCAAACGGGTCGAGCTGAACATCGAGACGAAGGTCGAGGCGGGCGCGCCCGAACAGACCGCGCCGCGTGAGCTGTTCGTACGGCGGGTCTACGAGGAGATCCACCGCTCGGGCATCGAGAACCAGGTCACCGTCCAGTCCTTCGACTGGGGCGCGCTGAAGGCGATGCACAAGCTGGCCCCGAAGTGGCCCCTCGTCGCGCTCACCAACTACGACTTCCTCCAGGTCGGCCTGCCAGGTGCGTCTCCGTGGCTCGGCGGGATCGACGCCGACGACTACGGCGGCGACTTCGTCAGGGCGGCCGCCACGATCCCCGGCGTCAGGGCCCTCTCCCCCAACTACGGCTTCCCGCAGAGCGGCAAGGTCGGCGACCCCGACTTCCGCTTCTACGCCGACCGGACGATGGTCCGGGAGGCGCACGCCCGGGGCCTGAAGGTCATCCCGTGGACCTGCGACGACCCCGCCACCGTGGAGGCGCTCATGGACGTGGGCGTGGACGGCATCATCACCAACTACCCGAACCGCGTACGGCAGATCATGGCCGACCGCGGCATGCCGCTGCCGAGGGCGTACCAGCCCCGCTGACGGAGTCGAGCCGCCGGAACATCCCGGGTCCGCACCCACGGAGTTCGCTTGACGTTCCGCTGGTTACCGGCAACAATCCTGGGATGAATGTGACCGGTCACACCCGCGGTTCGGCGAGCATCCGGGATGTCGCCGCGGTGGCTGGTGTCTCCTACCAGACCGTCAGCCGGGTGATCAACGGCCACGCCAGCGTCAAGCAGTCCACGCGGGAGCGGGTTCTCGCCGCCATCGACGAGCTGGGCTTCCGGCGCAACGCCACCGCGCTCGCCCTGGCCAGGGGCCGCAGCAGGGCCGTTACGGTGCTCACCGCCAACACCACGCACTACGGCTACGCCTCGATCCTCCAGGGTGTCGAGGAAGCAGCCCGCGCGGCAGCCTACTCGGTGGGGGTGGGCGTCCTCGAATCGGCCGACGAGGCCGCCGTCACCGTAGAGGTGCAGCGTGCCGCCGACGCGGGCGGCGGGCTGATCGTGATCGCGTACGATCCCGCGGGCGTCCGGGCCCTGGAGTCGGTCCCGGCCGGGCTCCCTGTCGTCGGCGTGGTCGAGACCCCGGCGAGCGACCCCACGGGCGACCGGCCGTGGGTCTGGACCGACGACCGCGAGGCCGCCTACGAGGTGACCCGGCATCTGCTGTCCCTGGGGCACGAGACCGTGCACTACGTCGCCATTCCCTCCAGCACCCGTCGCACCAGCGCCCGCACCGGCGGCTGGCGCCAGGCACTGAAAGAGGCGGGCGCTCCGGAACCCCCTCCCCTGCAGGGCGGTTGGGGACCCGCCGGCGGCCACGCGGCGGGCCGCGAACTCGCCCGGGATCCGTCCGTCACCGCGGTCCTGTGCGGCAACGACGACCTCGCCCTCGGTGTGCTGCGCGCCCTGCACGAGGCCGGCCGGTCGGTGCCGGGCGAGGTCAGCGTGGCCGGATTCGACGACGCCCCGCACTCCGCCTATCTGACGCCGTCCCTCACGACCGTACGTCTGGACTTCACGGGCCTCGGCCGAGCCGCGTTCGCCCTGCTGCACGGCGTACTGGAGGAGTCGGCGCCGGTCGCCCCACGTCGGGTCTCCGTGCCGGAACTGGTGGTCCGGGAGAGTTCGGGGCGGCCACCCGCCTGAGTCGCCTGCGCTCGTCGGCATCGGAACGGGGGACACGTGCCGGGCCGGGGGACGCGGTGCAGGAGGTGAACGCGCCGGGCGGGGCAGGGCGGCGCCGTCGAGGACGTAGACGCGCATGCCGTCGAGCGGGCGGCCGATGGGCAGCGGCTCCGGCACCCTCGAAGTGCCGGGGCGGCGACCGTCAGGCGCGCCACGGAAATTTCCCGGCCGGTGGGACGGGAGGGGCGGCGGGGCTGGCACCGTCCCTGCCGTCCGTCCGGGGTCACCAGGGGACGACGCCCTCGTCGTCGAAGAAGCCGCCACGCGGGCCGTCGTCCGGCAGGGTGGCGAGCCGGACGGCGATCGCCGCGCCCTGCTCTGGCGTCCGCGGCGCGTTGAAGCCGGTGAAGTCGGTCGCCACATAGCCGGGGCAGCAGGCGTTGACGATGACGTTCGTATCGGCGAGCCTGCGGGCGTACTGCGCCGTGACGCTGTTGAGCATCGACTTCGACGGTGCGTACGCGGCCATGACCGGTCCGGTCTGCAGCGTCAAGGAGCCCATGCTGCTCGACACGTTGACGATGCGCGGCGAGTTCGCGCGGCTGAGGAGCGGGAGCATCGCGTTCGTCACCCGGACGACCCCGAGGACGTTGGTGTCGAGGACGGTGCGGACGACCTCGAGGTCGAGCGTCGTCGGATCCTGTGTGCCGTTTTCGATGGCGCCGGAGACGCCCGCGTTGTTGACGAGCACGTCGAGCCGTCCTGCCGTCCGTTCGACGGTCGCGGCCGCCTCGGCGACGCTGTCGTCGGAGGTGACGTCGAGGGCGACCCCGAACGCGTCGACGCCCGCGGCCTGCAGTTCCTTGACGGCCTGCTCGCGCCTGGCGTCGTCGCGAGCTCCTACCGCGACCGTGAAGCCGAGGGTCCCGAGACCCTGTGCGATGGCGAAACCAATTCCCTTGTTCGCGCCGGTGACCAGCGCGGTCTTCATGTCGTTCACGCGTTCCATGCTGGGCGAGCCGCTCATGCGCCGTCCAATATCGAACCGGTGCACTGTGATACTCACCGGGTATCAGTCGGTAGGCTGTCCGTGTGGACGATCTCGAGACCCGCGAGCTTCGGTACTTCGTCGCCGTCGCCGAGGAACTGCACTTCGGACGCGCCGCCGGTCGGCTCGGGATCGCGCAACCGCCGCTCTCGCGCGCGATCGCGAGGCTGGAGCGGCGGCTCGGCGTCCGGCTCCTCGACCGGGACCGTCGCGGAGTGGCGCTCACCGATGCCGGCGGCGTGCTGCTTCGGGAGGCCGGAGCAGCCCTGGACGCGGTCGCTGCCGCCGCGCGTCGAACGCGGCGTGCCGGGGACCCGAAGCGGCCGCTGGTGCTCGCGACGAAGGCCGGGGCGTCCCACGAAGTGCTGCGACAGCTGCTCGACGCGGTGGCGAGCGAACCGGAGGCGCCACCGATCGAGATCCTCCTGTGCGAGGTCGGTGAGCAGGCGCGGCTGCTCCGCGACGGGCACGCCGACGTGGCACTCATGCATCATCCCTACGACGACCTCGCAGGGTTCGACTCCGAAGACCTCTACGTCGAAGGTCAGGTGGCGATCGTGCCCGCCGGGCATCCGCTCGCGTCACTCGACCGGCTCACGCTGGCGGACGTCCAGGACGTGCCGGACCTGCCGATCGCTCGATGGCCCCGGCTCGACGGGTCCTACCCCGACGGGCCCGGACCCGAGGTGCGCACCCAGTCTCAGCTCGCTCAACTCGTGGCGCTCGGCAGGACGTTGCTCGTCATCCCTGCCTCCAGCCGTGCCTGGCAGTGGCCCGAACACGTCGCGGTGCCCGTCGCCGACGCGCCGGAGGTGACCACGGTGATCGCCTGGCCGCCGAGCAGTCGCTCGTTGGCCGTCGCGTCACTGGTCGGCGTCGCGGCCGGCATGATCATGTCGGCGACCTGACCCCGGTGACGACGAACGGGCGGGCGGCCCGGGACCGCCGCGCGCACTGATCAGTGCCGGGCGTCCCACGCGGGGAGCACCGGCCTCGGCGCAGGACGTGTGCGCGCCCATCCGTACAGGACCACCGAGCAGACTGCCGCCAGCGCGCACCAGGTCGACACGAACTCCAGCCGCCACAGCAGCCAGCACATCAGCGCGCCCGCCCCGGTCAGGGTTCCCAGGGTCGTGAGGCGGCGGTCGCCGGAGAGCAGCAGTGCGCCGACCGTGGCGATCAGGTAGCCCGCGACGAGCAGTTCCGCGTGGGGCAGTCCGATGACGTAGGCCATGGTGTGGCCGCGGATCTCGGCCCGGACGGGGCGGGTGGCGAGAGCGTGCGTGAGGAAGGCGGCGGTCACGACGCCCACCGCCACGACGGCCGTCACCCGGCGTCCGGTTCGGCGTGGGACCGCGCACCACACGCCCACCGGCACCCACACCGCGAGCACGGGCAGGGCGATGACGGCCCAGGCGACAGTGGCCGCGCCGGTCCCTCCGCCGGTGTGCCAGATCTGGGCCTCCACCAGTTGATGGGCGCCGAGCAGCAGGGGCAGCGCGGCGAGGGGCAGGTCTCCGGCGCGGCGGGTCCGGGCCACGCAGACCGCTCCGACGGAGGCGATGGCCGTACCCGCCACGAGATCCGCTGTCGCACTCCAGCACATGACAACACACCATGTCAGGTCGGTGCGTCGGCCGTGCGCTCCGCCACGACGCGGGCGGGGCCGGGGTGGGCGGCTCAATCGCAGATGTTCTGCGGTGGGCGGAACGTGCGGTCGGTGCCGGCGTCCATGTTGACCTGCACGCGTACGGTCTCCAACTGCTCCAGCAGCGAATCGAGTTGCCGCTGGGTCGGGTCACGGAAGAACTCCAGGACCGCGCGGTGGAAGGCGTCCCGGAGTTCGGGCGGCATGACGTCGGAGGCGTCGAAGCAGAGGGTGCGGGCGCGGGTGGTGAGCAGGGAGTCGATCTCCCGCTCGACCGGGGTCGCGGAGACCGGCGGCGACAGTCCGGCCGAGTCCGGGAACAGCGGCCGTACCGCGGGCTCCGCCTCCGCCCGCCAGAGCTTCCGTCCGGCCGGGCTCGAGAGCCGCTCCACGAGTTCCTGGGCGTCCGGGTCGTCGCTGAACACGGCGGCCATGTCGCCCGCGACCTCGAAGACGTCCCGGAACGCGGACTGTCCGTCCAGATAGCGGGCCGACGGTTCCACGGTCACGTCATCGCCCGCGTAGACGTACCGGATGAAGGCGCTCTGGTGCTCGTGCGTGCAGTCGAAGCCGGGCGAGTCGAGCAGGCCGCGCGGGTCTCCCCGCGGGTCGGACACACCCTCGAACGACGTGGTCAGGGACCGCTCGACCGACGCCGGGGAGCGCTTGCCGAGCAGCCGCGCCCAGCTGGTCCAGGCCCGCTCGACGGCCGGGTCGCGCCAGTCCAGGCGGCCCGTGGCCCATTCGGTGTAGAGGCCGGGGCCCGCCTGATGGAGCACCAGGTCCTCGATCCAGTCGGTGCCGGGCCAGCCGGAGGTGGCCTGTGAGGCGAGACCCACGCACCAGGTGGGCCGTTCGCTCGGGGCGCCCCTTTTGCTCCACACGAGGCTCTTGAGGTCGACCTTCAGCGGCACCCAGTACACGCGCCGCAGGTGGTTCACCAGCATGATCGGCGACCAGGGCGAGTAGGCACGCTCGGCACTCGCCTCGGCGAGGGGCTTCAGCTTGCCGCGGCGGGCGTACTCGGTGAGTTCGCCCATGCTGTTGAGGACCGCCACGTCCGGCGGGTCGTCGGCCTCCAGCTGCGAGACGAGCGTCTCGCGGAGTGAGCGGGTGCCCTCGTAGGTGTACGTCCGCCCGGTCCCGTCGTCCAGTTTGTCGAGGACCGCTTCAAAAGCCCTGCCCTCCTCGCCGGTCCAGGGGCCGAGGACGACCAGCGGGTCGCGGGTGTCCGACCCGCAGCCGGGGACGAGTGCGAGCAGACAGGCCGCGAGAAGGACGCGCAGGAGACGGCTCATGCGACGGCTCCCGGGCGGGTGACGACGAGGTATTCGCGGCGGTAGGCGTGCAGGGCGCCGGCGATCACGGCCGCGGCGGTCAGGCCCGCGGGGAACACGAACGGGGCGATGCCGTCGAGGAAGGCGAGCCGCCCGTCGGCGAGTCCGTCGTCGATCCTGGCCTGGAGCGTCTCGATGGCCTGCGGGTCCGGTCCGGCGAAGGGGCGTTCCTCGGCGACCGTCTCCGTCTTCGGGGAGGTCCGTTCGGCCAGCGCGTCCGCGACCGGGACGGTCTCGTGCTGGGCGTCCAGGGCGAGCAGGGCGTCGGCCGTCAGGAACGGTACCGCGAGCAGCGGCAGGGCGGCGGCCGCGAGCGGGATGCTCAGCCGGATCCGGAAGCGGCGCCGCAGGAAGGACATCGTCCGCCACAGCCCGGCGGCGAGCAGGGTGAAGGCTAGCGCGGCGATCACCGCCGCGGTGATCGTGCCCGCGCCCCAGGCGGCCCGGTCGGCGAGCCGCGCGCGCAGCCGCCCCTCCAGGCCGGTCACCCGGTCGACGATCGAGGTCGCGGCGGAGCCGGTGGCGGCCGGGCAGGCCGGATAGGGGTTCTCGGTGGTCGGGGCGAGGGCCTGCGAGCAGAGCATGCTGCGCGCGTAGGTGAAGTCGGCATCGCGCAGGACCGGATCGGTGGCATGGCCCTGGGCCCGGCCGATCCAGCTGGTGTAGTCGACGACCAGCGCGGACACGACCCGCAGTTCCTGTTCCTCGGCGACAGTGAGGGCTCCGCTGCGGGTGACCTGGTTCAGGCTCTGCGTGGCGCGGGCGATCCGGGTCCGGTACCGCTCGCTGAGCCCGCTGAGTTCCGCCGCGCGCCCCTCGTCGAGGTTCCGCTGGGCCTCGCCCTGCGCGATGAGCAGCGAGGCCCGGGCGTCCGCGAGGTCTACCAGCGCGGGCGCCGCGCGTTCCCGGATGTACGCGGAGTCGCCACGCACGCCCGCGTAGGCCCAGCCCAGCGCCCCGAAGGCCACCACGGCCAGCAGCGGCAGCGCGAGGAGCCGGTCCCGCAGGTAGGCGCGGTTGCGGTGGCCCGCGGTGGAGGGCCAGGCGTACCGGAGGATACGGCGGGCGAGTTCGGTGGTTACGGCGGCGACTGCCCGCGTGAGGCGGAGGGTGTCCTGTGCGAGGGCGCGTAAGCGACCGTCCGGAGCCAGTGGGCGACTCTCTTGCCGAGCCATGGGCTGTCCCTGTGGTGTCGGAAGGCGAGCGGGCGGACCTCGTAGGCGCGGTCCAGGAGGATTTCGGCCACCGCCGCGTCCTCGGGGGCGGTGGAGCGGGCGGCCTGGTGGGCGAGGGTGACATAGCGGCGGGAGAGGTCCTCCCGCAGGCCGTGTTCGTCGGGCGGTAGGCCGAGCCGGGGGTCTGCGCCGGCGGACAGCGCCGCGAGGCCTGCCGCGTCGAGGGCACCGCGCGCGAGGGCGCCCTGTACGGCCTCCCAGGCCTCGACGGTCATCCGGACCCTGGCCTCCTCATCGGTCAGGCCGTGCGCGTGGAAGAGCAGAGCCAGGCGCCTCAGCACCTCGTCCAACCGCTGCGGCGCCCGGTCGTCGCACTCGCCCGTGCGCACGTACTCGATACCGATCCGCACGGCCGCGGTACGCGCGGCGGTCCGGTGCCGCGAGTGCTGCGGTACGGCGTCGAGTTCGCGTACGGCCTCCTCGCGCGCCGTTTCGCCGCCGAGCGCGAGGCGGGCCCGCGCGGCGCCGAAGGCCGCGCCGCCCAGGGAGGGGTTACGCAGCCCGACCGCCTCGTAGAACGTCAGGGCCTCGTGCCGGCGTCCGAGGCGTTCCGCGCAGTGGCCGAGGGCCAGCTTTGGGGCGTACTCGCCGGGGATCGCCGCGTACACCCGGTCGAAGTGCCGCCGGGCCGCGGCTACTTGCTCCCGGGCGAGCGCGAGCAGGCCGTGGTGCCAGTCCAGCCGCCAGTCGTACGGGGCGCGGCGGGGGCCGATCCGTGCCTCGGCCGCCGCCAGTTCCCGTTCGGCGGCGTCGGGTCCGTCGGCCGGGTTCCGCAACCGCAGCCGACAGCGCAGCAGATGGACCTCCGTGGAGTCCCGCCAGTCGCCGATGTGCTGGAGCAGGGCCTCCGGGGCGGCGTCGGCGAGCCTGCTCAGCTCGGCGTGGTGCTCGTCGCGCGGGTCGGGGCGCGGGACGGGCAGGCGCTGGGCGACCTCGGTGGGAGTGGGCGGGGCGAACGGGGACGGGGCGTCGGGGGCGGCCCAGTGGGCGAGGGGTGGCGCGGAGCCGAGAGCGCCGTCGAGGGCGTACGGGGACTGGAGGAAGAGCGGCGAGGGCTCGAAGGTCTCGGTGCCGGTGCGCAGCGACCTCAACTCACGGAACACGCCGCGTAATTGCTGGTCCATCTCACGCGCGTCGGCGAACCGTCCGGCGGGCTCGCTCAAGGTCGCGCGGTGCAGGACACGGGCGAGGGAGAGCAGGCCGAGGCCATGGGGCACGGGGGCGGTGGCGTCACCGGGTGCCCACGACGCCCTGGCCGGCGGCGACACTTGGACAGACGGTCCATCACCGCCCACCGACAGGACTTCGGGCCGCGACTCCCCCGCGCGCGCCGCCCCGGGGACGGCCAGGTTGCCGACGTCCGGCGCGCCTTCGACTCCCGACGTGCGGGCCACGTCGGCTGTCTCACCGCCGCCCAGTGCGCTCTCGCCGCCCGATCCCTGAACGACACCTGACGTCCGGGGCACACCCGCTGTCTCACCGCCGTCCGGTGCCCCTTCTGCGTCCAATGCCCGGGCGACACCCGCTGTCTCACCGGCGCCCGGTGCCCCCTCGCCGCCCGATCCCTGGACGACGCCGCCCGACCTCTGCGTGCCGTCCGACGTCTCATCGGCACCCGACTTGTCCCCGGCGCCTGATCGCTGAGCAACGCCCGGTGTCTCCCCGCCACCCGAGGTCTCCCCGACCCTTGACGTCTGGACGAAACCTGGTGTCCCGCCGACCTCAAGCGCACCCTCGGAGCCCGATGCCCGGGCGACACCCGACGCCTCCCCGCCTTCCGAGATCCCCTCGACACCCGACGCCACCTCAGCGCCCGAGGCCTGACCCCCGCCCGCCGTCCCACCGACGCCCAGCACCCCCTCGACACCCGATCCCCGGGCAGCACCCGAGGCCCCCTCGACACCCGACGCCACCTCAGCGCCTGAGCCCTGACCCCCATCCGCTGCCCCACCGACGCCCAGCACCCCCTCGACACCCGAGGCCCGGGTAGCACCCAAAGCCCCCTCGACACCCGACGCCTCCTCGGCCCCAGCCGTCCGGACGACGCCCGACACCCGACCCCCGCCCGCTGCCCCACCGACGCCCAGCGCCCCCTCAACACCCAACGCCTCCTCGGCCCCAGCCGTCCGGACGACGCCCGACACCCGACCCGGGCCCGCTGTCTCCCCGACGCCCAGCGCCCCCTCATCGCCCAATGCCCGAGCGGCACCCGGCGTCCCCCCAGTGGCCAGAGCCCCCTGGACGCCCTGTGTCCGGCCCGCGGCCAACGCCTCCCCGGCGGCCCGTGCCTCGGCGCTCGCGGCCGAGGCTTCCCCGGCGGCCCGTGCCGCCTCGGCGGCCGACGCGCTCGCGGCATCCGCCCCCGACGTCCCACCCAGCGTCCCGAGATCCCCCAGCCGCGCAAGATCCGCCGCCGACCTGCCGAGGCCGCTCAGCCGCCGCAGGGTCTCCCCCAGGCTGAAGAGGTCGTCCTGTTCCCTGGACTCGCCGTGCGGTCCCACGGTCGGTGCGCTGAAGCCCTTCGTGGTCATGCCCGGCGCCCCGACCGGGCGTACGCTGCCCACGTCGATGATCTTCGTCGTGGTGCCGTCGTGCATGACGTTGTCCGGCTTCAGATCGCCGTAGACCTTGCCGGGCCGGTCGGCGTGCAGATACGCGAGGGCGGACAGGATCCGCACACCGTAGGCGAGCACGAACTCGTGGAAGCGGTGGCCGCCGAACTCCCCGGGGTTCAGTCCGGCCCGCGCCCGCACCTCCTCCAGCGTGAGCCCGTCCACGTACTGGAGGACGAGGAAGTCACCGACCTCGGGATGGTGACCGTAGTTGAAGACCCGGATGATGTCGTCGTGGCCGAGGTCGACAAGGGCCCGCCGCTCCCGGGCCAGCGCACCCGCCGCGGCCGCCGCCTGCTGCGGGTGCAGGATCTTGATGGCGACCTCGCGGTTGTCGACCTTGGTGTCGAGCGCGAGATAGACCTCGCCCATGCCGCCGTAGCCGAGGGGCCGGATCAGCCGGTACTGGCCCGCGAGCAACTGCCCGGGAGGCAGCGGAAGTTCCCCCGGATCACCGCCGGGGTCCCAGCCGCGTCCCAGCAGCGTGATCGTGGGCAGCACCGTCGGATCGGGGTTCTCCGCGGGGAGGTCGACGTGCGCCGCCCTCAGGTACATCGGCTGTCCGGCGACAACCAGCGGACCGAACGATCCCTCGGATTCCGGTACTTCACCGAACGCACTCCCGCCCCGAGCCCCCTTCATGCCTCCTCAGAATAGGGCCAGGTGCCGGGATCGACCCCTCGCTTTCCCCCTGAGAACCGTGATGCCGCGGGGTTCGGCCGGTCGGCAAGGCCGAGATCCATGTCCCTCGCGGACCGGCGCCCCTCTAGAGTGAGGGGTCCCTGTCAGAAGAGTCCGGACCGCAGCCGTCCTGGCCAGAAGCGGTGAAGGAGACGCGGTGACCCTGCGCGAGAACGATCCGGAGTCTGTCGGCGGCTACCGGATCGAATCGCGGATCGGGACCGGCGGCATGGGTGTCGTCTATCTCGGCCGATCGGCCTCGGGACGGGCCGTCGCCGTCAAGGTGGTCCACACCCGGTATGCCGACAACCCCGAGTTCCGGGCCAGGTTCCGGCAGGAGATCGCCGCCGCGCGCCGGGTCAGCGGCGCGTTCACGGCACCGGTCGTGGACGCGGACCCGGAGGCGGAACGGCCCTGGATGGCCACGGCGTTCGTGCCGGGCCGTACGCTCGCGGAGCGCGTCGACGAGTCGGGACCGCTGGACTGGCCCGCGCTGCGCCGCCTCGGCACCGAACTCGCCGAGGCCCTGCGGGAGATCCACCGCGCGGAGGTCGTGCACCGGGACCTCAAGCCGAGCAATGTGCTGCTGCTGGAGAGCGAGGGCGACGACGGGGCCGTACGCGTCATCGACTTCGGCATCTCGCGCGCGGCCGACAGCGATGTCCGCACCCAGACCGGCATGGTGATGGGCTCGCCGCCCTTCATGGCACCGGAACAGTTCAGCCGCCCGCACGAGGTCGGCTCCGCGGTCGACGTCTTCTCGCTCGGCGCGGTGCTCGTGTACGCGGCCACCGGGCACAGCCCCTTCGAGGCGGAGAACGCCTATCTGGCCGCGTACAACACCGTGCACGGCGAGCCGCGGCTGGGTGAACTGCCCGAGCAGCTGCGCCCGTTGGTCTCGCGCTGCCTGGCGAAGGAGCCCGCGGACCGGCCGACGTCGAGCGAGGTCCTGGAGCGGCTGGCGGGTCTGCCGGAGGAACTGTCCGACGGGAGACCGGCCGAGGAGGTCTCCCGCGGCCCGGAGATCCGGACGACGGACGTGGTGACCTCGCCGCTCGGTCACGAGGGGCCGGTCCGGCGGAAGCGCCGCGGGAGGAAACTGTGGGCCGCCGTCGCCGTCCTGGCGCTCCTCGGCGGGGCAGGGGCGGCCGCGGTCGCCGTGGTGGGGGACGAGCCGGCGAGTACGGTCGACGCGTTCGACGCTCTCGCTCCGCGGACGACGCCCAGTGGGACGGCACCGGCGGGCTGGAGGCCCTGGCACAACGCGCTGGGGTCGGGCGGGAAGGACCAGCCGAGGGGCGTCGGCGCCTCGTGCACTCCGGACGCACTCGGCGTCTTCTGCGCCTCCGAACAGGTCGCCCTGATGCGCCTGAACCCGGCGACGGGGAACGTCGAGTGGACGAAGTCCATGAGCCGCAAGCAGGTCAGCAGCTTCTCGATGCGCGAGCCCGTCGTCCGTGACGGTGTGGTGTTCGTCTACAGCGCGGACCGCTCGCAGGGCGTCGACGCCTACGACGGAAAGACCGGCGAGCGGCTGTGGCGGCTGAAGGGACCGCTCGGCCAGTTCGAGGCTCTGGGTGGGGTGCTTCTCGTGCGCCTGGACGAGCTCGGCCCTTCCGACACGGCCCGCTATGCGGCCTACGAGCCGCGCACGGGCAAGGAGTTGTGGCGGCGTGAGCTGACCTCCACCTCGTCGAGCCCCTTCTACGAAGGCCCGGGGGACACGCTCTACGCCGATCTGCGCGGTGGCGAAGGCGGTATCGCCCGCCTCGACGTGCGGACCGGCAGGACGCTGGGCAGTGTGGACGCCCCGAAGGGCGACCTGTGGCTGGCGACGGTCCACGACGGCACGGCGTACTACGCGCGTTGGGAGGACGACTCCGGCGTGTCCGCCGCCTTCTTCGTCCAGGATCTCAGCAGCGGCAAGACCCGCCGGATCGACTTCCCGTGGAGCGTGGAGCCCGAGGCACCGCCGCTGGTGCAGGGCGACACCATGTACATCTTCGACTACGGCAACGAGACCCTGCTCGCATTCGACGTGAAGAAGGGCAAGCCGCTGTGGTCCAGCTCGCGCGACCTGCGCGTCTTCAGCGAACCGGCGTATCACGCGGGCCGGTTGTACGTCACGATGCCGGACACCAGCATCGTGGCCCTCGATCCGAGGACCGGGAAGGAGATCGGCCGTACCAATCCGTCCTTCGACACCACGGGCCGCTCCTTCGAGGAACTGTCGCCGAGTTCGGTGCCGCCGCTGCTGGTGGGCGATGTGCTGTACGGGGTCAGCGGGTCGGGGATCTTCTCGGTGGCCGACGTCACCTGAGCGAAGGTGGGTGGGGGCCCTGCCCGAAGGCCGGGCCCCCACCTGCGATCAGGCGGTGTGCAGGGTCAGGCCGTACCGGTTGAGGATCTCGTTGACGGGCTGGAACCAGGTCTCGCCGCCGCTGGAGCAGTTGCCCCAGCCACCGGAGGTCACGCCCTGGGCCTGGTCGCCGCTGATGAACGAGCCGCCGGAGTCGCCGGGTTCGGCGCAGACGCTGGTCTTGGTCATCTGGTGCACGGCGCCCTGGCTGTAGTTGACGGTCTCGTTCATCGCGAGAACCGTGCCGCAGTGCCAATGGGTGGTCGATCCCGAGCGGCAGATCGAGGAGCCGACGGGCGCCACGTTCGACCCGCGCACGAGCTGGTCGGAGACGGTGCCCCAGCCGAGCACCACGGGGACGGTCCACCAGCCGCTGCCCACGTTGACCCAGGCGTAGTCGTTGTCGGGGAAGGACGAGCCCTGGAAGTTGCCGACGTAACTGCGGTCCCAGCCGTAGACGCTGCCGGTGTGCTGGTCGCAGTGGCCGGCGGTGACGAAGCCGCCGTACACCGAGAAGCCGATGGAACAGCGGACGTTGCCGGTGTAGTAGGGGTCGCCGCCGACGGTTCCCGCGGCGAACGTGGTCGGCGCGGTCGCCACCTCCCGCACGGTGACGGGACCCGCCTTCCGGGCGCGGGCGACGAACTTCCGGACATCGTTGTCACCCTGTCGGCCGCTGACGACGTTCACCACCACCGTGCTGGCCTTCGGGTCGACGTGCCAGCTGCTGACGGCGTCCGGCGCGGGGACTTTGTCGATCCGGGCCTGGGTGGCGGCGAGTTCGCGGGCACTGTGGGTGACGGTGCGGACCGTGGCACCGGTGGCGCGTATCTCGCGGAGGGCGGTGGCGGGGGTGTCGGGGGTGACGGCGACGGTCAGCGTCCCCTCGGCGGCGTCGAACCAGGAGCCGCCGTACGAAGTACCCGCGGTCCGGCGGAGCTTGGACTCCAGAGCGGTGGCCCGCCGCTCGGCGGCGAGCCTTGCCTCGGCTTCGGCCTTCGTGAGGTGGAAGTCCCGCTGCATCGCCGTGAGGAGTCCGGCCGAGGCGGGCTGCTTCTCGTCGGCGGTGGCGGGGACCGTGCCCACGGTCGCTCCGACACCGAGCAGGAGCAGCACGGCCAGGCCCGCGCGCATGATTCTGGTGCGTCTCATGGAGATTGCCCTTCGTCGTTCCAACGGGGGTGGGGGTGGAACAGCAGAGTTCTCTGAGAGCGCTCTCAGTGTGGCTCGGGAGAGCCTAGCCGCTGATTATTGACAGGTCCATACCAATACCGAAGTTGGCGAAATCCCGGCACGCGGAACGTGGATTTCTTCCGGCCCGTCCGGGGGATCTCCTCCAGGAACCTGTCCTGCCCGACAAAGGAACAAGATGACGCGTAAGAAAGCACTGGTGGTCCGAGGCGGCTGGGAGGGACATCAGCCGGTCAAGGCCACGGAGCTGTTCCTGCCCTTCCTGGAGAGCAGTGGCTACGACGTCCGGGTCGAGGAGTCGACCGATGTCTACGCCGACAGCGCCGAGATGGCCGCCACCGACCTCGTCGTGCAGTGCGTGACCATGTCGGAGATCACCGCCGAGCAGGTCTCGGGTCTGAGCACCGCCGTCGTGGCCGGTACCGGCTTCACCGGCTGGCACGGCGGAATCGCCGACTCGTTCCGTGCCTCCTCCGACTACCTCCATCTGGTGGGCGGCCAGTTCGCAACCCACCCGGGCAAGGAACCGTGCGAGCGGCGGGGCGGCGAGGAGGACAACTTCCTGCCGCACACCGTCACCCTCACCGAGCTCGGCCGCGAACACCCCGTCACCGCGGGCATCGAGGACTTCGAGCTGCACACCGAGCAGTACTGGGTGCTCCACGACGACCTGATCGACGTCCTGGCCACCACCACCCACCCGGCACAGCCGTGGCAGCCCTGGCACCGGCCGGTCACCTCCCCGGCGGTCTGGACCCGTCAGTGGGGAGCGGGACGTGTCGTGGTGACGACACCCGGGCACAACCTCGACGTCCTCGAGAACCCCAACGTCCGTACCGTCATCGAGAGGGGCATGCTGTGGGCGACGC
This sequence comes from Streptomyces doebereineriae, assembly GCF_031845645.1. Classification (NCBI taxonomy): domain Bacteria; kingdom Bacillati; phylum Actinomycetota; class Actinomycetes; order Kitasatosporales; family Streptomycetaceae; genus Streptomyces; species Streptomyces doebereineriae. The sequence continues at coordinate 172,305 of NZ_JAVREZ010000018.1, forward strand.
GCACCGCATCGGCGTCGTAGGTCTCGGCGTCATCTCCCGCGCCTACCTGGACACGCTCGTCGGCCACCGCGCCGTGCGCGTCACCGCCGTCGCCGACCTGGACGCCTCCCGGTCGGCCGCCGTCGCCGCCGAACTGCCGGGAGTGCAGGCGCTGTCCGTCGAGGAACTGCTGAGCAGCCCGGACGTCGACACGGTGCTGAACCTCACCGTCCCCGCGGCGCACGCCGAGATCGCCCTCGGTGCCATCGGCCACGGCAAGCACGTCTACGGCGAGAAACCACTGGCCGCCGAACTCACCGACGCCCGCACCGTCCTGGAGTCCGCGGCGAAGGCGGCGGTCGCAGTGGGATGCGCGCCGGACACGGTCCTGGGCACCGGCGTCCAGACGGCACGGGCGGCGGTGGAGGCCGGGGCCGTCGGCCGCCCGATGTTCGCCTCGGCCGTCATGGTCACCCCCGGCCACGAACGGTGGCATCCCCACCCGGACTTCTACTACACCGCCGGTGGCGGCCCCCTGCTGGACATGGGGCCGTACTACCTGTCCGCCCTGGTGCATCTGCTGGGTCCGGTGCGTGCCGTGATCGGTGCGTCCAGCCGGCTCCGCACCGAGCGGGTCATCGGGTCCGGCCCGCGTACGGGCGAGCGGATACCGGTCGAAGTGGACAGCCATGTCTCCGGGGTCCTCGAACACGAGGGCGGGGTCCTGACGACGATCACGACGAGCTTCGACGGCGTGGCCGCCACGGCCGCGCCGATCGAGGTCCACGGCGAGAGGGGCACTCTCACGGTCCCGGATCCGAACAACTTCGACGGCGAGGTACGGCTCCTCGAACTCGGCGAGGGCGAGAAGGGGTGGCGCACGCTGTTGCCGTCCGCGGGCTACGTCGGCGCCGCCCGGGGCGTCGGTCTGCTCGACTTCGTCGCCGCCGACGGACCGCGGGCACCGCGCGCGAGCGGTGAACTCGCCCTGCATGTACTGGAGACGATGACCGCCCTGCTGCGTTCGTCGGCCGAGGGGCGGCGGATCGAGCTGTCGACGTCGGTGGAGCGGCCTGTTCCGGTGCCGCTGACGCCTCCCCAGGAATGGCGGTGATCAGTCCACGGGCCAGGTGTGCACGGGTGCGTTGAGGTGCATGTAGTCCATGTATGCCGTCGTCATCCGCCGCAGCGCCTCATGACGGTCGCCCGCGCCTGCCTTCTCCAGGTGGTGGACCGTCTCCGCCTGCCACAGGGCGCCGTTGCGGGCGGTGACGCAGCGCTGCTCGATGACGCCGAGCAGGGGCTCACGCCACTGAGCGTCCATGCCGGCCAGCTCCAGGCCCCGGTGGGCCAGGGGCAGCAGTCGTCGCAAGACCAGTTCCGTGACCGGCACTTCGCCCGCTCCCGGCCAGTACAGGCGGGCGTCGATGCCGTCACGGGCGGCGGTGTGCAGGTTCTCCTCGGCGACCGAGAAGGACATGCGCGTCCACACCGGCCGGTCCTCGTCGACCAGGGCGCGCGTCAGGCCGTAGTAGAAGGCGCCGTTGGCGATGATGTCGGCCACCGTGGGCCCGGCGGGCAGGACCCGGTTCTCGATGCGCAGATGCGGGCCGCTGTCGGTGACGGCGTAGACCGGGCGGTTCCAGCGGTAGATCGTGCCGTTGTGCAGGGTCAGTTCGCCGAGTTCCGGAACACCGCCGCTGTCCAGTGCTTCCTGCGGGTCCTCGTCGTCGCAGATCGGCAGGAGCGCGGGGAAATAGCGCACGTTCTCCTCGAAGAGATCGAAGACGCTGGTGATCCACCGTTCCCCGAACCACACCCGGGGCCGTACGCCTTGTGCCTTGATCTCCTGGGGGCGGGTGTCGGTGGCCTGCTCGAAGAGCGGGATGCGGGTCTCGCGCCACAGCTCCTTGCCGAAGAGGAAGGGCGAGTTGGCCGCGAGGGCGATCTGCACGCCCGCGACGGCCTGTGCCGCGTTCCAGTAGTCCGCGAACTCCTTGGGGGCGACCTGGAGATGGAACTGCGTGCTGGTGCAGGCGGCCTCGGGAGTGATCGCGTCGGCGTACATCGCGAGGCGGTCCACGCCCTCCACCTTGATGCGCAGGTCCTCACCGCGCGCCGCGAAGATCTGCTCGTTGAGCAGCCGGTAGCGCGGATCTCCCGACAGGGCGGCCTCGCCGACGTCCGCCTCGCCCAGCGTCGGCAGGATGCCCACCATGATCAGGTGCGCGCCGACGGCCGAGGCGCGTTCCTCGGCGTGGTTGAGGGCGTCACGGATCTCCTGCTCCCAGGAGCCGGGCCCGCCGGACAGGAGCCGGCGCGGCGGAATGTTGATCTCCAGGTTGAAGCGGCCCAGCTCGCTGGACCAGGCGGGGTCGGCGATCGCCTGGAGCACCTCGGTGTTCCGCATCGCCGGGAGGCCGTCCTCGCCCACCAGGTTGAGCTCGATCTCCAGCCCCACCTGCGGCCGCTCACTCTCGAAGCCGGACTCGCGCAGCATCTGCGCGAGGACGTCCAGGCAGGTGTGCATCTTGTCCCGGTACCGTCGGCGGTCCTCCCGCGTGAACACCAGGGCCGGCACGTCACGTCCCATCGGGCCCTCCCGAGTCCCCTCGGCGGATGCCTCTCCCGTCCCAGAGTCCCACCTCGGAAGCGCCCCGGACAGTCGGCGCACGCCGCCGGGGCGGTGTGCGACCTCTTGCTCACGGAACGTGCGCCCCGGCCCGTAGCCAGAGCGGGGCGGCGGTGAGGGGGATGCGGACCCGACGCCAGGCAGGGCCGGTGATCGGCCCTCCGGAGCCCGCGTACGGCAGCCACTCCCCCGGCGGGAACCACACCTGTCTGCGTCCACCGGGCGCGTACAAGGGGGCGACCAGCAGGTCGGGGCCCAGCAGGTACTGGAGGTCGGCCGCGTGGGCGTCCGGGCGGTCGGCGTGGTCCAGGGCCATGGGGCGGGCGAGCGGTTCCCCACTGCGGACCGCGTCGGCGGCGGCACGGCGGACGTACGGCAGCAGGCTCGTGCGCAGCCGGGCCGCGTGCAGGACGGCCGTGTACGCCTCCTCGCCGAAGTCCCAGGGCAGCCGGGAGGTCATGCCGTGGAACCGGCTGAGGGGTGACAGCAGGCCGAACTGCGCCCAGCGGACGAAGAGTTCGGGATCCGGTGCGCCATGGAAGCCGCCGATGTCGTGGCTCCAGAAGGGGTGACCTGAGAAGGAGAGCGAGAGGCCCGCGCGCAGGGTCGACGCCAGGTCCTGCCAGCTCGCGTTGGAGTCGCCGGTCCACTTGGCGCCGTGTCGCTGGCCGCCGGTCCAGGTGGAGCGGCCCCAGGTCAGGCCGTGGCCCGCGGTCTCCTGGGTGACCTCGGCGACCAGGTCGTTGAAGAGCAGGGGGTAGAGGTTGTGCAGCCGGTCGCCGGTCATGCCGTCGTATGCCACCGCCTCCGCGGGAACCGCCTCACCGAAGTCGGTCTTCAGGACCGAGACTCCGGTGGCCAGGACCTGGCGGACGCGCTCCTGGAACCAGTCGACGGCGCCGGGATGGGTCAGGTCGAGGACGGCCGAGTCCGGGTGTGCCCCGCCCCAGAGCTGACCGGTCCAGGTGGTGCCCGAAGGGGAGTGCAGGAACCAGCCGTTGCGGTCCGCCTCGGCGAAGTACGGGCTGTCGACGCTGATGTACGGGTTCATCCAGAGCGAGACGTGGAAGCCCTGTCCGGCCAGGTGGGTCATGAGCCCGCGGGGGTCCGGGAACGCCTCGGTGTCCCACTCCATGTCCGACCAGCAGCCGGGCCGCTGCCAGTAGGTGTCGATGTGCAACACGTCGCAGGGGAAGTCGAGTTCGCGGATACGGCGGGCTCGTTCGCGTACTTCGGCCGCGCTGTCCGGGCGGAATCCGCCGGAGATCCAGGGGCCGAAGGCCCAGTCCGGGGGCAACAGGGCGGGGCCTGTCAGGTCGTGGTAGGTGCGCAGGCACTCGGCGGGGGTGCCGGTGATCAGGTAGTAGTCGAGTTCCTCGTCGGGGACGGTCAGCGACCAGGCGCCGGTGTTGCTGTGCGCGAGGTCGAAGGAGGCCGCGGTCGTGGTGTCCACGAGGATGGCGTAGCCCCGGCTGGAGAGCAGGAACGGGACGGCCTTGTAGGAGCGGGTGCCGGTCGAGCCCTGGGCGTCCTCGACCCAGCAGTCGACGCGTTGGCCGCGCAGGTCGGGGCCGGTGAAGCGCTCTCCGAGGCCGTAGAAGTGCTCGTCGGGTTCGGCGAACCAGCTGTCGTGGTAGGCGAGTCGGCCGTCCGCGAGTTCGGTGACGCCGAGGGGCAGGACGGTCCTGCGGCCGCTGGGGTCGCTCACGTCGGTCGCCTGTCGTAGGTGACGATCCGTCAACTCCATTGCGAACGGCGTCAGACGGGCTTCGAGACACAGCGACTCGAGGTGCAGGGTGAAGGCGTCCGGTGACTGCTCGACCGTGCAGCGGGTGTCCGTCGGCGCGGTGACGACGGACACCCGAGGGGCCATCGGTACGCCGTCCAACCGCAGCGTGATCCGTAGGCAGTTGCCCGTCGCGGGGCGCAGCCGGAGGATGCCGGTACGTCCGGCCGCGGTACGTACGTCGAGGGTCACGCCGTCCTTGTCCGCGGCGGCGACGGAAGCGCCGGCCAAGGGATCCGGCGCGGCCGGGACCAGGGGTGGGGGCGGTGCCACCCAGGGCGCGCGGTCACGGGGATGCATGGCGTTCAGCCCCTCACGCTGCCCGCGGTGAGCCCGCCGACGATGAAACGCTGGAAGAGGGCGAAGACGCAGACCACCGGGATGCTGATGAGGGTGGCGGTGGCCATCAGGGCGCCCCACGACGTCCCGTGCTGCCCGATGAAGGCGTTGAGCAGGACGGTGACGGGCTGGACGCCGGGCCCCTCGGCAAGCGTGAGCCCGAACAGGAACTCTCCCCAGCCGATCAGGAAGGACAGTCCGGCCGCCGCGACCACACCGGGCACCATGAGCGGCAGGACGACTCGCAGCAGCACACCGGGCAGTCCGCAGCCGTCGACCAGGGCCGCCTCCTCCAGCTCCGGGGACACGCTGCGCATCACGGGACGCAGCACGATCACCGTGAAGGGCAGCGTGAGCGTGGTGTCGGCGGCGATGAGGCCCAGGTAGGTGTCGGTGAGACCGGCCCGGCGTTCGAGGATGAACAGCGGGGCCGCCAGCACGATGGCGGGCGGGAGCTGGGCGACGAGGAGGGCGAGCACCATCGCGCCCGAGCCCCGCATCCGGACGCGGGCGAGGGCGTAGGCCAGCGGGACGCCGAGAAGCAGCGTGAGCGCGACCACCCCGCAGGAGATGACCAGACTGTTGAGCAGGGCCCGGGTCAGGCCCTCGTACCCCAGGGCGGTCGAGTAGTTCTCGCCGGTGACGGGGCTGGGTGCCCACTGCGGGTCCGGCGTCTGGATGCGGTCCGGCCGGGTGAGGCCGGTCTTCACCATCCAGTACACCGGCAGCAGGAAGGCGGCGGTGATGAGCGTGGCGGTCGCGGTCAACAGCCAGGGGTGGCGCGGTGATCTCATGCGGCGCCTCCCGCCTGCGCCTCGTCCTCGCGCCGCAGCCGTCGTACGTACCAGACACCCGCCAGCAGGGGTACGACGAGCAGCAGCAGGCCGGCCGCGGCTCCCTGGCCGAACCGGAAGAACGTGAAGAACACCTCGTAGACGTAGAGGGAGAGCACGCGGGTGGCGTCGACGGGGCCGCCGCCTGTCATCACGAAGACGAGGTCGAAGACCTTGAAGGTGTAGAGAAGGCCGAGGAGGAGGACGGTCACCGAGACGGGCCGCATCAGCGGGAGGGTGATGTGGCGGAAGCGCTGCCAGGCGCTCGCTCCGTCGATGGCGGCGGCCTCGTGGAGTTCGGGGTCGACGGTGTGCAGTCCGACCAGGAGCAGCAGCATGTTGAAGGGCACGCCGACCCAGACGTTGGCGAAGACCACCCCCGCCATCGAGGTGGACGGGTCGGTGAGCCAGTCGTGGGAGAGACCGCTCAGGCCGACGGCTTGGAGCAGGGCGTTGTAGGCGCCGGACTCCGCGTCCAGCATCCAGCGGAAGAGGGTGCCGCTGACCACCGGGGGCAGCAGCCAGGCGACCAGCAGGAGGGAACGCAGCAGGCCGTTGAGGGGAAACGGGCGGGCGAAGAGCAGGGCCAGGGCGAAGCCGATCGTGAACTGGAGCAGCAGCGAGGCGAGGGTGAAGACCAGGGAGAGGCGCACGGAGTGCCAGAAGCCCGGGTCGTCGGCCACGGCACGGTAGTTGTCGAGCCCGTTGAACCGCTCGGCCCCGCCGAGGAGTTGGCCCAGGTCGACGTCGTGGACGGACGTCCACACGTTGTAGAGGAGCGGGTAGGCCAGGAAGAGGGCGAGGAAGGCCATGCCCGGCAGGCAGAAGAGGTAGCCGGTGCGGCGGCGGCGCGCGGAGGGCTGGTTCATTGCTCGCTCAGAGCTTTGTCGATCTTCCCGGCCGCGGTCCTCGCAGCGGCGGACGGGGACGCGGATCCGGTGAGCACGGCCTGCTCCGCCTCCGCGACAGCCTGCGAGGCCTCGGCGTAGTGGGCGCCGTACTGGCGCGGCCGGGCCAGGGGCAGCTGGCTGAGGAAGAGCCGCAGGGCCGGGTCCGAGGCCCAGCTGCCCCGGTCGGCGAGGTCCTTGCGGGCAGGGAGTTCACCGAAGGCCACCAGGTACGGCACCAGGACCGAGGGGCGCTGCGTGTACTCCAGGACCTCCCACGCCTTGTCCACGTGCTTGCTGTTCGCCATCACGACCCAGTTCTCCCCGCCCAGGCAGGTGGCGGCCTCCTTGTCGCGGGGCAGGGCGACGACGTTCCAGTCGAAGTCGGCCTTCTTCAGGGTGGGGATCTGCCACGGGCCGTTGATCTGCATCGCGGCGCGCTGGTTGAGGAAGCGGGTGTTGACGTCCTGCTGGGTCCAGCCCACGCACTGTTCGGACAGGGAACCCTTGGCGATCAGTTCGTCGAGGAAGGTGAGCGCGGTGGCGCCGTACGTGCTGAAGGTGTCCAGGTCGCCGCCCGCCTGCCAGAGGAAGGGCAGGAACTGGAAGACACCTTCCTCGGTCTTGATCGCGCTCAGCGCCAGGCCGTAGCGGTCGCCGCTGGTGAGTTTCTGGGCGGTGGAGGCCAGTTCGTCCCAGGTGGTGGGGGGTTCGACGCCGGCGGACTTGAGCATGCGGGTGTTGCAGTAGAGGGCGAGGCAGTTGCTGTTGTTGGGGATTCCCAGAGTCTTTCCGCCCACCTGGCAGCCTTCCCAGGGCCCCTTGTAGTACTGGTCGGCCTGGCCCCATTTCTCCACTCTGGCGGTGAGGTCGGCCAGCAGATGGCTGCCCCCGAGGGTGTTCATGGCGACGTTGTCGACGATGGCGAGGTCGGGCAGGTCACCGGAGATCGCGCCCAGGGTGATCTGCCGGTCCAGCTCCGCGAACGGGAAGGTCCGCCGCTCGATCCGCACGTCCGGGACGCCGGCCTCGATGTCCTTGATCAGGCGGTTCATTCCGGGCTGGAAGTTGTCCAGAGTGAAGTAGTCCCACCAGGTGAGGGTCACCGGGCCCGACGTGTCCGAGCTGCAGGAGGTCAGAGCCGCGCCTGCGCCGAGGGCGGCAGCGGCCGCTGTCGCGCCCGAGGCGCGGAGAAAACCGCGGCGGTCGAGGGGGTACGACATGTTCTGCTCCCAGGGTTCGGTGATCGGGTCACAGAAACGGACGTATCAGAAGTCCAGGTCCAAATCGGGGAAATCAGGGAGTTCATTCTCGGGTTCCGAGCCCGGCACCGGCCGGCAGCGTCCCGTGCTGCCGCGCAGGGTGATCAGCGGCTTCAGCAGGACGTGCCGGGGAGGCGAGTCCGGTGAGCGCAGCCGCCGCATCATCAGGTCGACGGCGACCCCGCTCATCTCCTTGGCGGGTATCTCGGCGGCGGTCAGGGGCGGGTTCACCTGTTCGGCCCAGGGACTGGCCGCGACGCCGACGACAGAGAAGTCGCGCGGCACGCTGAGGCCGTGCCGGGTGAGTCCGCGGTAGACGCCTTCCAGGGCCGCTTCGTTCATGGTGACCAGCGACGTCGTCGCCGGGTCCTCGCTCAGGATCCGCTCCACGACCTCCTCTCCCGAGGCGAGGTCGTCGCCGCAGAGGTAGGCGTGCGGGGTGAGCAGCAGTTTCTTCATCATCTCGGTGTAGCCCTCGTCCCCGAGCCGCGCGAAGCCGTAGCCGCTGCTGAAGAGCTGCTCGGACCGGTTGACGAAGGCGATTCTGCGGTGACCGAGGTCGGCGAGGTGCTGGACGCAGCCGCCGGCCAGGCCGGCGAAGTCCAGGTCGACCCAGCCGGCCACGTCGGCCCGGTGGTTGCGGCCGATGGCCACGAAGGGGAAGCCCGCCTCGGCCAGGCGCTCGACGCGGTCGTCCTCCCGGCGGATCTCCATGACGATCACGCCGGCCACCCGCCGGTCGTCGATCATCCGCAGGAAAGAGGGGTCGTCATGGGTGCCGGCGGGGGCGAGCAGCAGGTCGTAGCCCTGCTGGGCCGCGGCCTCGGCCACCCCGCCCACGAAGGAGAGCTGCATGGTGGTGTAGTCACGGAGGCGGCCGGCGGGCGGGTAGAGGAGCCCCAGCGTGTGCGTGCCGCCGCCGGAGTCGTCGGTTCTGGGTCGCGCTGCCATGGTCAGCCGGCCGGGAGGGATTGTTCGGCCCAGATGGTCTTGCCCAGGGGGGTCTGGCGGGTGCCCCAGCCCTGGGTGAGCTGGGCGACCATGTGCAGCCCGCGGCCGCCCTCGTCGTACGTACGGGCGCGGCGCAGATGCGGGGCGGTATTGCTGGCGTCGGAGACCTCGCAGATCAGCGTCCGGTCGCGGATGAGCCGGAGGCCGATCGGAACGGCGCCGTAGCGGATGGCGTTGGTGACCAGCTCGCTCACCACCAGCTCGGTGACGAACGCCGCCTCCTCCAGCCCCCACGCCGTGAGCTGGCGGGTGGTCTGGGCGCGGGCGTCGGCCACGATCGACGGGTCGGAGGGCAGGGACCAGGCGGCGACCTGGTCTGCGTGCAGGGCCCGGGTGCGAGCGAGGAGCAGGGCCACGTCGTCGGAGGGGCTCTTGGGCAGCAGGGCCTTGAGAATGGTGTCGCAGGTCGTTTCCAGCGAGGCGACCGGACCGGCCAGGGACTCGCAGAGCCGGTCGAGCCCGAGGCCGACGTCGCGGTCGCGCGCCTCGACCAGACCGTCGGTGCAGAAGGCCAGCAGACTGCCCTCGGGCAGCTCCAGCTCGGTGCACTCGAAGGGCAGCCCTCCGACACCGAGCAACGGCCCCGGCGTCAGCTCCACCACCCGGGCCGTGCCGTCGGGGAGCAGCACGACGGGCGGGACGTGACCTGCGCTGGCGAAGGTGCACACGCGGGAGACCGGGTCGTAGACGGCGTACAGACAGGTCGCACCGATCTCGCCGCTGACGACGTAAGGCTCGTCCGGAGCGATGTCCTCCTCGTCCGTGGACAGGTGGGTGACCAGATCGTCCAGGTGGGTGAGGAGTTCGTCCGGGGGAAGGTCCACGTCGGCGAGGGTGCGCACGGCGATGCGCAGCCGGCCCATCGTGGCGGAGGCATGGATGCCGTGCCCGACCACGTCCCCCACGACCAGGGCCACGCGGGTGCCCGACAGGGGCACGACGTCGAACCAGTCGCCGCCCACGCCCGCGCCGGTGCCGGCCGGCAGATAGCGGTACGCCACCTCGACGGCCGCCTGTTTGGGCAGGTCCCGGGGCAGCAGGCTGCGCTGGAGGGTGAGGGCGTTGGTGCGCTCACGGGTGTAGCGGCGGGCGTTGTCGACGCCGACCGCGGCCCGGCCCGCGAGTTCCTCGGCGAGGATCAGATCGTCCGGTTCGAAGGGCGGGGAGCCGCTGCTGCGGGTGAAGACCGCGACGCCGAGGGTGATGCCCCTTGCCCGCAGGGGGGTGGCCATGACCGAGTGGAACCCGTACTCCGCCACGCGTGCGGTGCGTGTCTCGTGTCCGGCGATCCAGGCGGCGAAGTCGGGGTCGTCCGCGCCGCTGAGCACCGGTTTCCCGTCGGCCAGACAGCGGGCGGGCGGCGAGAACGGCGGGTAGGTGTCCATCCCGCCGAGGTCGATGGCCGCCTCGGGGACGTCCTCCCCCTCGGCGGCGGACTGGTGGGCGACCCTGCGGAGCACCACGGCCGCGTCGACCGGTCCCGGCACGGGTTCGTCCCCGCGCAGCACGGAGTCGAGGAGGTCCACACTGACGAAGTCGGCGAGGCGCGGGACGGCGAGATCGGCGAGCTCCTGGGCGGTGCGGGTCACGTTCAGGGTGGTGCCGATGCAGCTGCCGGCCTCCTGCAGCAGGGCGAGCCGCTGCCGGGCCGCGTGCTGGTCGCTGCTGTCGAACGCGGCGGTGCCCACGCCGACGACCTCACCGGTCGCGGGGTCGCGGACGGGCCAGAGCTCGATGACCCAGGCGCGGTGGTGGGTGGAGCCCCGGGGGGCGGCGGCGCCGGGGGCGCAGGCCGGCTCCGGGGCCAGACACTCGTAGCGCATCGGGGCGCGTTCTTCGGCGACTCGGCGGACACACTGGAGGAAGCCTTCGTCGGCGGGGGCGGGCGCCTGCGGTTCGTATCCGGTGTCGAGAGGCACCTCGCGTACGGCTCGGCGAACCACCGGTTCACCCCCGCCCCTGGCGGCCGGCTCGTCTCCACCCCATGCCGACGGCTCCTCGCCCTCGGCTCCAACGACCCGCGCTCCGCCGTCGCCCCCTACTGCTCGCTCCTCGGCTCCTACCGCTCGCGCTCCACCCTCGACCCCAGCCGATCGCGCTCCACCCTCAACCCCAGCTGATCGTGCTCCGCTGTCGGCCCCAGCCGATCGCGCTCCACCCTCCACCCCAGCCGATCGCCCTCCACCCTCAACCCCAACCGGTCGCCCTCGGCCCTCGGAACCAACCGGCCGCGCTCCACCCTCGCCCCCTGTCCCCCGCTCCCCACTCTCCGCCGTCGCGTTCCGGCGCCACGAGCCGGATGTCACGCTGTGGGTGGAGAGCGCGATCGAGGCCTGGTCGAAGGCCCACTCCACCATGGATCGGTCGGGGCCCGGGGAGAGGGCCACGACGAAGGAGTGGGCCGTGCCGTCGCCGCCCAGCGACGGCTGGGCGTGCAGGGCCGTTTCGACGCGGTGGCCGTCCCGATGCCGCAGTGCCGCCGTGCCCCTCCATTCCTGGGAGCCGGCGAGGGAGAGCCCGGTCGCCCCGGGAGCTCCCTCACCGAGGAGCAGATCCGTCGCGGCGCGCCCTACGACCTCCGGGGCTCGGTGGCCCAGCAGTCGTCGAGCGCCCTCGCTCCACCCGGTGACCACGCCGTCCAGGCTGAGGGTGACCGTCGCGACATCGGATGACCACCCACTGCGACCGTTCCCTTGATCAAAAGTGGCCATTCTTGCTCAATTCACGCGGTGAGGTGCCTCACAGACCCAGAGTGCGCGCCGCACAGGAATCGGACAAGTCAGACCCAGGGGCCCGTAGGCGTCCAGCCGTCAGACCCGCGTCGCTCCGTATCTCTCACAGCGCGGTCCCCGGATCACAGCATCCCTCACGCCGCATCTGTTCGCTCACCCCGAGCCATTCCGCCTCGGAGGACGCGTCGGAGGTCGCCTCGGAGGACACGCCGGAGCGCCGCACGGAGTCGAAGGCGTCCACGAGGTCCGCCTGCTCGAAGGGCACCCCTCCGCGCAGTACCGCCACCGTGCGGATCAGGGTGTCGAAGTCGGTGAAGGGGTCACCGTCCACGACCGTGAGATCGGCGAGCTTGCCCTCCTCCAGCGTCCCCAGGTCGGCATCGGCGCCGAAGACACGGGCGGGCAGCAGGGTGGCGGTGCGCAGGGTCTCTGCGGGAGACAGCCCGCCGCGGTGCAGCGCCCGCAGGGCGAGGTGCAGATGCAGACCGACCGGCACGAGCGGCTGGTCCGTGCCGAGCGCGATCTGACCGCCGTCGGCCAGGATGCGCCGGTACACGGCCAACTCACGGTCGAGAGTGGCCAGTTGGGAGGCCGTGGGCGGCTGTCCGGCCTGCTGGCGGACCAACACGGTGTCCCACGGCGGCATCAGGGAGGTGACACGGCGGTCCTCCGCGAGCGCGGGGTCCGTTCCCAGCAGGACGAGCGCCGTGAACGGGGTGGCGACGAGATGGAAGCCCGCCTTGGTGTAGATCTCCTGGACGTCCTCGTGGACACGGCCCGTGGCGGTCGTCGCGTGCCCGAACTCCAGCCGCTGCGTGGCCTGCAGATGGGTCGTCAGGTCCTGCCCGAGCTGCACGCCCGGTGTACAGAGATGGCTGCCGCTGCGCACACCGAGCCGCTCGTGCGCGAAGTCCGCGGCCTCCTTCATCACCCAGCCAGGGGCGCGGACGTACGTCTTCACGAAGTCCCAGTCCAGCGCCGCCCCGCGCTCCAGCGAGCGCCGCAGCCCCTCGGGGGTGCGGTGCGCGCGGCCCATGCTGTAGGCGACGCGGGCCCCGTCGAGCAGTTCACCGGTGGCCAGCAGCCGCGGCCCGGCGAGTGCTCCGGCGGCGACCGCCTCCCGGATCCGGGCCTGCTCGTAGGCGAAGCCGCCCAGGGAGACGGCGGTCGTGATGCCGTAGGCGAGTTGGAGCGCGGTCTGGCGTCCGCCGTAGGTGCTCTGCCAGGGGTGGGTGTGCGCGTCCCAGAGTCCTGGGAGCACGGTACGGTCGCTCGCGTCGATTCGGCGTGCGGCCGATCGCCCGGTGCGGTGCGGGGAGACCTCCGCGATACGACCGTCATGGATCAGGATGTCGATGTCCTCGCGGACGTCCGGTCCGGTGCCGTCCCAGAAGCGGCCGGCGTGCACGAGGGTGTCGGCGGGGCGGGGACGCCGGTAGTCCAACGGCACCTTGACGGTACGGGCCTTGCCGCTGCGGACGTCGATCAGGCGCAGGGTGCCGGCGGAGAGGTAGAGCAGGGTGTGGGCGTCGGCGGACCAGGAGGGGTGGTCGGCGGGCTCGGTGGTGAGGCGGCGCGGCTCACCGTCGGGGGCACCGTCCGAGCGGACCGGCAGCAGCCACAGAGCGGACTCGGCGACCACGGCCATCCAGCGGCCGTCCGGCGACCAGACCGGGCCGGAGTCGTAGCGGTCGGAGAGGGAGGTGTGCGGGGCGAGGGCGTGCAGGGCGGCGGTGCCGGTGGTGGTGTCGACGACCCGGATGAGGTTGTAGCCCTCGCGGAAGCGCTGGTTGAGCCGGTTGCGATCGCACAGGGCGATGTACCGCCCGTCGGGAGACCAGCTGGGGCGGCCGGGCAGTCCGCCCGCGCCGAGCGGTGCGACGAGGGACCGTTCGCTGCCATAGGGCAGGTCGCGCACGACCAGGTTGCCGGACATGTCCAGGCAGGCCAGCCGGGTCCCGTCGGGCGAGAGGGCGGGGAAGACCCGGCCGCCGTCGGCGAGCACGGTCTCCTCGCCGGAGTCGAGGTCCCGGCGCCGTACGGCGAACAGTCCGTCCCGGTCGTCGGCGAAGATCAGCCCCGTGCCGTCGGGTGTCCAGGTCGGGCCCAGCACATAGCGGGTGCGCGGGACTTGGAGCTCCTTGCGTGGTGCGCGCCCACCCGAAGTCCCGGCGGTCCACAGGGAGTTGAGCGCGGCGAAGGCGACACTGCGGCCGTCGGGCGAGAGGGCGGGCAGATGCAGGGCGCGCACAGGCCGGGGGCCGGCGCCCTCGAAGTCGTACGCCTTGCCGCGGTAGCGGGGCCGTTGCACGGGCATCGCGGCCGTGAACGGGATCTTCTCCCCCGCCGCGGGCGCCTCGGGGTCCACGACGCGGAAGTGGCCGTCCACCGCGAGCAGGAGGAGTTCGCCGTCGGTCCAGCGGGGCGGCGCCGGAAGGACGTCTCCGTCGACGGCGATCGGCGTGCCGTCCACGACGAGGGTGCACGAGGCGCTGGGGGCGGGCGTGGTGCGCAGATACGCGAGGCGGCCGCCGGGTGAGACGGCCGGGGTCATGAGCTGGGCGCCGGAGTCGTCGGTGTGCTCGACGGTGACAGGTCCCGAACCGTCGGCGGCCACCGAGGCGACGGTGTCGGCGCGCAGCGTGCCCGTGGCAGTGACCGCCGCGCGCACGAACAGCACGCGCTCGCCGTCCGCCGACCAGGTGGGGTCGAAGTCCTCCCAGGCACCGCCCTGCGCCGGGCCCTGCTGGGCGGCGCGTCCGGTGAGCCGGGTCAGCGCGCCGGAGCGTACGTCGACGACCCAGATGCGGTACGGGCTGCCGGTCACGGTGTCGCCGCCGCGCTCGGAGGCGAACGCGATCCGGGTGCCGTCCGGCGACCAGGCGGGGCCACGGTCGTCCCAGGGCCCGTCGGTGAGCTGCCGTACTTCAGTGCCGTCGGACCGCAGCGTCCAGAGGTGGAAGCCACCGCCGCGGTAGGCGCACACGACGAGGCGGCCGCCGTCGGGCGAGAACTGCGGGCGGGTGGGTTCGAGGCCGGGCGAGGTGAGCGCGACGGCGGTGCCACCGGCACGCGGAATCGACCAGAGCACGTTCTGTACTTCGGCGACGAGCCGGTCGCCGGCCGGGGAGAGCGTCGCGGAACCGCCGGTGGCGGCGGTCAGGGAGAGGGTGACCGACTGGGAGGGGGCGGCCGAGGCAGGTGTACCGGCGGCCGCGACGGCGGTGGCGGTGGCAGTGACACCGGCGGCCTGGAGGAATCTGCGGCGGGAGAGCGGACCGGGCCGGAAGGTGTCATGTGTGCCGTGGGCGTCCAAGGGAGCCTCCAGTGCGCGGGAGAGGTGCCGGTCGACAAGGGCCCTTCCCCGCAGGGGACGGTCCTGCGCCCGAACACCGTGTCCGGGAGCGGTTTTTCGCCCCCGGACACCAGCCCCTCAGCTCACAGACCGTCACGCACCATCGCGGCGACGATCTGCACGTGGCGGTCGGCCGCCGTGCCGGAGAACTCGTTCTCGTAGTTGAGGCCGTACGGCCAGAAGTGCCCGCCGCCGGTGGACAACTTGGCCGAGGAACCGTCGAACTGCCGGACGAGAGCGGTCGCCTGAGCACCCGTCCAGGTGCCACTGCCACCGAGAGTGGACCAGCCCGAGCTCGTGCCCACGCCGATGGTGTGGGCTATCTCGTGCAGAGCGGTCCGCTCGGTCATGTAACTGCGGTTGCTGCCGAAGCGGATGGTTCCGTTGAGGTTGCCGTCCGCGGTGGGCACGCTCGTGTCGTAGCGGACGGTGATGGACTTCCCCAGGTCGCTGAGGTTGTTGTAGCGGGTCACCGCGGCGTTCATCGCCGAGGTGATGAGGGTGTACGCCGCCTGCTGGTCCGCGGTGGGGTTGCTCGCCCGCTCCAGGGTCCAGGTGATGGTGGCCGCCGCGACCTGTTCCTGGGGTGCGGGCGCGGCGGGCGGGGCGGCCTGGGCGACGCCGGGGCCGGCCAGCAGCAGGGCGGCGAGCGCTGCTGCCACTGCGGTCTTTCGTGGGTTCATGTGGGGGTCCTCTTGTGGGGGTGGATCCTGTGGGGGGTGGATCCCGTGGGGGGAAGTCGAGGCATGAACTGGAAAGCGCTTTCCAAGGCGTCACGGATGCTAATGAGCTGTCTTGACCATGTCAACGACTTCGGCGCGCGCGGAACTCAGCGCCCGGCAGTCAGCGCACGCGGGACTCAGCGCACCAGGCACGGACGCTTCGCGTCGAACGTCCAGCCCTTGATCAGGTACTGCATCCCGGCGGCATCGTCACGGCCCGCCGAGGCCACCTCCTCGTGCAGTTCCTGAGCGGCCCGGAGCCGGTCGCGGTCCAGGCGAACCCCGAGGCCGGGCGTGTCCGGGACGGCGACCTCGCCGCCGGTGATCCGCGGCGGTTCGACGGTGAGCCGTTCCAGGCCTTCCTGCCAGATCCAGTGGGTGTCGAGGGCGTTGTACTCGCCCGGGGCGGCGGCACCGCAGTGCGCCATCATCGCGAGCGAGATGTCGAAGTGGTTGTTGGAGTGGCAGCCCCAGGTCAGCCCCATGGCATGGCACAGCTGGGCGACCCGGACCGAGCCCTGCATGGTCCAGAAGTGCGGGTCGGCGAGCGGGATGGACACCGACTGCAGGGCCAGGGCGTGGGTCAGCTGCCGCCAGTCCGTGGCGATCATGTTGGTCGCGGTGGGCAGTCCGGTGGCCCGGCGGAACTCGGCGAGGATCTCCCGGCCCGAGTAACCGCCTTCCGCACCGCACGGATCCTCGGCATAGGCGAGCGTGCCGACGAGCGGACGGCACAGCTCGACCGCCTCGCGCAGGGACCAGGCACCGTTCGGATCGAGGGTGATCCGGGCCTCGGGGAAGCGCTCCTTGAGCGCGTGTACGGCCTTCACCTCCTCGCTGCCCGGCAGGACACCGCCCTTGAGCTTGAAGTCGCGGAAGCCGTAGTGGTCGTAGGTGGCCTCGGCCTGGCGGACGATGGCCTCGGGGGTCAGGGCCTCCTCGCGCCGGATGCGGTACCACTCCGCTTCCGCGCCGGGCTCACGGACGTAGTCGAGGTCGGTACGACCCGGGTCGCCGACGTAGAAGAGGTAGCCCAGGACCCGTACGGCATCGCGCTGTCGGCCGTCGCCGAGCAGCGCCGCGACCGGGACGTCGAGATGCTGTCCGAGCAGGTCCAGAAGCGCCGACTCGACGGCGGTGACCGCGTGGACGGTCGTCCGCAGATCGAAGGTCTGGGCGCCGCGGCCGCCCGAGTCACGGTCGGCGAAGGTGTCGTGGATGGTGCCCAGGACGCGCTTGTAGTCGCCGACGCGGGCACCGACGACCAGGCGCTCGGCGTCGCGGAGGGTCCGTGTGATGCCGTCGCCGCCCGGCACCTCGCCGAGGCCGGTGCGTCCCTCGGAGTCCTCGAGGACGACGACGTTCCGGGTGAAGTACGGGGCGTGGGCGCCGGAGAGGTTCAGGAGCATGGAGTCCCGGCCGGCGACGGGGTGGACGGAGAACTTCGTGACGACGGGTTGGCTCATGGCGAGCAGTGTCCTTCTGATGGGTGATGAGGGGAGGTCAGACCTTCAGGGCGTCCAGCACCTGCTCCAGGACCAGGACACCGCCGAGGCCCAGGATCGCGAGCACCGTCGTGTACGTGGTGCGAGCCTTGATCGCGTCGATGACGGACAGGTTGAAGTACTCCTTGAACATCCAGAAGCCCGGGTCGTTGACGTGCGAGAAGGCGATCGACCCGCAGGAGACGGCGAGCACCATGACCTCGGCGTGGACCCCGCTTCCCGCGAGCAGCGGCAGTGCCACGCCGGAGGCGGTGACGACGGCGACGGTCGCGGAACCGAGGGCCACGCGCAGGATCGCGGCGATCAGCCAGGCCAGGATGATCGGCGAGATGGACCAGCCGTCGGTCGCGTCCTTGATGTAGTCGGATATCCCGCCCTCGACGAGGACGTTCTTGAAGGCCCCGCCCGCGCCGATGACCAGCAGGATCATCGCCATCGCCTGGGCGGCCTCCTTGCACGAGGTGCTGACCTCGGCCAGGCTGCGCCCCATGCGCGGTCCAAAGACCCAGACGGCCACGAGCAGCGTCAGCAGCAGGGCGATCGGCGCGGAGCCGATGAAGGCGACGAAGTGCAGCCCGGCGTTGTCCCCCGAGGTGGCCAGGTCGGTCACCGCGGCACCGGCGATCAGCACGACGGGCAGCAGGGCCACCGCCAGCGACCAGCCCATGCCGGGCATCTCCTCCTCCTCGAAGACCCGTTCGCTGACCAGGCCCTTGGGGATCTCGGGGTTCATCCGCCGGACGAACGGCAGACGCGGCCACAGCAGCGCGATGAACGCGCCGACCGGGACCGCGATGAACAGGCCGTAGAAAAGGGTCAGCCCGACGGAGGCGTGGAAGGTGGCGGCCACGGCCGTGGGGCCCGGGTGGGGCGGCAGGAAACTGTGCATGGTGGACAGGGCGATCGACATCGGCAGCCCCACCCAGAGGAGGTTCACCCGGGTGACCCGGACGAGGGTGAAGGCGACCGGCACGATGATCACGAACGCGACCTCGTAGAACATCGTCACGCCGATGAGCATCGCGGACAGCACCATGGCGACCTGCACCCAGCGCGGGCCGCACACGTCGAGGAGCTTGCCGGCGATCCGTTGCGCGGCGCCGGAGTCCCCCATCACACGGCCGACCATGGCGCCGAGCCCGATGGTGAGCATCGTGTCGCCGATCTGGTCCCCGATGCCCTCGGAGAGCACGTCCGGGATGTCCTCGAGGCCGATGCCGCGTACCAGGGCGACACCCACGGCGACCAGGAGGAGGGCGGCGAAGCCGTTCAGTCTCAGCTTCGTCATCAGAAAGAGCAGGACGAGGACGCTGATCCCGACCACGACGAGCGGCATGTGTCAGTTCTCCTTTGAACTGGCAGTGCGGTGAGGTGAGTTCACCGGAGCACCCCTACGAGTCACTCCACTGAACGCGATCCTCATACAAAGACGTTGTCTACATATGAGGACGGAGGCTAGATCTAGAGAGCACCGGGGGTCAATGGGGTACGCACGAATCGCCTTACGATCGGCCCATGTCGCAGCGCGCAGGCGTACCCGAGGTGAAGTCGGCGGTCCGTACCGTCGCGGTGCTCGAACTGCTCGCCGCGCGGGGCGAGCGGCCTGCGCGGCTGCGTGAACTCTCCGAGGCGTTGGGGGTGCCGCGCAGCAGCATGTACGCCCTCCTCCAGACCCTCGTGGAGTGCGGCTGGGTCCGCACCGACGCGACCGGATCCCTCTACAGCGTCGGGATCCGCGCCCTGCTCACCGGGACCAGCTATCTGGACAGCGACCTGTACGTCCGCGCGGTACGGCCATACCTCGACGAGGCGTCGGACGCGCTCGGTGAGACCATCCACCTTGCGCGACTGGACGGTTCGGACGTGGTCTACCTGGCGACACGGGAGTCGCACGAGTACCTGCGCACGATCAGCCGCGTGGGCCGACGGGTGCCCGCGCATGCCGGGGCGCTGGGCAAGGCCCTGCTCGCGGAGCGCGCGGACGACCAACTCCCGCTCGTTGAAGAGCCGTTGAGGACACTCACGGCCAACACGCATACCACTCGGGCCAGTCTGCTGGCCGATCTCGCGGAGGTACGGGCGCGCGGTCACTCGGTCGACCGGGAGGAGACGGTCGTCGGTATCGCCGGCTTCGGGTTCGCCCTGCGGTACGACGCGCCGGCCACCGATGCGATCAGTTGCTCGGTGCCGGTGTCTCGGCTCACAGCGGAACATGAGCGGGTCATTGTGGCGGTGATGCGGGAGGTTCGTTCGAAGATCGAATCGGCGGTGCCGTTCCGCGGGTAGGGGGTGCCCGTTGACTGCGCTCGTCTTCGCGCAGGACGCCTTACGGCCTCCGTGGTCGGCACAGTGAACGCCTGCACGGGTTCTCAACCGCCCCGCTGTCACAGGGCGATGGCGATCCGTAGCGGCCTCTCGGGAGTTGCCGTACGACGATCGGGCGATGGCGGCGGTCACATCACCGTACGCCGAGAGCCCGCCGGGCAGGATCTCGTCGTCACCCGTCCCCAGCAGGTCCTGACCCACACCCCGCAGCCCGCGAGGAACTCGGGACGACCGGCGGAGCTTGTCGATACGTCCTGACAAATCTATTGACATCACCTGCGGGGCATTTCATAGTACGACCACCTAGCGCGCACTAGTAACGCGCTCTAGTAACCCGATGCGCGGTCCACACCCACAGCTGCCGCGACCACATCTCCCGCCGCACAAGGCGCTCCAAGCCGCCTGCCCGCGCTCTCCGGACCGGGCGGAACCCTTTGTCGACGCCGGATCCTCATTCCCATTCGAACAGCACAGCGAGGTGCAAGGGACATGCACAGAAACCACCGAGCCGCCGCCCTGGCCGCGACCGTCCTGGCGGGCGCCCTGCTCGCCGCCGGCTGTTCCAGCAGCTCCGGCGGCAAACAGTCCGAGGACAACAGCGCGGACGGCGCCTCCGCGGGCAAGGCGAGCACCCCCAGGATGACCATCGCCATGATCACCCACGCCGAGCCCGGCGACACCTTCTGGGACATCGTCCGCAAGGGCGCCCAGGCCGCCGCCGCCAAGGACAACATCAAACTCGTCTACTCCGCCGACCCCAGTGCCGGCGCCCAGGCCAACCTCGTCCAGAACGCCATCGACCAGAAGGTCGACGGCATCGCCCTGACCGCCGCCAAACCCGACGCCATGAAGGCCGTCGTCGCCAAGGCCGAGAAGGCCGGCATCCCGGTCACCGGCTTCAACTCCGGCCTGGACGACTGGAAGAAACTGGGCATGCTGGAGTACTTCGGCCAGGACGAGAACATCGCCGGCCAGGCCTTCGGCGAACGCCTCAACACCCTCGGCGCCAAGCACGCCCTGTGCGTCGTCCAGTCCCAGGGCCAGGTCGCCCTGGAATCCCGCTGCGCAGGCCTCGCCAAGGGCTTCACCGGCAAGACCGACAAGATCTACGTCACCGGCACCGACATGCCCTCCGTGCAGTCCACCATCACCGCCAAACTCCAGCAGGACTCCAGCATCGACCAGGTCGTGACGCTCGGTGCCCCCTTCGCCCTCACCGCCGTCCAGTCCGTCAAGGACGCCGGCAGCAAGGCCAAGGTCGCCACCTTCGACCTCAACAAGGACCTCGTCGCCGCCGTCCAGAACGGCTCCGTCGAGTTCGCCGTCGACCAGCAGCCCTACCTCCAGGGCTACCTGGCCGTCGACGCCCTGTGGCTCTACAAGAACAACGGCAACGCCAGCGGCGGCGGAACAGCTCCGGTACTGACCGGCCCCGCCTTCATCACCAAGGACAACGCCGACTCGGTGGCGGCGTTCGCCGCGAAGGGCACCAGGTGATGGGTATGACCCAGCACGCCGAGCCGGCGGTGACCTCACCGCCGGCCTCCGGCCCGGGCAAGGTCAAGGACGGCCGGATCGCAGAACGACCGCTCGCGTTGCGTCTGTCGGCGCGTCCCGAGGTCGGCGTGTTCCTGGGTGCGGTGGCGGTGCGGGTGTTCTTCCTGATCGCCGCTCCGCCGGTGCGGGACGGCAGTTCGAACTGTCGTCGGGTGTCGCGGTGATCACGACTGCGCTGACCGCATCCAGGAAGCCTACGAGAGCTCTCGGCTCTTCCTGACGAGTTGGAAACCGGAGACGATCCGGTGGATGCCGTAGAACATCGGCACCCAGACCACGAAATAGACGCCCTCGCCCCGGGCCTGCCCAAAGGTGACGACGGCGACGAGCAGCCCCCCGATGAACCAAGCCGCACCGAACTCGATGGAGCGCCTGCCCCTCGTCTCCAGTACGACCCGCTGCTCCGGGGAGACGCCGTGGGGCGCGGCGGGTGAACTCCTGTACGGCCTTGTGCCGTTGTCGGTCAATCCGGTTCCTGAGTCGATGGACGTGTCCTGGCCGGCCGGCATCCTCTGCGGTCCGGACAGCGTGGTGCGACCGGTCGGACGGTCCCCCGCGCCATCCGACCGGCCGTCGGTGGTACAAGCGGGCACGCTATAGGCCCGCAGTCGACGCGGTCTTGGACAAATTTGCACTCGTGGTGAGAGCCACGGCCCCCTCCACGCGTCGCGAGGCCACCATCTGTCCGGGCGTGGTCCCGGCGATCGCCCGGAACTCGCGGTTGAGGTGCGCCTGATCGTAGAAGCCGCAGGCCATGGAGATCTCGGTCAGACTCGTGGCCCCGCGACCGAGCAGCGCCACGGCGTGACGGAAGCGCAGCACCCGGGCGGACGTCTTGGGGGTGAGTCCGATCTGCTGGGTGAACCGGCGGGTCAAGTATCCCTGGCTCCAGCCCACTTCGGCGGCGATACGGGCGATCGGGACCGCCCCCGCGCTGCCGGCGAGCAACTGCCAGGCGTGTCCCACCTCGGGCGTGGGCTGCGGGCCGTGCTCGAGTCGGGCGAGCAGCGCCGCGTCCAGCAGGTCGAACCTGGCGGCCCAGTCGGGCGTGGCTGCCATCCGCTCCACCAGCACCCCGGCTTCCGGCCCCAGTACGTCCCGTATCCCGACGGCCAGATTCGTCAACTCGCTCATCGGCAGGCCGAACAGCCGGTACGCACCCAGTGGCGTGAACTCCACCCGGATCGCCTCCTGGCCGCCGGGATGCGTACAGATCGCGGGCCGGTCCTCCAGCCCCACCACCAGCGACCCGATGTTCCCGCTGCCCGCGTCCGGCACGCCCAGCCGCCGCACCTGCGAGAACGGCTCCGCGAGACTGATCAACAGGGTCGCGCGCCCCGTCGGCACCAACCGTGCCTCGTACGGTGTGGCCACGGCTTCCCAGTAGCCGACATAACTGCGTAAGTAGGGCCGTAACCCCGTATGCCAGGGCCGGGTCACCCGCCACAGCCCACCGAGCCGCGCGATCTCGACCGGACCCGCCCCGGTCATGACACCCCGTGCACCAGGCACCACCAGGAGCGCTCCTCTCGCCCTCGAGGAAATCGACGGGTGCGTTTCCCACGTCCGCCGCGGCCACCCCCTACCCTCCCGCGCTCACCCGAACACCCTTGCCGACAATCGAGCACACGCCTAGGCTTACTTTGTGCCGCTAATAAACAAAATGCGAACGCGCGTCTCCGTGCCGGACGACTCCCTCACCCGACTCCGTATCGCCCTCACCGTCTTCTTCGCCCTCGACGGCTTCGTCTTCGCCGGGTGGGTCGTCCGCATCCCCGCGATCAAGGAACAGACCGGAGCCTCCGCCAGCGCCCTCGGCCTCGCCCTCCTCGGTGTCTCGGCCGGAGCGGTGATCACCATGATGCTCACAGGCCGCCTCTGCCGCCGTTACGGCACCCACCGGGTCACCGTCGTCTGCGCCGTCCTGCTCTCCCTCAGCGTCGCGCTGCCGCCGCTCACCCACTCCGCCGTGGCGCTCGGGGCCGTACTGCTGATCTTCGGCGCGGCGTACGGCAGCATCAACGTCGCGTTCAACAGCGCCGCGGTGGATCTCGTGGGCGCTCTGCGGCGGCCCATCATGCCCAGCTTCCACGCCGCCTTCAGCCTGGGCGGAATGCTCGGTGCCGGGCTCGGCGGGCTGGTCGCCGGGGCCCTGTCCCCCACACGGCACCTGTTCGGCCTCACCGTGATCGGGCTGCTCGTCACCGCCTTCGCAGGCCGGACCCTGCTGCGCATCCCGGCCCCGACACCCTCGCAGGATGTGCCCCGGCAGGCGTCCGCACCCCGCCGCCAGGGCACCCGCACCCGGGGTCTCGTCATCACCTTCGGCCTGATCGCCCTGTGCACGGCCTACGGCGAGGGCGCGCTGGCCGACTGGAGCGCCCTGCATCTGGAGCACGACCTGGAGGCCACGCCCGGCGTCGCCGCGGTCGGTTACTCGTGTTTCGCGCTCGCCATGACCATCGGCAGGCTGACCGGTACCAGGCTGCTCGAACGACTCGGCCAGACCCGCACGCTCGTGGGCGGCGGCACCACGGCCGCGCTCGGCATGCTGCTCGGCGCCCTCGCCCCGTCCGTCTGGGCGGCACTGCTCGGCTTCATGATCACCGGGCTCGGTCTCGCCAACCTCTTCCCCGTCGCCGTCGAGCGCGCGGGCAGGCTGGCCGGGCCCGACGGAGTGGCCATCGCCTCGACCCTTGGCTACGGCGGCATGCTCCTCGGCCCGCCCGCCATCGGCTTCATGGCCGACTGGTTCTCCCTCCCCGCCGCCCTCACCAGCGTCGCGGCGCTCGCCGCCACCGCCGCGGTCATCGCACTGCTGACCCGACGCGCGGCGGGCTGAAGGCGCGCACCGGGCGTAGACCCACCGGATCACTCCGGATGGGCCACCGCCTCCTTCTGCAACTGAACAGCCGCCAACAGGCTCAGCTTCGGCTCCGCCTTGCGCAGTGCCCGCACCGCCGCGACCGAGGTGACGTCACCCGTGAAGCCGACGGCGGCCCAACGGGAGCGGACCCAGCGGGCGCGCAATCCGGCCTCGGTGGCGGCGGCGGTCGACTCGACGAGCGCCATGGCGCGTTCCAGCCCGGGGCGCTCCTCGGGCGGGGCCTCGGCCAGCGCCTGGCGCAGGGCCGCTCCGACGACGTCCGCGTCCCGGACGAGCAGCACGAAGTTGTGTTTCTTGTTCAGTCCCGCGATTCCCGACATGCGGCTCATCGTGACGGTCACGTTCCGTGCCCGCCAAGCGACTTGAGGAGCCTCAGAGGCTCGGCCCCTGTCCTTTCTGACAGCCGTGGGGATAACCTGTTTGTGTACGAAACTGTTTCGTTTGGATGAGGCGCGCATGGATGGCAACGGCGGCGGACGTACGACCTCGGCGAGCGCGGTGGAACCAGGCTGTACCCCCCGTCGGCGGCGCAGCCGTTTGACGCCGACACGCGAGGCGGAGCTGTACACGACCGTCCTCGATCTGGTGCGGGAGGTCGGCTATGACAGCCTCACCATGGACGCCGTAGCCGCCCGGACCCGGTGCAGCAAAGCCACCCTCTATCGCCAGTGGACAGGAAAGCCGCAGCTGGTCGCCGAGGCACTGCGCCACGAGAAGCCCGCCACCCTCGCCGGCATCGACACCGGGTCCCTGCGCGGTGACTTCGCGGCGGTGGTGGCCCAGATGAACGAGCTGCGGATGGAACAGGACACCGCCCTGATGCGGGGTGTCCTCCAGGCCGCTCACGCCCACCCCGATCTCCTCGCGGCACTGCGTGAACTGCTCGTCATTCCCGAACTGAGCAGTCTCGACGCGCTGTTGGGACAGGCCGTCGAGCGCGGCGAGGTCCCCGCGGACACCGCCGCCCTGTCCTACGTCTCCTACGCGCTGCTGGGCAGCGTGATCGCCCACCAGCTGCTGGAGGACAAGGCGGCCGACCCGGCCTTCGTCGGGAACTACATCGACGCCGTCGTACTGCCCTCTCTCGGCGTCTGAACCCGCGGAATCAGCCCAGCTTCTTCAGCAGTTCGACGGCGAGGGGCGCGGAGGACGACGGGTTCTGCCCGGTCACCAGGTTGCCGTCGACGATCACGTGCGGAGCCCAGGGCTCGGCCACGTCGACCTGGACGCCGGCCTCGGTGAGCCGGTCCTGGAGCAGCCACTTGGCCTTGTCGGCAAGGCCCGCCTGGGTCTCCTCGGCGTTGGTGAAGGCGGCCACCCGGCGCCCGGCGAACGCGTTGGAGCCGTCGGCCTTCGTCGCCGCGAGCAGGGCGGCGGGGGCGTGGCAGACGACGCCGAGGGGCTTGCCGCTCTCCAGGGCGAGGGTGAGCAGTCGGCCCGAGTCCGCGTCGACCGCGAGATCCTCCATCGGCCCGTGGCCGCCGGGGTAGAAGACTGCCGCGTAGTCGTCGAGGTTCACGTCCTCAAGACGTACCGGCTGCTGGAGTTCGGCGGCCGAGGCGAGCACCCCGGCGATGCGGTCGGCGTTCTCCTGGCCGCCGTTGGCCTCGGCCGCGAGGCTGCCCTTGTCCACGGTCGGCACGACACCGCCAGGGGTGGCCACCACGATCTCGTGTCCGGCGGCCTTGAAGGCCTCGTAAGGGGCGACGGCCTCCTCGGCCCAGTAGCCGGTGGGGTGCTGGGTGCCGTCGGCCAGGGTCCAGTGGTCGGCACCGGTCATCACAAAAAGAATCTTCGACATGGTAAGACCGTAGTCCTGCCCCGCCATAGAAATCCAATAGGCTCACGCATATGAGGGATAGGAACACCAATGGCTCCGAGGAGCCGGGGCAGACCGTCGGCGCCCCGCTGGACCTGAACCTGCTGCGGACGTTCCTGACGGTGTACCGCACCGGCTCCTTCACCGCCGCCGCCCGTCTGCTCGGCCTGTCCCAGCCCACGGTCACCACCCAGATCCGCACTCTGGAACGGCAGTTGGGCCGCGAGCTGTTCGAGCGCCGGGCGCGGGGCGTGACCCCGGCACCCTACGCGGACGAGCTCGCCGCCAGGATCGTGCAGCCCCTGGACTCGCTCGCCATGGTGGCCGGGCCCGCCGGGGGCGCGGAGGACGCCCCGGCCGAGCCGGTGCATCTCGCCGGTCCGGCCGAGCTGCTGTCCCGGTGCGTCCTGCCCGGCCTCGCGCCCCTGGTGGACAAAGGGGTACGGCTGCGCATCACGCCGGGTCTGACCGAACCGCTCCTGGACGACCTGCGCGCGGGCCGCCACGACCTGGTGATCGCCACGTTCCGGCCGCGCGGCCGGACCCTCACGGCCGTGCCCCTCAACGACGAGGAGTTCGTGCTGGTCGCCTCTCCCACCTGGGCACAGCGGCTGGGCGCGCCCGCGTCCGTCGCGGCCGCCCTGCACGGCGTCCCGCTCGTCGCCTACGCCGACGATCTGCCCATCGTGCGCCGCTACTGGCGGCACGTCTTCGGCCGACGCCTGGTCCGGCAGCCCGCGGTCACCATGCCGGACCTGAACGCGGTCAAGGCCGCGGTCGCCGGCGGCGCCGGATTCACCGTGCTCCCCCGTTATCTGTGCGTCGAGGAGCTGCGGTCGGGGACGCTGGTCCTGCTCCACGAACCCGACGACCCGCCCCTCAACACGAGCTTCCTGGTGCAGCGGCCCGGCACCTCCGGCATCCCGCATGTGGCGCTGGTCCGCGATCACCTGCTTCAGACGGCCCGTGACTGGTGACTCCGTCGATGTCATCCCTTGACGACGAAGTGCTGAAGGCGTGCGAGCAGGGCATCGCCCTGGGGCACACTCGCTCCATGGAGACTGCCGAGTTCATCCACATCCTGGACCGGGAAGGCCTGTTGCTCGCGTCGGCCGCCGAGCAGGCGGGACCGGACACGAAGGTGCCGACCTGCCCGGACTGGCAGGTGCGGGACCTGTTGAAACACACGGGAACAGTGCACCGCTGGGCGGCCGCGTTCGTGGCCGAAGGACGCTCCGACCGCGTTCCGTTCCCCGATCGACCCGATCTCGACGGTGGGGAGTTGCTCGCCTGGTTCCGCGAGGGACACCGCCTCCTGGTGGCCGCCCTCGGCTCCGCCGACCCCGGCCTGCAGTGCTTCCAGTTCCTGCCCGCCCCGTCGCCGCTCGCGTTCTGGGCCAGGCGGCAGGCGCACGAGACAGCCGTGCACCGCTTCGACGCGGAGGCGGCCAGCGGCGGTACCCCCGAGGAGCTCGGTCGGGACTTCGCGGCCGACGGCATCGACGAGTTGCTGCGTGGCTTCCACGCCCGCCCGAAGAGCAGGGTCCGCACCGAGGAGCCCCGGGTGCTGCGGGTGCGGGCGAGCGACACGGACGGCGCCGTGTGGACCGTACGACTGACGCGGGAACCACCCGCGGCCGAGTACGGCGACGCGGGGGACGCCGACTGCGAGGTGTCCGGGCCCGCCGCGCGGCTGTATCTGGCGCTGTGGAACCGGCTGCCGTTCCCGCGGGTGACCGGGGACGTGTCGGTCGCCGGCCTGTGGCGGGAGAAGTCCGCCGTGGGCTAGGACGGCTCCAACATCCTTGTCAGGACCGCGCGTTGCACCGGCAGGGCGTCGCCGTGCAACGCGCGTCCCTTCGATGTGAGGGACACCCGCACGCCCCGCCGGTCCTCCGCGCACATTCCGCGCTCGACGAGCCCGTCCTTCTCCAGCCGGGCGATCAGCCGCGACAGCGCGCTCTGGCTCAGATGGACCCGCTCGGAGATCTCCTGCACGCGGTAGTCGCAGCCGCCGTCGGCCAGGACGTCCAGCACCTCGAAGTCACTGCCGCACAGGCCGTGTTGATGAAGAGCACGGTCCAGCTCGCACTGCGTGCGCGCGTGCAGCGCCAGCATGTCCCGCCACTGTTCCGCGAGCTCCTGCTCGGGCTTCTTCGCCGCCATGGGCGGCACCGTAGCAGAGAAGAAGAATTATTGCATCAGAATTAAATGCGCTTGCATTTGATGCATGCGCATGTAGTGTCTTCGGCATGACCTCTCCGCTCACCACCCCCGCGGACCCTTCCTCAGTGGTCCGCTGGACACCCAGGCTCTGGGGCACCCTGCTGGTGCTGTGCGCCGCGATGTTCCTGGACGCGCTCGACGTGTCGATGGTCGGCGTCGCTCTGCCGTCCATCGGCGCCGACCTGGGCCTTTCCACCTCCACGCTGCAATGGATCGTCAGCGGCTACATCCTCGGCTACGGCGGTCTGCTGCTCCTGGGCGGCCGGGCCGCCGACCTGCTGGGCCGGCGCCAGGTCTTCCTGGTGGCCCTCGGCGTGTTCGCCGTCGCCTCCCTGCTCGGCGGCCTCGTCGACTCGGGCCCGCTGCTGATCGCCAGCCGGTTCATCAAGGGCCTGAGCGCGGCCTTCACCGCGCCCGCGGGCCTGTCCATCATCACCACGACGTTCCCGGAGGGCCCGCTGCGCAACCGCGCGCTCTCCATCTACACCACCTGCGCCGCCACCGGCTTCTCCATGGGCCTGGTGCTGTCCGGCCTGCTCACCGAGGCCAGTTGGCGGCTGACCATGCTGCTGCCCGCGCCCATCGCCCTGATCGCGCTCGTCGCCGGACTCAAGCTCCTGCCGCGCAGCGCCCGCGAGAAGGACCACAACGGCTACGACATCCCCGGCGCCGTTCTCGGCACCGCCTCGATGCTGCTGCTGGTCTTCACCGTCGTACAGGCTCCGGAGTCCGGCTGGGCCTCGGCCCGCACCCTGCTGTCCTTCCTCGCCGTGGCCGTACTGCTGACGGTCTTCGTCCTGGTCGAGCGGCGTTCGCCGGGCCCGCTGGTCCGGCTCGGCGTGCTGCGTTCCGGCACCCAGATCCGCGCCCAGCTGGGTGCCATGGCCTTCTTCGGCTCGTACGTGGGCTTCCAGTTCCTCGTGACCCTGTACATGCAGTCGCTGCTCGGCTGGTCGGCGCTGCACACCGCGCTCGCCTTCCTGCCCGCGGGCGCGCTGGTGGCGGTGTCCTCGACGAAGGTCGGCTCCATCGTCGACCGGTTCGGCACCCAGCGGTTGATCCCGGCGGGCTTCGCACTGATGGTCGTCGGATACGCGCTGTTCCTGGGTGTCGACCTGGACCCCGGGTACGCCGCCGCGATCCTGCCGTCGATGCTGCTCATCGGTGCCGCCTGCGCACTGGTCTTCCCGTCGCTCAACATCCAGGCCACCAACGGCGTCGAGGACCACGAGCAGGGCATGGTCTCCGGACTGCTCAACACCTCGGTCCAGGTCGGCGGTGCGATCTTCCTGGCCGTCGTGACCGCCGTGGTGACGGCGGGCGCCCCCGAGAACGCGACCCCTCAGGCCGTCCTCGACAGCTACCGCCCCGGCCTCGTCGTGGTCACGGCCATCGCCGCGGCCGGGCTGCTGATCACCCTCACGGGACTGCGCACCCCGCGCCGCCCGCAGCGGTCCGTCGTGGTCGTCAAGTCCACTGTGCAGGAGGCGGAGCGCGTCACCGTACGCGACTAGGGGGACGCCTCCGACACCGTGTGCCCGGCCGAGCTCCTTGCTCCGCCGGGCACACGGCTGTGAGACTTCAAGGATGGAGACTTACGGGGGACGCCGGAACCAGGCCGAGCGGGACGCCATCACCGTCGAGATCGGATACGCCCTGTGCAGTGCGCTGTTCGCGGCAGCCGTGCTCTTCGGTGCGGTGGCCGGACCGGCACTGCTGTTCGAACTGCCGGGAACGGTCGAGAAGTTGCTGCTGCACATCGGGCTCACGATCGCGCCCGTGGTCTTCGTCGCCCGGGTGATCAGTGTGCTCGTGCGCTTCCGGCAGCAGGGCCCTCAGCCCAGCCAGCCCGGCCGCACCAACCCCGACTCGTAGGCCAGCACCACCAGTTGGGCGCGGTCGCGGGCGCCGAGCTTGACCATCGTGCGGCTGACGTGGGTCTTGGCGGTCAGGGGGCTGACCACCAGGCGGCGGGCGATCTCCTCGTTGGACAGGCCGATGCCGACCAGGGCCATCACCTCCCGTTCCCGCTCGGTGAGTCCGGCGAGGGCGCCCTCGGCCGCGGGTTCCTTGGAGCGGGCCGCGAACTCGGCGATGAGGCGGCGGGTCACTCCTGGCGAGAGGAGCGCGTCGCCGTCGACCACCGCCCGTACGGCGCGCAGGAGTTCCTCCGGTTCGGTGTCCTTGACCAGGAAGCCGGAGGCGCCGGAACGGATCGCCTCGAAGACGTACTCGTCGAGTTCGAAGGTGGTGAGCATGACCACCTTCACGTCCTTCAACGTGTCGTCCTCCGTGATGCGCCGGGTCGCGGCGAGGCCGTCGAGCAGCGGCATCCGGATGTCCATCAGGACGATGTCCGGCCGCAGTTCGCGCACCTCGGCCAGCGCCTCCTCGCCGTCGGAGGCCTCACCGGCCACCTCGATGTCCGGCTGCGCGTCGAGCAGGGCCCGGAAGCCGGCCCGCACGAGTGACTGGTCGTCGGCGAGCAGTACGCGGATCACCGGTCGTCCTCCTTGGCCTTCACCTTGAGCGGCAGCACGGCGAGCACCCGGAACCCTCCGTCGGGACGCGGGCCCGCCTCGATCGTGCCACCGAGTGCGGCGGCCCGCTCCCGCATTCCGGCCAGACCGTTGCCGCTGCCGCCCGCGTCGGTGCCGGTCGCGGGTCCGTCGTCGTCGATACGCAGCCGTAGCGCACCGCCGTCGTGATCGAGCCGCACGCGCGCGTGCCGCGATCCCGAGTGCCGTACGACATTGGTGAGCGCCTCCTGGACGATACGGAAGGCGGCGAGGTCGGCGCCGGGAGGCAGACCCGGCGCCGATCCCTCCAGCTCGACCGTGAGGCCCGCGCCCGCCGCCTGGGACACCAGCTCGGGCAGCCGGTCGAGGCCCGGCGCGGGGGCGCGAGGCGCGTCACCCGGCGTGCGCAGGGTGTCGAGCACCTGGCGCACCTCGCCGAGCGCCTCCTTGCTGGCGGCTTTGATGGTGGTGAGCGCGGTGCGGGCCTGTTCGGGGTCGGTGTCGAGAAGAGCGAGGCCGACGCCGGCCTGGACGTTGATGACGGAGATGCTGTGCGCGAGCACGTCGTGCAGCTCGCGGGCGATCCGCAGCCGCTCCTCGTCGGCGCGGCGCTGTGCGGCGCGGGCACGTTCGGCGCGGTCCCGGGCCCACTGTTCGCGCCGGGTGCGGGCCAGCTCCGAGACGGCGACGATCGCGACGACCCAGGCGGCGATCACCCCCTCCTGCCCCCAGGGGGCGGCCGGGTCCCCGGAGGGCGGCAGCCACTGGTAGAGCCAGTGGGCCACCAGGACGTGCCCGGCCCAGAGCATCCCGAGCGCGGTCCAGGCGGCCTTGCGGTGCCCGGCCACGATGGCGTTGAAGCAGGCGAGGGCGACGGCGAGGAACACGGGACCGTACGGATACCCGGCCCCCAGGTAGACCATCGCGGCGGCCGCCGTACCGAAGACGACGAGCACCGGCCGCCGGTGCCGCCACAGCAACAGCCCGGCGCCGATCACGAGCAGCACCCGTGCGAACGCATCGAGGTCGGCCCGCTCGGCCTGCTGGCGTGCAGCGTAGTTCGACCCCGCCAGGACGAAGAACGTGAGCAGCAGGGTGGACGGCCACGGCCAGCGGGCCCCCTGCCCCTCCTCGGAACGCCGCCACCACGACGCCCCGCGCCACCGCCACCGCGGCGGCTCGTCCCGGCGCACGCCCTGCTCACCGTCCATGACAGCCACGCTAGACGCCCCGACCCGGCCAGGACGTCCCCCGAGCGCGGTGATCACGCGTACTCCCGGCGAAGTACGACGGCCCGCGGCACCCAGCGTGTCGGCGGCCGGGCCCCGCGCCCTCTACCGCAGCCCCACGCCCCGTCCCAGCTGGCGCACCGCGTGCCGGAAGAACGGCTCCCGCTCCTCCACCACCCGGTTGAACTGGCCGAAGAGCTCGAAGCCGACCAGTCCGAAGAGCTGGGCCCAGGCCACCACCAGGGCCGTGATCACCTCGGGCGGAAGATCCGGGGCGAGGTCGGCGGCGATACGGTCGGCCTCGGCGTGAAGGTCTTCGGGAACCGGGGGCAGTTCCTCCAGGCCCCCCGGGCCGTGGTGGGCGTCGCGCACAATGCCGATCAGGAGGAGGCCCACGCGGGCGGCGGGCGGGACGGTCGTCTGGGGGGCGGTGTAGCCGGGGACGGGAGAGCCGTAGATGAGCGCGTACTCGTGTGGATGCTCCAGTGCCCAGTGGCGCACGGCCTCGCACACCGTGACCCAGCGCTCCAGGGGGCCCGCCCCCGCCACCGCCTCGTGCGCCCGCTCCGCGCTCTCCCCCAAGGAGTCGTAGGCGTCGATGATCAGCGCGGTGAGCAGGTCGTCGCGGCTCGGGAAGTAGCGGTACAGCGCCGAGGAGACCATCCCCAGCTCACGCGCCACGGCCCGCAGCGAGAGCTTCGCCGCGCCGTCCGCAGCGAGCTGCCGGCGCGCCTCGTCCTTTATGGCGGCGGTGACTTCGATCCGGGCACGGGCCCGGGCGCCTTGTGCGGTGCTCATAGGACCAGTGTCGCACAGAAGCAGAGCAGTGCACACAATCGAGAGCACTGCTCTTGCTTTGCGCCACCGATCCGTGCAGACTGGTCCCACGAAAGCGAGAGCACCGCTCTCGCACATCCGATGGGGGTCACCATGTCGCAGCCGTACTACCTCAAGGGCAGCCCGCTCAACGTCCGCCTCAACAGCGTCATCGGCTGGCTGGCCCGGCACGGCTTCAGCCTGGCCGGTACGGCGGAGATGTCGGTGCGCGGCCGCAAAAGCGGGCAGATGCAGCGGATCCCGGTCAACCCGCACACGTACGAGGGCGGGCAGTACCTGGTCTCGGCGCGCGGTCACTCCCAGTGGGTGCGCAACATGCGTGCCGCCGGCGGTGGGGAGCTGCGGGTGGGCCGCAAGGTGCGCGAGTTCACCGTGGTGGAGCTCCCCGACGCGGAGAAGCTCCCGATCCTGCGGACCTACCTGGAGAAGTGGGGCTGGGAGGTCAACCAGTACTTCCAGGGCGTGACCGCCAAGTCCTCCGACGAGGAGATCATCGCGGCCGCCCCGGACCACCCGGTCTTCCGGCTCACGGTCAAGAAGTGACCGGTGAGGAAGTGACCGGTCAGGACGTGGCCTCGCCGCCCGCCCCGCGCTCGGCAGACCGCGGGTCCAGCGCGGCCAGCGCCCGCTGGGCCATCGGCCGGCCCCGGACGAGCTCGCCCAGCGAGGTCGAACCCTGGGTGATATCCCTGAACGCGTTCCACGCGGGCCGGAAGCCCGTCAGCGCCGCGTGGAACAGGCCGGGACGGCGCTCGAAGGCGGTCAGCAGCCGCTTGCCGACGCTCATCTCCACGCCGAGCCCCGCCTTGACGGCGAACGCGTAGTTCAGCGCCTGGCGCCGGGCGTCCACCGCGTCGTGGGCCTCCGCGATCCGCACCGCCCACTCCCCCGCGAGCCGCCCGGAGCGCAGCGCGAAGGAAATGCCCTCGCGGGTCCACGGCTCGAGCAGCCCCGCCGCGTCACCGCACACCAGCACCCGCCCGCGCGAGAGCGGCGAGTCCTCGGCACGGCAGCGGGTCAGGTGGCCGGAGGAGATGCTGGGTTCGAACCCGGCGAGACCGAGCCGCGCGATGAAGTCCTCCAAGTACCGCTTGGTGGCCGCGCCTTCACCACGTGCCGAGATCACCCCGACCGTCAGGGTGTCCCCCTTGGGGAAGACCCAGCCGTAACTGCCGGGCATCGGGCCCCAGTCGATGAGCACCCGCCCCTTCCAGTCCTCGGCGACGGTCTCCGGCACCGGGATCTCCGCCTCCAGGCCGAGGTCCACCTGGTCGAGCTTCACCCCGACGTGAGCTCCTATCCGGCTGGCGCTGCCGTCGGCCCCGACGACCGCCCGCGCGAGCAGTGTCTCGCCGCCCTGGAGGACCACGGCGACCGTGCGCCGGTCGGGCACCGACGAGCCGTGCTGCTCGACGCGCTGGACGGTGACGCCCGTGCGCAGCTCGGCGCCCGCCTTCTGCGCGTGCTCGACGAGCTGCTGGTCGAACTCGGGCCGGTTGATCAGCCCGAACAGCATCTGCTTGGAGCGCCGGGTGCGGGTGAAGCGGCCGTTGTTCGAGAAGGTGACCGCATGCACCCGGTCCCGGAACGGCAGCTCGAAACCGGGCGGCAACGAGTCCCGTGAGGGGCCGATGATGCCGCCGCCGCACGTCTTGTACCGCGGCAACTCGGCCTTCTCCAGCAACAGCACCCGCCGCCCGGCCACCGCCGCCGCGTAGGCGGCCGAGGCCCCCGCGGGTCCCGCGCCCACCACGACGACGTCCCACACCCGCTGTCCGTCGTCCTGCACGCCGTCCGCCGAAGAATCGTCCGCCGAAGAGTTCTCGCTGCTCACGATGGTCTGCTGCTCCCGATCAAGCCATTGCCGCACCTGTCTCCCGCATCCTACGGCGGGCCCGCCCACAGACCACTGTGGGAGGATCTACGGCACTCACAGATACAACGTCGCACCCACCAGGAGCGTGCCCATGTCGTCGAATCCGGTCGCCGAGACCGTCGCCTCGCTGATGCCCAGGGCGCAGGCGGAGCTCACCGAACTGGTGGCGTTCAAGTCGGTGGCGGACTTCGACCAGTTCCCGAAGAGCGAGAGCGAGGCCGCAGCCCGCTGGGTCGCGGACGCGCTCACCGCCGAGGGCTTCGAGGACGTGGCGCTGCTCGACACCCCGGACGGCACCCAGTCGGTCTACGGCCACCTGCCCGGTCCCGCGGGCGCGAAGACCGTCCTGCTGTACGCCCACTACGACGTGCAGCCGCCGCTGGACGAGGCCGGCTGGACGACCCCGCCGTTCGAACTGACCGAGCGCGACGGCCGCTGGTACGGGCGCGGGGCCGCCGACTGCAAGGGCGGCCTGCTCATGCACCTGCTCGCGCTGCGCGCCCTCCAGGCCAACGGCGGGCTGCCGGTCCACGTCAAGTTCATCGCCGAGGGCTCGGAGGAGCAGGGCACGGGCGGCCTGGAGCGGTACGCCGAGGCGCACCCCGGGCTGCTGGACGCGAACGCCATCGTCATCGGCGACGCGGGCAACTTCCGCACCGGTCTGCCGACGGTCACCGCCACCCTGCGCGGCATGACCATGCTGCGCGTCCAGATCGACACCCTCGAGGGCAACCTGCACTCGGGCCAGTTCGGCGGTGCGGCCCCCGACGCGCTGTCCGCGCTGATACGCGTGCTGGACTCGCTGCGCGCGAAGGACGGGACGACGACGATCGACGGGCTCACCCCGGACGCGTCCTGGGACGGCCTGCAGTACGACGAGGAGCAGTTCCGCAAGGACGCCAAGGTCCTGGACGGCGTCGAACTGATCGGTGACGGCACGGTCGCCGACCGCATCTGGGCCCGCCCGGCCGTGACGGTCCTCGGCATCGACTGTCCGCCGGTCGTCGGCGCCACCCCGTCCGTACAGGCGAGCGCCCGGGCGCTGGTCAGCCTGCGGGTGCCGCCGGGCATCGACACCGACGAGGCGACCAAGCTGCTCCAGGCCCACCTGGAGACGCACACTCCGTGGGGCGCGCGCGTGAGCACCGAGCGGATCGGCCACGGCCAGCCGTTCAGCGCGGACACCACCAGCCCGGCGTACGCGGCGATGGCCGACGCGATGGCGGTGGCCTACCCGGGCCAGGAGATGCAGTACGCCGGCCAGGGCGGCTCCATTCCCCTGTGCAACACCCTCGCGGCGCTCTACCCGCACGCCGAGATCCTCCTGATAGGCCTGAGCGAGCCCGAGGCCCAGATCCACGCCGTGAACGAGAGCGTCTCCCCGCAGGAGCTGGAGCGCCTGTCGGTGGCGGAGGCGCTGTTCCTGCGCAACTACGCGGCGAGCTGAACCTCCGGGGCTGCTGTCGGCAGAAGGCCCTCGTCCGCGGACGGGGGCCTTCTGCGCTTCCCGGTGGGCCAGGCCTCTCTCTGGCGAGACGGCGACGTGACGACACCGAAGCCGGCCCGGCAGGATCCGCCACGTCGATCGCCGCCTGTCTTCAAGGGCGGCGATCGACGGATCGTGCTCACCCGCTTCCACGAGGACCATGTGGGCGGAGCCAGCGAGTTGGGCGCTCTGACCGGCGCCGAGGTGTTGGCGCACCCGCTGGACACGCCCGTCGTACGAGGCGAAGTACCGGGCCAGCCGCCGATGTTCTAGGACTGGGAGCGCCCCCTGCACGCGGGAGCCCTACGGCACCTGCCGCAGGGCGCGTTCGCGAGGCCGTCGGCTTCGGCGGTGGGGCGCGGGTCGTCCATGTCCCGGGTCACACGCCCGGCAGTGTCGCGCCGCATCTCCCCGAGCACGGACTGCTGCTCACCGGGGACGCCGTGGCCGTCTCGCCTGCCGACGGGAACGTGTTGCTCAGCGTGTTCAACGTACCGGGCCCAAGCCGGACCTCGCATGCTTCGGCCGCGGGGGACCGATCATGGGTCCATGGTCTCCCCCACCCGTCTCAGCACCCACGCCGACACCGCCGCCTCCCTCGCCCTCCTGAGCGACGACGCACTCGCCGACCTGGTGGCATCCGGCACACCCGCAGGCACCGGCATCGGCGGACGGGCGAGCCTGCTGGAGGTGGACGGTGTAGGGATCTTCGTGAAGCAGGTGCCGCTCACCGCCATCGAGCTCGAGCCGGACCACGTCCGCTCCACGGCGAACCTCTTCGGCCTGCCGCCCCACTTCCACTACGGCATCGGCGCGATCGGCAGCCCCGGCTTCGGTGCCTGGCGTGAGCTGGCCGTGCACGAGATGACGACCGACTGGGTGCGCTCAGGCAGCTTTCCGGGCTACCCGCTGCTGCACCACTGGCGGGTGCTGCGCGACCTCCCCCAGCCGCTCCCCGGTGAACTCGCCGACGTGGAGCGCTGCGTGGCCTACTGGGGCGGTGGCCGCGAGCGCGTCGAGGCCCTGCGCACGGCGTCCGCGAGCCTGACCCTGTTCCTGGAGTACGTGCCGCACACCCTGCACGACTGGTTCTCCGCCCAACTGCGCACGGAGAAAGCCGAGTCGGCCTGCGCCCTCGTGGAGCAGGGTCTCGAATCCGTCACCGGCTTCCTCCGTGAGCAGCGGCAACTGATCCACTTCGACGCCCACTTCGGCAACCTCCTCACCGACGGACACCGGCTCCACCTGACCGACTACGGGCTGTCCTTGTCGAGCCGCTTCCAACTCAACTCGCAGGAACGCGACTTCTACGACCGCCACCGGGACTACGACCGCGCCTACGCCCTTTCCTATCTGGTGCACTGGCTGGTCGTCGACCAGTACGGCCTCGGCCGGGACGAACGCGAGGAGTTCATCCGCGCATGCGCCGACGGCAGGCGCCCCGAGCAGATCCCCGCGGCGGCGGCCGCACTCATCTCGCGGCACGCCCGACTGGCAGTCGCGGTCGGCGACTTCAACCGGCGACTGGAACAGGAGAGCAGGCTCACCCCGTACCCTCACGACGAGGTCGAGGCGCTGTCCTCCAGTGCGGTCAGGGCCGGATCGAGCACGATGTCCTCCTCGCGGGCCTCGACGCTCGGCTCCTCCGGGAAATGACAGGCCGTCAGGTGCCCCTCCGCGTTCCCCGCCACCCGCACCAGCGGCGGCTCGTCGGTCGCGCACCTGTCCTGGGCCTTCCAGCAGCGGGTACGGAAGCGGCAGCCGGACGGCGGGTCCACCGGCGAGGGCACGTCCCCGGCGAGCCGGATGCGCTCGCGCCGGCGGACGCCGTCCGGATCGGCCTCGGGCACCGCGGACAGCAGGGCGTGGGTGTAGGGGTGCCTCGGCCGCGTGTACAGCGTCTGCCGGTCGGCGACCTCGACGATCTTGCCGAGGTACATCACCGCGACGCGCTCGCAGAAGTGCCGTACGACAGCGAGGTCATGGGCGATGAAGACGAACGCGATGCCGAACTCCCGCTGGAGGTCCTGGAGCAGGTTGACGATCTGCGCCTGGATGGAGACGTCCAGCGCCGACACCGGTTCGTCGGCCACGATGAGCTTGGGCCGCAGCGCGAGCGCGCGGGCGATCCCGATGCGCTGGCGCTGGCCCCCGGAGAACTCGTTCGGGTAGCGGTTGTAGTGCTCGGGGCTGAGGCCGACCGTCTCCAGCAGTTCCTGGGCGCGCTTCTTGTGGCCCTGCGGCGGGTTGATGCCGTTGAGCCGCATCGGCGTCTCGACGATCGTGCCGACCGTGTGCCGGGGGTTCAGTGAGGAGTACGGGTCCTGGAAGATCATCTGGAGGTTCCGGCGAGCCTCCTTCATCCGGTTCTCGGGGGTGTGGGAGATGTCCTCGCCGTCGAACACGACCTTCCCGGCCGTGGGTTCCAGCAGCCGGGTGATCAGGCGGCCGGTTGTCGACTTGCCGCAGCCGGACTCGCCGACCAGACCGAGCGACTGGCCCGCACCGACCGTGAAGTCGATGCCGTCGACGGCGTGCACGGCGCCGATCTGCCGCTGGAAGACGATGCCGTGGCGGATCGGGAAGTGCTTGGTGAGGCCGCTGACGTCGAGCAGGTGCTCCCCGGCGGCGGGCTGAGTGGTGCTCACGGCATGCTCCTGTTCGTCCGCCGCGGTCACTGCGCGGTCCCGGCGGCCGTACGCAGGCGGATCTCTTGCCTGGTCTCGGAGGTGAGGTGGCAGGCGGCGAGGTGCCGGCCGGTGCCGGGGACGGCCACCAGTTCGGGCCGCTCCGTCGCGCAACGCCCCTCCGGCACCCAGCCCTTGTAGGTGCAGCGGGGGTGGAAGGCGCAGCCTCCGGGAGGGTTGATGAGGCTGGGCGGTGACCCGGCGATCGGGTTCAGCCGCTGTTCGACGTCCCCGGTGATCTGTGGCATGGACTCCAACAGCCCCCAGGCGTAGGGGTGCTGGGGTTCCTTGAGTACGTCGCGCACGGTGCCGTACTCGATACGGCGGCCGCCGTACATCACCAGGATGTCGTCGGCGATGTCGGCCACCACGCCGAGGTCGTGGGTGATGAGGATGACGGCGGAGCCGAACTCCTCCTGGAGATCGCGGATCAGGTCCAGGATCTGTGCCTGGACGGTGACGTCCAGGGCCGTCGTCGGCTCGTCGGCGATGAGCAGTTCGGGGTCGCAGACCAGGGCCATGGCGATCATGGCGCGCTGTCGCATGCCGCCGGAGAACTGATGGGGATAGTCCCGTACCCGGCGTTCGGGCTGCGGGATGCCGACCCGTTTCAGCATCTCCACGGCACGCTCCCGGGCCTCCTTCTTCGAGACCCTGTGGTGGACCCGGTAGGCCTCGGCGATCTGGGCGCCGACGGTGAAGTAGGGGTGCAGGGCGGACAGCGGGTCCTGGAAGATCATGGAGACGGTCCGGCCGCGCAGCGCGCGCATGTCGTGCTCCGGAAGGGCGACCAGGTCCCTGCCGTCCAGCCGGATCTTCCCGGAGACGACTGCGCGCGTGCCCTTGTGCAGCCCGAGCAGGGCCAGCGAGGTGACCGACTTCCCCGAGCCGGACTCGCCGACGATGCCGAGGGTGCTGCCCTTGTCCAGGGTGAAGGAGACTCCGTCGACGGACTTGACGATCCCGTCCTCGGTCGGGAAGTGCACGCGCAGGTCCCGTACGTCGAGGAAGGGGGCGGCCGCGGGATCGACGTCCGCCGGTTGCGCTGAGGTCTGGAGGGACACGGGTTTTCCTTGCTGCGGTGAGGGGGCTCAGGCGAGGCGGACACGGGGGTCGACGAGGCCGTAGACCACGTCGACGACCACGTTGGCGAGCACGACGAAGGTGGCCGCGAAGAGCGTGGTGCCGAGGATGACGGGCAGGTCGGAGTTCTGCACCGAGTCGACCGCGAGCTTGCCGATGCCGTTGATGCCGAACACCGACTCGGTGATGACCGCGGAGCCACCGATCAGCGAGCCGACGTCCATGCCGAAGATGGTGAGGATCGGGGTGATGGCGGCCCGCAGGCCGTGCTTGAGGACGACCTTGCCGCTGGGCAGGCCCTTGGCCCGGGCGGTGCGCATGTAGTCCTCGGCGAAGACCTCCAGCATGGAGGAGCGGGTGAGCCGGGTGTACAGCGCGAGGTAGACGATGACCAGGGTGGCCCACGGCAGGATCAGGCCCTCGAACCAGGCGCTCGGGTCCTGGGTGATCGGGGTGTAGCCGGAGGCGGGCAGGATCTGCCACTTGTCGACGAACAGGTACAGCAGCAGCAGCCCGACGAAGTAGATCTGCACGGAGACACCGAGCAGGGCGAGTCCCACCGCCGCCTTGTCGGCGGCCTTGCCCCGGCGGACGGCGGCGAGCGTGCCGAGGCCGACGCCCAGGATCAGGAAGAACACCGCGGCGCCGAGTCCGAGCGAGAGGTCCGCGGGGAAGTCGCCCAGCAGGGTGCTGAGGACGGGGGTGTCGGTCTGGAAGGAGATGCCCAGGCAGGGCGCGCCGCAGTGCACGCGCAGGCTCTGGTCTCCGTAGTCACGGCCGACGAAGAGGCCCTTGAAGAACTCCCAGAACTGGGTGAGGAAGCTCTTGTCGAGCCCGAGCGAATGCTTGATCTCGGTCAGCCGGGAGGGCGAGCAGGTCTTGCCGCAGGCCAGGAGTGCGGGATCGGACGGCAGCGCGAAGAAGATCACGAAGGTGATCACGGTGATCACCAGCAGGATCGCGGCCGCTGCCAGCAGGCGCCGGATGAGGTAACGAACCATGTCGTGCTGGACCTGACGTGAGAGGGGGTGCCCGCCGGCCGGGGAACCGCCGGCGGGCCGAGGAGGGGTGCGTCAGTTCTTGACGTACACGTGGACGAGGCTGGGCTCGGCGAGGATGGGGTCCGGGATGACCCCGCCGACCTTGGAGCCCGCCAGTTCGCTGAAGTTCATGTACATCAGCGGGACCACCGCCGCGTCCTTCATGATCTGCTCGTCCAGGGCGCCGTAGGCGGCGTTCGCCTGCTTGACGTCGGTCATCTTGGCGATCTTGTCGATCTGGGTGTTGACCGCGGGGTCGTTCAGGTACGCCTGGTCCTGGTTGGACTGCGGCAGCTTGGCGATCTGCCGTCCGTCGAAGAGCACGGGCAGCACGGTGGAGGCGTTCGGCCAGTCCGCGATCCAGTCGACCCAGGTCAGGTCGTACTGGTTCTTCACGTTGTCGACGTTGCTGAAGTAGTTCGCCGCGTCGATCGGGGTGATGTTCACGGTGATGCCGATCTTCCCGAGCGACGTCTTCACCGCGTCACCGAAGTGCTCCAGGGTCGGTGTGTTCTCCACCGCCAGCGACATGGTGAGCTTGGGGTTCCCGGCCTGCTTCATCAGCGCCTTGGCCTTGGTGAGGTCGCCCGCGGGGTTGGTGCTGTAGAGGTTGAACTTCTGGTAGCCGCCGATACCGGGGCTGATCATGGTGCTCGCGTAGTCGCCGTACGCCGAGCCGCCGAACGCGCCGCGGACGGTGGTCTTGTCGATCGCGTACTCGATGGCCTGACGGACCTTCAGGTCCTTGGTCCGTGTGGTGTTGATGGCGAGGTAGTTGATGCCGGGAGCCGGAATGTTGTAGAGACGGGACTTCAGTGACGGGTCACTGGAGATCGTCGTCAGGTCGGAGCCCGCGATCGGCCACTGCATGATCGAGGTCTGGGCGGCGCCGGCGTCGGACTTGATCTGCTGGTCGATCGCCGACTGGTCCTGGCCGAGTTTCACGTCGATCTCATTGACGTTCTGCTGCCGGATCGGGTCGGTCGACTGCTTCCAGTGCGTGTTCTTGACGAGGACGACTTCCTTGTTCTTGGTGTACGACTTGATCATGTACGGCCCGTCGGACCAGACGTGTGTGTCGTACGTGGAACCCGTGTCGTGGGCCTTGGGCACCCCGGACCAGCCGGGCATGGCGGTCGTCTCGTTGAAGTCCGCGACGGGCTGGCCGAGATGGAACACGATCGTGGACGCATCGGGCGTCTGGATGGAGGCCAGCTCCTTGCCCGAGTAGGGCCCCTTGTAGGAGGAGCCGCCGACCAGCCACTGACTGGCGTACGGCGGACCGCCGTTGATGTCGGGCGAGAAGGTCCGCTCGACGCCGTACTTGACGTCCTGCGCCGTGACGGGCGTGCCGTCCTGCCACACGACGCCCTTGCGCAGGTGGAAGGTCCACACCGTGTCGCCCTTGCTGGGCGTTCCCGTGTCGGTGGCCAGATCACCGACGAGCTTGGGCTGGGAGCCCGTCTCGTCCCATCCGGTCAGGGTGCGCACGATCTCCTGGTCCATGCTCGAACCCTCGGTCGTGTAGGTGCGCTGGGGGTCGAGATGGTCGAAGTCGGCGTGGTCGAGGACGGTCAGCGTGCCGCCCTTGGTCGGGGAGCCGCTCCCGGTGGTGCTGGAGGAGCCCCCGCATGCGGTGGCCCCCAGGGCGATCGCCACGGCGGTGGCCGTGAGCGCGATCGAGCGCCTTCTGCGCGTCATTGGGTGATACTCCGTTTCTTTTACGGCTCGGCGATGCGA
Organism: Streptomyces doebereineriae; assembly: GCF_031845645.1. Lineage (NCBI taxonomy): Bacteria > Bacillati > Actinomycetota > Actinomycetes > Kitasatosporales > Streptomycetaceae > Streptomyces > Streptomyces doebereineriae. The sequence continues at coordinate 214,659 of NZ_JAVREZ010000018.1, forward strand.
CCCGAGTGGGGCCGTGCGTGCCGGTGTTGAGGGGGACCGCGTCAGCTGCGGGCCGCGCGGGGATCGAGGGCGTCCCGGACTCCGTCTCCGAGGAGGTTGAGCCCGAGGACGAGGACCAGGAGCAGGACGCCGGGGACGAACAGGTACATCGGGTCCTGGAGGAAGTACTCGGAGGCGTCCGACAGCAGCGCCCCCCAGTCCGGGTTGGGCGGGATGACACCCACGCCGAGGTACGACAGGGCCGCCTCGGTGGTGATGTTCTGCGGGACGGCCAGCGCGAAGGAGATCAGGACCGGCGCCCACAGGTTCGGCAGCAGTTGCCGGAAGAGGATGTGCCACCGGCCGGCGCTCATGATCCGCGCTGCGTCGACGAACTCCCGTTCACGCAGCGACAGGACCTGCCCGCGCACCAGCCGGGCGGTGTAGGCCCAGGCGAACACCGCGATGTTGAGGACGAGGACCAGCAGCCGGAGGTTCTCGTCGGTGCCGCCGTGGCTGTTGGTCTGCATCGCGTTCTGGATGACCGGGGTCAGCGCGATGATGAACAGCAGCTGCGGGAAGGCCAGCATCACGTCCATGATCCGCGACAGCACGGAGTCGACCCAGCCGCCGGAGTACCCCGCCGCGAGGCCCGCCACGACACCGACGACGGTGGACAGCACGGCCGAGGCGAAGCCGACAAGGAGCGAGGTGCGCAGGCCGTAGACGATCCGGGCGAACAGGTCGTAGCCCGTGCCCGGTTCGACCCCCAGCAGGTGGGTGAGGCTGATGCCGCCCAGCGCACCGCGCGGGAAGTTGCCGGTGTCCGGGTCGATCGCCTTGCCGTCGGGGGTGATCGGCCCCCAGCCGGTGATCGCCGTCAGGACCGGAGCCAGCAGCGCGACCAGGATGAACAGGACGGTGATCACGAACGCGATCAGGGTGACCTTGTCCCGTCTGATGCGCCGCCAGGCCATACGGGCGGGCGAACGCCCGGTGATGACCGCGGCGTCGCTCCGCGGGTGCGGCGACGGTTCACCGGCTTGCGTGGTGCCGGTGTCGGCGGGCATCGGCTGCTGTTGCGTCGTCATCGTGCGGACGTCCCGGGTATGTGCTGGGGCTGGCGCGGAGTTTTCGCCGTCGCCGGCGGACAGGGTCTCGTCATGGGGCTGTTGGTTCCCTGAGGGAAAGACGTCGGTCGCCGGCCGTTGTCGGCGCCGTGAGACTGAGCGGACTGTCGCAACACGCCGAGAGGCCGGTCAAGGCGGAAAATGCCCGAAAAGGGGATTGTTTGCGCTCGTTGCCAAGAGTTGACGAGGGCGGGACGTTTCGTTAGCTCTGACATGGAGGTATCGCGACGATTCCCTTGGCTGGTTCTCGCCCTCCGCTTGCCTGAGTCGAACATGCCTCGAACATGGCGAGGCCCCGTCGGCACCGAATGCCGACGGGGCCTCCCCCGGACGTCAGCCGATCGGAACCCCGGCTTCCAGGTACAGCGCGGCCCCGCGTTCCCGGGCCCGCAGCGCCCACCGCAACCGCTCGTAGCGCACCGGCGGCAACAGGTCGGCGGCCTCCTCCTCGCTGGCGAAACACCAGCCGCGCAGCTCGGGACCGGGCAGCAGCACCGCCCGCGCCCGGTCGGAGTCGAGCCGGCCGCCGTCGAAGAGGAGGCGCAGTCCGCCGTATCCGGGAGGCGCGGGCGGCTCCCAGTCGATGACGAGGAGACGCGGTACGTCCTCCAACTGGATGCCGGTCTCCTCGGCGACCTCGCGCACACCGGCCCGGGCAGGCGCCTCGCCGGGCTCGACGACACCGCCGGGGAACTCCCAGCCGGCCTTGTAGGTGGGGTCGACGAGCAGCACCCGGTCGTGCTCGTCGAAGAGGAGGACCCCGGCGGCCACGGTCTCGGCGGTGGGCTCGGGGGTCTGCACGATGTCGCACACCGGGACGGTCCCCGCGCCGAGGTCCTCGGCGATGCGGGCGGCCGTCTCGTACGGGGTGAGCGCGCCGGTGTCGATCAGGTGGGCGTCGGCGGTGAGCCAGGAGGCGAGGGCGGCCCGGTAGGGCTCGAGGTGGTCGTACGCCCAGTGCCCCTGCCCCATCTCGCCGGGCGGAAGTGTCGGCGGGGTGTCCCGCCCGGCTATTCGCTCGCGCAGGATCGTTTCCGCCGGAGCGAGGAGAACATGCCGGACGGCGATCCTTCGGGCGGCGAGGCCGCCGAAGATCTCGTCGCGGTACTCCTGGCGCAGCAGGCTCATGGGGACCACGAGGGTCCCGCCGAGCTCGGCGAGCATCGCGGCCGCCGTGTCGATCACCAGACGTCGCCAGATCGGCAGGTCCTGGAAGTCGCCGACCTCGGTGAGGTGCTTGGGCGGCAGCAGACGCACGACCGCCGCGCCGATGTCCTCGGGGTCGAAGAGCGTGCTGTTCGGGATCAGTTCGATCAGTTCCCGTGCGGCGGTGGTCTTCCCCGCACCGAACGCGCCGTTGATCCAGACGATCACGGACTCCCCCTCTTCTGTTTGGCCCCCTGAGGCTTGCCCGCTCCACCCTGCCACGGAAACCAGCCGCAGATGAGGGCGCACAAACGCGGCACCGGGGCCCCTCGTCCAGAGGGGCCCCGGTGCCGCGGTCCGCGCAGGCCTCGTCAGCCGTTCCCCCCGAGGGCGGACCCGTCCACACCGTCCAGACTGTCGCTGGCGACGGTGTGGTCGAGGCTGCTGAGGGTCTTGTCGACGTCGACGCGGTCGAGGTCCTCACCCACGGCGTGCGAGGGAGTGACCGCCGCGACGACGAAGCCGGTGGCGAGGGAGGCGAGGGCGAGCATGCTGCGCTTCTTCATGGCCTGATCAACGTCGCCGGACGCAATGGGTCACGCTGCCGTACGCCGTGCCGCTCTCTTCCACCACAGTCCAACACGTCCTACCTTTAACCCACACCGAATGACGCGTACATGCCGTCATCGCACCTTCTGCCGGTTCGGAGGAACGTAACGATGCGTCACCTTCACACCCGCACAACCCGCCGAAGGACGGTCGCCGCACTCACCGTGCTGCTGTTCGCGGTGCCCGGGGCTCCCGCCGTCGCGGACGAGGAGGGGCCGGCGTCACCCGCCCTGGCCGACGGCCTGGCCCTCACCCCGCCCATGGGCTTCAACAACTGGAACTCCACCCACTGCCGGGCCGAGTTCGACGAGTCCATGGTCAAGGGGATCGCGGACATCTTCGTCGAGAAGGGCCTCAAGGACGCCGGGTACCAGTACGTCAACCTCGACGACTGCTGGGCCCTGCCGGCCCGGGACGCGGACGGCAAGCTCGTCCCTGACCCGGCCCGCTTCCCGAACGGGATCAAGGCCGTCGCCGACTATGTTCACTCCAAGGGCCTCAAGCTCGGCATCTACACCAGCGCGGGCACGAAGACGTGCAGCAGCGTCGGCTTCCCGGGCGCGCTGGGCCACGAGTACAGCGACGCACAGCAGTTCGCCGACTGGGGCGTCGACTACCTCAAGTACGACAACTGCAACAACCAGGGCGTGGACGCCAGACTGCGCTACACGACCATGCGCGACGCCCTCAAGGCGACCGGCAGACCCATCGTCTACAGCATCTGCGAATGGGGCCAGAACAAGCCCTGGGAGTGGGCCGCCGACGTCGGACACCTGTGGCGCACCACCGGGGACATCAGCGACACCTGGGGCTCGATGCTGTCGATCCTCAAGCAGAACCTCCCCCTCGCGTCCCACGCGGGCCCCGGCCACTGGAACGACCCCGACATGCTCGAGGTCGGCAACGGCGGCATGACGGCCACCGAGTACCGCTCGCACTTCTCGATGTGGTCGGTCATGGCGGCCCCCCTGCTCATCGGCAGCGACCTGCGCACGGCCTCCGACGAGACCTTCGAGATCCTCGGCAACAAGGAGGTCATCGCCGTCGACCAGGACCCGCTGGGCAAGCAGGGTTCTGTCGTCTCCTCCGAGGGCGGACGCTGGGTCGTCGCCAAGGAGATGAAGGACGGCAGCCGCGCGGTCGCCCTGTTCAACGAGACGGGCAGCCCGCAGCGCATCGCCACCACCGCCGCGGCCGTCGGCCTGCCCGACGCCGCCGCCTACACCCTGCGCGACCTGTGGCAGCACAGGAGCTACAACACCGCGGGCACGATCTCGGCGACCGTCCCGGCGCACGGAACGGTCCTCGTGCGGGTCGCTGCCGACCGCAGGTGGAACCAGCACCCGCCCGCCGTCGAACTCGGCCTGGACGGCAGTCCGTTGGTCCAGGCCGGCACGCGGGCCCGGCTGACGACGACCGTCACCGACCTGGGTCGCACCCCGGCCGGGCAGGTCTCCGTACGGCTGTCCGGCCCCGAGGGCTGGGCCGTGAAGCCGACCTCGCCGACCACCTCCAAGGCCCTGTCCACGGGCCGCTCGCTCCGCACGACGTGGACGGTCACCGCGCCACAGGGGACGCCGACGGGGTCGTACGACCTGACACTCAAGGCGAGTTACCGCTCACCGGCCGGTGAGCGGGTCGAGAACGTGCTGCCGTTCACCGCGACCGTGGTGGTGCCGCCGCCGTCGGGGTCCTCAGATCTCGGTGACCTTCCGTGGCTGTCGGCCGCCAACGGCTACGGTCCCGTGGAACGCAACACCAGCAACGGAGAGAGCGCCGCGGGCGACGGTCATCCGATCACCATGGGCGGGGTGGTGTACGCCAAGGGGCTCGGGGTGCACGCGGAGAGCGCCGTCGAGTACTACACCGGCGCGGCCTGCGAGACCGTCACCGCCGACGTCGGTGTCGACGACGAGAAGGGCGCGAACGGCACCGTCGCCTTCGAGGTCTGGGCGGACGGCACCAAGGTGGCGTCCACCGGTGTCCTGACCAATGCCATGCCGGCCGAGCCGCTCACCGCGGACATCACCGGTGCCCGGCTGGTCCGGCTCGTCGTCACCGACGGCGGGGACGGCATCGACTCGGACCACGCGGACTGGGCGGACGCGCGGTTGAACTGCTGACGGCGCCTGGCGGCCGGGTCCTCGGAGCCGGCCGCCAAGTGAACGTTTCTGCCGACATCGCCGGCGCCTCGCACCGTCCCGGCGTCAGACCGCCGCTGCCGTGTCCTGCTTCGCGAGCGCCGCCGCGGCCGCGCCGACCAGCCCCGCGTCCGTGCCCATCTGGGCGGGCACGATCGTCAGGCGCTGGACGAAGGAGAGGGTCGCGTAGTCGCCGAGCGCCTTGCGCAGCGGTCCGAAGAGGACGTCACCCGCCTTGCCGACCCCGCCGCCGATGACGGCGATGTCGATCTCGACGAGGGTCGCGGTGGCGGCGATACCGGCGGCGAGCGCCTGGGCGGCCCGCTGGAAGGAGGCCACGGCGACCGGATCCCCGCCCCGGGCCGCGTCGGCCACCGCGGCGGCGGACGTGTCGCCGTCAGGACCGGGCCGCCAGCCGTTCTCCAGCGCGCGCCGGGCGATGTTCGGACCGCTGGCTATGCGCTCCACACAGCCGCGCGCGCCGCACGGGCACGGGTCGCCGTCGAGGTCGACGCTGATGTGCCCGATGTGCCCGGCGTTGCCGGTGGGCCCGGCGTGCAGTTGGCCGTTCAGCACCAGCCCGCCTCCCACACCGGTCGACACGACCATGCACAGCGCGTTGTCGTGCCCGCGGGCAGCGCCCTGCCAGTGCTCCGCCGCCGTGATGGCCACACCGTCGCCGATCAGCTCGACAGGGAGCCCGCCGGCCGCCTCGCGGACCCTGCTGACCAGCGGATAGTCGCGCCAGCCGGGCACGTTCACCGGGCTCACGGTGCCGGTGGAGGCGTCCACCGGGCCCGCGCTGCCGATGCCGAGGGCGCCCGCGCGCGCCCACAGCGGTGAGCCCGTGAGCTCGCCGAGGGTCTCCTCGACGGCGCGCATCACGGTGTCGCCGTCCTCCTGCGCGGGCGTGGCGCGCTGTGCCCGGAGCAGGATCCGGCCGTGGCCGTCCACCAGCGCTCCGGCGATCTTGGTGCCGCCGATGTCGAGCGCAGCCACGAGGTCGGTGTGCATCAGTGTCAGTTCTCCCCGGTCAACCTTGAGGAATGGACAGGCGGTCTCGCGGTGGGGCGCAGGCCGACAGATTGCGGTGGACAGTGTCTCCCGCTTCTGACAACGTTGTCCAGGCTCTATGCTCGACGCCACATCCTCATACAAAATCATGGACCGTCGCATCCCCGTCGACGACAGGACAGGACGCCGTATCGTGCCCGACACCCACAGCCGAGCAGACCGCCTCGCCACGACCCGGTACGGCAACCGTCCGACCATGAAGGACGTGGCCGCGCGGGCCGGCGTCGGGCTCAAGACGGTCTCCCGGGTGGTCAACGGCGAACCGGGGGTCACACCCGAGACGGAGCACCGGGTGCGGGAGGCCATCGAGGCCCTCGGCTTCCGCCGCAACGACAGCGCGCGCGTCCTGCGCAAGGGCCGTACCGCCAGCATCGGCCTGGTCCTGGAGGACCTCGCCGACCCGTTCTACGGCCCCCTCAGCCGCGCGGTGGAGGAGGTGGCCCGGGCCAACGGCGCCCTGCTCATCAACGGCTCCAGCGCCGAGGACCCGGAGCGCGAACAGGAACTGGTGCTGGCGCTGTGCGCCCGGCGTGTGGACGGCCTCGTGGTCATCCCGGCCGGTGACGACCACCGTTATCTGGAGCCGGAGCTGAAGGCGGGCGTGGCCACGGTGTTCGTGGACCGTCCGGCGGGCCGGATCGACGCCGACGTCGTCCTCTCCGACAACTTCGGCGGCGCCCGCGACGCCGTGGCCCACCTCATCGCCCACGGCCACCGGCGGATCGGCTTCATCGGCGACATGCCCCGTATCCACACGGCCGCCGAGCGGTTGCGCGGGTACCGGGCAGCCATGGAGGACGCCGGCATCGAGGTGGCGGACGCCTGGACGTCGCTGGGCGTCACCGACCCGGTGCGGGTGCGCGGGGCGGCCGAGGGGATGCTCTCCGGCCCCTCCCCCGTCACCGCGATCTTCACCGGCAACAACCGGGTGACGGTCACCGTGGTCCGTGTCCTCGCCGAACACACCCGCCGAGTCGCCCTCGTCGGCTTCGACGACATCGAACTGGCCGATCTGCTGCAGCCGGGCGTCACGGTCGTCGCCCAGGACGCGGCTACGCTGGGCCGTACGGCCGCCGAGCGGCTGTTCCGCCAGCTGGACGGCACACTGCTGACGCCGGAACGGATCGAACTGCCGACCCGGCTGATCACCCGGGGCTCGGGCGAGCTGCCGCCGGCGGACTGAGCTGCCATGGACGACTTCACGCTGGAGACCCTCGGCCTGGCCGAGGCACCTCGCGAGCACCCGCTGCGGTATCCCGGCGCCTGGCCGGCGGACTCCGCGCTGCTCGACGGTGACCGGCTGGTGCCGCTGCCCCACGACCAGCTGGTGCACGAGGAGCGCGCTCCCCTCCTCGCGGTCGGCTCCAACGCCAGCCCGGGACAGCTGCGGCACAAGATGGCCGAGTTCGGGATCACCTCGCCGATCCCGATGGTGAAGACACGGGTGACCGGCGTCGACGTGGGCGTGTCCGCGCACGTGAGCCGCATGGGATACGTGTCGGCGTCTCCCTTCCACGCCCCGGACGTCGTACGGGAGCTGTTCGTCATCTGGCTGGACGCCGAGCAACTGGCGATCATCGACGCGAGCGAGGGGGTGCCGCTGCCGAACGGCAACTATGGGCGCGCCTGGCTGCCCGCGCCCGAGGTGCGGGTCGAACTGCCCGGCGGCGTGACCCTGCCGGGTGTCCACTCGTACGTCAACCGCCATGGCGTCCTGCACGACGGCACCGGCGCTGCGCGCACCCACCCGGGCCAGCGGGAGCTGCTGACCGAACTCCTCGTGGGGTCGGCCCGGTTGCGTGAGCTGTTCGGCGTCACGCCGGAGGAGTTCGTGGCACGGGCCCGCGCCGACCGGCGGCTGTGTGCGGCGGGCACCCGGCTGTTCGCCGACGAGAAGCGGGTCACCGAGTCCGGCCTTGAGCGGTACGTGATGGTTCAGCAGACCGGGAGTCCCGGCACCGGCTCGTCGTTGTTCCCGCCCTTGAGGTAGACGTCGCTGACGTACACGCCGGTGTTGCCGCTGTCGTCGTCGGTCTTCGCCCACCAGACGTTGGTCCACTCGCCGGACGTCTCCCGGCGGCCCAGGTTCGACTGGCAGTAGAAGTAGTTGGTGCCCGCGTTGAGGACACCGGCCTCGGCGCCGGAGGCGGTGTAGGACGTGGCGGTCTTCCAGACGGTGCAGTTGTACTTGCCGCCGCCGATGGCGGTGCAGGCCGGGGCCGGGGTGCCGGCGCCGCCGTCCCCGGTCGTGCCGCCGTCCCCGGAACCGCCGGAGCCGCTGCCGCCGGACGAACCGTCCGAGCCGCCGCCCCCTGAGGTGCCACCGCCGGAGGAGTTGGCCGTGGAGGACGCGGAGGCCCGGCTCGTGGGCTTGGAGCCCCCGTCGTCGCCGGATGTCTCCTTCGCGCTCGGGGTCTTCTTGTCGTCCCCGTCCGTGGGCTCGGGACTGCTTGACCGGTCGGCGTCGGTGCGGGCGGAGGTGGAGGCCTTCGCCGTGGTGGCGGTCGGGGTGGGACGGGCGTCGGCCTCGGCGTCACCCGAGTTGTTCAGCACGGCGACCGCTGTTCCGGCCACCGCGAGAACGACGGTGACCGCCGCGGCGACGAGCAGGACGCGGAACTTGCGGCGGGACCGGGGCGCGGTGGTCATGGGGCCCGTCGGGAGCGGGTCGTGGAGCCCGGACGGCCCGTGACCGTGAGCGGGAGATCCGGGCTGTCCCGGAGCGGCGACGAACGCTCCGGAGCCGTGTTCCGAGGGCCCGGGTTGCCCCGGACCACCGGTCTGAGAGGCGGACGCCACCCACCAGGGCGCCGGGGCCCCGGCCTGCCCCGCAGCACCCGCAGCACCCGCAGCACCCGCAGCACCCGCAGCACCCGCAGCAGGCTGCCCCTGACCGTGCTGTCCGAGGGCACCGCTGTCCTGAGCACCCGGCGTGCCCTGCCTGGGAGTCCCGGGGTCTACAGCCGCCGCGGGCGGGGGCGGCTGCGCGGCCACGGTCCCCGCCGTTGCGTGGTCACCGGGGCCCTGGTCCTGCGCAGCCCCCTGCGCCGCCCCCGGCCTCGTCGGGTCCGTCGGCCCGAGACCTGCCGATGCCACCGGCGTCGCCGGAACGTCCGCTGCCGTCTCGGCCTGCCCCGCCGAACCCGCCGAACCCGCCGTACCCGCCGCACCCCGCAAGGTCGTCGTGGGGCTGTCCGGTCCGGCCCCGTCCGCCACCGCCTGCAGCAGCCCGCGCGCCTCCCCGGCCCCCGGGCGCGCCTCGGGACGCTTGTCCAGCAGGCGCTGGAGAACCGGGCCGAGGGGGCCGGCACGGCGGGATTCGGGGAGCGGTTCGCCGACGATCGCGGTGAGCGTGGAGAACGTCGACGTACGGCGGAACGGCGAGGCCCCCTCGACCGCCGCGTACAGCGTGGCGCCCAGACCCCACACATCGGAGGCCGGTCCCGGATCGGCACCCTGGGCGCGCTCGGGGGCCATGTAGTCCAGGGAGCCGACGAGATGGCCGGTGCGGGTGAGGTTCGTGGCCGAGCCGTCGCCCGGATCGTCCATGGTCGCGATGCCGAAGTCGGTCAGCAGGACGCGGCCCGAGCGGTCGAGCAGGATGTTGCCGGGCTTGACGTCCCGGTGCAGTACGCCGGCCTCGTGGGCGGCGGCCAGCGCGTCCATGACCTTGGCGCCGATGCCGGCCGCCTCCCGCGGGTCGAGGGGGCCGCTCTTGCGCAGCACGGCGTCCAGGGACGGCCCGTCGACCAGCTCCATGACGATCAGCGGACGCCCGTCGACCTCGGCCACGTCGTGCACGGCGACGACGCCGGGATGCCTGACCCGGGCCGCCGCACGGGCCTCGCGCTGCATCCGCAGCCGCAAATCCGCGAGTTCGGGGCCGTCGGCGTCGGTGTAGGTGCGCAATTCCTTGACGGCGACCTCGCGGCCGAGGACCTCGTCGACGGCCCGCCAGACCACACCCATGCCGCCGCGACCGAGCTGGGCCACGACACGATAACGCCCGGCCAGCAGCCGACCGGCGTCGTCCTGGCCCTTTCCGTTGGTCTCCCCCGAAGACACCGCTGCCCCGTTCCTGTGAACACGTCAATGCGTGCCGTACAGCCTACGGGGCAGGAGTGACGACTTCAGCCGGTGGTTGCGACCGTGACAGGGCCGCTACTTCTCCGCCTCCTTCGTGCTACTTCGTGGAGACGGTCAGGTCGCCGCGCCGGGGCGCCGCGTACCCCTCCAGGTCGGCCCGGGTCAGACCCGTCAGCCGGGCCACCTCGGCGATGTCGAGGGCGCCGCAGTCGAGACCGCGCAGCAGATAGCCGCTGAGCGCCTTGGCGGTGGCCGGCTCGTCCATGACGTCGCCGCCGACCCGGCCCGCGTACCTGGCGAGTCGGCCGGCGGCCTGCTCGAAGCCCTCTCGGTAGAAGGCGAACACGGCCGCGTACCGGGTGGGGATGTGGCCGGGGTGCATGTCCCAGCCCTGGTAGTAGGCGCGGGCCAGCGCCCGGCGCGTCAGGCCGTAGTGCAGTCGCCAGGCGTCGTGGACCTTCGCCCTCGGGCCGATCGGCAGGACGTTCGTGGAGCCGTCCGAGACCCGTACGCCGGTGCCCGCGGCCGCGACCTGCATGATTGCCTTCGCGTGGTCGGCGGCGGGGTGGTCGCTCGCCTGGTAAGCGGCGGAGACGCCGAGGCAGGCGCTGTAGTCGAAGGTGCCGTAGTGCAGTCCGGTGGCACGACCCTCCGCGGCCTGGATCATACGGGCGACGGTGGCGGTGCCGTCGGTGGCGAGGATGGACTGACTGGTCTCGATCTGGATCTCGAAGCCGAGTCGGCCGGAGTCCAGTCCGTGCGCCTTCTCGAAGGCCTCCAGGAGCCGGACGAACGCGGTGACCTGCTCGGCGTAGGTCACCTTCGGCAGGGTCAGCACCAGCCCCTCGGGCAGGCCTCCCGCCGCCATGAGACCCGTGAGGAAGACGTCGAGGGTCCGGATGCCTCGGTCCCGGACGGCCGCCTCCATGCACTTCATGCGGATGCCCATGTACGGGGCCGCCGTGCCGTTCTTGTACGCCTCGGCGATCAGTCGTGCCGCGCGGGCCGCCGTCTCGTCCTCCTCCGCGTCCGGGCGCGGGCCGTAGCCGTCCTCGAAGTCGACGCGCAGGTCCTCGATCGGTTCGTGCTCCAACTTGGCGCGCACGCGCGCGTAGACGGGCTCGGCGAGGTCGTCGGACAACCCGAGGACGGCGGCGAAGGACGCGGCGTCCGGGGCGTGTTCGTCGAGGGCGGCGAGGGCCTTCTCGCCCCAGGAGCGGATGGTGTCGGAGGCGAAGGCGTCACCGGGGACGTAGACGGTGTGCACGGGCTGGCGGGTGCCTGGGTCTCCGGGGTAGCGGCGCTCCAGTTCGGCGTCGACCGGCGCGAGGGAGGCGCTGATCTCCTCGCTGACGGCACCCGCGAGGCTCGTCGCCACCTGCTCCTGCTGGCCCTGGCCCATCCCACACCCTCCTGTTTTCCGCTCTACGGAATCAACAATCCGTAGAGCGAAGTTATCCATGAAGCTTCCGGACGGTCAACACCCCGTCCACAGCATGAGCCACCGCGTTCATTCAAGGCGCCGAGAACCCCTACGCCCTCTACCGCACTCCGGTTCGAACATTCATCCTGTCCCGTCGGGAGGGAACAACATGTCGGACACCCACAGAATGACGCGTCGCATGGGCCTCAGAACCGCCATGGCCGCCGCCGTCACCGTGCCGCTGATGGGCACGCTGCCGGCCTCCGCCGCCAAGCCGTCCAACCGCCGACTCGATGTCATGACGTTCAATCTCCGCTTCGCCAGCACCTCCGAACCCAACAGCTGGGCCGCCCGCCGTCCGGTGATGCGCCGGCTGTTACGTCAGGAGGCCCCTACCCTGGTGGGCACCCAGGAAGGCCTCTACCAGCAACTGCGCGACATCCACGCCGACCTCGGACCGCACTACGACTGGATCGGCACCGGCCGCGAGGGCGGCAGCCACGACGAGTCCACGGCGATCTTCTACGACACCCGGCGCCTCGCTCCGGTCGAGCACGACACGTACTGGCTCTCCGACACGCCCAGGGTCATCGGCTCGAACACCTGGGGTGGAGCGCTCCCCCGGATCGTCACGTGGGTCCGCTTCCGCGACCGGGCCGTCGGCGAACGGGAGTTCCACGTCCTCAACACCCACTTCGACCACCTGGGCCAGTACGCGCGCGAGCGGTCCGCCGTGTTCCTCGGCCAGAAGATCGCCGAGTTCGACCGCTCGTCACCGGTGGTGGTGACCGGCGACTTCAACGCCGCGGCCCACGACAACCAGGCGTACGACGCCCTGCTCGCCACGGGTCTCGTCGACACCTGGGACGCGGCCGTGGAACGCGGCAGGCAGTACGCCACCTTCCACGGCTACCAACCCCTCATCCCCGACGGCGACCGCATCGACTGGATCCTCACCTCGCCCGGCGCCACCGTCCACCGGGCCTCGATCAACACCTTCGAGATGAACGGGCAGTTCCCGAGCGACCACCTGCCGGTGCAGGCCACCGTCACCCTGGGATGAGCCGAGGCCCCCGCGACCGCGTCGGCGGTCACGGGGGCCTCGTACGCCCGGAGCGGGATCAGCCCTTGCGGGTGTTGATCTCCTCGGTGAGGGCGGGGACGACGTCGAAGAGGTCGCCGACGACGCCGTAGTCGACGAGGTCGAAGATCGGGGCCTCGGCGTCCTTGTTGACCGCCACGATGGTCTTGGAGGTCTGCATGCCGGCGCGGTGCTGGATCGCGCCGGAGATGCCGTTGGCGATGTACAGCTGCGGCGAGACACTCTTGCCGGTCTGGCCGACCTGGTTGGTGTGCGGGTACCAGCCCGCGT
>NZ_JAVREZ010000019.1:0-187957 GCF_031845645.1 Streptomyces doebereineriae
GTCCGTCCTCGGTCCGGCGGTAGCTGTTGCTTCAGCTGTGCCCGGTAACGGACGCCGGCCGCTGCGGGCGGACACCCCCCACCCCGTCCCCTGCGCGCCGTACGCGGCCAACGGCCCGTCGGAGCGCGTGAGGTGGCTAACGGTTCGTCGTGGCGGGGGTGACTGCAGCTCCCCAGGGGCGCGGGGAACTGCGCGACAGCCCCCACCGGTCTGCACCCGCCCGACAACCCGACCCGGCACCCCACTAGGCGCCCGGCCCAAGCCCAGCGCACGTGCGTTCTCGAACGGCCCAACCACAACCGGGCCCCCACCCGAATCCTCCCTAGCCTGGAGTGATGGGTGAGGACATCCGGCTGGCCGCCGTCGTGGCGTTGGCTCAGGGCATGGCCGCGGCCCACGGCTCGCGGGAGGCGTGGCGGGCCGCCGCCGCTGGGGCGTGCCGTGCGCTCGGGGGGAGCTTTGCCGCGTTGTCCGTGTGGGAGCGGGAGCTCGGGCGGCTCAGGGTGCTGGTGAACGTGGGGGAGCTGGCCGCCGGTGAGGAGGAGTTTCCCGACGGTGAGGCCTACCCGGTGCACCAGTTCCCGGAGATCACCGAGTTTCTGCACGAGCGGTGGGCCGGCGGCGGCGAGCCCAACGCGTGGGTCGAGACGGCGGAGGGACCTGCGGCCGGGGGGCGGCCCGGGTATGTGCATCAGCGGGTCGCCGCGCTGCGCAGGAGGGGGCGTGGGAGCTGTGTCGTCGCTCCTATCGTGCTGAACGGACGGGCATGGGGGGAGCTGTATGTCGCCCGCCCCGCAGGCGCCCCCGTCTTCGGGCGGGAGGACGCCGACTTCGCCACCGTTCTGGCCTCCGTGGTCGCCGCCGGAATCGCCCAGGCGGAGCGGCTGGAGGAGGCGAGACGGCTGGCGTTCACGGATGCGCTGACCGGGCTCGCCAATCGCCGTGCCGTTGACGCGCGGCTCGACGAGGCGGTCGACCGGCACAAGAGGGATGGTGTCGTCGTCAGCCTCGTCGTGTGCGATCTGAACGGGCTCAAGCGGGTCAACGACACCCGTGGGCACGCCGTGGGCGACCGGTTGCTGGAACGTTTCGGCTCGGTGCTGTCGCTGTGTGGGGCCATGCTGCCGGGTGCCCTCGCCGCGCGGCTCGGCGGGGACGAGTTCTGTCTGCTCGCCGTCGGGCCGTCCGCCGACGACGTGGTCAAGGCGGCCGATGAACTCTGCCGTCGGGCCGGGGAGTTGGAGCTGGGCGAGGGGGTGGCCTGTGGGGTCGCCTCCACCGCGGATCCGATCGGGCCCGTTCAGTCCGCCCGGCGGCTGTTCCGGCTGGCCGACGCCGCGCAGTACCGGGCCAAGGCCGAACGCGCCGCCAAGCCCGTCGTCGCGGGGCGGGCGGGGCCCGACGATCCCGTCGTACGGCTGGCCGACGCCGCTCCTTCCGGGGAGACGGCCGAGCGGCGGCAGTTCCGGGGGCGACTGCCCTGAGGGCGTGCGTAGGTGTAAGGGGTGTAACCCCGACCCAGTAGTGACATCCTGGAATTCAGTGCGTACGCTCCTGAATATGGATATGCACACTGTGGTGGTGGGGACGTCCGGGGTCACCGCGTCCGACGTCCTTGCCGTGGCACGAGGCGGTGCCCGCATCGAGCTCTCCGAGGAGGCGGTCGCCGCTCTGGCCGCGGCCCGCGGGATCGTGGAAGCCCTCGCGGCCAAGCCCGAGCCCGTCTACGGCGTCAGCACCGGCTTCGGCGCCCTCGCGACCCGGCACATCAGCCAGGAGCTCCGCGCCCAACTGCAGCGCAACATCGTCCGTTCGCACGCCGCGGGGATGGGGCCGCGGGTGGAGCGGGAGGTCGTACGGGCGCTGATGTTCCTGCGGCTCAAGACCGTCTGCTCGGGACACACGGGGGTGCGGCCCGAGGTCGCGCAGACCATGGCCGACGTGCTCAACGCCGGGATCACACCGGTGGTCCATGAGTACGGTTCGCTCGGCTGCTCCGGCGATCTCGCGCCGCTGTCCCACTGTGCCCTCACGCTGATGGGGGAGGGGGACGCCGAGGGGCCGGACGGTGTGGTGCGGCCTGCCGGTGAGCTGCTGGCCGAGCACGGGATCGAGCCTGTCGAGCTGCGCGAGAAGGAGGGGCTCGCCCTTCTCAACGGCACCGACGGCATGCTCGGGATGCTGGTCATGGCGCTCGCCGATCTGGACATGCTCTACAAGTCCGCCGACGTCACGGCCGCCCTGTCACTGGAGGCCCTGCTCGGTACCGACAGGGTGCTCGCTCCCGAGCTGCACGCCATCCGGCCGCATCCGGGACAGGGGGCCTCCGCCGCCAACATGCTGGCCGTGCTGAAGGGTTCGGAGCTCACCGGGCATCACCAGGACGACGCCCCCCGGGTCCAGGACGCCTACTCCGTGCGCTGCGCGCCGCAGGTAGCCGGGGCCGGGCGGGACACCATGGCGCATGCGCGGCTGGTGGCGGAGAGGGAGTTGGCGTCCGCGGTCGACAACCCCGTCGTCCTGCCGGACGGGCGCGTCGAGTCCAACGGCAACTTCCATGGCGCGCCCGTGGCTTACGTCCTCGACTTCCTCGCCATCGCCGTCGCCGATCTCGCGTCGATCGCCGAGCGGCGCACCGACCGGCTGCTCGACAAGAACCGGTCCCACGGGCTGCCGCCGTTCCTCGCGGACGACGCCGGTGTCGACTCCGGGCTGATGATCGCCCAGTACACACAGGCCGCGCTGGTCAGCGAGTTGAAGCGGCTGGCCGTACCGGCGTCCGCGGACTCGATCCCGTCGTCCGCCATGCAGGAGGACCACGTCTCGATGGGGTGGTCGGCCGCGCGCAAGCTGCGCACCGCCGTCGACAACCTCACCCGGGTTCTCGCCGTCGAGCTCTACGCCGCCTCGCGCGCCGTCGAGTTGCGCGAGGGCCTGAGCCCGGCGCCGGCGACGCAGGCCGTCATCAGCGCCGTACGCAAGGCGGGTGTCGAGGGTCCCGGTCCCGACCGGTTCCTGGCGCCCGACCTCGCCGCGGCCGACGTGTTCGTGCGGGAGGGGCGGCTGGTGTCGGCGGTGGAGGCCGTCACCGGGCCGCTGCTGTAAAGGGGCGGGGCCCTGTTCGCCGTACGACCGAACAGGGCCCTCGCGGCGGTTACTTGAGCTTGGCCAGCTGAGCGTCGATCACGGCCGTCGACACGGGGGCCGCCTTGCCGCTCTCCAGTGAGGCGAAGTCGACCGTGTAGTACGTGGAGACGGTGTTGCCGACGCGGACCACCTCGGTGTTGAAGGTGGCCGTGCCCTCGCCGTCCATGTCGGCGCCGACGGAGAACGCGACGGACTCGTCGCCCTTGCCGGAGGCCTTGCCCGAGGCGACCTTGGTGATCTTCTGCTTCTCGCCCTCGGCGGTGATGGTGAAGCCGCCGGAGCAGGCCGCGATGCCGTCGGAGACGGCCTTGACGGCTTTCTCGGCGCCGTCGCCGTCGTAGGAGGACAGGCCCACAAAGGTCATCTCGACGTTGAGGACGGCCTCCTCCCCGGCGGACGGGGTGGCATCGGGGCTCTTCGTGAGGGTGTTGCTCACGCTCGCGTCCGTGTCGCCCGGTGCGAGGCCGGCCATGGCGTGGGCGAGCGGGGCGCACTCGGCCTTGTCGGTCTTCACCTCGCTCTTGGCCTTCGGCAGGGTGTCGTCGCCGTCGGCGGCCTCGTACCCGGTGACAGCGCCCTTGGCGAGCAGCAGCTTCTCGAGCTCGGCCGCGCTGCGGGCCTTCGCGGCCGGGGCCGTGCTCGAGGAGGAGGCACCGGCCTCCTTGGACGCACCCGACTCCTTGGAGTCGTCGTCCGAACCCCCGCTGCATCCTGTGATGAGGGCGAGCGACAGCACGCTCACGGTCGCCGCGGAACCTATGCGTGCCCTCGAAGATCTCTTCATGTGCGGACTATGAACGTTGGGCCAAGAAATCGTCAAGCGGGTTCAAGCGGAGCCCAAGAGGCTTCAAAAGCCCAGCCGTTCGCGGCGTACCGAATAGACGACGAAGCCCGCACCCAGAGTGAGGAACAGGGTGCCGCCGACGACGTACGGCGTGGTGTCGAAGCTGCCGGTGTCGGCGAGGCGGGTGTCGTCCACGGACGTCTCCGCGCTCGTGGTCGTGACCCGCGCCTGCGCTGTGACCTGCGGGGACGGCTCTGTTCTCGCCGGGCTGTCCTGGGTCGCGTTGGCGGACGGGACGAACCACAGGGCACCCAGAAGGGTCCCCGCGGCGGTGGCGGTCAGCAACGGACGGCGAACGGATGACACGGAATATCGATCCCCTTGTGGTGCTGGCGAATTGGCCGTGTGGGGCGATGTTAGTGAAAGGCGCGGGTCACGGGAAAGTCACGGGAGGCATGGGCTTTACGCTCCGGGCATGAGCACTGAAGAGACATCACGTTTTGTACGGCTTCGGGTGGAACTCGTCGTCGAGGTCGACGACCGGGACGCCGTGACCCGGGCCGCGCTGGCGCGGATCGCGGAGGATCCGGACATGCCGGGCGAGGAGCGGGCGCACGCCGAGGGCGCTGTGACGGAAGACACTGCGGAGGCGCTCGCCTACCTCGTGGACCCGTTCGACCTGGTCGGGGGCCTGACGGGCGTCGAACTGGCCCAGGCCTCCTGGAGCAGCGAGCAGATCGACTACGACCCGGATTCGCCGGACTGGGACCTCGACGAGGATGATGTCCAGGAGGACGAGGAAGAAGAGGCCGTCGGCTGAGCCCGCTTGGGGAAATCGTGACCCTGGGCGGCAACCGCCGTCCGGGGTTTCGTCGTCTCATGGGTCGCACGCACCGACAGCCACACCCTCCGCCACGGCGGACGTGGTGTGCCCCACACCTTCTCAAAAGGTGGAACGGGACGAACCGGTCGTAGCGTTTAGGTTTTATTGACGGGGACTCTCGTGGTTCGGGATTCGGCAACGATGGAGAAGCGTGTGATGACGGTCAGTAAGCGGCGCAGGGGCCTGACGGTCGCGTCCGCACTGCTCGGCGGGGTGCTGGTGCTCTCGGCCTGTTCCGGTGGCGACGACTCCTCGTCGAGCGGCAGCGGCGGCGACACCTCGCAGGCCAAGGCCGACGAAGCGGCGGCCAAGAAGAGCTCCCAGGCCGAAATCAAGATCACGCCCAAGGACGGCACGGACAACGCCTCCATCAACAACTCCGCCGCCGTCACCGTGAGCAAGGGCACGCTCACCGACGTGACGATGACGACGACCGACGGCACGAAGGTCGCCGGCGAGTTGTCCGCCGACAAGACCAGCTGGAAGCCCGATACTCAGCTGGAGCGCTCCACGAGCTACAAGGTCGCCGCGGAGGCCAAGGACTCCGACGGGCTCGTGGCCCACGAGAACGCCTCGTTCACGACGGTCTCCCCGGCCAACAGCTTCATAGGCAACTTCACGCCGGAGGACGGCTCGACGGTCGGCGTGGGCATGCCGGTGTCGATCAACTTCGACAAGGCGATCAGCAACAAGGCGGCCGTCCAGAAGGGCATCACCGTCTCCTCCAGCAGCGGTCAGGAGGTCGTCGGTCACTGGTTCAACGCCAACCGCATCGACTTCCGCCCCGAGGACTACTGGAAGGAGAACTCCACCATCACGCTGAAGCTCGCGCTCGACGGTGTCGAGGGCGCCTCCGGTGTCTACGGCGTCCAGCAGAAGACGGTCACGTTCAAGATCGGCCGCAACCAGGTCTCGTACGTCGACGCCAAGACCAAGCAGATGAAGATCACGCACAACGGCACGACGATCAAGACCATCCCGATCTCGGCCGGCTCTCCGGAGAACAAGACGTACGAAGGCGTCATGGTGATGTCCGAGAAGTTCAAGGAGACGCGCATGAACGGCGCGACCGTGGGCTTCACCGACGACGACGGCAAGGGCGAGTACGACATCAAGGACGTGCCGCACGCCATCCGGCTCACCAACTCCGGCACTTTCGTGCATGGCAACTACTGGGGCGCCAAGTCCGTCTTCGGCAACGTGAACACCAGCCACGGCTGCGTGGGCCTGTCCGACACCAAGGGCGCCAACGACACCGGCACGGCGGGCTACTGGTTCTACACCAACTCGATCGTCGGCGACGTGGTGGTCGTCTCCAACACCGGCGACAAGACGGTGGCCCCGGACAACGGCCTCAACGGCTGGAACCTGAACTGGGCGGACTGGAAGGCGGGGTCGGCGGTCTGACGGACGCCGGCCGACTGACGCGGGAAGGCGGTCACCCCTCGGGGTGGCCGCCTTCCGCGTTTCCTCCTGTGGTTGCGCTATGCGTCCGGGCCGAGTGAGGCGAGGTCGAAGGAGTCGCTGATGGCCTGGTATCCGTCCGTCGTCAGATTGACGTGATCACCGGAGTCGAAGTCGGCGGGGGCGGTGTCGTTGCCCAGCTTCAGGGCCTGCGGGTCGGCCGTACTGGCCGTGTCGGTGACCGCCACGACCGACTCCGCGTCCACGTAACTCACGGTGGGGGACGTGAAGTCGAGTTGGTCGGTGATCCAGGTGTTGGTGTCGATGCGGTTCTGGTCGACGGCCGCGGTGCAGGGACTGTAGCCGTCGCAGGGGGTCAGGGTCGTGAAGACGACCTTGATGCCCCAGCCCTTGAGCTGGTCGCGCAGGAGTCCGAGTGCGTTGTCGATGTCGACGTCGTCATGGCCCGCGACGATGTCCTCCAGGCCCTGGGTGACCACGACCGTGCGGATGCCGGGGACGGAGAGGACGTCCCGGTCCAGACGAGTGAGTGCCGCCCGCCCGCCGGCGCCGGCTCCCTGGTCGGTGCCGAGGTAGTTGTTCTCGATTCCGGAGGCCACCACGCCGTAGACCGGGATGCCGTCGGCGTTGTTGACCAGCCGGTACGCCAGCCACTGGTTGAAGCGTGAGTTGGTGTAGCCCGCGGTTGTGCCCGCGGTGCGGGTGTTGACGAGGCCGTCGCCGAGGACGGAGACGGTGGGCCGGTGGTCGGTGGTGGTGACGTCGACGCCGGTCAGGATGTCGGCGAAGCGACCCGATTCCGTACCGGTGCCCGTGAAGGCCGTGTTCGCCGTGTCCGTGGTGTGGTCGCCGCTGCCGACCGCGCTCACGTAGCCGACGGTGTCTGTGGCGGCCCAGGGGTGCATGACCAGGTAGTTCACCTGGTTCACCAGGTGGATGCTGGTCGTGATCACCCCGCGTGGCGCGACCGTCAGGGGAATGGGGTCGCTGTAGAGCTCGCCGCCCTCCGGGATCACCACCGACTTGGCCCCGCCGAAGGTGACGTCCACCGGTGGCGATGGGGGGCCGCAGTGCGTCGGAATTCTCGGTTGCGGATTTACAGAAAGACCATGCGGATACGCAGGGCGCCAGCCTTGTGGATTGTTGCGATCGGCGTCCTCGGCCTTGTCGTCGGGATTCTCTCGCCCACTGGAGCCGCCGCTGCCGGGCAGACCGTAAGCCACCTCGTCAAAGCGGAGAAAGAACGGCCGGTGCCCGTTGCACCGGTCAAGGGCAGGGCCGTGAAGGTCCCGCGGATGGCCCGCTGGAGCGCCGCCCAGGCACACAGGTCCTGGCCCGCCAAGAGCACGGCCGAGGTGGCGGTCCCCGTGCAGGGCGCCGCGCGGACCGGTCGCGTACCGGTGACCCTTGCTGCGGCGAAGGGTGCACACCGGGCCGCCGCCGGCACACGCCTGCAGGTGTCGCTGCCCGGGCAGACGGCGGCGCAGAAACTCGGTCTGCACGGCGTGGTGTTCACCGTCCGCCCGGACCGGACCGCCAACGACGGCACTGCCCGAGTCGGCCTGGACTACTCGGAGTTCAAGGACGCCTACGGCGGCGACTGGGCCGGTCGACTGCGCCTGGTGCAGCTTCCGGCCTGTGCCCTGACGACCCCTCGGTCTGCTGCCTGCCGTCAGCAGACCCCGCTGACCTCCACCAACGACGCCAAGACCCGGACGGTCTCCGCGCAGGTCACCACCGCACAGCCCATGGTCCTCGCGGCGGAGGCGACCGCGTCCGGCGGCGGTGGCACTTACGCGGCCACCTCCCTCGCCTCCTCGGGCCAGTGGTCGGCGGGTGGCTCGTCCGGCGCGTTCACCTACTCGTATCCGATCTCGGTACCGGACGTCCCCGGAAGTCTGACCCCGAGCATCTCGCTGGACTACAGCTCACAGGCCGTCGACGGCCGCACCTCCTCGACCAACGCCCAGTCCTCCTGGATCGGCGACGGCTGGGACTACTCACCCGGCTTCGTCGAGCGGAGCTACGCCTCCTGCTCCGACGACAGTGCGAACGGCACCCCGAAAACCTCCGACGAGTGCTGGTCGGATGACGTCGACACCCTCACGCTGTCGCTGAACGGCTCCTCCAACACCCTCGTCCACGACACGAAGTCGGGCACCTGGCACCCCCAGAGCGACAACGGCGAGAAGATCGAGATCAAGACCGACACGGTCAACGGCGACAACGACAACGAGTACTTCGTCGTCACCACCGCCGACGGTGCGAAGTACTACTTCGGCCGGAACCGCCTGCCGGGCTGGACGACCGGAGCGGCGACAACCAACTCGGTGTTCACGACCCCCGTCTACGGCAACGACACCGGCGAGCCCTGCCACGCCGCCACCTTCGCCGACTCCTGGTGCCAGCAGGGTTACCGGTGGAACCTCGACTACACCGTCGACCCGCACGGCAACGCCATGAGCTACTGGTACACACCGGAGACCGGCTATTACGGCCGGGACAACTCCACCACCCCGACCACGTACTCCCGCGGCGGCTACCTCGCCAAGATCCAGTACGGGCAGCTGGACGGGAAGGTCTACGACAGCACCGCACCGGCTGCCGCCCAGGTCTTCTTCGACACCTCCGAACGGTGTCTGGCGGACTCCGGCTTCGACTGCGCGTCCTCGAAGATGACGACGGCGAACGCCTCGCACTGGCCGGACGTCCCCGCCGACCAGGTCTGCCCGTCCTCGGGCACCTGCGCCAACCACGGCCCGGCCTTCTTCACCACGCGGCGCCTGACGGGTATTCGCACCCAGGTCCTGGTCGGCACCGCCTACACGGACGTCGACGCCTGGACGCTCACCCACATCTTTCCGCCGACCGGCGACACCACCACCCCGTCGCTCTGGCTGAGCCAGATCGTGCACACCGGCAAGGACGGCGGCAGCGTGGACCTGCCGCCGGTGAAGTTCGCCGGGCAGGCATTGGCCAACCGGGTCGACGGCCTGGACGGTTACCAGCCGATCACCCGCTACCGGATCACCACCGTCACCACCGAGTCCGGTGAGGTGATCACGGCCAACTACACCGGGCCGCAGTGCCATCGCACGGGCACCGCGGTGCTGCCGTCCAGCCAGGACGACAACAACCTCCGCTGCTATCCGCAGTACTGGACCCCTCCGGGCCAGACCTCGCCGCAGCTGGACTGGTTCAACAAGTTCGTCGTCAACTCCGTGACGGCACAGGACCCCACGGGCGACGGACTCCCGGTCCAGACGTCGTACAAGTACATCGGCGACCCCGCCTGGCACTACAACGACGACCCGATGACCCAGGCCAAGTACCGCACCTGGAACCAGTGGCGCGGCTACGGCACGGTCGAGAGCCGCACCGGCACGTCCCCGGCGACGATCACCCTCTCCCGGGAGACGTTCTTCCGGGGCATGGACGGCGACAAGACCTCCACCGGCACGCACAGCGAGACCCTCAACGACAGCGCGAACGACGACTCGCAGAAGGACTCCGACTGGCTGGCCGGCCAGACCTTCGAGGCACAGTCGTACAACGGCGACGGCGGCGCGCTGCTGTCCGACGGCGTCACCGACCCCTGGAGCTCGGGGGCGACGGCCACCCAGACCCGAACCAACGCGGGCCTGGACCCGCTGGTCGCCCACCGCACCAACATCGCGCGGGCCCGCACCGTCACCACCAAGGCCGACGGCACCAAGCGCACCACCGAGATCGACTACACGATCGACGGCGCGACCGGGCTGCCCACGGCCGTGGACGACCAGGGCGACACCGCCACGTCCACCGACGACAAGTGCACCCGCACCTGGTACGCGGCGGGCACTGACGGCACCCTGCTGCCGGTGCCGCGCCGGGTTCAAGAGCTCTCGGTCAAGTGCTCGGCGACCCTGGACTACACGAAGGACCTGGTCAGCGACGACCTGACGTTCTTCGACAACTCCACGGACAACACCACCGCGCCCACCAAGGGCGACGTGACGATGGTCCAAAAGGCCGACTCGGTCGCCGCCGACGGCACCATCCACCACATCACGGCCCTGAAGAACACCTACGACACCTACGGCCGCGAGCTCACCGAGACCGACGCGGACGGCCGTACGACCACCACGGCCTACACCCCCACGACCGGCGCGTCCCCGACCTCCGTCTCTGTCACCCAGCCGAAGGTCACCGGCCAGACGACCGCCTTCACTGCAACGTCCACGCTCGACCCGGCCCGCGGGCTGGACCTCAAGACCACCGATGCGGCCGGCTACTCCACCACCAGCACCTACGACCCGCTGGGCCGCCTCACCGCGGTGTGGGCACCGGGTTTCCCCACCGACAACAACCCCAACACCAAGTACAGCTACAACCTCTCGCCGTCGGCGCCGTCCACGGTCACCACCCAGACCCTCACAGACGCCAACGCCTACCGCACGTCCGTCTCGATCTACGACGCGATGCTGCGCCCCCGTGAGACACAGACGGCCACGGTCGACGGCGGACGCACCATCACCGACACGGTCTACGACTCGCACGGCTGGCCGGTGAGCAGCTCGAACGCGTACTACAACACCGGCGCCCCGTCCGGTGACCTGGTGGACGCGGCCGACAACCAGACCCCCTCCCAGACCGGCACGGTCTACGACGGCGCGGGCCGGGTCACGGCCTCGGTCGCCTACCACTTCGCGTCCGAGACCTGGCGCACCACCACCGCCTACCCCGGCGCCGACCGCGTCGACGTCACTCCGCCGGCAGGGGCGACTCCCACCACCACGTACACCGACGGCCGTGACCAGTTGGCCAAGCTGCTGCGCTACCACGGCACCACGCCCACCGGCGCCGCTGACACCGTCACCTACTCCTACGACGCGGCCGGCCACCAGACCGGCCAGGACGACGGCCAGGGCCACACCTGGAGCAGCCGCTACGACCTCCTCGGCCGCCGCACCTCCCAGACCGACCCCGACACCGGCGCCTCGTCTTCCACCTACGACAACGCCGGTCAGCTCCTCACCACGACCGACGCGCGCGGCAAGACCATCAGCTACAAGTACGACGAACTCGGCCGGAAGACGGCCGAGTTCGACACCACCGGCGGGGCCGCGCAGTCCACGACCAACGAGCAGGCGGCCTGGACGTACGACACGCTGAAGAAGGACAGGCCCACCGCGTCCGTCCGCTATGTCGGCGGCACGAGCGGATCGGCGTACACGGAGAAGGTCCTCGGCTACGACAGCCACGGCTGGGCACAGGCCACCGAACTGGTCGTCCCGGCGGCCGAGGGGGCGCTGGCGGGCAACTACATCCACCAGAACACGTACAACCTCACCGGCACGCTGAAGAATTACACGGACCAGGACCCGACGGCCGTCAAGCTGCCGCAGGAGACCGTCTCCTACACCTACGACGCCTACGACCGTCCCACGGCCGTCGGCGGCACCACGAACAGCTGGTCCTACGTCAACAAGCTCAGCTACACCGAGTTCGACGAGCCGTACCAGTTCACCTACGGCACCTCCGGCAACTTCACCCAGCAGACCCTCAACTACGACGACCAGACCCACCGCCTGACCGACTCCACCACGATCACCCAGTCCGGCGCGGCGATCGCCGACAGGACGACGTACGCCTACCAGCCCTCAGGCAACGTCACGAAGATCGCCGACAAGCTGGAGAGCGGCCAGACCGACACCCAGTGCTTCGCCTACGACTGGGCGCAGCGCCTGAAGTCCGCCTGGACGGCGACCGACAGCTGCGCGGCCACCCCGGCGCCGGGAGCCTCCGCAACGGTCGGCGGCCCGTCGCCGTACTGGCAGTCGTGGACCTACGGCGCCACCGGCGCCCGCGCGACCCAGGTGGACCACGACACGACAGGCGACACCTCCCACGACGCGACGGCCACCTACACCCCCGTCGCGGCGGGCGCGGGTCCGGCCCACGCGGTGTCCCAGGTGGACACGGTCGTACCCGGCGACTCGACGGCGAACACCACCGACGCCTACACATACGACGCGGACGGCAACGCCCTCACCCGCACCACCCGGGCGGGCACCGACACCCTGACGTACGACGACGAGGGCGACCTCTCCGAGCTGTCCTCGACGGGCTCGGCGGGCGACACGAAGTACCTGTACGACGCCGACGGCACCCTGCTCCTGCGCCACAGCCCCGACACGACCACCCTCTACACGGGCGACGAGGAGATCACCCTCAAGCCCGGGGCCACCAGTGCCGACGGCGTGCGGTACATCTCCCTCGCGGGCGAGACCGTGGCCACCCACTCCTCCGACGGCACGTTCGCCTACCTGATCCCGGACCGCCAGGGCACCGGCACGCTCCAGGTCGACTCGCAGACCCAGCAGGTGGTCCGGCGCCAGTACAAGCCCTTCGGCGAGACCCGCGACCAGTCCGGAGCCTGGATCGGCCAACAGGGATACGTCGGCGGCACCCAGGACGACAACACGGGCCTGACCAACCTCGGCGCCCGCGAATACGACCCCGCGATCGGCCGTTTCCTCAGCCCCGATCCCCTCTTGGACCCCGGCTCCCCGCAGACCTGGAACGCCTACGACTACGCCGGTGACTCCCCGGTCACCGAGTCCGACCCGTCGGGTCTGTGCATGGCGGACCAGTGCGGGGTGGGTTACCCGATCGGCGGCACGGGTGGCAGCAAGAGCAACCCGACGCGGTACGTGACGACCGGTCCGGTGGACCCGGGTGGCAATAACAACGCGTACTGCCACCACGGTCGGTGCACCGACGGGCACACGCTCGGGCACGGCACGGGTGCGGGTGGCGGCAACATCAACAGCAAGACGTACGACCCACAAGCCGAGGTGAAGGCCGCGCAGCGGGCCAAGGCCACCGCGAACGCGGCTGCCGCGGCGGCGAAGAAGCAGGTGTCCGGCTTCAAGCACCAGTTGCTGAGCCTCGTTGCGGACGTCATCGGTCTGACCGACGCCTACAACTGCTTCACCAAGGGCGACGTGATGGGCTGCGTCAACACGGCCCTGACGGCGGTGCCGTGGGGCAAGGTCTTCAAGGCCATCAAGGTCGGGGTGGAAGCCTTCAAGATCTGGCGGGCGCTGGACCGTGCGTACACGGCGGTGAAGGACGCGGAGGAGGCCGCGAGAATCGCCGAGGACGCGGTGCGGGCCGAGCGCGGGTTCGCTGAGGCGCGGGCGGCGGAGGGAGCCGAGGCGGACGCGACCGACGCGGTGACCTGCTCGGTGCACAGCTTCGTGCCCAGTACGGAGGTCCGCCTCGCGGACGGCACGTCGAAGCCGATCAGCAAGGTCAAGGCCGGCGACACGGTGCTGGCGACGGACCCGCAGACCGGCGTCACGTCTCCGGAGAAGGTCCAGGGCGTCATCGTCACGAAGACGGACAGGGACTTCACGACGCTGACCCTGGACACGGCGCCGACCCGAGGTCCCCCGCACCGGAAGTCCGAGAAGCAGACCCTCACCACCACCTGGCACCACCCGTTCTGGGACGCGACCCACCACCGCTGGACCGACGCATACAACATCACTCCCGGCATGAAACTCCGCCGGGCTGGCGGTACAACCGTCACAGTGACCGGGGTCCACAACTTCCATCAGAGCCAGGTCACTTACGACCTCACGGTCGCGGAATTGCACACCTACTATGTGCTGGCAGGTGCCACGCCGATACTGGTGCACAATTGCGGCGGCCCGGTTAGCCTGTCTGATGAGACGATCGACACGCACATTCTGCCGCGGCATGGCCCGGGTTCACCTGCCACGGGGAGCAAGTTCAGTGATGATGTCGATCCTGATGATTTTGAAGACATGGCGAATGAGGTTGTAAGTGGCAGTCCTACGCCGACCAAGGTCGATCCTGTGACAGGTAACCACGCGCACGAACATGATCTTGGACGCGTTGTCGGTGAGAATGGTGAGACCAAGGTGAGAGTTTGGGTTGATGAGGAGCGCAACGTCCGCACTATGCATCCGGTCCGTTGATCGAGTTCCGCGGCAGGCTTGAAGAGCGGCCGGATCCTGTGGGATGGGAGCATCGACGTGACTGCGCGACCGCAACGAGAGGCGAGCTCCTGTGGTACTTCTTCCCGGGTGATGTTTCTATCCGGGTTGATCACAACTACTGGGAGACAAACCTGGGGTGGGTCCCCCTGTTGCATTTTGCTCTCTCGCTCGCGGATATTTGCGATGCGCTAGGTGCAGCCGGACGCACTCACGCCGAGTATCATTTCACGGAATCTGATGCCGAGATTCGGTTTCGTCGATCCGGCGAGATTGTTGGAATCTATCCCAGTTCGGGCGATTTTCAAGGAGCCTGTACGCTCTCGGAATTTCGGCAGGCGGTAAGTCGACTCCTTTATCAGGTTCTTGAGGATGCCGGAGCCAGATCTTCGTCGATCTTGGAAACGCCACTCGCGGCTGAGATATCGGAAAGGGGTGAATCCCTTTCGGTCTGACAGCAGCCGCAGGTACGTTGAAACCGGCTCTACGGCTGTCCAGGCCGTTCGCGACCTGCATCTGTCGTGGCCGATGGTGGGGGATGAGCGTCTTCTGTGCATCGGTACGTGAGGTGGTCGACGCCCTACGGCCTGAAGCCCCTTGCACTTTCCGCACCCGGATCGAGGTCACCGACCCCGACCCGCGCGCCCTGCCCGTCCTCCTGCGGGCGACCGTCACGGAAGAGTCCGGCCGCGGCCTCGCCCTCCTGGACGCGATGGCCCGGCGATGGGGCGTGGAGCAGGGTGCCGACCGCAAGACGGTCTGGTGTGAGCTGGAAGAGCCGGGGCAGAGACCGCCATGCCATGTTCAGGCAGTCCGTGCAGGCAGTCTGTGATCGAATTGGCCCCCCTCGAGAACGAGGACGAAGCAGGGCGGGCGGTGTCCGCGTGACGTGGCTTCAGGAGTACGACCCCGACGAACGGCATGCGAGATAGGCGGAGCCCCGCCGGTGTCCGTGGCCGCCGTCGAGAAGCAGGCGGACAGTCTGGTAGAAGAGCAGGCTCGTCGGCGCACGGGTTCTCCAGCAACCTCATCGTCCCCGCCCTCCGCGCCTCCACATGCGCTGCGGCCTTCCGCAGCCGTGGCCCTGACAGGTTCGTCCAGGGTCCTACCTGGCTCACAGACAGCCTTCTCATGCAGCTCTTATTCGGGGCTTATGGAGTCATCACGCGCCGTACCTAGCTTTCGGCCATGTTCTTCACCTACCTGAGGCGCGAACTGCGCCGCCGCAGAAAGGCGGCCCTCGTCGTCGCCTCCGGGCTCGCGCTCGGGATCGCGCTGGTCATCGTGGTCAGCTCCGTGTCGTCCGGCATGGGGAAGGCCCAGGACAAGGTCCTCCAGTCGCTGTACGGACTGGGCACCGACATGACGGTGACCAAGGCCGCCCAGCCGCAGGCCGGTTCGTCGGAGCGGCCGCGTTTCCAGTTCGACGCGCAGGACAACGGCTCCGACGCGGAGCAGAGCAGCGACCGGGTGCTGGTGCAGGGGTTCGAGACCCTGTCCACTTCAACGGTCTCCAAGGTCGACCAGCAGACCGGGGTCTCGGACGCGGTCGGCGGGCTGAGCCTGCAAGTCATCAAGATCAACGGCCAGTTCACGCGCGGCGAGTTCCAGCAGAACGGCAACGGGGGCGGTGAAGGCGGCGGCCGGAACGGCGGCGGCACCGGCCGGCCGCAGGGTGAAGTGCGGGGCGGCGGTGCCAACTTCGACGTCAACAACTACTCCGTCTTCGGCACCGACGTCACCAAGGCGGCCCTCGGCCCGCTGACCTCCTCCAAGATCACCAGCGGCCGTACGTTCACGTCGACCGAGACCGCCGCGAAGGTCGCCGTCGTCGACTCCGCGTACGCCAAGGAGAAGAAGCTCAAGGTCGGTTCCACCGTCACCATCAAGAGCGTCAAGTTCAAGGTGATCGGTATCGCCACCGCGGACAGCGGGGACGCGGCCGCCAACGTCTACATCCCGCTCACCCAGGCGCAGACCCTCAGCGACTCGAAGAACAAGGTCACCACGATCTACGTCAAGGCGACCGACTCGCAGAAGATCGGCTCCGTCAAGTCGACGATCCAGAAGAACGTCTCGGGTACGACGGTGACGACCTCGGCGGATCTCGCGGACACGGTGTCGGGTTCGCTGTCGACGGCCTCCTCGCTCGCCACCAACGTCGGCAAGTGGCTGTCCATCGCCGTGCTGATCGCCGCCTTCCTCGTCGCCGGTCTGCTGACCTCCTCCGCCGTCTCGCGCCGGGTGCGGGAGTTCGGCACGCTCAAGGCGCTGGGATGGAAGTCGGGGCGGGTGACCCGGCAGGTCGTCGGTGAGGCGATGGTGAACGGGCTGCTGGGCGGGGCGCTGGGCATCGCGCTGGGCCTGGCGGGCGCGTACGTCGTGACGGCCATCAGTCCCACGCTGCAGGCCCAGTTGGGCGGTGGTGGCGGCGCGGGTGGTCCCGGCGGCGGAGGCTTCGGCGGTGGGTTCGGCCGTCGGGCGGCCGCCAAGACGCTGGACGTCTCCCTGACCGCTCCGGTCAGCCTTACGACGGTGTCGATCGCGGTCGGGCTGGCTGTGGCCGGCGGTCTCATCGCCGGGGCGTTCGGCGGTTGGCGCGCGTCGCGGCTGCGGCCGGCGGACGCGTTGCGCCGCGTCGAGTAGTGGACGTCGGCGGTGGCCGGCCGTCGCTCCCCCGCGCTGGTGCGCCTACGGATGTGCCTCGCCATGCCGTCTCGCGGCTGCGGGTGCGTCGTGGCCGGTCGCGCCCACGCGGCGGAGCCGCTGATCGATACAGACCCGCGCCCCTTCGGCGCACGGCCGGCCCGCCGCCGACAACGACTCGCCCACCCTCAAGCCCACCCACCCAGGAGTCACCATGTACGAACTCAGAAGCGTCACCAAGCGCTACTCCCGAGGCAAGGACACCGTCGACGCGCTCGCCGGTGTCGACCTCACCATCGCCGACGGGGACCGTCTCGTCATCCAGGGCCCCACGGGCGGCGGCAAGTCCACCCTGCTCCAGATGCTCGGCGGACTGGACAAGCCCACGGAGGGCGAAGTCGTGCTCGACGGCACCGACTTGGCCAAGCTGTCGGAGGCCAAGCTCACCAAGGTCCGCAGCGAGAACATCGGCTTCGTCTTCCAGTCCTTCAACCTCATCCCCACCCTCACCGCCCAGGAGAACGTCGAGACCGCCCTCGTGCCCCTCGGCGTGAAGGTGAAGGAGCGACGGGAGCGGGCGGCCGAGGCCCTCACCTCCGTCGGGCTCGGGGAGCGACTGAGGCACCTGCCCTCCGAGTTGTCCGGCGGACAGCAGCAGCGCGTCGCCATCGCCCGCGCCCTCGTCAAGCAGCCGAAGGTACTCCTCGCCGACGAACCCACCGGCAACCTCGACGAGTCGATGCGCGACGAGATCATGGACGTACTCGAACGCATGTGGAAGGAGCTGGGGCTGACCTTCATCATGGTCACCCACGACTCCGCCATCGCGAAGAAGGCCCCCCGCCTCGCCACGATCCGCAAGGGCAGGATCACGGTGAAGGAGAACGCCGTCTCCTGAACCGGGAACCGCAACTCCCCCTGAACCCGGCAATCTTGTAACAGACTTTGCTGTCAGGCAGTTGTCTATTGAGGTCGTGATCACCCCTCGGCATACTTCGAGCACCGGGGGGTGCACGTATACGCGTGCGAGTCTGCCCCCGCCCGGGTGAACGGGGAATTCACCCGGTCCTTTTGCAAGGGGGAATCTTGCGCAGACAAGTCAAAAAGGCATGCGCGGCGACGATCGCCACAGCGGCCGCGGTAGCGCTCGCGGCGGGCATGACCAGCCCGGCGTCGGCGGATGTGAAGCAGACTTCGAGCGTCTCGCAGTCGAACAAGGCGCAGCTCACGCCCAAGCACCGCATCACCCTGATCACCGGTGACCGCGTCGTCGTGGACGCCAAGGGCCGTGTCGTGGGCCTGGAGCCCGCGAAGGGCCGCGAGCACATACCGGTGCAGCTCCGCAAGGCCGACGGCCACACCTATGTGCTGCCGTCCGACGTCGTCCGCCTGGTGTCGAGCGGCAAGCTCGACCAGCGGCTGTTCGACGTCACCGAGCTCAACAAGGCCGCCACCCGCAAGTCCCAGAGCAAGGGACTGAAGGTGATCGTCGGCTACAAGGGCGCGGCGAGCACGGCCAAGGGCGACGTCCGGGACGCGGGCACGCTCCGCCACTCCCTGGCCTCCCTGAACGCCGACGCGGTACAGACGCCGAAGGAGGACGCGCCCGAGCTGTGGGACGCGGTCACCAACGGCGACAAGACCGCCTCCGGCATCGCGCACGTCTGGCTCGACGGCGTCCGCAAGGCCAGCCTCGACAAGTCCGTGCCGCAGATCGGCGCCCCGACCGCCTGGGCCAAGGGCTACAACGGCAAGGGCGTCAAGATCGCCGTCCTGGACACCGGCATCGACGCGACCCACCCGGACCTCAAGGACCAGGTGATCGCGGCGAAGAACTTCTCCACCTCCGCCGACGCGACCGACAAGTTCGGCCACGGCACCCACGTCGCCTCCATCGCGGCCGGTACCGGCGCGAAGTCGGGCGGCAAGTACAAGGGTGTGGCGCCGGGCGCCAAGCTGCTCAACGGCAAGGTGCTCAGCGACGACGGCTACGGCGAGGACTCGGAGATCCTCGCCGGCATGGAGTGGGCGGCCGAGCAGGGCGCCGACGTCGTCAACCTCAGCCTGGGCGGCGGCGACACCCCGGCGATCGACCCGCTGGAAGCCGAGGTCAACAAGCTCTCGGACACCAAGGGCATCCTGTTCGCCATCGCCGCCGGCAACGAGGGCGACTTCGGCGACCAGACCATCGGCTCCCCGGGCAGCGCCGCCTCGGCCCTGACCGTCGGCGCGGTCGACGACAAGGACAAGCTGGCGTCCTTCTCCAGCACCGGCCCCGGCCTCGACGGGCAGATCAAGCCCGATGTGACCGCGCCCGGCGTGGACATCACCGCGGCCGCCGCTCCCGGCAGCCTCATCGCCAAGGAGGTCGGCGAGAAGCCGGCCGGCTACCTCACCATCTCCGGTACGTCGATGGCGACCCCGCATGTCGCGGGCGCGGCGGCGATCCTCAAGCAGGAGCACCCGGACTGGGGCTACGCCGAGCTGAAGGGTGCCCTGACGGGCTCCACGAAGGGCGGCAAGTACACCCCGTTCCAGCAGGGTTCGGGCCGTATCCAGGTCGACCAGGCCATCAAGCAGACCGTCGTCGCCGACCCGGTGTCGGTGAGCTTCGGCACGCAGTCGTGGCCGCACACCGACGACAAGCCGGACACCAAGCAGGTGACGTACCGCAACCTCGGTACGAAGGACGTCACGCTGAAGCTGTCGTCGACGGCCACCAACCCGAAGGGCCAGGCCGCTCCGGCCGGCTTCTTCAAGCTGGGCGCCACCACGGTGACGGTCCCGGCCGGTGGCAAGGCCTCCGTCGACCTCATCGTCAACACGAAGCTGGGCGGCACGCTCGACGGTGCCTACTCGGCGTACGTGACCGCGACGGGCGGCGGCCAGACCGTCCGCACGGCGGCCGCCGTGCAGCGCGAGGTCGAGTCGTACGACGTCACCCTGAAGGTCCTCGGCCGTGACGGTCAGCCGACCAAGAACTACTCGAGCGACCTGAGCGGTATCTCGGGCCTCGGCAACGGCAAGTGGTACTCGCCGTACGACGAGGACGGCACCGTCACCGTGCGCGTGCCCAAGGGCGGTTACGTCCTCAGCACCACGACCTTCGTGGACCCGGAGGACGTCACCAAGGGCACCGACTGGCTGGTCCAGCCGAAGCTGAACGTCACCAAGAGCACGACGGTCACGCTGGACGCGCGCAAGGCCAAGCCGGTCGACATCACCGTGCCGGACGCGGCCGCCAAGTCGGAGTTCGCCTCGCCCGGCTTCCAGATCGAGACGCCTGAGGGTGGTTACGGCTTCGGCTGGTTCCTGGACTCGTACGCGGGCTTCAACACCGCGCACGTCGGTCCGCAGGTGACCGACGGCTCGCTCACCGAGCAGTTCGACGGCCACTGGAGCAAGGGCGCCACCGAGCAGTACGACACCGTCGCCGGCGGCAAGGTCAAGCAGTTCGCCACCGGTTACACCAAGCACTACAAGGCGAGCGAGCTGGCCAAGGTGAAGGTCGGCATGGGCGCCGCCGCCGGCGGCAAGAAGGGCTCGATCAACGCCGTGGGCTGGCTGCCCGGCTCCTTCTCCGCCTCCTCGATGGGCATCCAGCAGACCCTGCCGGGCACCCGCACCCTGCACCTGTCCACCCTCAGCGGTGTGAAGTGGCAGATGGACTTCGAGCAGGCCGGTGGCGTCGACCAGGACGGCTTCCCGCTCACCGAGGCGTACTACACGCTCGGTGCTCCGCAGTCCTTCCAGGGCGGCAAGTCCTACGGGAAGACCTTCAACACCGCGGTCTTCGGCCCGCATCTCAACGCCGACTTCGGTCTGTACCGCAGCGGCAACGAGATCTTCGGCTCCCTCCCGCTGTTCGCGGACGGCCAGGCCCACGCCGGCTCGTCGCTGTTCACCTCGGTCAACACCACGCTGTACAAGAACGGCGTCAAGGTCGGCTCGAACGACGACCCGCTGTTCGGCGAGAAGACCTTCAAGGTCCCGGCCGGCCAGGCCTCGTACAAGCTGACGACCTCGGTCAAGCGCACCGTCAAGGTCGCGGCGGCCTCCACCCGGATCGACGCCAGCTGGACGTTCTCGTCCAAGAAGACGGCCGACCTCACCAAGCTGCCCGCCTCCACGGTCCGCTTCAACGCGGCCACGGGTCTGGACAGCCGTGTCGAGGCCGGTAAGACGGTCAAGATCCCGGTGACCGTCGAGGGTTCCGCCAAGGGCTCCAACCTGAAGTCCCTCGCGGTGTACGTGTCGTACGACTACGGCCAGACCTGGAAGAAGGTCACGGTCTCGGGCGGCAAGATCACCGTGAAGAACCCGGCG
Source organism: Streptomyces doebereineriae (assembly GCF_031845645.1). NCBI lineage: Bacteria > Bacillati > Actinomycetota > Actinomycetes > Kitasatosporales > Streptomycetaceae > Streptomyces > Streptomyces doebereineriae. The sequence continues at coordinate 21,221 of NZ_JAVREZ010000019.1, forward strand.
AAGGGGAAGGCCATCTCCTTCCACGCCAAGATCGCCGACAAGAAGGGCAACAAGTCGACGATCTCGATCTACAACGCGTACTACGCGAAGTGACCTGTAGCACGCAGTAGTGGAGAGGCCCGCCGGAAGCACCGCTTCCGGCGGGCCTTCTCCGTGCCTCAGCCCGCCGTCGCTGGTGGCCACGGGGTTCGGGTCGAGGAGCTGGACGAGAGCGTCGATGTCCTTCGCCTGCCAGGCCTCCTTGAAATCCCGCACCACGCCCACGTGCCGGACCGTCGAAGTCGAAGCCGTGGGGGGCCGGGCCTCGCGCACACGCCGGCAGGCCGCAGGGGTACGGCCGACGATCTCGGCCACGTCGGCGAACGGGTAGCGGAAGACGTCGTGCAGGACGGACGCCACCCGCTCGGCCGGATCCGCCGGGGTGCCGGCCCACTCCGCGCTGTCCGGCACAGGCTCCGGGAGCCACAGGACCGTCGTCCTCGACCTGGCGCGGACCGGCATCGGGACCGGCCCCCAGGGTGCCCTCCCGCTCGGGTTCGCGGCCAGGGGCAAGCGCGGCCCGGGGTGAGCCCACAGCGAACTCCAGGTCGGAAGGGGAGCCTCCGGCGGGGTGTCCGTGTTTGTGTGAGGCCATGACCACAGAGACCGTCGAGTACATCCGCTACCGCATCCCGGAAGACCGCTCGGCGGAGTTCCTGTCCGCCTACACGCACGCCGCGACCCAGCTGGCGGCGGCCCCGCAGTGCGTCGACTACGAACTGGCACGCTGCGAGGAGGACTTCGAGCACTTCGTCCTGCGCATCACCTGGACCTCCACCGAGGACCACCTGGAGGGCTTCCGCAAGTCGGAGCTCTTCCCGGACTTCCTCGCCGAGATCCGGCCGTACATCGAGAACATCGAGGAGATGCGCCACTACAAACCGACGACGGTCCGCGGCCGGGGCGCCGCCGTGCCCACCCTGTTCGCGTGGGCAGGTGGCGCCGAGGCCTTCGGCCGGCTCACCACGGTGTTCTACGAGAAGGTCCTGGCCGACGATCTGCTGGCCCCGGTGTTCGCGGGGCTGGCCCCCGAGCACGCCGAGCACGTCGCCCTCTGGCTCGCGGAGGTCTTCGGCGGCCCGGCCGCCTACTCCGAGACCCAGGGCGGCCACGGGCACATGGTCGCCAAGCACCTGGGCCGTGGCATCACCGAGCCGCAGCGCCGCCGCTGGGTGAACCTCATCCAGGACGCGGCCGACGAGGCCGGCCTGCCCACCGACGCGGAGTTCCGCTCGGCGTTCCTCGCCTACGTGGAGTGGGGCACCCGGCTCGCGGTCCACTTCTCAGGACCGGACGCCAAGCCGCCGGCGGAGCAGCCGGTGCCGAAGTGGAACTGGGGAGCGGCGCCGCCGTACCAGGGCTGAGACCCGGCTCAGGAGTGCGCGGACTCGCCCGCCCGGGTCGCGTCCGCGCCCCAGCTCGCCAGCAGCCGGAGCGCCTCCGCCGACGGGGAGCCCGGTTCCGCGTGGTAGGTGATCAGGGCCTGCTCGGTGCCGTCGGACAGGGGGAACGACTCGAAGTTCAGGGTCAGGTCGCCGACCAGCGGGTGGCGGAGCTGCTTGACGCCGAAGTTCTTCTCCTTGACGTCGTGAGTGGCCCACAGACGCCTGAACTCCTCGCTCTTCACGGAGAGCTCGCCGACCAGGGCGGACAGCCGCGGGTCGTCGGGATGGCAGCCGGCGTCCATGCGCAGGTAGCTGACCACGTCGCTGGCCTTCTGCTCCCACGGCACGAACAGGTTCTGGTACTCCGGCCGCAAAAAGATCATCCGGGCCCAGTTCCGCTCCTGCGCCGGGAGCTCGGCCCAGTCCCCGAAGACCGCCGCCGCCATCCGGTTCCAGGCGACGATGTCCGATCGCCGCCCCGAGACGTACGCCGGGACGTTGATCGAGTCCAGCAGCTGCCGGATCGACCCGCGCACCTGCTCGGTGCGCGCGGTGGTCTTCTTCTTGTGCTGCTTGGGCTTGGCCAGATGCGTGAGGTGCGCGCGCTCGGCGTCGGTCAGCCGCAGCGCGCGGGCGATGGCGTCCAGGACCTCCGCCGAGACGTTGCGCCCGTTGCCCTGCTCCAGGCGGGTGTAGTACGCCACCGAGACGCCCGCAAGCTGCGACAGCTCCTCGCGGCGCAGCCCCGGTACCCTGCGGTGCCGCCCGAAGTCCGGCAGCCCCACGTCCTCCGGCTTCAGCCGGGCCCGCCGGGTGCGCAGAAACTCGCTGAGCTCGGCGCGCCGGTCCAGTGAGCGGCCCCCGGGCAGTTCCTCGGCCATGTCGTCCATACGTCAAGTATTCACGGTCGTACGCCCACCATCCTGTCCCCGCCAGTAGTAGGACCGGCGAACGTACGCAAAGCTGTGGCCTGGGTGGGCGTCGATTCATAGGGCAGGCTGTGGAGCGTGCCCGGACGGATGGACAAGACAGAAGGCAGCCGGGCACGCACTCTCCCGAGGAGAACCACCCTCATGACCACTGTTGCCGCATACGCCGCCCCCGCCTCGAAGGCTCCCCTGGAGCGGACCACCATCGAGCGCCGGGCGGTCCGCGAGCACGACGTCCTGATCGACATCAAGTTCGCCGGTATCTGCCACTCGGACATCCACCAGGCCCGCGAGGGCTGGGGCGAGGCCATCTTCCCGATGGTCCCGGGCCACGAGATCGCCGGCGTCGTCTCCGAGGTCGGGCCCGGCGTCACCAAGTACCAGGTCGGCGACCGGGTCGGCGTCGGCTGCCTGGTCGACTCCTGCCGTGAGTGCGACAACTGCAAGGCAGGCCTGGAGCAGCACTGCACCGGGGGCTCGGTCGGCACGTACAACGCCATCGGCAAGGACGGCGAGCCCACCTACGGCGGCTACTCCGAGAAGGTCGTCGTCGACGAGAACTTCGTCGTCCGTATCCCCGAGGGCCTGGCCCTCGACGAGGCCGCCCCGCTGCTGTGCGCCGGCATCACCACGTACTCCCCGCTCAAGCAGTGGGGCGCCGCCCCCGGCAAGAAGGTCGCCGTGATCGGCCTGGGCGGTCTCGGCCACATGGGCGTCAAGATCGCGCACGCGCTCGGCGCCGAGGTCACCGTCCTGTCGCAGTCCCTGGGCAAGAAGGACGACGGCCTGAAGCTGGGCGCGGACCACTACTACGCGACCAGCGACGAGAACACCTTCAAGGAGCTGGCCGGCACCTTCGACCTCATCCTCTCCACGGTCTCGGCCCCGCTGGACTTCGGCGCCTACCTGAGCCTGCTCAGGACGGGCGGCGCGCTGGTCAACGTGGGCGCCCCCGAGGAGCCCATCGCGCTGAACCTGTTCTCCCTCATCGGCGGCAACAAGACCCTCGCCGGTTCGATGATCGGCGGCATCGCCGAGACCCAGGAGATGCTGGACTTCTGCGCCGAGCACGGCATCGGCTCCGAGATCGAGCTGATCGCCGCGTCGGAGATCAACGAGGCGTACGAGCGGGTCGTCAACAGCGATGTGCGCTACCGGTTCGTGATCGACACGGCGACGATCTGACGCGCATGGCGTGAACGAAGGGCCCCGGCGTGATGCCGGGGCCCTTCGGCGTGCGGCTTGCTCCCGCCGGGGGCCTTCGGTGTGCGGTTCGGTCGTGCGGGAGGTGCTTCGGTGTAGGGGTTGTTTCGGCGGGAGGGCCTTGGGCGTGTGTCTTGCTCCGCCGGTAGGGCTTCGGCGTACGGGTCGCTTCGGCGGCTGGCCCTTCAGCGCACGGCTCGCTCGGCGCCTGGCCCTTCGGCGTGCGGCTCGCTCCGTGGGAGGGCCTTCGGTGTACGGGTCGCTCCCGCCGGGAGGGCCTTCAGCGTACGGCCGTTCGCCGGCCCAGCAGCCATAGCAGGTACGGTCCGCCGACCAGCGAGGTCAGCGCTCCGACCGGGATCTCCAGTGGGGGGAGCAGAGTCCTCGCGGTGAGATCGGCGGCCACCAGAACGACGGCACCCGTCAGCGCCGAGCACAGCAGCGGCAGCTGCGGCGTCCGGGTCAGCCGCCGGGCCAGCTGCGGCGAGGTAAGCGCGACGAACCCGATCGGCCCCGCGGCACCGGTCGCGGTGGCGGCGAGCACCACCCCGAGCACGGTCAACCCCAGCCGCACCCGGCCCACGCGAACGCCCAGCGCGGCGGCGGTGTCCGCGTCGAGCCCGAGCGGCCGCGCGGCCCTGCTCGCCCACGCCAGCGCGGGCAGACACACCAGGAGTACGACACCCAGGGGCCCCGCCTGCTGCCAACCCCGCCCGTTGAGGCTCCCCGTCAGCCACAGCTTGACCTGCTCGGCGGCCTCGAGTTCGGAGTCGGTGAGATACAGCTGCACGACGGCGGACAGGGCAACCCCGATCCCCACACCGACGAGCACGAACCGACCGGCCTGCATACCGCGCCGCCAGGCGAGCAGGTAGACGAGGGCGGCGGCGGCAAGCCCGCCCCCCACGGAGACGAGGGGCATGGCCCCGGGTGAGGAGACGACCCCGGTGGCAAGGGCGAGCACGGTTGCCGCAGCCGCCCCGTGCCCCACGCCGATCACATCGGGGCTGGCCAGGGGATTCCGGGTGACGGTCTGCACCAGCGCCCCGGACATCCCGAGAGCGGCCCCGGCGAGAGCGCCGAGCACGATCCGGGGGACGCGGAGTTCGTTGACGACCAGGTCGTAGGGGCCGGACCCGGTCCGGAGTGTGCGCCAGACCACGCCGGGGGAGAGGTACGTCTGACCGAGCGAGGCGGCGGCGGCCATGACGACGAGGAGAAGGGCGAGCAGGATCAGGGCGACGAGCACGGACCGACGGTGGATGAGGAGCGACACCCGGGGACGGGGGCGCAGGACGATGGTTCGGCTACGGGCCGGAGGCACCTCCGTGGGTGCGGCGGCACACCGGGCACCTCTCATGAGACGGCACCCCGACGCCGTACAAGAACCACCAGCACAGGCACCCCCACCAGCGCGGTCATGACACCCGCCGGCACCTCCCCGGGAGCCCGCACGACCCGCCCCACCACATCCGCCCCCACCAGCAGCGCGGCCCCGAGCAACGCCGACAGCGGCAGCACCGCCCGGTGCCCGCCCGACACGAGCCGCCTGGCCAGATGCGGCACCGCGAGCCCCACGAACGCGATCGGCCCCGCCGCGGCCACCGCAGCCGCGGTCAGCAGCGCCGCCCCCAGCGCCGCGGCCCCCCGCACCCACGAGACCCGATGCCCGAGCGCCCGAGCCGTCTCGTCGCCCAGCGCCAACGCGTCCAGTCCCCGCGCGCACCCCAGCACCAGCACGGCCCCGACGACGAGAAACGGCAGTATCCGTACGACCGTCCCCGCGTCCCGTCCGCTCAGCGCCCCCACCTGCCAGAACCGGAACTGGTCGAGAGTCGCCGAACTCGACGTCAGGACAACGGTCGTGCCCCCGGCGGTCATCGCCGACAACGCCGTCCCCGCGAGCGCCAGCTTCACCGGCGACGCCCCGCCCCGCCCCCGAGCCGCGATCCCGTACACGAGGCAGGCCGCGAGGACGGCTCCGGCGAAGGCGTACCAGACATACCCGGAGAAGCCGTTCGCGAGCCCGAGCGCGATGGCGACCACGACCCCCGCCGCGGCCCCCTGACTCAGCCCGAGGATCCCGGGATCGGCGAGCGGATTGCGCGTCACGGCCTGCAGCGCGGCCCCCGCGACCCCCAGCGCCGCTCCCGCCGTCAGTCCGATCTCGGTCCGCGGCACCCGCAGCGACCGTACGACGAGCGCGTCCGGCGACCCGCCACCGTGCAGCAGGGCGTCCACGACGGCGGACAGCGGCACCGCCCGGGTCCCGACCGCGAGGCTGAGCACCCCGGCGCAGGCCACCGCGAGGACGGCCGCAGGCCAGGCGAGACGACGTATCACGCGACTACTTGCCGATGGCGTCGGCGAGTTGGGAGATGACGAGCCGCGCGGCGGACGGCCCGGCGTTGAGGTACCAGGGGTCGTCGTCGACCTTCACGGCCTGCCCGGCCTTGACCGCCTTCATCGACGTCCACAGCGGCCCGGCCACGATGCTCCCGGCATCCGTCTTCGACGCGTCCCCCTGTACGGAGTAGAAGATCCAGTCCCCGTCGGCGGTGTCGATGCTCTCCGCGCCGATGTCCTCCGAGATGGCGTGGAACTGCTGGGACTTGGGCCGGGAGAGCCCCATGTCGACGGCGATGGATCCGGTGAACGAGGACACGCCGAACATCCGGGTGCGGTCGGGAGTGAAGCGGATCATGGAGACGGCCGGGGCGCCTTCGATGCTCTGCCCCTTCGCCCGGGCGTCGGCGGCGATGTCGTCCAGCAGCTTCCGCGCCGCCTCGCCCTTGCCGACCGCGTCGCCGACGAGCAGCAGGTCGCGCTTCCAGTTGACGCCGTTGCCGGCGGTGATCACGGTGGGCGCGATCTTCGACAGCTTCGGGTAGAGGTCGCCGAGGGAGTCGTTGGCGAGGATGAGATCGGGCTTGGCGGCGGCGAGGGTCTCCAGGTTGGGGGCCTGCCGGGTGCCCGCGTCGGTCATGCCGGCGAGCCGCTTCTTGTACGTGGGGAAGGTGTCCGCGAGATAGCCGGGCACGAGCCCGGCGTTGTCGGCGCGGGTGGTGGCCGCGGGGACGACCCCCAGAGACAGCAGGTCGTCGAGCTGCCCGGTGCTGAGCACGGCGATCCTCTTCGGCTCGGCCCTGACCGTGGTCCTGCCCTCGAAGTGCGTGACCGTGCGCGGGAAGGCCCCGTCGGTGTCCTGGTCGGAGCCCATACCGTCGGCGAGGGCGCTCGGTGCGGCGGAGGGGCCTTCGGAGGCACCCAGCACGGGGTTGCGGTCACCGGCCGCCTTCTCGGTGGTCCCGTTCGTCCCCGACGAGGACGACGAGCAGCCGGCGAGCAGCCCTCCGACGACGGTCGCGGCCACGACGGCCTTCACTGCTGTACGCACGGCTACTCCGGGGAGGTACAGGGGCTGAGGTTTGCTAAGGCAAGGCTTACCTTAACCCGTGCCGGAGTAGGGTCTGAACGAGGAGGTAGCGATGACCGTCCAGCTGAACCACACCATCGTCGCCGCACACGACAAGCACGCCTCGGCCCGCTTCCTGGCCGACATACTGGGCCTGAGGGTGAGCCCGCAGTACGGCCCCTTCGTCCCGGTCGAGATCCCCAACGGCGTGACCCTCGACTACATGGACACGAGCGACGAGATCACGCCCCAGCACTACGCGTTCCTCGTCACCGAGGACGACTTCGACACGATCTTCGCCCGGATCGAGGAGACGGGGCTGACCCACTGGGCGGACCCCTTCCACCACCGCCCGGGCGAGATCAACCGCAACGACGGGGGCCGGGGCGCGTACTTCGACGATCCGAACGGCCATCGGCTGGAGATCCTGACAAGGCCGTACGGCAGCGGGGGCTGACGTTTCCCGCGGGGCACGGGCGTGTCAGCGGCCGTGGTTCAGCCCTTCGGCCCACCGGCCAGGAAGGCACTCAGGCTGTCGAGGAGCATGGTGCTGCCCTGCTCGGCCATGTCGCGTTCCTCCGCGGTGTCACAGGTCTGGCGGAGCGCGATCTGCGTACCGCGGTCGTCCTGCTCCTCGAGTTCCATGGTCATGACCGCGGGGCCGGGCTTGCCGGGCACATCCATGCCGACCACCAGAACGCGGTTCTCGTCGACGTCGAGATAGGAGCCGGTCAGGGGGAACTGTCCGCCGTCGGGTGTGACGATCGTGGCCTTCCACGCACCGCCCGGCCGTACGTCCATCTCGACGGAGCCGGGAGCGGCGTAGGCCCACTGTGCGTACTGGTCGGCGGTGGTCCACGCCCGCCACACCCGCGCCGCCGGAGCGTCCAGCGTTCGGGTCAGCTCGTAGGAGAAGCCGTTGGCCGGGGTCGTCTGCTCGGTGCTCATGCTTCGTCGCCTCGTTTCGTGTCGTGCGGAACTGTCGCGCTTGTAGACGTCCGCGGGCACGAGGACTCATCGGTGTGCCGGGCTTTTTTGTCCGGTCTCGGGGTGCGCCCCGGGTCGGGGGCGCACCCGCTGCTGTCTACCGGGTGCCGTTGCCGGCGAACGTCCACACGGCACGGCTGCCGGGGCCGACGGTGAGGGTCGAGTGGCCGATCTGCTCCACGTGCCGGTCCTTCACGGGCCGGTTGAGTGACATCTCGACCCGCTGCAACCCCGCCTGTTCGCGCGGGACTGCGTCGAACCTGATCGTGGTGCCGCCCCCCTCCGCGACGACGCCACCGCCCGCCACGTTCTTGACGGCGAACCCGCCGGCCCGCAACAGCGGCACGTTGTCGGCGAGGTCGCCCTCGGTGACCGCGAAGCGGACGTAGGTCACGTCACGCATCAGGTGGGTGCGGTAGTCGTCGGACAGGACGCGCTCCCTGCCGACGTCGCCGGGGAAGCTCGCGGGCTCGGTGTTGCTGCGAGGGTCGGCGAAGTACTCCGGCCGGTACTCCATCGCCCAGGCTTGGAAGGCGTCGTACTCGATGGTGGGGAGGATGGCGTCGAACCACGGCACGGGCACCCCATCACCGAAGTCCCGGGTCTGGAGGAATTCGACGGGGTCGGCGCCCCCCTCGCTCTTCAGCCGCTCGGTGACCGTTGCCAGGTCTCCGTCCCGTTCGGTCGACAGGCCCAGCCCGCCGGAGCCGAGGGTGCCGTCCGGGCCGGCGATGTCACCGACTCCGAACAGTTCCAGGTAGGTCTGGCGGCCCATCAGGTAGCGGCCGGTCCAGGTCTGTCCGCCGGTACCGGTCGTGGTGCGGACCTGGAAGTTGGCGAAGTCCCTCAGGTAGTCGGAGTGTTCGATGGCGTCGGCGGTCTCCCGGTCGAGGACCCCGTAGGAGTGGTTGTAGAACAACAGCTGCCGGTCGGACGAGGACCGGCTCCCCTCGGCCTGTGCCGTCCCCACGGCACCCCCGATCGCTCCGGCGAGGGCCACAGCGAGCACGACGATCATCCGTAATATCCGCTGAATCAGCATGCGGGCGATCGTAGGGCGGGACGGCGGCGGCTGCGGTTCTTTTTCAACGAGGTCGAAATGCTTGACACATGGCGTTCGGCGAGGTGCCGCAGGGCGCTGCTCGCTGTTATGCCGGGAGGTAACTCGGCCACCAGGGTGGGACGTTGCCCGGGCAGAACGGGTCGGGGTAGGAGTCCGGCATGCCGAGCCACGTCACGAGGAACCAGGCGAACCACAGGGTGGAGACGAGCCCTGTGACCAGAGCGGTGTGGGGGTAACGCCTTCCGAGGGTGTTGTGCAGGATCACCCACGGAACGGACGTGGCGATCCATATGAGAGGCACGAGGAACAGCAGGGTCATGCTGTTGGCTGCCGCATTGACGCCGATGTCACAGGCAGCCCATGCCCTGCCGATCGCGGCGACGCACACCACCGCGGTGAGCCCGCCGAGGAGGACACCCGAACCGGCTCCTCGGAAGTGAGGGCTCGGAGGACGCGACGGACCGGCTCCCATGATCGACTCCCCCTCCGGCAGTGGTCACGAAGGCTACCAACGCCCTGCCGAAGCACTCCGGGGCCATGGCCTGAACGGGGTACGGGTGGGGCGGAGGCGGAGAATCCGGCCGCCCGGAGCTCGTGCCGGCGGCAGCCGCAGATGTGCCAGGTGCCGGCCGACCACTCATTGGACCTCAACCGGGCGCCCACGCCGTCGCCGAGGTCGGTCGAGTGGCCCGGAATCGTCCGGAACCCTCGTGCGTTGAGGAGGGTGGGCACAGAATGCCGGTGACGTGCGAGCAGAGTGGCCCGACTGACCGAGCCGACAGATATGGGAGGGCCGCAATGGCCACGCAGACACAGAGGGCCGTGTTGGCGGGCGGATGTTTCTGGGGCATGGAGGAGCTGATCCGCCGGCTTCCGGGCGTCACGGCGACCAGGGTGGGATACACCGGCGGTGACGTGCCGAACGCGACGTACCGCAACCACGGCACGCACGCGGAGGCCATCGAGATCCTCTTCGACCCCGAGAAGACCGACTTCCGCACGCTCCTGGAGTTCTTCTTCCAGATTCACGACCCGAGCACCAAGAACCGCCAGGGCAACGACATCGGCCTCAGCTACCGCTCGGCGATCTACTACGTGGACGACGAGCAGAAGCGGATCGCCGAGGACACGATCGCGGACGTCGACGCCTCCGGTCTGTGGCCGGGCAAGGTCGTCACCGAGGTGGAGCCGGTGGGCCCCTTCTGGGAGGCCGAGCCCGAGCACCAGGACTACCTCCAGCGTTACCCGGACGGCTACACCTGCCACTTCCCGCGGCCGGGATGGCGGCTGCCCGCCCGCGCGGAGGGCTGACCGCAAGGCGGCCCGCAGGCCTGCTCCGCTGCCGAGAGACCGTCACCGTGCCTCGCGGAGCCGAAGCAGATACGTCGCGGTCAGCGCGACGGCACGGTCTCCGTCGTACGACAGCTCCACGAGGGCGCGTGCGGCCGTGGCTCCGGGGATGTCCGCCAGCGCCTGGGTCAGCCGGGCTCGGGCGGGCGCCTCGGCGGCGTCGTGGGCGAGGCGGCCGACGAGCCCGGTGGCGATCCGATCCGCGGTCGCGGCGTCGCTCGCCAGCATGCTCAGCGCGTCGGCTGCGTCGGTGTCGTTCGGCCCCGCCACGATCATGTCGATGAGCGCCGGGACGGCATCGGCCACGCCACGCGTCCCGAGCGCCAGCGCCGCCTGGCCGCGGACGACGGCATCCGGGTCCGCGAGAGCCTCACGCAGCCCGGCGGTGGACTCCTCACCCGGCATCTCGGCGAGGGACCGGACGGCACGTTCCCGTACCGCGGCCGACGGTGAGCCGAGGCCCTCGGCCAGCAGTGCCGCGCTGCCGTCGCCCGATCGTGCCAGCGCCCATCGGAGGGCTCCGGCGACGTTCGGATCCGTCTCTCTGAGGACCGCCTCGACCAGGGCCTCCACCGGCACGCGGATCTCGTCGACCGAGGACAGGGCGGCACGCTGACGGGCGGCGGCGCTCTTCGACCCCAGTGCCCGGAGCATCACGACGACCTGGAGTACGGCCTCCCAGTCGGCGGGTACCGCGGCATCGATCCGGCGGAGCCGGGTGAGCAGCTCGGTCTCGGCCGCGATGCGTTCGCGCGTCTGACGGATGAGGTCGTCGACGAGCGCCGAGGGTGTGAAGCCGGGATCGTCGAGAGCGCGTCCGATCTCACGCAGCGACAGTCCCAGCGACCTCAGGCTCTCGATGTGGAAGATCCGCCGGATGTCGTCGCCGGAGTACTCCCGGTAGCCGGAACCCGTACGACCCGAAGGGCGCAGCAGGCCGAGTGACTCGTAGTGCCTGAGCATGCGGGCACTGACCCCGGACCGTCGCGCCACCTCACCGATCAACACGCCCTATCGTCCCTCCTGGCCGTCCGCGCCGAGGGCCACTACGCGCTTCGCCTCCTCGATCGCGAACTCGAATCCGGCATCAGGGTCGCGCAGCAGCCGTTCCGTGGCGAACGCGTGCGTGCGCGCAAGTCGGTCAGGAGCTGTCGTCGCGGCCCGCAGAACCGGCAGCACGACCTCACCCAGCGCGACCAGCGCCCTGCTGAGACTCAGCTGCGTCTCCCGCCCGCCACGGCCGAGCTGCGTCGCCAGCACCGTGGCCAACCCGGACTCCTCGCCCTCCGGCACCAGCACGACCGCGGTCCGCCAGGCACTGCGCGCCACCTCGTCGTCGCCGTCGGACAGGAGCGCCCTGGTGATCGCCGGCCACGCCCGCCGGTCCCCGATCTTGGACAGCGTGTGCAAGGCCTGGCTCCGTGCCTGCGCACGCTCCGAGCCCACTTCGCGAAGCAGCGCGGGGAGCGTCACGGACACCGGGTGGCGGGTCAGAGCCCAGGTGAGCATGTCCCGGACGAAGAGCTCGGGCTCGACCGCGCACCGCTCGACGAGCTTGCCGACGAACCGCGGATCCGGCGCCGTACCGACCGCCAGGGCCGCCCGCAGCCGCACGGACGAACGACCGTCCTCCAGCCCCTGGAGCGCTGGCATCGCCCCCGCGTCCGGTTCTTGTCCCTGGCCCTGTCCCTGGCCCTGTCCCTGTTCCGTCATGGTCACCGAGACCACCTCCTGAGCAGGCAGTGAAGGGCTTGTCACGGTGTCAAGGTCAAGGGCACCGAACGCGAATCACGGACGCGGCGGGCGCGGCGGGCGATTCCACAGGGTCACGTCGCCGCTCGTCGCCACGGCGAGGGTACGGCCGGAGGGGGAGAAGCCGACGGCCCGGAGTTCGGAGTAGTGGGAATGGAAGACGTGCCACCACCGCTCGCCGCGCGGACCACGGTGGGGCATGCTGCTGCCGCGGGAGAGCAGGACACGGTCATTGGGCCAGACCGGCGAGACGACCTCCACGTGCCAGCCGTCGGCGGTGGTGGAGTGGAGCCCACCGCCGTACAGCCCGGCGATGTGCACCCTGCTGCCGGCGGTCGCGGGCGTCGGGGTGCATGGCGAACCCGATACTGAGAAGCCCTCCGACGGCCGCGCGCGGTTCGAACACCGGCTGCCAGGGAGCAGGCGCGGGGAGCACGGGGACCGACGACAGCCGGTCCCGCAAGTCCCGCGGCCGCCCGCCCAACTTCGTTCGCTGGGTCTTCCTGGAGCCGGTCGCCCGATCCGTTGTCATCGACTGGGAACCCGAGGCCCGCGGCCTCCTCGCCCGCCTCCGCACCCTGTCCACCCGCCACCCCGACGACCCCCGCTACACCCGCCTGGTCCGGGAACTGCACGAAGGCAGCCCCGAAGTGCGGGCTTGGTGGCCCCAATACGACGTTCAGCCCCGCCACAGCGGCCGCAAACGCCTGCGCCACCCACTGCACGGCCCGACCGAGTACGCGTACACCGCGTACCACCTGGCCGAAGCACCGGAACAGACACTCGTGGTCTATGCCGACCGCTCCGCCGCCGAGGGCCTCGAACAGCCGCGATGATCACCGGGAGGCCGCGCATCGAGTGCCACGGCGACACGCCCCGGCCTCAGCCGTCGGCCTTGGCACCGACCGTACGAAGAGCACTTCGGGCACCAGGCGAGCAGCGGTCTGCTGCCGGATCAGCCAGGATCGCGGCGGGCAGGACTCGGGTCGCGCGTCAGGACGAGGACTGCCGGACACTGTGCGCCCGCATGGGTCGGGACGTTGTAGCCGTTCGACGCGACGTCAGCGGGTACTCCAGAGCCCCGCGCCAGGCGCGGCAAAGGGTTGTTGGTGTCGGTCAAGCGGGGCGACGTCGATGCGATTGCGGTTTGGCATGTGGAGAATCAAAGGGCTGTGAGCGCGGCTTGACATGGGCTCAGCCTTCGTTGCCTGGCTGCGCTGGTCAGCGGACGACTACGCCCGGGATGAGGGCGACGAGGGCGGACACGACGCTTGCCATGCCCGACAGCGTGACAATGGTGGCCTTCCCGTCCGAGAAGAGGCCCGAGCAGAACTCTCGAAGCTGGCGGCGGAGGAAGAGCATCTTCAGCTTCTGCCAGCGGTGTTGTCGGATGTGGCAGCCCAGAAGAAGCCCGGACGCGTTGTTGCGACAACCGTCGTCCCGTCCGCGCACCGGAGCACCACACGTCACAGGGGCTTGGAAGAAGCACCATGCGGCCGTGGCGGCCGAGAGGACGACCACTACGACCGGTCCTGCGGCGGAGTTGATCCACGCGGCTATCAACAGGAGCCCGGCCAGAACCCCCCACCACTGGCCAAGCCCACCAAGCCCTTTTGCTCTTGCCCCCGAAGTCGCCATGGAGGGGACTTGTCGCCCGGCCGCCGCGATCATGCCGGACCGACCTTGCAATGGCCAGATGGCTGCGCAAGTAGGCGTGTTCCTGTACGAGTCAGCTGACCTGGAGTGGGGCAGCAGGGTAGCTCAGACGGCAGTTACGTCTCCGTGGGTCCCGGTGCGCAGCAACTTGTCTCCAGCGGGATTAGGGCGTTCCTGGGGCAGCAGTCGCGTGGCGGCGCTCAAGTCGTCTCCGCTGATGAGGGCACGGATCTCGTGGGCGAGCGGGGTCACGTCGCGAATGGCGACCGTCCACTCGTCCGCGTAGAGTCGTACAGCTTCACCGGAGAGGCACACTTGCAAGGACCGATACCGCAGGGGCTGGAGGCGCAGGTCCCGCTCCGGGTCCCACTGCACGCGAGCGGGCACCCGCTTCAACTGACGCTGCCAGGTGGCTCGGTCGGCGTGCACTCCGCGGACGTAGCTTGACAGACACGCGTTGCGCAGCGCCCACTCGAAGCCGTCGCGGGTGATCTCAACAGCGAGGACGGTCTCCTGCCCGGCTTTCGCGCCCCAGCCGCAGCGGTACATCATCCACAGGAACGACGGCTTGATCCATGTCAAGCCGTGCTCACAGACCTTATGACCACTACGTCAACTCCATCCGCCACAGACGACGTGACCGGATTGGGTCGATCCGCCGGTCCGCGCGTGACATCAACGAAACAGGTGAACTTCGCGCGTCTGGCTGGGCATCATGCTTCGTCGACGCCATCATGGGGACACGGTTTCGCTCGTCGTGCCGGAGATGGAGGCTTTCGTGAGGAAGAAACGAAGGACCCTAAGCCTCCTATCACTCACGACCGTGCTGCTTGCGGCGGTCCTGCCGGTGGTGCTTCTGCGTGGTCAACTCTTCGGCACGGACGATTCCTCGCAACTCGCAGCCGTCCTTACTTACATCGGAGTGCTGGTCAGTGCATCAGTCGCTCTGATCGGATACGGAGTCAACCTCCAGACCGAACAGCGGCTGTGGACTGAGCAGGAAGAGCAGCAGCGTCAGCTACGGCTCGAAGCGGCGATGCGCGCAGGACAGCTTGTTTCTCCCGGTGATTCAGGGCCCGCGCACCCTGCGGCACTGGCTTCTGGGCTGCTGGCCCTCACCAGGCTCGATCACGGGGACCTTGCCGTTGTGCTCCTTGTGGACTTGTGGTCCGGCGACCAGAACTCAACCCAGGCCGAATGCGTTGGTGGAGAAGAGCGTTGGCCTAAGGTTTCGCACGAGACGGCCATCCTGGTGATCGACGCCGCCCTCAGATCGAAGTCCGGCAACGCCCAACTCGTCGCTGCTGAGCTGCTCTGTCGCAACGCGGAAAGGCTCGACGCTTGCCAATCCCTTCACTGGCCCAGTGCGGTCGACGGCTGCTGGGATCCCATGTTCAGTCCAAGGACAAAACTGTTGATCGTCGAGGCCCTGATCAGGATGACTCTGGCTGGACATGCCGAGGAAGGTGCTCTACGGTCCGTGGCCGTTCGCCTCTACGGGATCTGGTACGGCGATCACAGTAAAGAGGTGAGGGGGTGCATCGGCAAATTCATCGGAAAGATCATCGGACGGCTCCAGGACTTCGGTCTCAAGCAATTCGTTCACGGACCGAAGATGGTGACGATCGCCGACTTGAAAAAGGCGGCGACGAGTGCCGCCGAAAACCCTGACGATTACCTAGCCAAGCTCTCGAACGACCTGGGAAATGCCCTGGGCGAGTGGGCGGCCTCCTGCCATGAGCAGCCGCCACATCCCGGATCTCTGGCCACTGCTGCGATCCTGCCTCAATAGGAATTCCCTGGTCGTGGAGGCGGGCCTGATGGTGATGAGTGCTCAGAGCTGTATCCGGGCAGCAGACAAGAGCACACCGGCTGGGGGTCGGCGATGGTCACGAGTCTCCCAGCCAGGTGGCGTCTTGGGCAGGCTGATAAGCGTCAACGCGGCTTGATGACCCACGTCATTCTGTCCCGCTTCCACACGGAGGGAGAGCGGCCGTCGCGGACGGCGGGCAGCCCGATTTCCGGGGAGTATGCCTGGTAGACGGTGATCGTGGATTCCGAGTAGGCCGCACGTATCCGGTGTTGCGGTTCTTCCATGGCGTACAGCGTGGGGTCGGTCGGTTCAGTCGGCCACTGCTTTTCGACCGCCGTTCGCTGCGACGAGAACCTCTGCCGCAGCACCCTGCCGGGTGCCGGCGTGACGACGCTGCTTGATGGTTCAGCCGCGGAGCCGCTTCAATGTCGCTGTGGCCATGGCATGGATGGACGGCAGCAGGACTGTCGCCGGACGCATCTCACTCGGCGACGTCATCGCGCATCTGGGCAAGCACAGACCAGTCTTCCACTCCGAAGCCGATCTCCAACACAGCTTCGCGCGGGCCCTTTGGGAACTGTCGCCGGACATGAACTCCAGACTGGAGGTACCGCAGCAGGCAGGGGGCAGCGCCGAACACCTGGACCTCCTGTGCATCGGCCCGTCGACTCGCACCGCGATCGAGTTCAAGTACTTCACCCGGAGATGGACGGGCACGGTGGGCGCGCCCGCCGAGGACTACGCCCTGAAAGGGCATGCCGCCGCAGATCTCGCTCGTCTGCACTTCGTGCGGGACATAGCCAGGCTGGAGCGCTTCTGCCGCCGGTCCGACCAGAACGGTCTCGCCATCATGCTGACCAACGACGCATCCCTATGGACTCCGCCCGGCATCGGCCGCGGACAGACTCGGGATCGAGACTTCCGGATCCACCAGGGACGTGAGCTTGTCGGCAGGCTCCTTTGGGCGGAGGGCACCTACAAGCCGAACACGTGCATATTGCGAGGCTCATATACGCTCGATTAGAACCCCTACTCCGAACTGGACGGAGCGGGAGGAGAGTTCCGGTATCTCGCCGTGCCCGTCGGACCGTCGCCACATGAGACCGACGACGGCCCCTGACAGGTATAGCGCGGGCGACCCACAACTACTGAGAAGTGCACCGGCAGTCAATACCGTCGTGGCATGACGTCGGTTGACCAATGGCTGGAATTCCCCGATGGCCTAGACGTCGAAAGCGTGTCGTTTCGGGAGCCCGGCGTGCCGACGGGCTATCTGTATGATCGCTGCGGAACGTGGGCTCGGCCTGACGGGTGAGCCGCCGGGGGTTGTCGCGAGTGTCCGCGTCGGAGCCGTAGAGGTACGTGGCGTAGCCGCGGTACGAACCGTCCAGGCCGTACATGCCGGGCCGTGTTCGGATCAGTTTGAGGTGTTCCCTGACGCTGAACTCACCGACTCGGCGATCACCGCAGACGGACATCGGCAAGCGATCAAACATCCGTAGGAGCACTGCTGGTGCGTGCGCTTGTTTGTCAGCGCTCGATGAAGCGGGGGTCCGGCCACGTCGAGATCGGTTCGTCGGAGACCGAGTAGATCTCCAGGAGCGACAGGTAGCCGTCGTCGGTGCAGACCAGGACACCGGCCCAGTGCGGGGTGGTGTAACCGGCGTCCACAGCTGGATTGTCGTGCGGCGGCGCAGGAGCGACCGCTGTACGGTCCACCTCCAGATCGACCGTCGCGCAGCCGCAGCCACATCGGCCCGACACGCGTGTGTGGGGAATCTGCGCCAGCAGGGCGCCGCTTACCGGATCCGGGCCGGCCAGCAGCGCCCGCAGGGTCGCCTTGACCTCCGGCGACAGTGGCTCAGCCATCAGCCTTGGCCACGCCGACCGGGCAAGAGACGCCGGTCCCGCCGATCCCGCAGTAGCCCGCCGGGTTCTTGTCGAGGTACTGCTGGTGGTACCCCTCCGCCGGATAAAAGGTCTTCGCGGGGAGGATCTCCGTGGAGATCGTGCCGTGGCCCGAGGACGTGAGGGCCTGCTGGTAGGCGGCTCGGGAGGTTTCGGCCATGGCTGCCTGCGCGGGAGTGTGGGTGTGGATCGCCGAGCGGTACTGGGTGCCGACGTCGTTGCCCTGGCGGAAGCCCTGCGTCGGGTCGTGGGCCTCCCAGAAGGTCTTCAGAAGG
Source organism: Streptomyces doebereineriae (assembly GCF_031845645.1). Classification (NCBI taxonomy): domain Bacteria; kingdom Bacillati; phylum Actinomycetota; class Actinomycetes; order Kitasatosporales; family Streptomycetaceae; genus Streptomyces; species Streptomyces doebereineriae. The sequence goes on from NZ_JAVREZ010000019.1 coordinate 38,996, forward strand.
CGCTCGTACGAGAGGAGGGCGGGGTCGAAGACCACGCGGACCGCCTCCGTGTGGCCGGTGAGACCCGAGCAGACCTCCTCGTACGCGGGGTTCTCGGTGTGGCCGCCCTGATAGCCGACCAAGGTCGTCCACACTCCCACCGGGAGCCGCCAGAACGTGCGCTCGGCGCCCCAGAAGCAGCCCAGGCCGAAGTCGGCGATCTGATAGCCCTCGGGGTAGGGGCCGAGCAGCGGGGTGCCGAGGACGGTGTGGCGGTCGGGGACGGTGAACATCGGCTCGGGGCGGCCCGTCAGCGCCTGCTCGGGGGTGGGCAGGGCGGGCGTACGGCCGAACAGCATGACGTGGGCTCCTTCGTTCGTGCGCGTCGCAGAGGGATGCGGGTCGGCACCGAGAACGTTTCCGTGCGGGGCCGCATTCCGACCGGCCCGGCGCCGGGCCGAGCCCGCCGTCAGTGCCGTCAGGGCCGTCGGTCAGATGGGCACGGCGACGCGGTCACTGCGTCAGCGTCGCCGGACTCCCGCCGTTCGCCTCGTACCCCGCCACCGCCAGTGCCCGGTATATCGCGAACTCCGCGGCCGGATCGGCGGACAGCGTCCAGGGCAGGGCACCGACGTGGCCGTCGATGTGGACGAGCTGGCTCATCGCCTCCGCCCAGCGCTCGCCGCGGACGAGGAAGAAGACCAGCAGATGGCGGACGTGGGCCAGCATCGGATCGTCGGCACGGGCCGAGTGGACCGCGTGCAGCGCGCCATGGATCGCCTTGGTCACGACCTCGCTCCGGTAGAAGCCGCTGACCAGGTTCACCTCGGGGAGGTGCTCGAAGACCGCGAACAGGGGCATCGCGGCGAGGAGGGAGCCGTGCGGGGCCCGGGCGGCGGCCGCCTCCGCGAAGCTGTACGCCAGCTCCCGCGAGCCGTGCCACTTCTCGCACCAGTAGTGCAGCGCGGCCAGGTGCGCCCCCATGTGGGCCGGGGCGCGGTCCAGGATCTTCAGCCACAGCTGCTCGAACTCCGCCTGCGAATAGGCCAGTCCGCGTGCCACGGAGAGCTCGATGATGTACGGGACCGGATCGCCGGGGGCCAGCAGCGCCGCCTCGCCGCAGGCCACCTTCGCCTCCTCCATGATGATCCGGAACTCGTCCGTGCCGGGCGCCGATGTCCGCCACGCCTGGTGGACCAGGAACTCCGCGTGCACGGCCGCGCCGCCCGCGTCTTTGGGCTGCTCGACCCGCCACACCCGCAGCCACTGCCCACCCGGTGCCTCGCTGACCCCGCCCGGACGCTGCTGCAGCTCCAGCGAGGCGGCTCCGGCGAAGGCCTGCACGCGCTGCCAGCGCAGCTCGCCCTCCCGCTCGGTACCGGCGAGGAGTTGGGAGGCCGCCTTGTAGTCCTGTGTGCGCTGCACCAGGTCCAGGACGTCCAGCAGGTCCTGGTCGGGGCCGGGCATGCGGATGTCCAGCTCCTCCTGACGTGCGAAGCCGTATTCCTCAGGGTCCGCGGCGTCCGGGTGGCCCGCCGGGACCTGTTCGATCCCGCCTCGCCTGCGCCGAAGGAACGGAAGCAGCACGAAGCCCAGCATGACCGCCGCCATCAGGACCCAGAGAATCTCCATGCCTCAAGAGTTCCAGACGCCGCCGACAATTGCCCAACCCGGTCGGCGCCCTGTGGAAAACTCCCGGACCGGCCCGAATGTCCTGGGGAAAACTCCCCGCGGCCGGCCCGAACGCCTGGGGAAAACCCTGCCGTACGGCCGTGCGGAGCCCGTCGTCCGTCATCGGTCCCCCGGGCGGACTACCCTCGGAGCCCATGAGCGACAGGCACATCAGTCAGCACTTCGAGACTCTCGCGATCCACGCGGGCAACACCGCGGACCCCGTCACCGGAGCGGTGGTCCCGCCGATCTACCAGGTCTCGACCTACAAGCAGGACGGCGTGGGCGGTCTGCGCGGCGGTTACGAGTACAGCCGCAGCGCCAACCCGACGCGTACCGCCCTGGAGGAGAACCTCGCCGCCCTCGAAGGCGGCCGCCGGGGCCTCGCGTTCGCGTCCGGACTGGCGGCCGAGGACTGCCTGCTGCGTACGCTGCTCAGCCCCGGCGACCACGTGGTCATCCCCAACGACGCGTACGGCGGCACGTTCCGCCTCTTCGCGAAGGTCGTCGCCCGATGGGGTGTCGAGTGGTCGGTCGCCGACACCAGCGACCCGGCCGCCGTACGGGCCGCGATCACCCCGAAGACCAAGGTCGTGTGGGTGGAGACGCCCTCCAACCCGCTGCTCGGCATCACCGACATCGCCGCCGTCGCCCAGGTCTCCCGGGACGCGGGCGCCAAGCTCGTCGTCGACAACACCTTCGCGACGCCCTACCTCCAGCAGCCGCTGGCGCTCGGCGCCGATGTCGTCGTGCACTCCCTGACCAAGTACATGGGCGGCCACTCCGACGTCGTGGGCGGCGCCCTGGTCACCGCCGACGAGGCACTGGGCGAGGAACTGGCGTACCACCAGAACGCGATGGGCGCGGTCGCCGGGCCCTTCGACTCCTGGCTGGTGCTGCGCGGCGCCAAGACGCTGTCGGTGCGCATGGACCGGCACAGCGAGAACGCCACGAAGGTCGCCGACATGCTGACCCGGCACGCGCGCGTGACGCAGGTGCTCTACCCGGGCCTGGAGGAGCACCCCGGGCACGAGGTCGCGGCCAAGCAGATGCGGTCCTTCGGCGGCATGGTCTCCTTCCGGGTGGAGGGCGGCGAGGAGGCGGCCGTCGAGGTCTGCAACCGCGCCCGGATCTTCACGCTGGGGGAGTCCCTGGGAGGCGTCGAGTCGCTGATCGAGCACCCCGGCCGCATGACGCACGCGTCCGTGGCGGGCTCGGCGCTCGAGGTCCCCGCCGACCTCGTGCGCCTGTCCGTGGGCATCGAGAACGTCGACGACCTGCTGGAGGACCTCCAGCAGGCGCTCGCCAAGTAGGCCGGGCCGGGCTCACCAGCCCCTCATCGGTGGAGTCGTCGTGGACGGCGGCTCCACCCACGGGCGCGCGGTCAGCGCCCACACCACGAACGCCACACTCGCGGCGAACAACAGCAGCCACATGATCCGGCGCGCCGCGGTCCTGCGCCGGAGCATGCGCGATCCACGCCGTACGACGTCCCCGTACAGATCCGCGGGCACCTGCGGCGTTCCCCGTTCCATGATCTGCCGCACGGCGGCCTCACGCTGGGTCCGGTTCACGCGCACCTCCCGGGGCGACGCGGGTGTCTCACGACACGGCCGCCACTCGCGTCCCGCCTCCTCATGACGCCGCCACCTTCGCCTTCACCACCGCCGGCGCGGGCCCGCGCGGTGGGTGCAGCAGCGTGGCCGTGGCCCGGTCGCAGATCGTGCGGACGCGTTCCGCCGGCAGGCCGAGCAGGGCTGCTGCCTGTTCCTCGGCCACGCCCTCGTAGAGGCGCAGTACCAGGATCAGCCGCTCCTGGGGGGCGAGACGGGACAGCGGGCTGTCGGGGTGCGTGCGGCCGCGGAGCAGGACGCCGTGGCGGCGCCATGCTCCGTGTGCGAAGCGCAGGGCGAGGTGCTGGCGGGCGCGGTCGTAGGGATCCTCACCGCGCATCCGGTCCCAGCACGCGTACGTGTGCGCGAGCGCCAGGGTCAGCAGGCGTCGCGCGCGCGGGTTGTCGTCCGGTGCCTCCGCCGTCAGGAGCGTCGCGGCGTGCAGGAGCCGCCCGGCCGCGCCCGCGACGAACGCCTCGAACTCCCGGGCCCGACGCGTGCCCTGGACCACCTGCCGTTGCCGCACCGCACCTCCCCGCCTGCGGATGGCCGTACGACGGCTTCGTACGACCACGAGGACCCGGTCTCAGAGGACCCGGTCTCATATGAGGCCCGGTACGGCCGTCCGGTCAAGAGGCGGGGCGGTACGCGCGTGCGCGCGTGCCTAAGAGGACTGAGCCTCCGGTCCCGGGACGCCCTGGATCGCCATCCGGGAGGAGAGGGCGGTGTTGAAGCGCGTGAGGAGCGTGCAGAACGCCTCGCGCTCCTCCGGCGCCCAGTCGTGTGTCAGCTCGGCCATCAACTGACGCCGTGAGGAGCGCACTTCCTCCAGCCGGGACTGCCCGCGCGGGGACAGCTGGAGCACCACCGCGCGTCCGTCCTCGGGGTGCGAGGTGCGCTTGACCAGCCCGGTGTCGACGAGCGGCGCCACCTGGCGGGTGACCGTGGACGAGTCGATCCCCATGCTCGCCGCCAGCGCCTTGACGCCCATCGGGCCTTCCTTGTCGAGCCGGTTGAGCAGCAGGTACGCGGCGCGGTCCATGGAGTTGCGCACCTGCCCCACCCCGCCGAGCCGGGTCTGTTCGGCGCGACGGGCGAAGACCGCCACCTCGTGCTGCAGGGTGTCGAGGAGACCGGTGTCACCGACGGTCGTCATGTCCATCGACATTTCAGGTGTTGTGGGCATGGCCGGGGGCTCACTTCATGAAGGGCTGCTGGGTTGGGGGACAGGGTACGCGGCCCGGAGGCAGGCCGTACCAGCGCTGAGCAAACCCGTCTCGGACGTTGGTCACAGCGCGAGCACGCACGTGTGAACTGCGAGACTTGAGTCATGAACTACCGCAAGGCCCACCCCGTGCCGCCGGTGACGCTCGACGACGTGCGCGGCGCGCAGAAGATGTTGTCGGGCGTGGCGCGGACGACCGCGATGGAGGGCAGCCGCCACCTGACCCAGCTGGTGGGCGCGCCGGTGCACTTCAAGTGCGAGAACCTGCAGCGGACGGGGTCGTTCAAACTCCGTGGCGCCTACGTCCGGATCGCCGGACTGCTGCCCGAGGAGCGGGCCGCGGGTGTCGTGGCCGCGAGCGCCGGAAACCACGCGCAGGGCGTCGCGCTGGCGTCCACGCTGCTCGGCGTGCGCTCCACGGTGTTCATGCCGAAGGGCGCCCCGCTGCCGAAGATCAGCGCCACCAGGCACTACGGCGCCGAGGTGCGCCTGCACGGCCAGGTGGTCGACGAGACGCTGGCCGCCGCACAGGAGTACGCGGCCGAGACGGGCGCGGTGTTCATCCATCCCTTCGACCACCCCGACGTCATCGCGGGCCAGGGTACGGTCGGCCTCGAGATCCTGGAGCAGTGCCCCGAGGTGCGCACGGTCGTCCTCGGGATCGGCGGCGGCGGACTCGCGGCCGGTGTCGCGATCGCCGTGAAGGCCCTGCGGCCGGACGTGCGGATCGTGGGTGTGCAGGCGGCGGGCGCGGCCGCGTATCCGCCCTCGCTGGCTGCGGGGCGTCCGGTGTCGATCGAGAACCCGGCGACGATGGCCGACGGGATGAAGGTCGGGCGGCCGGGGGACGTGCCGTTCGGGATCGTGGACGAACTCGTGGACGAGGTCCGCACGGTGACGGAGGACGAGCTGTCCGCCGCGCTGCTGCTGTGCCTGGAGCGGGCCAAGCTGGTCGTCGAGCCGGCCGGGGCGAGCCCGGTCGCGGCGCTGCTGAGCGACCCGGGCGCCTACGAGGGGCCGGTCGTCGCCGTGCTGTCCGGCGGCAACGTCGACCCGGTGCTGCTGCAGCGGGTGCTGCGGCACGGCATGGCCGCGCAGGGCCGCTACCTGGCCGTTCGGCTCCGGCTCACGGACAGGCCCGGTGCCCTCGCGACGCTTCTCGGGGTGTTGTCAGTGGTCGACGCTAATGTCCTGGACGTGAGCCACGTCCGGACCGATCCACGGCTCGGGCTCGCGGAGGCGGAGGTCGAGCTGCACCTGGAGACGAAGGGGCCGGAGCACTGCGCCGAGGTCGGCCGAGCCCTCCGGGAGGCGGGCTACACGGTCATCGACTGAGGTCGGGGCCCCTTCAGGACGCAGAAGTCACTCGTTCGAGTAAGTCCATTGAGAGACGCGATACATCGCGTTATGGTGTGTCTCGTGACGCCGCTCACGCCCGCCCGCGTATGAAAAAGAACGGGCGGAAGAAAGCGCACAAACCTAGGCTTTCCCAAAAATCCCCGATGACGTGGAGATTCATATGCCAGGCGCCATCTATGCCGAAGGTCTGGTCAAGACCTTCGGTGACGTACGGGCTCTGGACGGCGTCGACCTCGATGTCCCGGAGGGCACCGTCCTGGGCCTCCTCGGACCGAACGGCGCGGGCAAGACGACAGCCGTCCGCTGCCTGACGACCCTCCTGAAGCCGGACAGCGGCTCGGCGGTCGTCGCGGGCGTCGACGTCCTCAAGCACCCCGACGCCGTGCGCCGCTCCATCGGCCTCTCCGGCCAGTTCGCGGCTGTCGACGAATACCTCACCGGCCGCGAGAACCTGCAGATGGTCGGCCAGCTCTACCAGATGAAGGCGAAGCAGGCGAAGGTCCGCGCGATCGAGCTGCTGGAGCAGTTCGACCTCGCCGACGCGGCCGACCGCCCCACCAAGACCTACTCCGGCGGCATGCGACGCCGCCTCGACCTCGCGGCCGCCCTGGTGGTCTCACCGCCCGTGATGTTCATGGACGAACCGACGACCGGCCTCGACCCACGCAACCGCCAACTCCTGTGGGAGGTCATCAAACAGCTGGTCTCCGAGGGCACCACCCTGCTGCTGACCACCCAGTACCTCGAGGAGGCCGACCACCTCGCCCACGACATCGCCGTCGTCGACCACGGCCGTGTCATCGCCACGGGCACCTCCGACCAGCTCAAGGCCCGCACCGGCGGCGAGCGCGTCGAGGTCGTCGTGCACGAGCGCGAGCACATCCAGGCCGCCTCGGAGGTCCTGCGCGGCTTCGGCAAGGGCGACACCACGGTCGAGGACCACATGCGCAAGCTCACCGTGCCCGTCACCGGCGGCGCCAAGCTGCTCGCCGAGGTCATCCGCGAACTCGACACCCGCGGCATCGAGATAGACGACATCGGCCTGCGCCGCCCCACCCTCGACGACGTCTTCCTGTCACTGACGGGACATGCGGCCGAGGTCAAGGACGAGGAGAGCGACAAGGAGACCGCCAAGTGAGCACCATGACCGATTCCCTGGTCATCGCCCGACGGAACTTGATCCGCATGACCCGGATCCCCGAGATGATTCTCTTCGGGCTGATCCAGCCCATCATGTTCGTGGTCCTCTTCACGTACGTCTTCGGCGGCTCGATGAAGATCGGCGACAGCACCGACCCGGACGTCTACAAGAACTTCCTGATGGCGGGCATCTTCGCGCAGACCGTCACGTTCGCGACCGCGGGCGCCGGCGCGGGCATCGCCGACGACATGCACAAGGGACTCATCGACCGGTTCCGCTCGCTGCCGATGGCGCGCGGTGCCGTGCTGACCGGTCGTACCGTCGCCGACCTCGTGCAGACGGCGCTGACCCTGCTGGTCCTGGCGATGGTCGCCCTGCTCGTGGGCTGGCGTCCCGGCTCCGTGGACTCGACCAACCTCGGCAAGATCCTCGGCGGCTTCGGCCTGCTCCTCCTGCTGGGGTACGCCTTCACCTGGATCGGGGCCCTGATCGGTCTGTCCGTGCGGACCCCGGAGGCGGCCACGTCCGGAGGACTGATCTGGCTCTTCCCGGTGACGTTCATCTCCAGCGCGTTCGTGGACTCCAGCCAGATGACCCCGTGGCTGCGTCACATCGCCGAGTGGAACCCCTTCAGCGCCACCGTGCAGGCCTGCCGTCTGCTCTTCGGCGATCCCGGTCTGTCCCAGTCCGAGGCCTGGCCCATGCAGCACCCGGTCTGGGCCTCGCTGATCTACTCGGTCCTGATCATCGTCATATTCAGGACCCTGGCGGTCCGCAAGTACCGCTCGGCCACCGCATGACAGAGCCCCCGGCGCCGCGAGGGCGCCGGGGGCTCGCCAAGGACAGACGGTCGGCCGGGGTCAGCCGTTGTAGGGCTCGGCCTTGAGGATGGTCACAGAGGCCTTCTTGCCGTTCGGCAGTTCGTACTCCGCGTCCTCACCGACCTTGTGGCCGATCACCCCGGAGCCCAGCGGGGACTGCGGTGAGTACGTCTCGACGTCCGCGCTCGCGTACTCGCGCGAGGCGAGCAGGAAGGTCATGGTGTCGTCCTCGTCACCGTCGAAGGCGATCGTCACGACCATGCCGGGCGCCACCGTACCGTCCGCGGACGCCGGAGCCTCGCCGACCTTGGCCTTCTCCAGGAGCTGGGTCAGCTGGCGGATGCGGAGCTCCTGCTTGCCCTGCTCTTCCTTGGCCGCGTGGTACCCGCCGTTCTCGCGCAGGTCCCCCTCCTCGCGCGCGGCCGCGATCTTCGCGGTGACTTCCTCGCGCGCGGGACCAGACAGGTACGCCAGCTCTTCCTTGAGCTTGGTGTACGCCTCCTGGGTCAGCCAGGTGACGTCTTCGCTGGTCTGGGTCACAGGTGCTCCTCGTAGGTACTGGGAATACAAAGCATCGCCCTACCCAGAAGAATGTGCCTTCACGGATGGGCGAAACCACGAGCCTAACAATTCAGTGGCCGAAGGGGGAGGACATAAGCCATCAGAAATACGTCAGCGCAGGTCAGCGGTCTGCATCGAGGGTGACGTCAGTCGGCGTGACAGCCCAGCAGCTCGGCCGTGGTGCCCGGGGCCGTCGTACGGAGCGTGACGACCTTGTCGATGCGGGTGGCGTCACCGCCGAAGCGGAAGTCGGCCCGGCCCACCTCGGAGCCGTCCGCCGCCTGGGAGCGGATCGTGCAGTAGCCCGAGGCGCCGGAGTCCTTGCGGACCTCCAGATGCACCTGCACCGCGGACTTCTGCGAGTCGAACGTGATCACCTCGGCGCTGATCTTGTTCTCGACGACGTAGTGGTAGGCGAAATAGCCGATCAGCGCGAGCAGGAGGGCGCCGAGGACGGCACCGGCGATCCGGAGCTTGTGGTCGGCACGCTCGTCCGAGGAGCGGCCGTAGCGTCCCTCGGGCAGCTGAGTGCTCGCCGTGCTCATGATCGTCTCCCGGTAAACCAAGGCCGTGGAATTAATCGCCCCCCGATTCGGTCACTATAGAAGCCGCCGTTCGCCCGCGAAGACACCGGGGCGCCGACTTACTGAGGATTGAGTCTTGACTGACCAGCTGCGACTGATGGCCGTGCACGCCCACCCCGACGACGAGTCGAGCAAGGGCGCGGCCACCATGGCGAAGTACGTGTCCGAGGGGGTGGACGTGCTGGTCGTGACCTGCACGGGCGGGGAGCGCGGCTCCATCCTCAACCCGAAGCTTCAGGGCGACAAGTACATCGAGGAGCACATCCACGAGGTACGCAAGAAGGAGATGGACGAGGCCCGCGAGATCCTCGGCGTGGGGCAGGAATGGCTCGGCTTCGTCGACTCCGGCCTGCCCGAGGGCGACCCGCTGCCGCCGCTGCCCGACGGTTGCTTCGCCCTGGAGGACGTCGACAAGGCGGCCGGCGAGCTGGTGAAGCAGATCCGCACCTTCCGTCCCCAGGTGATCACCACCTACGACGAGAACGGCGGCTACCCGCACCCCGACCACATCATGACCCACAAGATCTCGATGGTGGCGTTCGAGGGCGCGGCGGACACCGAGAAGTTCCCCGAGTCCGAGTTCGGCCCGGCCTACCAGCCGCTCAAGCTGTACTACAACCAGGGCTTCAACCGCCCCCGCACCGAGGCGCTGCACCACGCGCTGATCGAGCGCGGCATGGATTCGCCGTACGGGGACTGGCTCAAGCGCTGGGACGAGTCGCCGATGCGCGACCGCACCCTGACCACGCACATTCCGTGCGCGGAGTTCTACGAGATCCGCGACAAGGCCCTGATCGCGCACGCCACGCAGATCGACCCCGACGGCGGCTGGTTCAAGGTCCCGCTCGATCTCCAGAAGGAGGTCTGGCCGACGGAGGAGTACGAGCTCGCGAAGTCCCTCGTCGATACCTCCCTCCCCGAGGACGACCTCTTTGCGGGCATCCGCGACAATGCCTGACATGAGCGCAAGCGCAAGCCTGGCAATGACGCACCTCGCGACCCTCGCCAAGGAGGTCGACGAGGACAAGGTCACCCCCGGAGTCCTCGGCTTCATCGTCTTCGCGGCGATGGCCCTGGCGGTATGGGCCCTGATGAAGTCCATGAGCAAGCACATGGGCAAGGTCGACTTCAAGGAGTCCCCGGAAGGGGAGGCCTCCGGCGAGGAGACCGCCGACAGTCCGTCCGGCAAGACCTCGCCGGCCAAGGGCTGAGCCACGCGGCGGTGACGGGAGGGGACGCCCGAGGCCCCTCCCGCGGGCGGCCGTGCTCGGCCGACGACAGCAGACGCGGACCGGCGCCCGGATCGCCGACACCACCTCGCACAGGCACGGCACCGACCGGCGCCGGGCAGACCAACCGCGCACCTCAGCCCCGCGCCGGGGCCACCGCCACACCCATGACCTCCCGCGCGTGCCGGTTCGGCACCATCCCGAGCCGCCATGCCTGCCACCCGGCATCCAGATTCACGCCCCGCTCCAGCAGCAGGCCGTACGCCCCCACGTAGTCGTCCAGTTTCTCGTCCCGGGCCCCGTGCTCCCGGCGGCCCAGTTCCGACAGTTCCTCCTGGGCGACCGCCGCGCCGATCTCCACGCCGCCCGGTGCCGCGTACGGCAGCAGGGTGCAGCGCAGGAAGCGGGCCCAGTCCTCGCCCCGCTGATCGCCGTAGGAGGCGAACAGGTTCGCCGCCTCGTCGCACAGGGCGAGGGCCTGGGGGGTGCGGCCGTTGCCCGCGTCCACCACCGCCAGTTCCAGGCAGGTCCACGCCTCCCCGTGGGCGACGCCGATGCGCTGGAAGTCGGCGCGGGCGTCGACCAGGAGCTGGCGGGCGAAACCCGAGTTGCGCAACGAACCCGTCTGCGCGGCGCGTTGGTCGCGGGTGACACGGGCCGAGTGGTGGCGGGCACAGGCCAGACCGTAGACGTCCCGCATACGGGAGAACATCGTCCGCGAGCGTTCCAGCTCACGGACCGCGAGGTCCAGGTTGCCCGTCTCCTCCAACGCCTGGCCCAGGTAGTACACCGTCCACGCCTCGCCGCGCGCGTCCTCGTTGTCGCGGTGACGGGACGCCGCCTGGCGCAGGCCGTCCACCGCCGCCGACGGATCTCCGGCCACCAGCCGGGCCCGCGCCAGCTGGGTCAGCGCCCACGCCTCGCCCCGGGCGTCGCGAGTGCGGCCGTACAGGTCGAGGGCCGTTCGCAGCTCCGTCTCCGCGCGCGGTACGTCACCCATGCGCAGCGCCAGCTGGCCGAGCTGGAAGTGGGCCCAGGCCTCGCCGTGGACGGACTCGCCGGCGCGGTGCAGGACCAGGGAACGGGTCAGCAGGTCCTGCGCCTGCTCGACACGGCCGCGGTCGCGTTCGACAGCCGCCAGGGCGTGCATCGTCCAGGCACGGTCCGTGGCCAGTTCGGGGGGTGACTGGAGGGCCAGCGCCTCCTCGAGCTTCGCCGCCGCCTCGGTCAGATGACCCTGGTGGTGGAGGGTGATGCCCAGGGAACACAGGGCGCGCGCGGCGCCCGCGTCGTGGTGGGCCTCCATGTAGAGGTCGACCACCGAGGTCAGGGTCGTGCGCGCCTTGTCCAGCTCGCCCAGCTGGCGGGCGGCGATACCGGTGCGCCACTGCACCGAACGGACCAGCAGCCCTTGGTCCACCGCCTGCGCCAACTCGCTGATCTCGCCCAGGCGATAGAGGTCACCGCGCAGCAGGCAGTAGTCGCACAGCGCCCCCAGGAGGTTGAGAACCGCTCCCTGATTGACGCCCTCCGCGTGCCTGAGCGCCGCCGTGATGAAACTCGACTCGTCGTCCAGCCAGCGCAGCGCCTCGTCGAGGGAGGTGAAGCCGTGCGGGCTGAAACGGTCCGAGCGGGTCGACATGTTGCCGTCGACCAGGCGCAGCACGGAGTCGGCGAGGTCGGCGTAGTTGACGATGAGGCGTTCCTGCGCGGCCGTGCGCTCAGCCGGTTCCTCCTCGTCCAGCAGTCTGGCCTGGGCGAAGGCGCGGACCACGTCGTGGACGCGGTAACGGCTGCCGCGGACGTGGTCGATCAGGCCTGCGCGGGCCAGCGCCACCAGGTGCCGGGTCGCCTCCGTCTCGTCGGTGGCCAGCAGCGCGGCGGCCGCGGCGGCGCCGAGCGAGGACCGGCCGGCCAGCGCGAGACGGCGCAGGAGGCGGCGGGCCGGCTCCGACTGGTCGGTGTAACGGAGCCACAGGACGCGTTCGACGGGCCCGACCGGGCCGTACGCGCCGAGATCGGTGGCCAGTTGACGCGGGGAGCGGGGACCGAGGGACGAGCCCGCTATGCGCAGGGCCAGGGGCAGACCGCCGCACAGCTCCCTGATCCGGTCGGCGGACTGGGCGTCATAGGGACCGGTGGCGGACTGCGCGGCCGCGTCCAGGAGCTCCTCGGCGCCCGCCGCGTCCAGGGCGGCGACCGGGAGTTCGTGCACCTGGGCGGCCAGGTCCGACGGCAGGCCGAGCGGTTCGCGCGCGGTGACCAGGACCAGGCTGTCGGAACGCTCGGGGACGAGCGTGCGGACCTGCTCGGGGTCCGAGGCGTCGTCCAGCACGATCGTCACCGGCAGGCCGGTCAGATGCTGGTGGTACAGCTCGCTCAGCCGCTTGACCTGCTGGTCGGGCGAGGAACGCTCACGGAACAGCAGCTGCTCGCGCGGGGCGCCGAGCCGGTTCAGCAGATGCAGCAGCGCGTCCCGGGTGGAGAGCGGGGACTCCTCCGGGTTGTCGCCGCGCAGGTCCACGACGCAGGCGCCGCGGAAGTAGTCCTTGAGGTCGTGCGCCGCCCGTACGGCGAGTGCCGTCCGGCCGCTGCCGGGCGGTCCGTGCAGCACGACCACCGTGGGCCGGGTCTCGGTGGTCGCGCGCGAGGCCTGCACCCACTGCCGGATGCGGCCCATCTCCGTCCGGCGGTCCGCGAACTCACTGATGGGCTCCGGGAGTTGCCCGAACGACTGCTCCAGCACGCTCCTGCCGCGGGCCGCCGCGCTCTTGTCCGTACCGCGCAGCCGCGGGCCAGCCTTCTTCGGCCCTGTCGACGCGCTCAGCACCCGCTGCTGGTCGAGGAAGGGCCGGATGCCCCGTACCTCCAGGGCCGTCAGCCACTGGAGCCGGAGCTGCTCCGGGCCGCCGGGCTGGCCGATGGCGCCCGCCTGGTGGTGCGCGGCCGGCAGATGCGAGCCGGCCACCTTCACCACGGTCGCCGCCGCGGCCACGACACCCACGACCACACCCGCGCCCAGCGCGGTGCCTGTGTCGGTGCCGAGCGCCAGGTCGGCCACGGCAGCAGCCAGTGCGGCGACCGCCGCCACCAGCAGAGGAGTTCCGGCCCCCTCCTTCGAATACCGCTGCCGGAAAGTGAGTTGGCCGGCCTGCGCCTCGTCCAGCGCGCGTGTGTAGGCCTCGTACTCCTCGGCGGCCGTCTGCGCCATCGCGTCCAGTGATCCCCGGGCCCGCGCGAGCAGTACGGCCCCGTCGACCCGCCCGCCCGAACGCCGCACCTCCTCCTCCACGGCACGGCCCAACAGCCGTTCGGCTTCCGCCCGATGACTGTCCCGCATGTCACTTCCCCCTCCGGCGGCAACGGCTTTCTTGGTCAAGTGTGCTGCGGACGGGGCATCGGGGCGAGAGGGCCGCGCCGGGAAGCTCGACGTCGCCGTCGGGACACGCCTGACGCCTGACCCGCGGGGTACTGCGGCAGGATGGACCCCATGCCTAACCGACTGGCCCACGAGACGTCCCCCTACCTCCTCCAGCACGCCGACAACCCCGTCGACTGGTGGCCCTGGTCGGCCGAGGCCTTCGAGGAGGCGCGGAAGACGAACAAGCCCGTTCTGCTGAGTGTCGGATATTCGAGTTGTCACTGGTGTCACGTGATGGCCCACGAATCGTTCGAGGACCGGGCCACCGCCGACTTCCTCAACGAGCACTTCGTCAACATCAAAGTCGACCGCGAGGAACGCCCCGACGTCGACGCCGTCTACATGGAGGCCGTGCAGGCCGCCACCGGGCAGGGCGGCTGGCCCATGACCGTGTTCCTCACGCCGGACGCCGAGCCCTTCTACTTCGGCACCTACTTCCCGCCCTCCCCCCGCCAGGGCATGCCCTCCTTCCGGCAGGTCCTGGAGGGTGTCCGGCACGCCTGGACCGACCGGCGGGACGAGGTCGCCGAGGTCGCCGGGAAGATCGTGCGGGATCTCGCCGGGCGGGAGATGTCCTACGGCGACGCGCAGGCACCCGGCGAGGAGCAGCTCGCCGCGGCTCTGCTCGGGCTGACGAGGGAGTACGACGCGCAGCGCGGCGGGTTCGGCGGGGCGCCGAAGTTCCCGCCGTCCATGGTCGTGGAGTTCCTGCTGCGGCACCACGCCCGCACCGGCGCCGAGGGCGCCCTCCAGATGGCCCGGGACACCTGCGAGCGCATGGCCCGCGGCGGGATCCGCGACCAGCTCGGCGGCGGCTTCGCCCGCTACTCCGTCGACCGCGACTGGATCGTGCCGCACTTCGAGAAGATGCTGTACGACAACGCCCTGTTGTGCCGCGTCTACGCCCACCTGTGGCGGTCCACCGGCTCGGATCTGGCCCGCCGGGTCGCCCTGGACACCGCCGACTTCATGGTCCGTGAGCTGCGCACGAACGAGGGCGGCTTCGCCTCCGCGCTGGACGCCGACAGCGACGACGGGACGGGCAGGCACGTCGAGGGCGCGTACTACGTGTGGACGCCGGAGCAGTTGCGTGAGGTGCTCGGGGAGCAGGACGCCGAGCTCGCCGCCCAGTACTTCGGTGTCACCGAGGAGGGCACGTTCGAGCACGGGCAGTCCGTCCTCCAACTCCCGCAACAGGACACCGTGTTCGAGGCCGAGAGGATCGAGTCGATCAGGCGGCGGCTCCTCGACGCGCGTGCGCGGCGCCCCGCCCCGGGCCGGGACGACAAGGTCGTCGCCGCGTGGAACGGGCTCGCGATCGCCGCGCTCGCCGAGACGGGCGCCTACTTCGACCGTCCTGATCTGGTCGAGGCCGCTCTCGGAGCCGCCGATCTTCTCGTACGGCTGCATCTGGACGAGCAGGCCCGTCTGTCCCGTACCAGCAAGGACGGTCAGGTCGGTGCCAACGCCGGTGTGCTGGAGGACTACGCCGATGTCGCCGAGGGGTTCCTCGCGCTGGCGTCCGTGACCGGGGAGGGGGTCTGGCTCGACTTCGCCGGGTTCCTGCTCGACCATGTGCTGACGCGGTTCACCGGGCCGGAAGGCGGGCTGTTCGACACGGCCGCCGACGCCGAGCGGCTGATTCGCCGGCCGCAGGATCCGACCGACAACGCGGTGCCCTCCGGGTGGACGGCCGCGGCGGGGGCGCTGTTGTCCTACGCCGCGCAGACCGGGGCCGAGCCCCATCGCGAGGCCGCGGAGAAGGCGCTCGGGGTGGTGAAGGCGCTCGGGCCCCGGGTGCCGCGGTTCGTCGGCTGGGGGCTCGCGGTGGCGGAGGCATACGTCGACGGGCCGAAGGAAGTCGCGATCGTGGGACCCGCGCTGACCGACGACGCCACGAGGGCCCTGCACCGTACGGCACTTCTGGGGACCGCCCCCGGTGCCGTGGTCGCGGTGGGGACTCCGGACAGCGACGAACTCCCGCTGCTCGCCGACCGGATCCTCGTCGACGGCGAGCCCACCGCCTACGTCTGCCGGCACTTCACCTGTGAGGCGCCTACGACCGACGCGGAGGCGTTGCGGGTGGCGTTGGGCGGTTGACCTCCGCCAGGGCGTTCGCCACGATCGCCTCCAGCTGTTCGTGGTGTGCGCCCTTCCAGTAGGCGCGGCCGCACTCCTGGCACTGGGCGAAGACGTCGTACGACCGTTCCGTCCCGCCCTCCAACCGGTCCGCCACCTGCTCCTTGGTGGCCTCTCGCAGCAGGCCGTTGCAGGCTGTGCAGCGGGTCCAGGGGCGTAGTTCGGGGCGGAAGCGGTCCAGGATGTCGCGGAGTTGGTCCTCGGGGCGGGTGCTGTAGACGAAGGCGCCCGCCCAGAGTTCCCTGCGGTGCAGGAGGCCCCGGTCGCGGCTGAGCATGACGCGTTTCTCGGTCGCCGAGCGGGTGGCGAGGGCCGGGTCGCCGATGTCCGTGGACTCGTACGCCGTGTCCACGCCGAGCAGGCGCAGGCGGCGGGCGAGGGTGCCGAGGTGGACGTCGAGGAGGAAGCGCAGGGGGGCGCCGGGGATCTGCTGGGGGCGGGAGACGGCCCTGATCTCCACGGAGTCGCCCGCGGCGGGGACGTAGGACCTCGGGACCTCGCGGCCGTTCACCCGCAGGGCCCCGACCTCGGTGAGCGGGACGCCGGTCGACTCGACGACGTGGCCGAGGGAGGAGACGCCGTCGGTGGTGAGGGCGGTGGGCCCCCGGCGCCGGCCGCTCGCGAGGAACACGGCCAGGCCGGGGGCGAACTCGACGTGGATCTCGGGACCGTTCACCCGGTCAGGATGCCACGGGAGGGGAGAGCGGATTCAGCTTGTTTCTTGTGAGGAACCCAGGGCGTTCACGCCCTGGAGGAATCGCATCCTGGGTCATGCGGCGCGGAGCGCCGCAGCGTCATGATGTCTGCTCGGCCGCGGAGCGGCCGGGTCTCTCGTTCGCTCAGGGCGCCGACACACGACCAGGCGGTTCACTCGTTCAGGTGATCCACTTCGAACGTGCGGTGGTCTGTCGTGCGGGTGTGTACGTTCGGTGCTTGTGAAGCTGGTGGTGCAGGTCAGGCTGCTGCCGACGCCCGAGCAGGCGGCGGCACTGGAGGCGACCCTGCACGCCAGCAACGAGGCTGCGACCTGGGTGAGCGAGGTGGCCTTCGAGCGCGGTGAGTTCAAGAACTTCGCCCTGCGTAAGCACACCTATGACACCGTCAAGTCCCGTTGGCGCCTGGGCGCCCAAGCAGCCCAGCACGTCATCAAGAAGACCTGTGATGCGTACACCACCTTGAAGGCGAATCTGAAGGCCGGAAACCTCGGCAAGCCCGGCTCCAAGCGCTACCGCCGGGCGGCCGAGAAGCCGATCTCCTTCCGCCCCCAGGGCGCGCAGCCCTACGACGACCGCATGCTGTCCTGGCAGATCCCCGGCCGCACGGTGTCGATCTGGACCACCGGCGGGCGGGTCAAGAATGTGGCGTTCACCGCCGCTGCGGAGCAGCTGGCCACCCTGGCCCTGTACCGCAAGGGCGAGTCCGACCTGATGGAGCGGGACGGCATGTGGTTCCTGAACGCCACCTGCGAGGTGCCCGAAGCACCCTTGAACACCGAGCCGGTGGACTTCCTGGGGATCGACCTGGGCATCGTGAACATCGCCACCACCTCGGACGGCGAGATCATGGCCGGACGCGAACTCAACCGGATCCGGGTCCGCGAGCGCGGCCTGCGCGCCAAACTGCAGAAGAAGAACACCCCCTCCGCCAAGCGCCGGCTGAAAAGGCGACGGCGCAAGGAGGCGAGGCGGGCCAAGGACATCAACCACAAGATCGCGAAACATGTGGTGGCCGAGGCAGAACGCACCGGTCGCGGAATCGCCCTGGAAGACCTGACGGGCATCCGCGAACGGGTACGGCTTCGCAAGCCCCAACGGGCCACCCACTCCAGCTGGTCCTTCCACCAGCTGGGCCAGTTCATCGCGTACAAGGCACGCAAAGCAGGGGTGCCGGTGATGCACGTCGATCCGGCGTACACCTCCCGCACCTGCGCCGAATGCGGACACATCGACAAGGCCAACCGGGTCTCTCAGGCCTGGTTCGCGTGCCGGAGCTGCGGATTCGTTGA
This sequence comes from Streptomyces doebereineriae, assembly GCF_031845645.1. NCBI lineage: Bacteria > Bacillati > Actinomycetota > Actinomycetes > Kitasatosporales > Streptomycetaceae > Streptomyces > Streptomyces doebereineriae. Next base: position 56,744 of record NZ_JAVREZ010000019.1, read on the forward strand.
TCACGCAGACCGCAACAGCTCCCGCAACATCCGCGCCAGAGCGTGGCAGTTGTGGCGACGCGGGGCCCAGTCAACGGCCCCTGCCCCGCCCCGGACGCTCCGGGGCGGGACTGGACGCAAACGCAGCATCACCGCCAGTGATGCCCGTTGTGCAAGCCCGACGCTCTAGCGCTGGGTAGTTGACGGCTTTTTCGTCGGCAGGCCCTGGTCCAGGACGTCCAGGGCCTGGTCCAGGAGGTCGCGCATGTCGCCCTCGAAGCCGTTCTCCGCCCAGTACATGGAGACCTCCATGAGGCCGCCGATGAGAGACATCGCGTAGACGCGGACCTGGAGGCTGTCCGCGGCCAGGCCGGAGCGTTCGGCGAGGGCCTCGCAGAGCATGCGCCCGGTCTGCGACATGCTCTCGAGCATCCGGGCGCGGACGGCGGGGATCTGGACCCCGAGGTGGGCCCGGACGCGGATCGCCTCGGGGTCCTCCGCCATGGTGCCGTCGAGGGCCAGGCGCATCACGTGCCGCAGCGAGTCGATCCACGGCTCGTCGGCGGGCCGGGCGCGCAGTTCCTCGACCATCAGAGGGTCGTACTCGTCCGTGAGGACGATGTCCTCCTTGGTCGGGAAGTAGCGGAAGACGGTCGACGGTGACACCTCGGCGCGCTCGGCGATCTGCTCGACGGTCGTGGCGTCGTACCCCTGTTCCTTGATCAGCGCATAGGTCGCGGTGCGGATCGCCTCGCGGGTCTTGATCTTCTTGCGCTCTCGAAGACCCAGTTGGGGGCGGTCGGCGGGGGAGAGGGGGGAGCGTGCGGCCGTCATGGGGTTCATTGTCGGGCATCCGCCTCCTCGGCAGCCAAGTCCGGGGCTGTGGAGGTCTCGGCGGGACGGGGTGTGCCCGGCAGGAAGGCCGCGGCGAGCAGTGCGGCGACGAGGGCCGCGATCCCGCACACCAGCAGGACGACGCCCATGCCGTGGACGTACGCGCTGTTCGCGGAGGCCAGCAGATCGGCGGAGCCGGTGCGCTGGGCGACCACGTGCGCGGCGACCACGGACTCCCCGGCGGTGTCGGCGGCCCGGGCGGGCAGCCCGGTGACGTCGAGGCGGTCCCGGAAGGTGCCGGCGAGCAGGCTGCCGAGCAGGGCGATGCCGATCGCGCCGCCGACCTGCCGCATGGTCATCAGGAGCCCGGAGCCGCTGCCGGCGCGGTCGCGGGGAAGCGCGCTCAGGCCGCCGTTCATGGCGGGGATGAGCGAGAGGCCGAAGCCGAAGCCGGTGAGGGCGAGCCACAGCGCGACGAATCCGTAGCCGGAGTCCACTGTCGTACGGCTGCCCAGGAGCCCGGCGAAGGCCAGCACCACCAGGCCGGCGCTCACCGTGGCGCGCGCGCCGAAGCGGGCGACGACCTTGGGGGCGAGGCGGGAGGCGACCAGCAGTCCGCCCATCATCGGCAGCAGCCGGACGCCGGTGCCCAGGGCGTCGTGGCCGAGGACGGCCTGGAGGAAGGGCGGCAGCACGAACAGCAGGCCGGACAGGATGAAGTTCACCAGGGTCGCGGCGACGGTGTTGAAGAGGAAGCCGCGGTGGGTGAGCAGGGTCATGTCGAGCATGGGGCGCCGGACCCGGCGTTCGCGCAGTACCAGTGCGGCGATCAGCAGGACGGACGCCGTGATCATGCCCAGCACCAGCGGGTCGCCCCAGCCGCGGGTGGGTGCCTCGATGATCGCGTAGACCAGGGCGCCGAGTCCGGTGACGGTGAGTGCGGCGGAGAGGGCGTCGACCGTGGGGGAGGAGGGGTCGCGGGTCTCGGGGAGCAGGAAGACGCAGGCGGCGATGCCGATCGCGGCCATCGGGACGTTGACCAGGAAGACCGAGCCCCACCAGAAGTGGTTCAGCAGCCAGCCGCCGATGATCGGGCCGAGCGGCAGGCCGAGCGCGGAGGCGGCGGAGACGATGCCGACGGCCTTGGTGCGCTCGTCGGGGGCGAAGAGCGTGGGCAGCACGGAGAGCGCGAGCGGGGTGACCAGGGCGCCGCCGACGCCCATGACCGCGCGGGCGGCGATCACCGCGTTGACATCGTCCGCCAGCGCGCCGCCCAGTGACCCGGCGAGGAAGATCGCGAGTCCGGTGATCAGCATCCGGCGCCGCCCGAACCGGTCGCCGAGCAGGCCGGCGGGGAGCATCAGGGCCGCGAAGACGACGACGTACGCGTCCGCCATCCACTGCTGTGCGCCGGTGCCGGCGTCGAGATCGGCGGCCATGGTCGGCAGCGCCACGTTGAGGATCGTCAGGTCGAAGCCGAGCGTCAGCATGCTCGCGACGAGGGCGGCCAGGGCCCACCAGCGTCGGGGGTCCGGAGTGATGGTTTCCATGAAATGAGAGTAACTCTCAAAAGCTATGAACTGTCAATCGACTTCGGCATGCAAAAAGGGCCACGGCTCGGAAGCCATGGCCCTCGAAAGGCGTGGAACGGTCTACGTGTGCTGGTAGGCCACCAGTGAGATGCCGACGTAGTGGACGGCGAAGGCGGCCACGGTGAGGGAGTGGAACACCTCGTGGAAGCCGAACCAGCGCGGAGACGGGTTCGGCCGCTTGAGGCCGTAGATCACACCGCCCGCGCTGTAGAGCAGACCGCCGATGATGACCAGGACCAGGACCGCGACACCGCCGGCGCGCATGAAGTCGGGCAGGAAGAAGACGGCGGCCCAGCCCATCGCGATGTAGCAGGGGGTGTAGAGCCAGCGCGGGGCGCCGACCCAGAAGACCCGGAAGAGGATTCCGGCCACTGCGGCACCCCAGATGCCCCACAGCAGCAACCGCCCCTTGCTGTCCGGCAGGAGCAGCATGGTCAGCGGGGTGTAGGTGCCCGCGATGATCAGGAAGATGTTGGCGTGATCCAGCCGTCGCAGCACGCCGTCCATGCGGGGGGTCCAGGTGCCCCGGTGGTACAGCGCGCTGACGCCGAACAGCAGGCAGGCGGTCAGGGCGAAGATCCCGCACGCGATCCGGCCTCTGGTGGAGTTCGCGAGGGCGGTCAGTACCAGCCCCGCGACCAGTGCGGCCGGGAACATGCCGAGGTGCAGCCAACCGCGCAGCTTCGGCTTGATGGGCTCGGCCAGATGCTGGGCGTGCTGCTTGATCTGGTGCGGCAGGGAGGGCGCGTCGGCGTCGTGGGCGGGCGGCGTCATGACCGGCATCGTACCTACGGGACCGTAAGTTACGCATGAGTAGAGCGTGAGGAACAGCCAAGAGTGGCCATCATCTCACGGGAGTTGACCAGTAAAGAGACGGTTGTCTGAACGCTAAGTGCACGCAAATAAACGCGCTGTGTGCAATGGGAGCGTGGCGATCCTCACTCCGCTCACCTGTGATGCCCTCTGGACAGATGGGCGCTTCGGTCGGATGATCAAATGAGTGCGGTCGGCACCGGATGAGCGCCCAGGTCACCACCAAAGGGCACGAGAAGCATCCGGGTCGCAGCCCCCACGGGGCCTCCAAACAAAAAATCCCTCATCTAGGAGCAATCGTGGCGCGCGACATCGCGGCTCCCCCCGTCATCCCCACCCAGCACAAGGAACTGATCTCGTGGGTGAACGAGATCGCCGAACTGACCCAGCCGGACAGCGTGGTCTGGTGTGACGGATCCGAAGCGGAGTACGAGCGCCTGTGCGAGGAGCTCGTGGCGAAGGGCACCTTCAAGAAGCTCGACCCGATCAAGCGCCCCAACTCCTACTACGCGGCCTCCGACCCGACCGACGTCGCGCGCGTCGAGGACCGCACCTTCATCTGCTCGGAGAAGGAGGAGGACGCGGGGCCGACGAACCACTGGAAGGCACCGGCGGAGATGCGGGACATCTTCACCGGGGAGAAGGGCGTCTTCCGCGGTTCGATGAAGGGCCGGACGATGTACGTCGTCCCCTTCTGCATGGGCCCCCTCGGCTCGGACCTCTCCGCGATCGGCGTCGAGATCACCGACTCCGCCTATGTCGCGGTCTCCATGCGCACGATGACCCGCATGGGACAGCCGGTCCTCGACGAACTCGGCTCCGACGGCTTCTTCGTGAAGGCCGTGCACACCCTCGGCGCCCCCCTCGCGGAGGGCGAGGCGGACGTCCCGTGGCCCTGCAACTCCACCAAGTACATCTCGCACTTCCCGGAGTCCCGCGAGATCTGGTCCTACGGCTCGGGCTACGGCGGCAACGCCCTGCTCGGCAAGAAGTGCTACGCCCTGCGCATCGCCTCGGTGATGGCCCGCGACGAGGGCTGGCTCGCCGAACACATGCTCATCCTCAAACTCACCCCGCCACAGGGCGAGTCGAAGTACGTCGCCGCCGCCTTCCCGAGCGCCTGCGGCAAGACCAACCTCGCCATGCTGGAGCCCACGATCTCCGGCTGGACCGTCGAGACGATCGGCGACGACATCGCCTGGATGCGCTTCGGTGAGGACGGCCGCCTCTACGCGATCAACCCCGAAGCCGGCTTCTTCGGCGTCGCGCCCGGCACCGGTGAGCACACCAACGCCAACGCGATGAAGACGCTGTGGGGCAACTCCGTCTTCACCAACGTCGCCCTCACCGACGACAACGACATCTGGTGGGAGGGCATGACGGAGGAGACCCCGGCCCACCTCACCGACTGGAAGGGCAACGACTGGACCCCGGAGTCAGGGGTCCCGGCCGCCCACCCCAACGCCCGCTTCACCACCCCCGCCGCCCAGTGCCCGATCATCGCGCCCGAGTGGGAGGACCCCAAGGGTGTGCCGATCTCGGCGATCCTCTTCGGCGGGCGGCGCGCGAGCGCGGTCCCGCTGGTGACGGAGTCCTTCGACTGGAACCACGGCGTCTTCCTCGGCGCCAACGTGGCCTCCGAGAAGACCGCCGCCGCCGAGGGCAAGGTCGGCGAGCTGCGCCGCGACCCCTTCGCCATGCTGCCGTTCTGCGGCTACAACATGGGCGACTACATGGGGCACTGGGTCGACGTGGCCAAGGACAAGGACCAGTCGAAGCTGCCGAAGATCTACTACGTCAACTGGTTCCGCAAGAACGACGAGGGCAAGTTCGTCTGGCCCGGCTTCGGCGAGAACAGCCGCGTTCTGAAGTGGATCGTGGAGCGGCTGGAGGGCAAGGCCGAAGGCGTCGAGACCCCGATCGGCATCCTGCCGGCCAAGGACGCGCTCGACACCAAGGGCCTCGACCTGGCCGAGTCCGACCTGGAGTTCCTGCTCACGGTCGACAAGGAGGTGTGGCGGGACGAGGCATCCCTGATCCCCGAGCACCTCAACACCTTCGGTGACCACACGCCGAAGGAGCTGTGGGACGAGTACCGCGCGCTGGTGCAGCGCCTGGGCTGAGTCCCCCGAGAACCCCCGCGGCCGGCCCCCGATGGGAGCCCTGACCCGTGATCGTCACGGGCCGGCCGCGGGTGGCGGCACGAGGGCAGGTCCGCAGGACAGGCCCTGAGTCACGAACCGGCCCCGCACAACGGCGTGCGGGGCGTGCTGCCCACAGGGCGAGACCGTCGGTCACGCACTGACCCCGTTGTGCCCGCCCCGGTCCTCCAAATACCGGGTGTGGGTCTCCTGGCGGCGGGCCTCCGTGTCCCGGAGAGCCGCCGCCAGCTGCTGTGCGTCCTGCTTCATGAGGCCCAGCTGCTGTTCCAGGTGGAGTTCGGGGGACTCCGTGCCCGGTGTCATCCGCGTCCACCACCGGGTGCGCATGAAACTGTCGACGGCCTCGGGCAGGTCGCGCCGGACGATCCGGGACAGCGCGTGCACACCCTCCGGGTCATGGGTCAGCAGTTCCTTGCTCCAGCCCTGGTCGAGCAACGCGGTCAGCAGCTCGGTGAGTTCACGGAGCCGGGCCGCCGCCGTGACCGACAGGTCGATGTCCGTCAGATAGGCGCGGACCTTCTCGAAGTCGCCCCGCACCTCGTCCAGTTGGGCCGACGGGTCCGGGAGGTCGGGCAGCGCGGGGCGTTCCGGCGGGGCGATCAGCGCGCCCGCGCCGTAGAGCCCGGCCACGACCACGGGCCAGTACGGTCCGGCCACCTCCGCGAAGGTCAGCACCAGGCCGACCAGGCCGCACGCGCTTCCCGCGAGGTTCTTGCGGGACTCCAGATACCTACTGATAGCCACGGATCTCCTCGAAGGCGCCGTCCAGCGAGCCCTGCCGGGCGTCGATGAGGCGGCCGCCGGTCAGGTCGGCGATGTGGGCCAGTTCGGAGCGGTCGGAGTCGCCGAAGAGGATGGGGAAGACCGGGATCCGCCGCCCGGCGGGGGTCAGGCTGTCCCGGTAGAAGTCGTCGAAGTCCCCGGCGTCGACGCCCGCCGTGTTCTCGCCGTCCGTCATCAGCACGATCGACGTGAACGTGTCGCGGTCGGCGCCGAGATGGCCGTACGCCTTCTCCAGCGAGGTGTAGATCGCGGTGTCGCCGTCGGCGGAGAGCGCCGAGGTGTCCTCGCGGATCGCGTCCAGGCCGGTCCGCGGGTCCGCCGGCTCGACCACATGGGTCCGTACGCTCTTCACCTCCGAGCCGAACGGCATCAGCGTGACCTCCTCGCGTTCGCGGAAGTCGCCGGTGAGGTCGGTGAGGGCCGTCTTGAGGCGGTCCAGGCGGTCGCCCTCCATCGAGCCCGAGGTGTCCAGGACGTACACGGTCCTCGACGGGCGGCGCAGCTCGTTCTCGTAGGAGTCGAGCAGGCCGTCGGCGACGGAACGGGTGCCAGGGAAGGGCAGTTCACGGCGGCGGGTGGTGTCCAGGCCGCTTGCCGGAGGGACCGAGGCGATGACCGGGCGGCGGTGGGTGCGCGCGCTGATCTCCCGCTGGATCCTCTCGGTGCGCAGGTCCTCCGTCAGCCGGCGGACGTCCTCGCGGGTCCGTGTGCTCGTGGACTTGAGCGTGGTGAGCGGATAGTCGGCGGTGATCACGCCGTCCCGGGGGCGGATCACGGTCAGGCCGGGGACGCCCTTGAGGACGGACTCGTAGTTGAGCAGGGCGTCGACGTCGCCGCGCCGCTCGTACGTCGCGGCCAGCCAGCCCGAGGAACCCGAGGTCAGCTTCTGGCCCGTGAAGAACTCCTTCAGCCGGGGCGTGGCCTTGCCGACATCCGCGTCGGTGAGCGCCGACTGGGCTCCGGAGAGGGCGGAGGCCACCGAAACCAGCGTGGCGAAGCCTGAGTTGGAGCGGGCCGGGTCGGTCATGCCGTACGTCAGCTTTCCGTCCTGGACGGCCTGCTCGACCTGGGACCAGGTGACGTCCTCGGGCTGCCAGCCGAGCGCCTTCACCGTCGCCGGCTTCACCCCGATCGCGACCGGGCTCGACATGACGGGCGTCTCGGAGACCACCTTCGCGGCCGCCTCGGGGCGCAGCCGGAGGTAGTCGTTCGACGACAGCCACACGGCGTCGTACCGTCCGTCGGTCCTGCCCTTCGCCAGCATGTCCACGGCGTCCAGGGTGCCGATGTACGTCGGCCGGACCTTGATGCCGGTGTCCTTCTCGACCCGGGCGAGCACCGGGGCCATGTCGCTGAGCTCGCTGGAGGCGAGGACACGGAGGGTGCCGGGCTCGGCGGGCCCGGGGACGCCGGGCGTCGAGAGGCCGCTGATCCCGTCCTTCTGTGCCGTACAGGCGGCGAGCAGGCCGAGCGCCGCGAGGCAGGCGGCCAGTGCGTGTCGTCTCATCCGAGGCCCCCCTCCAGCGCGCCCTGCGACCGGCTGCGCTCCAGGTACCCACTGGCGTGCTGGAGTTCGGAGGTCAGTGACTCCACGGTCGCCGCCATCACCTCGGTCGCCTGGACCTTGTACGTGTCGATCGCGTCGAGGGTCCGGTAGATCTGCTGGAAGGCGGAGCGCAGGGTCTCGGCGCCGACCGCCGGGTCGGCGGCGATGCGCTGGATCTCCCCGCTCTGGGTCGCGAGCATCTCGGCGTTGCCCCGGATCAGGTCCTCGGTGGTCCCGCGCAGGGCGTTGACCTGCTCGACGACCTTCTTCTGGTTGTCGAGCGCGGAGGCCAGCATCACGGAGATGCGCAGCGCCGACACGGTGGTCGTGGCCGCCCGGTCGACGCCCTTGATCAGTTCCTCGTTGTTGCGGCGTACGACGTCCATGGCGAGGTAGCCCTGCGCGCAGACGGCGAGCTGGGTGAGCAGGTCCTGGTGTTTCTGCCGGACGGGGAAGAGGACGTCGGCGCGGAGCGAGTCGGCCGCCTCCGGATCTCCTACGGCGGTGATGTGCCGCTCGACGGCCGTGTCCAGGGCCTCGGTCAGCACGACGTACTCCTGGAGCTTGCCCATGGTCTCCCACAGACGGACCCGCTCGGTCTGCAACGCGGCGTTGTCCCGGCGGAGTTCGTCCTGGCCGCCGCGCAGCGAGCCCACGATCCTGTTCAACGTGCCTTGCGCGGAGGCGTACTTGGCCACGTGATCGCGCAGCCTGTTACCGCCGGGGAGCCGGGACAGGAACGTGCGGCCCTTGGCGGCGGGCAGGTCCCGCGGGTCCAGATCCTCGACCACGCGCCGCAGTTCGACGAGCGAGCCCGCCACCAGGGACTGGGCGTCCCCGCCCTTGTCCGGCAGGCTGCGCACGGTCCGCTCCAGCATCCGGTTGGACTGCGCGGCGGCGCTGCGCATCTCGCCGGCACCGAGTGCGGTGATCTCACCGACCTTGCCGGCGAACTCGGGCGAGCGGGCGTCGAGCGTCGCGAGCCCCTCGACGTACGCGGAGGCCTTCTTGGCCATGTCGGTGCGGACGGAGTCGTCGACGGGGACGAGTCCGCCGGCCTTCTCGCGGGGCACGGGTGCGACGGCCTCGGGAGGCGTCAGGACGAAAGTGTCGTCGTTCATGGATGTCATGTCTGGTGTCCCCCGTTATCCGCGCGCCCGTCGCGCCAGCTCGTGCAGCACCGCGGAGGTGGGCACGGGCGCCTGGCGGACGCCGGTCAGTTCCTGCTTGAGGTAGGTGGCGGCCGCGGCGAACTCGGTGGCCTCGCCCTGCGGCCGGAACCCGTGCCGGACCTCCAGCTCGCGCAACCGCCGGTCGGTGGAGAGGAGTCCGGCGAGCGCCTGCCCGTTCTCGGTCAGCGGTACGACCGTGTGGTCGCTGTTGACCGTGGTGTCCGGGTAGAGGACGACCAGGTCGTCGGGGTGCTGCCCGTCCGCGAGGAGCGAGGCGACCTGGGACTCGTAGACCAGGACGAGCGGGTTGCCGGCGCCGCTGACGAAGTCCCGGAAGGCCGCGTCCGTGCTGGACTGCTGGGCGCCCTGCACACCGACGAGCTTGTGCAGCAGCGGAGTCGTCCTCCTGACCTCCGCGTCGCTCGCGACGACATTGCCGCCGTTCGCCACACAGGAGGCGGCGGCGAGGTAGAGGGCGCCGGAGCTGGAGGTCTCCGGGTCGGTGCTGGAGAGGTAGAGGGTGCCGGTGAGCTCCCCGTACTTGTCCGCCCCCTCGAGCTGCTGCCAGGTGCGGTCCTCGCGGGCCGCGTCGAGGTAGGCGGCCATCTCGAGGGTGCCGCGGTGCTCCGCGTCCAGCGTGGCCAGGCCGTTGCCCGCGAGGACCTCGGCGGCGCTCTTGTGCGCCACGACGACGAGGGGCGAGTAGAAGGGGCGGGGGAGGGTCCCCCGTACCTTGTACTTCGCGGCGAGCTCGGTGGCCGGGGCCTGGCTGGACGGGAAGGCGAAGTCGTACCCGGCGAGGTCGAGGCCCTCCATGGCCCAGGACCCGGAGGTCTCGGCCTTCACGGTGTAGCCCTTGGCGGCGAGGGCCTTCACCACGTCGGGATCGGCGAAGAACTCGGCCTTCTCCGATCCGATCACTCCCTGCACGGTCTTCGTTGCCGTGCCGTCCTCATCGCTACGGCCCGCTACGACGGCTGCCACCACGCCGCCGATCAGCAACACCGCGAGGACGATTCCTATGATTCGTCTCACAGGTGCAGAGTGCTCGCGGAACCCAACATTCCCCGGCGAACAGGGTGAACGGAAGGTGTAGCACCGGTCCCGACTCGACACGGGCTGGGTGGGGAGCGCCCCTTTAGGGGCGCGGGGAACTGCGCGACCAGCCACAACGAACCCGCACTCGCAAGCCGACACGAACCCCTACGGCGAGGCGCCCCGGCTCAAGCGAACGCAGTGCGTGGCACCCGGTCCGCACGTCACTGCGGGAGCGCGCGGACCGGGGCCGTATCAGGGAGCCGTGCGGCTCAGTGGGTGGCGAGTGTGCGGGACTCCAGTGCCGCCGCGTGGGCATCCATCCGCTCCGCCGCGAGAATCGCCACCGCCGTGTCCGCACGGGAGGCCGCGACGAGCAGGGCGCGGCTGGCCACGGAGTGGGCGCGCCGGTGGAGGACGTCCCGGTCCGAGGTGGCCGTGGCCGACGAGACACGGGCGGGCGCACCTCCGCCCCGCAGCCGGGCCACCTGCTCGGCGAGCCGCTCGGCCGCGGTGTCCAGGTCGGCGGACGGCGCCACCGCCCGCAGCTCGTCCGTGACGGTGAGCAGCGCCGCGAGATGTCCCGCGAGCTGGATGTCCAGCTCTTCCTCGCGTGAGCGGTGGGGGAAGTCGGAAGGGGCGTCGGCCATCGTGCTGTGGACCGACTTGGTGCGGATCGGTTCGTACATGGGATGGCCTCCTGATGCTGTCAGGAAACCATCCTAGCTTAGATTCTGTCTAAAGTTGGCCGTACCCGTCCAGGAAGTTCGAGATCCGTCCCACCGCGTCCCGCAGGTCCCCGGCCGTGGGCAGGGTGACCACCCGGAAGTGGTCGGGTTCGGGCCAGTTGAAGCCGGAGCCCTGGACGACCATGATCTTCTCCTGGCGCAGCAGGTCCAGGACCATCCGCCGGTCGTCCTTGATCTTGAAGACCTTGGGGTCGAGCCGCGGGAAGAGATACAGCGCGCCCTTCGGCTTCACACAGCTCACGCCGGGGATCTGGGTCAGCAGCTCGTACGCCACGTCCCGCTGCTCGACGAGCCGCCCGCCCGGCAGCACCAGATCCTTGATCGACTGCCGCCCGCTGAGCGCGGCGACCACCCCGTGCTGTCCCGGCATGTTGGCGCACAGGCGCATGTTGGCCAGGATGGTCAGGCCCTCGATGTAGGAGTCGGCGTGCGCGCGGGGGCCGGAGATCGACATCCACCCCACCCGGTAGCCCGCCACGCGGTACGCCTTGGACATGCCGTTGAAGGTGAGGGTCAGCAGGTCGGGGGCGATCGCGGCGGTCGGCGTGTGCGTGGCCCCGTCGTAGAGGATCTTGTCGTAGATCTCGTCCGAGCAGACCAGCAGGTTGTGCCGGCGGGCGATGTCGGTCAGGCCCTTGATCATCGCCTCCTCGTACACCGCCCCCGTCGGGTTGTTGGGGTTGATGATCACGAGCGCTTTGGTGCGGTCGGTGACCTTCCGCTCCACGTCCGCGAGGTCCGGCATCCAGTCCGCCTGCTCGTCGCATCGGTAGTGGACGGCCGTACCGCCGGACAGCGACACGGCGGCCGTCCACAGCGGGTAGTCGGGAGCGGGTACGAGGACCTCGTCGCCGTCGTCGAGCAGGCCCTGCATCGCCATCACGATCAGCTCGGAGACGCCGTTGCCGATGAAGACGTGCTCGACATCGGTCTCGATGCCGATCGTCTGGTTGTGCATGACGACGGCCCGGCGCGCGGCCAGCAGCCCCTTCGCGTCGCCGTATCCATGGGCCGTCGACACGTTCCGGAGGACGTCCTCCAGGATCTCGGGCGGCGCCTCGAAACCGAAGGCGGCGGGGTTGCCCGTGTTCAGCTTGAGGATGCGGTGCCCGGCCGCTTCCAGGCGCATCGCCTCCTCGAGAACCGGGCCCCGGATCTCGTAACAGACGTTGGCGAGCTTGGTCGACTGGATCACCTGCATGTCTGGGAGCTTACGGCCCGGTAACGCTTCGTGGGCCGTGCTTTCCGCCACGTGAGACGCGTCCATTTGGGCTGTTATCGCCGGTAGCTGTCCCACCTGCCACATCCGTCTCTACAATCCGTCGCCATGTCGAGGCCAGTCGAGTACGAGTCCGGGGCGCCGAACGTCTATCAGCCGCAGCCCGCACCGGCCCCGGCGTACGAGGAGTACACGGACCCGGCGGCGGCGCACGGCTGGCAGAACGCGTACGACGCGACGGCCGAGCTCCCGCGGATCGAGCCCGCGGACCCGGAAACCGGCGACCTGGAGCCGCCCGGCCCGCCGCCCGCCGGCCGGGCCGCCCGGCGGCGCGCCGCGCACGGCACGGGCGCCCGGCGCTCGCGGCGGGTGGTCGTGGCCGTCGGAGCCGTCGGGGTGGTGTCGGCGGCGGCCCTGATCGCGGGGCTGTCCTCCTCGGGACCCGCGCAGGACCGGAAGGACGGCATCCCCTCGGCCTCCGCCGGGACGAGCGACGCCACCGACCCGGCGTCCTCCGCCCGCCCGGCGGTCCCGGGGGGTACGGCCTCCGATGCCGCCGCGTCCGGCGCGGCCACCTCCGCGGGCCCGGAGGCGGGCGGGAGTCCGTCGGCGGGGGCCTCCTCCGGCACCCGGCCCACCGCTTCAGGTTCGCCGGCACCGTCGCCGTCGCCCTCGTCGAGCTCCGCTTCCGCCGACGGCCCGGGCAACTCCAACGGCAAAGGACGCGGACAGGGCAGTACCAAAGGCCCCAAGTAACCGTCCAACTGGGTAGGTTGCCCATGCCGACACAGCTTCTTGCCCAATAACCCACCTCTCTTCACAATGTGCATGACAAAATCGCGGGCGGCCGGAAGATTTCCGGTCGCCCAAGTCGTAAGAGGGGACCCCCACATGAGAAAGCCTCTCGTCGCCGCGCTCAGCATCCTGGCCTTCGCCGGGATGAGTACGGCACCCGCGGTCGCGGCCGAACCCACGGCCACGAGCGTGGGCAAGGGCGTCGGCACGGACACGGTCACCTCCGTGGTCAACGACGTGGTCACGTCCACCACGGCGAGTCTGTCCCAGCTCACGTCACCGTCGCCCCAGCTGAAGGCCGTGACCCTCGCCGGGACCGTCTCGCTCAGCAACTGTTCCGGCTCGGTCATCCGGTTCCCGAACTCCCTGGACACCGATCCGGCGCTGGTGCTCAGCAACGGGCACTGCCTCACCACCGGCTTCCCGGAGCCCGGCGAGGTGCTCACCAACCAGGCCTCCAGCCGGACCTTCGGACTGCTCAACTCCGCCGGAACCAAGGTCGCCACCCTGCGCGCCGGCAAGCTCGCCTACGGGACGATGACCGACACGGACGTCTCGATCTACCAGCTCACCAGCACGTACGCGTCGATCAAGAGCTCGTACGGCATCTCCGCGCTCACCGTGCAGGACACGCACCCGACCGCCGGTACCGCCATCACCGTGGCCTCCGGCTACTGGAAGAGGCTCTACAGCTGCAACATCGACGGGTTCGCGTACCGCCTGAAGGAGGGTGACTGGACCTGGAAGGACTCGGTCCGTTACACCTCCGCCTGCCAGACCATCGGCGGCACCTCGGGCTCGCCGGTCATCGACCAGTCCACCGGCAAGGTCGTCGCCGTCAACAACACCGGCAACGAGGACGGCGAGCGCTGCACGGAGAACAACCCGTGCGAGGTCGACGCGAACGGCAACGTCACCGTCCGCGAGGGCATCAACTACGCCCAGGAGATCTACAACATCCCGGCCTGCTTCACGACGGGGAACCAGCTCAACCTGAACGCGAGCGCGTGCACCCTGCCTAAGCCGTAGCGCCGTGCGGGGCGTTCCGTCGCACGGGACTGTGACGGACCGCCCGGCCTGCCAGGACGTCCGTGCGCCGGCCGTTCTCGATCACGAACCGTCCGTCGACCAGGACGTGGGGGATGCCTGTCGGCAACCGGCGCGGGTCCTCGAACGTCGACCCCGGCGCCACCGTCTCCGGATCGAAGAGGACCAGGTCGGCCCGGTGGCCCTCCCTGACGAGGCCGCGGTCCGGCAGACGCAGCCGGGACGCCGGGCGCGAGGTGAGATGCGCGACGCACTCCTCCAGGGAGAGGACGCCCAACTCCCTGACGTACGTGCCCAGATACCGCGGGAACGTGCCGTACGCCCGGGGATGCGGCTTGGCGCCCCGCAGGATGCCGTCGGAGCCGCCGGTGTGCACCGGGTGCCGCATGATCGTCCGGACGTTCTCCTCGTGGCCGACGTGCTGGAGGATCGACGGGGCCAGCCGGTCGGCGAGCAGGAGCCGGCGGGCGGTCGCCCAGGGGCTCTCGCCCCGCGCGCGGGCCGACTCCGCGACCGTACGGCCGACGAGGTCCGCGAAGGCCGCGTCGCCGACGCCCGAGATCTCGACGGTGTCCCACTCGACGGGCACACCGTGGCACCCGTCGGCGCCGATCTCCTCCAGGTGCTGCCGGATCCGCTCGGCCGTGTCGTCGTCCGCCAGCCGCTTCAGGACGGCCTCGGGACCGCCCTCGCCCGCCCAGCTCGGCAGCAGGGCCGCGAGGGTCGTGGAGCCGGGGGTGTAGGGGTAGGTGTCCAGGCTGATGTCCGCACCCGACGCCAGCGCCTCGTCCAGGAGGGCGAGCAGCTCCGGCGCCCGGCCCTTGTTCACGCCGAAGTTCATGGTGGCGTGGGCGAGATGGAGGGAACAGCCGGCCTCCCGGGTCAGGGCGACCATCTCCTCGTACGCCTCCAGCGCGCCCGCCCCGTACGAGCGGTGGTGCGGGCAGTAGTAGCCGCCGTACTCGGCCACCACCCGGCACAGCTCGGTCAGTTCGGCGTCCTCGGCGTACATGCCCGGGGTGTAGGTCAGGCCCGACGACATGCCGACCGCGCCCTGTTCCATGCCTTCCGCGACCAGCCTGCGCATGCGGTCCAGCTCCCGCGGGGTCGCCTCGCGGTCCTCCCAGCCGACGACGAGCGCGCGGAGCGTGCCCTGGGGGATCAGATAGGCCGCGTTGACGGCGATCCCGCGGTCGAGGCGGTCCAGGTACTCGCCCACCGACCGCCAGTCGAAGTCGATGTCGTCGCCGTAGCCGTTCCACCCGGTGATGGCGCGGCGGACCTCCTCCAGGGTGCGGTCGTCGACCGGCGCGTACGACAGCCCGTCCTGGCCCAGCACCTCGAGCGTGACCCCCTGCGCGGCCTTGGCGCTGTGGTCGGGGTCGCGCAGCAGGGCCAGGTCGCTGTGGGCGTGCATGTCGATGAAGCCGGGGGACAGGACGAGGCCTTCGGCGTCCAGCTCCCTTCTCGCCGTGGGACGCTGACAGCCCGCGTCGGCCGCCTCCTTGACGATCGAGACGATCCGGCCGCCGTCGACCACGACGTCGGCGCGGTACGAGGGGGCGCCGCTGCCGTCGACGACATCGGCGTCCCGGATGACGAGCTCTTCCATCGCCGGACTCCCTTCGTGTCTCAGACGAACGTGTCTCAGAAGAACGTGCGGATGTATTCCACAACGGTGCCGTCGGCCTGCGCCACGGGGATGAGTTGCCACTTGTCGAAGGACGTGCACGGGTGGGAGAGGCCGAGGCCCAGCCAGTCACCGACCTCCAGGTCGGCCCCGGGAGCCGTGCGCAGCCAGGCGTGCTGGTCGGAGAGGGCGGTCACCTCGATGCCGGTGGCCGGGCGCTCGGTGTCGCCCCGGCGGACCACCTGCGGGAACGGGAGGTCGAGGTCGTGGGCCGCGTCCCGCTTGCCCCCGTTGGTGAAGGCCTGGTCGGGGGAGGGGCGGGAGACGACCTGCGTCCACAGGCGGAACGCGGGCTCCAGGGCGCCCTCCTCGGGGATCCGGTTGAAGGGGGTCACCTTGCGGTAGTGGCCGTCGTCGTGCGAGACGTAGGCGCCGGAGCGGAGCAACTTCAGGACCGGGCGGGAGAGTTCGGGAATCTCGGCGAAGACGTCGGCGACCGCGTCGAACCAGGCGCTGCCGCCGGCGCTGATCACGATCCCGTCCGGTCCCGCCGCGGTGAACCGTCCCGCCTTGTCGAAGTCGGCGGCCAGGGCGACGAGCCGGCGCAGCCAGGTGTGGACGCGTTCCGGGTCCGCCCCGGGGACCTCGCCCTCGTATCCGGCGACGCCGACGAGCCGTAGCGTCCCGGTGGCCGCGACCGCGTCGGCGACCGCCGCGCACTCCGCCTCCGTACGGACTCCGGTGCGGGCGCCCTCGCCGGCGGCGAGTTCGACGACGACGTCCAGGGGGCGGGCGGCGCCCTGGAGGGCCGCGTCCATCAGCTCGACTCCGCGCACGGAGTCGACGTAGCAGATGAAGCGGAAGGCGGGATCGGTGTCGAGCTGGGCAGCGATCCACTTCAGGGCCGCCGGGTCCACGAGTTCGTTGGCGAGGAAGATCCGCTCGATGCCGAAGTCGCGGGCGACGCGTACCTGATGGGGGACGGCGAGGGTGATGCCCCAGGCGCCGTGCTCGATCTGGCGCCGGAAGAGCTGGGGGGCCATGGTCGTCTTGCCGTGCGGGGCGAAGGCGAGGCCGTGGCGGGCGGCGTACGTCTCCATGAGTGCGAGGTTGTGCTCCAGGCGCTCGGCGGAGAGGGCCAGCACGGGGGTCGTGAAGCCGCCGGTGAAGAGGTTGCGGCGCTGGGCGGTCAACTCGGCGACGGAGAGGCCGTCCGCGTCCGGGGGGAGGCCCTTGAAACGGTGGTCGACGCGGTCCTCTGCGAGGCGGGCGAGGGACACAGGGCCTCCCTGATCAGGTGGATTGCGGTATCTGCAACGGCCATTGCGTATAACGCTTACTGCTGTCTAACATCCAGGCCAACGCGGGGTCAATGGAGCCGCCGTGACCCTCCGCCATCGACGAGGAGCTACGACCATCGTGAATGCCCCCGACGTCGTGGACGTCGTCGCGCTCGGCGAGTCCATGGTCACGTTCCTGCCCACGCGTGGGGGCCGGCTCGCCGACGTGCCGTCCTTCGACCGGGCGATCGGCGGGGCGGAGTCGAACGTGGCGTGCGGGCTGGCTGCTGCCGGCCATGCCGTTCGGTGGGTCAGCCGGGTGGGGTCGGACGGGTTCGGGGATCACCTGGTCGAGACGGTCGGGGGGTACGGGGTCGATGTCTCCGCCGTGCGGCGGGATTCCTGGCGTCCTACGGGGGTGTACTTCCGTACGGCGGGGGACCGGGCGACGGACGCCCATGAGGTCGCGTACTACCGGGCGGGGTCGGCCGCGTCGGCGATGTCGGTGGAGAACGTGGACCTGGCGTCGGTGCGGGCGGCTCGGGTGCTGCATCTGTCGGGGATCACGGCGGCGTTGTCGGAGGGGTGTCTGACGCTGCTGCGTGCGCTGATGACGCCGGGTGAGGACCGGCCGCTGATGTCCTTCGACGTCAACCACCGGGCCGGCCTGTGGCGGGATGCCGAAGGTCCGCGGGTGCTGCTGGAGTTGGCTCGGGGAGCCGACATCGTGTTCGTGGGGGAGGACGAGGCGGAGGAGGCGTGGGGGATCTCGGGCGGACCGTCGGCGATTCGGGCCGCGCTGCCCGAGCCAGGAGTGTTGGTGGTGAAGCAGGGAGCAGTGGGGGCCACGGCCTTCGTGTCGGCTGCGGGCCGGTGGGGGCTGGTCGCGCCCCGCCCCACGCAGTCTGCGGGCGGTCGTGTCGCTCCGGGCGGCTCCGGTCCTGCGGAGAGCAGCAGCCCGCACGTGCGGGCGAGCGGCACCCACCCCCGGCCGGCTCCGGAGCCGGGCACCTTCGTCCCCGCCCTGCATGTCGACGTCGTGGCGACCACAGGCGCCGGTGATGCCTTCGCTGCCGGGTTTCTCTCCGCCACCCTCCGTGGTCTTCCCCTGAAGACCCGCCTGCGGCACGGCCACCTCCACGCCGCCGCCGCCCTCACCACCCCCGGCGACCTCGCGACACCCCCCACCCGCGACACCACCGACCGGCTGGCCGCCGTCGCGGACGACGCGTGGGGGACACTTCGACTCGGCCCCGGCTGGACGCAAGCCGGTACGGCCCCGGAGGAGGTACGCACCCCATGAGTCAGACCGTCGACCGAGCACTCAGCATCCTGCCGCTGCTCGCCGAGGGCCCCGCCGACCTCGGTCAGGTCGCCGACCGCCTCGGCGTCCACAAGTCCACCGCGCTGCGACTCCTCCGCACGCTCCACGAACACGGCATGGTCTACCGCCAGTCCGACCAGCGCTACCGCCTCGGCGCCCGCCTCATCGCACTCGCCCAGGAGGCGATGGAGAACCTCGACATCCGCGAGATCGCCCACTCCCATCTCGTACGGCTGAACGAGCTGTGCGGACACACCGTCCACCTCGCCGTGTACGAGGAGGCCGAGGTGCTGTACATCGACAAGGTCGAGAGCCGGTATCCGGTGCGGATGTACTCGCGGATCGGCAAGCCCGTCGCCATCACCGTCGCGGCCGTGGCGAAACTGCTGCTCGCCGATCTCCCCGAAGCCGAGCTCCGCGCGCTCGCGGACAAGCTCGACTACCCCCTGTACACGGCCCGTTCGACACCCAACGCCCCCGCATTCCTCAAGGAGCTGGAGCGCGTGCGCGAACAGGGCTGGGCCACCGACCTCGGTGGCCACGAGGAGTCCATCAACTGCGTCGCGGCCCCCATCCGTGGCGCCGACGGCAGGGTCGTCGCCGCGATGTCGGTCTCCGCGCCGAACGTCGTCGTCACCGCCGAGGAACTCCTCACCCTGCTCCCGCAGGTCCGCCGTACGGCCGACGCCATCAGCGGCGAGTACTCCGGCAGAACACCACCAAAGGACCCCAAGGACACCGTATGACGGACAAGATCGCGCTCACCCCCAAGACCCACACCACCCCGCCCGCGAAGTTCTCCCACGGGGTGAAGAAGGGCAACATCCTCCAGGTCGCCGGCCAGGTCGGCTTCCTCCCGGCCGAGGAGGGCAGGCCGCCCACGCCCGCCGGGCCCACCCTGCGCGAGCAGACCCTCCAGACCCTCGCCAACGTCAAGGCGATCCTGGAGGAGGGCGGCGCCTCCTGGGACGACGCGATGATGATCCGCGTCTATCTGACGGACGTGGACCACTTCGCCGAGATGAACTCGATCTACAACACGTACTTCGAGGAGCAGGGCCTCACCGCCCCGCCCGCCGCGCGGACCACCGTCTACGTCGGCCTCCCCGCCGGGCTCCTCATCGAGATCGACGCGCTCGCCGTTCTCGGCTGAGACGCCGCCGGCTCCACCCACTCCCGCACGCCGTGACCGGTGCGGCCCGTGACCGGGCCGTACCGCGATGCCCCCTGCCCGAAAGCTCCATGTACTTACGCAGAGGACCTCCCCCATGTCCCTACCGCTCGCCGCGACCACCGAGATACCCCCGCACACCGGTGGTCTGCTCCTCCTCATCGACGGCACGGCCGGTCTCCTCACGGTCGCCGCCATCGGTATCGCCCTGCTCCTCTTCCTGATCATCAAGGCGAGACTCCAGCCCTTCGTCGCCCTGCTCGCCGTCTCCATAGCCGTCGGCCTGCTCGCGGGTCTCTCGGTCACCGAACTCTTCGGAACCGTCCAGCGGTCGGACGCCGTGTCCACCATCGAGTCCGGGATGGGCGGCATCCTCGGCCATGTCGCGATCATCATCGGCCTGGGCACGATGCTCGGGGCCATTCTCGAAGTCAGCGGCGGCGCGGAGGTGTTGGCGTCCCGGCTGCTGAACCTCTTCGGCGAGAAGCGCGCCCCGCTCGCCATGGGCCTCACCGGTCTGATCTTCGGCATCCCGGTCTTCTTCGACGTCGGCATCTTCGTGCTCGCGCCGATCGTGTACGCGGCGGCGAAGCGCAGCGGCAAGTCGATCCTGCTCTACTGTCTGCCGCTGCTCGCCGGTCTCTCGATGACCCACGCGTTCCTGCCTCCGCACCCGGGCCCGGTCGCGGCCGCCGGTCTGCTCAACGTGGACCTCGGCTGGGTGATCCTCATGGGCATCGTCTGCGGCATCCCCGCGGTGCTGGCCGCGTGGGCCTACTCGGCGTGGGTCGGCCGCCGCATCTTCGTCGCCGTACCGCAGGACATGGTGGAGGCGGCCGCTGAGGCGAAGCAGGCGGTGATCGAGGAGCAGCGGACGCAGGGTGTCGTGCCGCGCGAGGACCCCGTACCGCTCGGCACGGTCCTCGGCATCATCGGTACGCCCCTGATCCTGATCCTGGCCGCCACCTTCTCCTCGATCGCGCTCGACCCGTCCACGGGCCGCTCGGTGATCGAGTTCTTCGGCAGCCCCTTCGTGGCGCTGACGATCGCCCTGGTGCTCGCGTACTACCTGCTCGGCATCCGCCGCGGCTGGTCCCGCAAGTCCCTGGAGACGGTGTCCACCGCGTCCCTCAAGCCGGTCGGCAACATCCTGCTCGTCGTCGGCGCGGGCGGTGTCTTCGGCGCGATCCTCAAGGCCAGCGGGGTCGCCCAGGCGCTCTCCGACACCTTCAACGACGTCGGCCTGCCCGTGCTCGTGCTCTCCTACCTGATCTCGGTGGTCCTGCGCGTCGCCCAGGGCTCGGCGACGGTCGCCATCGTCACCACGGCCGGCATCGTCGCGCCGCTGCTGTCGGAGGGCGACCACTCCCAGGCCTTCGTCGCGCTCGTCATCATGGCCATCTCGGCCGGCTCCATCTTCGCCTCGCACGTCAACGACGGGGGCTTCTGGATGGTCGCCAAGTACTTCGGCATCAGCGAGCGGGACACGCTCAAGACGTGGACCGTGCTGGAGACGGTGCTGTCGGTGGCGGGATTTGTGGTGGCGGCGGTCCTGAGTGTGTTCGTGTAGGTGGTGTGGCCCCATGTAGGCGTCCGATAACGATGTAGGGGCTGGCTGTGTCGGGCACAGGATCGTCGACCATACTGCCCGCTGTGGAGCAGCGCATAGGTTCGAGCAGCCAGCCCCTGGAAGGCGCCGGATTCGACCCGGCTTTCATC
Source organism: Streptomyces doebereineriae (assembly GCF_031845645.1). NCBI lineage: Bacteria > Bacillati > Actinomycetota > Actinomycetes > Kitasatosporales > Streptomycetaceae > Streptomyces > Streptomyces doebereineriae. Next base: position 77,594 of record NZ_JAVREZ010000019.1, read on the forward strand.
CCCGGGCTCACCTCACCCGTGTCCGGCGAGGCGGAGGACGCAGGGCCCGGGGACGCGGGGCCCGAGGAGGCGGTCGAGGAGGCCGACGCCGACGAGCCCACGCCCACGGCGGAGGAGCCCGACGACGCCGGCGAGGAGGAGGCCCCCGACGGCCCCGTCTTCGAAGCCTCCGACCGGCGCGCGAAGTTCGTCGCCGACCACCAGGGCGTCCGGCTCTCCCTCGACGACCAGGCCTGCGAGTTCCGCTGGGACGAGATCGGCGCGATCGAGACGGAGACGCCACGGTTCGGGAAGCGTTTCACCATCACGGTTCACACCCCCGACCGCCGCTGGTACCCGATCGAGATCGAGGCGGAGTCGAGGGCGCGGTTCGCCGACTGGGACGAGCAGTTGGACGCGGTCATGGACAAGTACTTCGAGGACGAAACCCCGGAGACGAAGGAAGAGGGGCCCGAGGAGTCCGACTAGGGACTCCTAGCAGTACTGCGCCTGCTTCCCGATGGACCGGTACATGCAGTCCGAGTTCTCGAGGAGCTGCAGCACCGCGTCCCGGTTCCGTGAGGTCTCCCGCTCGATCACCTCGTCGGGCGGATAGAACCCTCCACCGGAACTCGACGACGGATACATCTCGAAGGTGTACGAGAAGATCTTGTGCGTGCCCCAGAGGTAGTCGTCGATCGACCCGTCGGTGATGTACAGGTCGCTCGCCTGCTCCGCCGTGTACCCGTTGCTCGCGGCCATCTTCTGCCCGACCGTCTTGAACACGGCGTTGTCGTCCGCCGTCATGCCGGCCGCCGTGTCGGAGTACGTGTACCCGTAGGGCCACAGCACCAGTTCGCTGTACGTGTGGAAGTCGATGTTCGACTTGATCTGCTGGACCCCGCCGACGACCCGGCTGCGCACGAAGTCGGCCACGACCTTGACCTCCGGCGCCGACTCGGCGGCCGTACCCCGGTAGGTCTCGGAGGACGTCGATCCGGACGAACCGCCGCAGCAGCCCCAGCGGTAGGCCCAGTTGCGGTTGAGGTCGGTGCCGACGGCCGAGGAACCGGAGTTGGGCTGCCGGTTCTTGCGCCATGAGCGGTAGGAGCCGGTGGCGATGTCGTACTCGCCGCCGTCCGGGTTGAGGTCCGGGACGATCCAGATCTCACGGTTGTTCACCATGTTCGTCACCCGTGAGTCGCTCCCGTAACCGGCGCCGAGTTCGCGCAGCAGATACAGGGCCATCTCCACCGTGAGGTGCTCGCGGGCGTGCTGGTGGTGGGTGAACAGCACCTCGGGCTCGGCCTCGTCGGTCGCCACGTTGTCGCTGATCTTGATGGCGACGATGTCCCGGCCCTGGTACGACCTGCCGATCACCCGCTTGCTCATGATGTTCGGGTAGGCGGCGAGGCGCTGGTCGATCTCGGCGTTCGTCTCGGCGTAGTTGTGGTACCGCGAGTCGGCCGACGGGAAGTCGTACAGCCGGACCTCGTCCTCGGCGATCCGGTCCGGGGCCGCGCCCAACTCGGAGACCTGATAGCCGAGTTGGCGCAGCCTCTTGATCTGGTCCGCGCGCCCGGAGACCACGACGGTCTCCTCGTCGGCCTCGTCGACGGTCACCCCGCTCCGCTGGATCGCCGTACGGGTCAGGGGCGTTGTGTGCTGGTGGATCTCGTACTGCCGGACGTCCTCGGCGCTCGGTGCCGCCTTCGGGGCACTGTCGGCGTTCGCGGAGAGCGGGGCCGCGAGGGCGAGGGCCAGAACGGCGGCGAGGGCCGCGTAGCGGGTGCCGCCGCGGGCGCCGGAACCGCGTATGCGAAGTCGCATGAAGTCTCCTTGGTTCTCCGGGGTTTCCGGGATCTCCGGAAGTGGGGGAGTGGAGCGGGGGGGTGGTTCAGCGACGTGCTGCCGGTGCGGGTGTGCCGCTCATCGTGGGCTTGTGGCATGAGCAGGTCAAGAGCGAATAAAGACGCGATGGCGTGAACTGTGCGTCGCCTGTGGGTTCTTGATGTGCCCCGGGGCCGCGGCAGTGTACGCGGATCGGTGCGCCACGGCGTGATCCCCGGGGAAGTGCACCCACGGGTGTGAGCCGTAGGTGCATATATGTGAGGGCCGGGAGCACAGTGGGATCTCCGACCACACCCCCGGAGGGCTGGCTGATCATGGGCGGATCAGCGCCACGGCGGGCCGGACACCTGCCGGTCGAGACGACCAGTTTCGTCGACCGGCGCGGTGAACAGGCCGCGGGCCGCGAACTGCTCAGCCGCGCCCGCCTGGTCACGCTGACCGGCCCCGGCGGCGTCGGCAAGACCCGCCTCGCCGCACGCATCGCGGCCCGCGCGGAGCGCACCTTCCCCGACGGCGTCCGCTTCGTCCACCTGGCGGGCCTGCGCGAGCCCGAACTGGTCCCGCTCGCCGTCGCCGACGCGCTCGGCCTCCACGACCACTCCGCCGGGCCGCCGGCCGACGCCCTCGTCGCCCATGTACGGGACCGCAAGGTGCTGTTGGTCCTCGACAACTGCGAACACCTGCTGCGGGCCTGCGCCCGGCTGGCGGCGGCGCTGCTGCGCGGCACCACGGGGGTGCGCATCCTCGCGACCAGCCGGCACCGGCTCGGTCTCACCGAGGAGAACCTCCTCGACGTACGACCGCTGCCGGTGCCCGATCCGGACGGCGACCTGTCCGCGGCCGACGGATATCCGGCGCTGGCCCTCTTCGCCGACCGCGCGGCCGCGGTCGTCCCCGGCTTCGCGCTGACGGCCGGCAACCGGGCCGCCGTCGCCCGCCTCTGCCGACGCCTCGACGGACTCCCCCTGGCCATCGAACTCGCCGCGGTGCGCATGCGGGTGCTCGGTGTGGAACAGCTCCTGGAACGCCTCGACGACCGCTACCGCCTCCTCACCTCCGGCAGCCCGGCGGCCCTCCCACGCCACCGGACCCTGCGGGCCGCGGTCGACTGGAGCCACGAACTGTGCACCGCACGCGAACAGTTGGTCTGGGCCAGGCTCTCGGTCCCGGCCGGCGGTTTCGACCTCGAGACGGCGGAGGCGGTCTGCGCGGACGGCGACCTCGTCCACGGCGCCGACGTACTCGACGCGATCGCCGGCCTCGTCGACAAGTCCGTGCTCTCCCGGGAGCCGGGCCCTGACGGGGTGCGGTACCGGCTCCTGGACACGTTGCGGCACTACGGCCTGGAGAGACTGCGCGGAACGGAGGGCGAGGAACTCGCCACCCGGCGCCGGCACCGGGACTGGATGCTGCGGCGGGCGACCGCCTGCGAACAGGCCTGGTTCGGTCCCGGCCAGCGGGAGATCGTCGCCCGGCTCCGCGCGGACCAGGACAACCTGCGGGCCGCGCTGGACTTCAGCTTGCGGGGCGCGGGCGGGGCGGCCCTCGCGTCGGGCCCTGGAGGGGCTTTCGGCGCGGGTGCCCCGGGCGAAGAGTCCGTCATGGCCGCGGGCCGCGAGGGTGTCGCGCCGACCCCCGCCGACGCCCTCGCCGGGTTGCGGCTCGCCGGGACCCTCTGGTTCTACTGGCATGCCTGCGGGGCTCCCCGCGAGGGCCGGTACTGGGCCGAGCGGGCCCTGGAGGCGAATCCGGAGCCGACGTCCGAGCGGGCCCGCGCGCTGTGGGTGGCCGGGCTGCTGGCCGGGTGTCCCGAGGACCTGACCAGGGGACTGCGCCGGGCCGAGGAAGCCCGGGACCTGGCACGCGGTCTCGAGGACGCCGCCGAAGCCGCCCACGCCGAGTACGTCATCGGCGTCATCCGGCTCTTCGCCGACGACCTCCCCGGCGCGCTGGCCCACTTCGAGGCCGGTGTCGCCCGCGGGCCCGTCCCCGGCCAGCACCTCAGCCTCGTCGGCCTCGACCAGGTCGAACTCGCCTGCGCCCTCGGCTTCCTGGGGCATGCCGACCGGGCCGTCGAGGTCTGCGAGAAGACCCTGCGGCTCTGCGAGGAGCACGGTGAGGATTGGGTGCGCTCCTACGCCCTGCGCATGCTCGCCCTCGCCCACACCGTGAAACAGGACTGGCCCCGCGCCGAGCAGTACGCCCGCGAGGCTCTCCGGCTCAAACTCGCCGTCAACGACCTCATCGGCCTCGCCCTCACGCTGGACCTCACGGCGCGTATCGCGACGGAGCGCTCCGCGCACGAGCGGGCGGCCGTTCTCCTCGGCGGGGCCGACCGGACCTGGGCCGCCGTCGACCAGGGCAGGTGGGGTTCCGAGGCACTCAACTCCTTGCGGCGGGACACGGAGAGCCGGGCGGGGCGTGCCCTGGGCGCGACCGCTTTCACCGCCGCGTACGACCGGGGCGCGGCCCTCACCCTCGCCGAACTCGTCGGTCACGCCCTCCAGGAGCCGGGCCTTCCCGACGTCACGCCGCCCGCACCGGACAGACCCCAGGTCCGCCTCACCCCCCGGGAGGCCCAGGTCGCCGAACTCGTCGCCGAAGGCCTCGCCAACCAGCAGATCGCCGACCGCCTGGTCATCGCCCGCCGCACCGCCGAGGGCCACGTCGAACGGATCCTCAACAAGCTCGGCTTCAACACCAGAACGCAGATCGCGACCTGGGTCACGGCCCAGCGGTGACCGAACACCCACCCCACCCGAAGGATCCCCCCATGAGCACCCCCTTCGACCACCGCATGTCCGTCCACTCCACCGACGACGAATTCCTCGCCAACGCCCTCCCCTTCCTCACGGAGGCGTTCAACACGCCCGAGGAACCCCCGCCCGCGGCCATCGCCTCCCCCCACCACCTCGCCCTCCTCAGGGACACCCTCGGCACGGACGTCCGGCACGTCACCCTCATCGACCACACCGACTGGTACACCGGCTCCGCCGCGAACGCGGTCGCGCAGGGCGCCGGGTACCTCGCGGCGCATGCCGGGCCCGGCGGCCGTATCCACCTGCTCATGGAACCCGTCTGGAACGGCAGGGCCGGCCGTTCACCCCGCGAGACCACGGAGTGGATCCGCTACGAGGCCCTCGCCAACCTCCTCTTCGCGCCGTTCGCCACCACCGCGCTGTGCGCCTACGACACCCGCACCGCCGGTCCCGCGATCATCGACACGGCCCGCAGGGCCCACCCGGACACGGGCGTGTACGAGGAGCCCGTACGCCTGGTCGCCGAGCTGAACGCCGTACCGCTGGCGCCGCCCCCGCCGGACGCGGAGCTCCTCACCGACCTGGCCGCCGACGCCGTACGGCTCGCGGCGCAGGCGCGTGGGCTCGCGCCCGCCGACGCGGAACTGTACGCGACGGCCGTCGCCGAGGCCGCGCAGGCCGTGGGGCAGCGGGCCGGTACCGCGCTGCTGTGGGGGCAGGACACGCACTGTGTCTGCGAACTGCGCTCGGAGCGCCGTGTGGACGACCCGCTCGCCGGATTCGTCCCGCCGGACACCACCGACCTGGAGTCCGGCCAGGGGCTCTGGTACGCGCGCCAGGTGTGTGCGTACGTCGACGTACGCGACGACCGGGACGGGTCGACCGTACGACTGCAGTATGCGTAGTCGTACAGGTGTGGTGCAGGTATGGAATCAGGTAGTACTCCCCGTGTGCCACGCTCCCGCGGGGGCCACCCTGTGAACATGCTGCGACTCTCCGGGGGACGCCTGCCGGATCCCGACCCTCGTTACGCCGCCTACCCCCAACCTCCCCTGGGAGCAGGTCACTTGAGTGTCGAGTACGAACCCCGCCCGTCCGTGGTGCGCGAGGCCCGGGCCGAGGTCCGAAGACAGCTGGAGGGGTGGGGGCTCGCGGAGCGGGACGACCTGGTGGACACCGCGGAACTGCTCGTGAGCGAACTGGCCACCAATGCCCTGCTGCACTCGGCCGGCCGCTTCACCCTCACCCTGTCCGCCGCGCACGGCCTGCTGCGCTGCGAGGTCGCCGACACCGGCCGGTGTATCCCTCAGGTGCTGGACGCCGGGGTCTCGGAAAGCGGCCGCGGGATGTTCCTGGTGAAGGCGCTCGCGCTGCGCTGGGGCTGGCACGAGCACGGGCCGGGCAAGACGGTCTGGTTCGAACTGGGTACCTGCGGGGGCGCCGGCTGCGGTGGACGCCCTCCGGGCGACCGCTGATTTCCTTCACCGCACGCCCTCTTGCCGGGTCGAGATCTTTAGGGTTTCTTGACCTTCATGGCGGACACCACGGACAACACAGTGACCGGTGAGGCGAACTCCGTACCGCGCAAGTCCAGTTGGCGGTACATCGGCCCGGGTATCGTCGTCGCCGCGACCGGCGTCGGGGCCGGAGATCTGGTCGCCACGCTCATCGCGGGCAGCAACTTCGGCTACACCCTGCTGTGGGCCGCGGTGATCGGCTGTCTGGTCAAGATCTCTCTCGCGGAGGCGGCGGGCCGCTGGCATCTGTCCACCGGCAGCACCCTGTTCGACGGCTGGGCGAGCCTGGGCCGCTGGACCACCTGGTTCTTCGCCGTCTACGTGGTGATCTGGGGCTTCGTGTACGGAGCGGCGGCGATGTCGTCGAGCGCGCTGCCGCTCCAGGCCCTGTTCCCGGACGTGATGGACCTCGAATGGTGGGCCATCGCCTGCGGTCTGGTCGGCCTGGTCTTCGTCTGGTTCAACAAGTACGCGGTGTTCGAGAAGGTCATGACGGTCCTGGTGGGCGTCATGTTCGTGGTGACGGTGTACCTGGCGATCAGGGTCACCCCGAACCTCCCGGACGCCTTCGCGGGCCTGCTGCCCGTCCTGCCCGACGAGAAGGACTCGATCCTCAACACCCTCGGTCTGATCGGCGGCGTCGGCGGCACGATCACGCTCGCGGCGTACGGCTACTGGGTCAACGCCAAGGGGTGGACCAACACCGGCTGGATGAAGGTGATGCGCCTCGACAACCGGGTCGCCTACATCACCACCGGCATCTTCGTCGTCGCCATGCTCTTCGTCGGCGCGGAACTGCTGCACAGCGCCGACGTGGCGATCGCGAGCGGCGACAAGGGACTCGTCCAGCTGAGCGACATCCTGGAGGACGAGTACGGGTCGGCGACCGCCAAGTTCTTCCTGATCGGCTTCTTCGCCACGTCCTTCACCTCGCTGATCGGCGTCTGGCACGGGGTGAGCCTGATGTTCGCGGACTTCGTATCGCGGTACCGCGACCGCGGTGCTGCGGCGGGCTCAGGCCAGGAGGTCGCGTCCGGCTCGCGCGAGCGCTCCTGGCCCTTCCGGGCGTATCTGCTCTGGCTGACGTTCCCGCCGATGGTCCTGCTCTTCCAGGGCCAGCCCTTCCGCCTGGTCATCATCTACGGCGTCCTCGGCGCGGCCTTCCTCCCCTTCCTGGCCGGCACGCTGATGTGGCTGCTGAACACCTCCCGCACGCCCAGGGAGTGGCGCAACGGTCCCCTGAGCAACGCGATGCTGGCGATCGCGGGACTGCTGTTCCTGGTCCTGTGCGTGAAGCAGATCTGGGACCAGCCGTGGTCGGAGTTCTTCTAACTGACGCTCCACCACCGGGCGTCGAGCGCCATCTTCCGCATCTGGGCGATGGTCAGCGCGGGGGTCGCACGGGTCGCGGGCTCGATCTGGGTGCCGGCGTTGAAAGCGCTGATCACCACGCGTTTGCCGTCGGCGCGCATGGTGTCGACGGTCCACATCACCTGGTGGCCCCGGTCTCCGGGGCCCTGCTTGACGGCGACCCGGGTGCCGTCGGGCAGGGTCTCGGAGTTCGAGCCGAAGAGGTCACCGGCCGAGTCCAGCATGTCGGGCTGCACATTGACCTGGACCATGCTTTTGCCCTTGCCGTCGTCGACCACGACGTAGGCGTAGTCGCCGTCGTCGCTGCTCTTGTCGGTCACCTTCAGGCCCTTCGGCAGCAGGGCCAGCAGGTTGGTGCGGGCGTGCAGGTCGGAGCCGGGGAGCTCCGGCTCGGGGAGGGGCGCGGGGAGGGCGTTCGCGACGGTGCGCCACTCCTTCGCCGCTGCCAGCCGCGTCAACGCAGCCGGGTTCAGAGGGGGATCGGTCCGGGTGACGGGCTTGCCCTTCTCGGCGGCCGCGTTCCACTCGCTCACGGTGATGTGCTGCCCGGTCGGGGTGACCAGCTCGGCGGACCAGAGCTTGGTGTCCGCCCGGCGGTCGGGATACTCGTACCCCTGGAGCACGGTGACCACGGAGCCGTCGGCGAGCCGACTCGTCTTGCAGGCGTCGTACGGGATGTACACCCGGTCGGGGCACTGGGCCGCCTGCCGGGCCGTCGTACCGCCCGGCTGCACCCGGCCCACGGTGACCCCGATGGCCGCGGCGCCGGCGCCGTCGTCGAAGACGAGCGCGGCGGACGGCGCGGGCACCTTCAGCTTGTGGGTCGGCTCGGTGCCCTGCCCGCGCTCCTCGCTGAAGTCGCCCTTGGGCAACAGGCTCTTGAGGGTCTCGATCATCTGCTCGTCGGTCGTATGCGTGGCCGTGGCGCTCGGCTTCGGTTTGGCGGAAGCCGTCAGGGACGACGGCACGGCCTCCGTAGCCGTACCGCCCGGCCGCAGGACCAGCGCCCCGCCCACGCAGGCGAGCACGACGCTCGCGGTGCTCCCGGCGACGGCGGTCCGCCGAACGAACCGCTTGCGCCGGCCCCGCGCCGCGCCGCGTGCGGCGAGGGCCGTGCGGTTGGTGTCGAACCCGCCGCCGGTCTCGTGCAGGGCGGCGGCGAGCCGCTCCTCGAAGGGGTCCTTGTACTGGTCTGCGAACATGGGGCAGCCACCGTTCCGGATCGGTCGGACGAAAGAGAAGTCAGGGGGCCGGTCAGGGCCGGGCGTAGGCGTCGATGTCCTCGCCGAGGAGCTCGCGCAACTGCTTGAGGGCCCGGGTGCAGCGCGTGCGGACGGCTGCCGCGCTGGCGTTCAGGACACCGGCGGTCTCCTCGATGGAGCGGTCCTCCCAGTAGCGCAGGACGACCACGGCCCGGTCCTTGGCGGGCAGCCGTGCGAGGGCGTCGAGCAGCGTCAGCCGCAGGGGCGTGTCGACACCGGCGGCGGCCACCTCCGGCAGGACGTCGGTCGCGCGCTCTTTGCTGCTCCGGCGGCGCTGATGGGTCAGGAACACCCGGACCAGGACGGTCTGCGCGTACGCCGCGGGGTTGCCGACGACGGAGATCCGGCTCCAGCGGAGGTAGATCCGCCCGAGCGCCTCCTGCACCAGGTCCTCCGCGAGATGAGTGTCACCCGCGGTCAGCAGACACGCCGACCGGTACAGGTGTCCCGCCCGGGCAGTGGCGAACTCCTCGTACTCGTCCGCGCGGGCCTGTCTCATGTGTTCCCCCTGGTGCTGTGCGCCCGGCTGTGGAAGAGGTCCTCACTTCACTGACGCTGTGGGGTGGGGAGAATGTTTCATATGACCTGGAAGCAGTCCGCGACGCGAGGGGACGGACGCCGATGACCACCCCGCCACCGCCCTACGGCAACCCGCCCCACCCGTACGGCACCCCGCCGGGCTTCGGCCCGCCACCGCCCCCCTCGGCCTTCGCCCCTCAGCCGCCCCAGGAGGCGCCCGAGGGCCCGGAGTTCATGGCCGTCGACCGGAACAACTCCATCGTCGTCGACTCCGCGGGCGTCGCCTTCGAGGACCACGGCCACTCCGCCGAGTTCCCCTGGCACGAGATCCGCAGCGTCCACTACAAGGACGGCCCGGGCGGCAAGACCTTGATGATGGCCGTCATCCACCTCGACGGCCGCTTCTACGAGTGCGTCGTCGACGCGAAGAGCCGGGACACCCTGGGCCAGTGGTTCGCCCAGCTGGCACCGGTCCTCGGGTACTACCGGCCATTGGCGTGACGGGCGACGCGGAGCTCCAGATCCACGAGGTGCGGTGCGCCACGGCGACGGAGACGACGGTGGTCGTGCGCTGCCTGCGCGGCCCCGTCCGCATCGGCGCCCGCTTCTCGCTGGTTCGCGACACACGGGCGCCGATCGATCTGACCGTGACGAGCATCGTGCGCTACAACCACCCGGACCACGCGGTCGACCCCGGGCACTCCGCCCTGGTCACGCTCCGCGGCACGGGAGCGCAGGAGCTGCGACCGACGATCGGGGAGACGGGCCGGGAGATCATGGCGATTGCCCAGGGCGACAACCCGGCCGCGCCCTGACCCCGACGGTTACGGCAACCCGTGCACGTGCGGTCCCACCGTGTTGGACCACGTGTTGCCCGCCGCCGCGTCCCAGTTGGTCGACCAGGTCATGGCGCCGCGCAGGTCCGGGTAGGTCTTCGACGGCTTGAAGGAACCGCAAGCCGTGCCCTTCGTCAGGCAGTCCAGCGCGTTGTTCACCACGGAGGGCGAGACATAGCCGCTGCCCGCCCCGCTCGTGGACGCCGGCAGGCCCAACCCCACCTGGGACGGGGACAGTCCGCCCTCCAGCTGGATGCACGCCAGGGCGGTCAGGAAGTCCACCGAGCCCTGGGAGTAGACCTTGCCGTCGCAGCCCAGCATCGAACCGCTGTTGTAGTACTGCATGTTGACGACCGTGAGGATGTCCTTCACGTTCAGGGCGGTCTGGAAGTACGCGTTGGACGTCGACTGCATGTCGATGGTCTGGGGCGCCATCGTGAGGATCAGCCCCGGCCCCGCCTTTGCCGAGAGCGATCGCAACGCCTGTGACATATAGGTCGCGTTGAGCCCGTTTTCCAGATCGATGTCGACCCCGTCGAAGCCGTACGTCTGCATCAGCGCGTACACCGAGTTCGCGAAGTTCGCCGCCGACGTCGGGTCGCTCACCGAGACCGTGCCGTTCTGGCCGCCCACGGAGACGACGACCTTCTTCCCGGCCGCCTGCTTCGCCTTGATGTCCGCCTTGAACTGGTCGACCGTGTACCCGCCGAGCCCGGCCGAGTCCAGGGTGAAGGTCACGGCGCCGGGAGTCGTCGTGGCGTCCGCAAACGCCACCGCGACGATGTCGTACTGCGACTGCACGGCCGACAGCTTCTGGACCGTCGCCCCGTTGTTGAAGTTCTGCCAGTACCCGGTGACCGCGTGCTTCGGCAGCGCGCCGCCCCCGTCGCCCGGGGAGGCGGTCGTCGTCCCCGTCACCGCGCCCGACTTCACCGACTCACCCGCCGAGTTCACCGCCGTGACCTGGAAGCTGTACGACGTCGACGCGGCCAGTCCGGTCACGGTCGCCGATGTCCCGGTCACCGCCGTGATCTTCGTTCCGTTCCGGTAGACGTGGTAGCCCGTCGCGCCCGACACCGCGTTCCAGGACAGGGAGACGGACGACGAGGACGTGCCGGAGACCGCCACGCCGGCCGGTGCCGCCGGGACCGTAGGGGTGGGATCGCCCCCGCCGCCCCCGTCCGGGCCGTACACCGACACGTCGTCCGCGAGATACGCGGCCTGTCCGTACCAGCCGTGCGTGTACACCGTCACCGAGGTCGTTGAGGCGCCCGTCGTGAAGCTGGTCGTCAGCTGCTTCCAGGACGAGGTGTCAGGGGTCCAGGTCGACACGTCCGTCGTGCCGGTGCCGGTCGCGCCCAGGTAGGCGTAGCCGCCCTGCACCCAGGCGCTCAGCGTGTACGTGGCATTCGGCTTCACGGCCACCGTCTGGACGCACTTGGCGTTGTCCTGCCCGGCCGGCGTCGCCTTCAGCGCGGCCGAGCCGCCGTGCACGGGGGAGGAGACGGTCGTACCGCTGCTCGCCGAACAGGTCCAGTTGGTCAGGCCGGACTCGAAGCCGGCGTTTTTCGCGTTGTTGACGTCCGCGGCGGACGCGGGGCCCGCGACTCCCAGGGCGAGGGCCAGAGCGACGGTTGTTGTCCCGAGCCGTTTTCTGCTGAGTATGGGCATGACAAGAGAGTTGGTCCAGACCAATCCCGCTGTCAAGGATGTCGTCAGGATGGGTACGCAACCGGCCTTTCTCTGGCCCGCGCACGTGGCAAGTGCGCCCCATCTGGGCAGTAATCGCCCGTTTTTGATCCCTGGCGCGGGCCAGGAAGTCACAGAATCGCTGTTCTCCGGCCATAGAGCCGTGGTTACAGTGCTCAGGTAGTCACGCAGTGAAGTCGACCGGGTGCGCCGGAGTGATCCGTCGGACCCACGGGCATGGGATACGGGGAGCTGCGCGTGCCAACTGCCATCGCCGTGACCGGTGCCGACATGGCGCTGCCGGCGCAGGACGAGCGGACTCTGCCCGCCGTCGTGCTCGACGGCCTCGGCCGGCAGCCGCTCGACCACTCGCTCGCCGCCCTCCAGACGCTGATCGACCAGCACGGCCATGTGATCGTCGTGTACTCCCGTGCCGTGCCCCCGGCGGTGGACCAGCGGCTGCGCACCGTGCGGTCCCTCCTGGAGAGCGACCGGATCGCCCTGTTCCAGCCCGATCTGCCACCTCTCGGGATCGCCGTCCTGGCCCGCCAGTTGAGACAGCTGGCCTCCTGCGACCTCAGCCCGGGCGTCCTCGCCTCGGCGGGCCGGCTGCTCACCCACTACCTCCACGCGGGCGCTCTCCTCGGCTCGGTGGCCAAGCTCGACCGGGTCCCCGTCGGCCTGAAGTCGCACGCCAAGTCCTGGGTGCCGGGCAGTCAGTTCGCCGTGCTCGCCCACCCCCAGCCGCAGCTCGTCAGGATCGCCCCGGACGCCACGCTCGCCGGCCCGGAGTTCGCCACCTCGCTGCTGGTCGCCCGCGGTCAGCTCCAGTCCGACTGGGTCTCCGGGACGCTGGCCAAGTCCTGGCGGATCCAGGGGCTGCGCGAGAGCCCGCTGCCCGCAGAATCCGCCGAGTGGTGGGGCACCGGCAAGCTGATCGAGTTCTGCAGCTTCCTGCCCGACCTGTCCGTCCTTTACCAACTGGTCACCTCGGTACGGCAGAACATCTGTCACTGGTGCGGTATCGACGTCATCGGTGACCGCTGCGTGTTCTGTTCGGCCACCGCACCCGTGACGCCCGTTCCTCAGCAGCAACAGCTGCAACAGCAGCGACAGCACCAACTGCCCGCCGGGTGAGCCGTACCGGATCGCCCCCGTCCCCGATTCCGCTCGACCGAGCCCTAAAAAAACGAGGTTGTACGGTTCTTGACTTCCTCCCCCTCGTGAACGAAGGAGATTCCTACGGCTCGCGCCGTGGGGTTTTCTGCTTCACAGCCGACCGCCCGCCCGGAGTACTCCGTTGAGGTCTTACGCCAGCTCCACAGACAGACACGGCCAGCCCGGCCGCCAGAAGGTTCTTCGCCGCGTTCACATCACGGTCGTGGGTCGTGCCACAGTCGCACGTCCAGGTACGGACATGGAGCGGCATCTTGTTCTGCAATGTGCCGCACTCGGAGCACAGCTTGGAGGAGGGGAACCAGCGGTCGACGACAACGAGTTCCCGCCCGTACCAGGTTGCCTTGTACTCCAGCATCGTCCGGAACTGCGCCCACGCCGCGTCACTGATCGCACGGGCGAGAGTGTGGTTCTTGAGCATGGTGCGGACGGTCAGGTCCTCGATCACGACCACTTGGTTTTCGTGGAGGAGCCGGGACGAGAGTTTATGCAGGGCGTCACGCCTCCGGTCGGCGATCTTCGCGTGGATCTTGGCGACCTGGTGCCGGGCCTTGGCCCGGTTCGCTCCGTCGCCCTTGGCTTTCTTCGCCAGGCGGCGCTGGGCCAGAGCCAGACGAGCACGGTCGCGACGCTCATGTCGCGGGTTGGCGATCTTCTCTCCGGTGGAGAGAGTCAGCAGGTGGTCCAGACCGACGTCGACGCCGACCGCCGCGTCGGTGGCCGCCAGCGGCGTGACGCGGGGGTCCTCGCACAGCATCGACACGAACCAGCGCCCTGCCGCGTCCAGCGACACGGTCACTGTGGACGGCTGCGCCCCCTCGGGCAGCGGGCGAGACCACACGATGGCCAGTGGCTCGCTCATCTTGGCGAGAGTCAGTTTTCCCTCACGGAAGCGGAACCCGCTCGTGGTGTACTCCGCGCTCTTGCGGGACTTCTTCCGCGACTTGAACCGAGGGTACTTCGCCCGCTTGCCGAAGAAGTTGGTGAACGCCACTTGCAAGTGCCGCAAAGCCTGCTGGAGCGGAACCGACGACACCTCGTTGAGGTAGGCCAGCTCCTCGGTCTTCTTCCAGGCGGTCAGCAGTGCCGACGTCTGGTTGTAGTTGACCCGCTCCTGCCGCGCCCACGCCGCCGTACGGGCGGCGAGCGCCATGTTGTAGACCTTCCGCACGCATCCGAAGGTGCGCGACAGCTCGGCTGCCTGCACATCTGTCGGATAGAAGCGGTACTTGAACGCCCGCTTCGCGTGGTTCGTGGGCATTCTCACAAGCTAATGCCGCTATTAGTTAAGATCAAATCTGCGGGTCAGAGCACTGGGACTCACCCTGGCGTGGAATCTCGGCTCATTGCTCCGGTCCGCAGGAGTCCGGTCCCTCCCCGGCCTGAAGGCCGGGGTTTTCTCGGAGGCATCCGATGAACTCCCGTCAGCGCCGCGGCGTGATACTCCTGCTCCTGTCGGTCCTGGGCGCCCTCGCGGCCTTCGCCGGCGTGCTCTCCGTCATCGACGACGTGAAGTCCAAGGTCGGCCCCGAGGTCACGGCGTACGAGGTCAAGAAGGACATCGAGCCCTACACCCGGCTCAGCGCGGCGCAGTTCGAGAAGACCGAGATGCCCGAGCGCTGGCTGTCCGCCAACGCGATCACCGACCTCGCCGCCGTCCGCGACAAGATCGCCGTGACGACTCTGAAGAAGGGCTCCCTGCTGCAGAGCGACATGATCGTCGATCAGCCCGCTCTGCAGCCCGGGCAGCAGGAGGTCGCCATCATGATCGACGCGGCGACCGGCGTCGCCGGCAAGATCACAGCGGGCTCCGCGGTCAACGTGTACGCCACCTTCGAGGGCCAGCGGGAGGGTGATCCCGACCAGTCGAAGATCATCGTGACGAACGCCCGGGTCCTCGACGTGGGGCAGATCAAGGCCCTCGAACCCGACGCCGACGACCGTACCCGTGAGGCCACCGACGCCGTCCCCATCACCTTCGCCCTCTCCGCCCTCGACGCCCAGCGCATCACGTACGCCGAGTCGTTCGCCAAACGGGTCCGGCTCGCGCTGGTCGCGCCGGGCGAGACCGGGACCGTGCCCGAGCAGGAGCGCACGTACGAACTCGCGAAGGACAAGTGAGAGGCCGCCATGCCCACGAGGATCCTCCCGGCAGTCGGCGACGCGGACGCGGTCCGCTCCCTCACCACGCTGCTCAGCCAGCTCCCGGACGCCGAGCCGGTCGTCCCGGTGACCGACTCCACCCAGCTCATCGACACCCTCGCACGCCTGGCGTCCGAGTCGATCGACGAGCTGCCCGAGGTCGTCGTGGTGCACGAGCGGATCGGGCCCGTCCCGGCCCTGGAGCTGATCCGTGAGGTCGCCCTGCGCTTCCCGGCCGTCGGCGTCATCCTCGTCACCTCCGACGTCAGCCCCGGCCTCTTCCAGGCCGCCATGGACTACGGCGCCCGCGGCCTGATCTCCCTCCCGCTCGGCTACGAGGAGCTCGCCACCCGGGTGCACGCGGTCGCCCAGTGGTCGGTGGGCGTACGACGGCACCTGGGCGCCGTCACCGACGTGTTCACCGGCGTCGGCGGCACCGTCGTCACGGTCAGCGGCGCCAAGGGCGGCGTCGGCGCCACCACGACCGCCATCCAGCTCGCCCTCGCCGCCCAGGCCTCCGGCCGCACCACCGCCCTGCTCGACATGGACCTCCAGACCGGTGACGTCGCCTCCTATCTGGACGTCCAGTTCCGCCGCTCGGTCGCCGACCTCGCCACCATCACCGACATCTCCCCGCGCGTCCTCGCCGACGCCGTCTTCCCCCACGACACGGGCCTCGCGCTGCTGCTCGCCCCCGGCGAGGGCGAACGCGGCGAGGAGGTCACCGAGCGCGCCGCCCGCCAGATCGTGAGCGCGCTGCGCTCCCGCTACGAGGTCGTGCTGGTCGACTGCGGGGCACAGCTCAGCGGGGCCGGCGCGGCGGTCGTGGAGATGGCCGACACGGCCCTGCTGGTCACCACGCCCGACGTGGTCGCCGTACGCGGCGCCAAGCGTGCCGTGCGCATGTGGGACCGCCTCCAGGTCCGCAAGGCCGAGGAGACCACCGTCGTCGTCAACCGGCACAGCCGCGCTACGGAGATCCAGCCCGCGCTCATCCAGAAGATCACCGGCACGGCCGTCGCGGCGACCGTGATCCCGGCGAACTTCAAGGAGCTCCAGGGCGCGGTGGACGCGGGCCGGGTCCACGAACTCGACGCCAAGGGCACGGTGAAGCAGGCCCTGTGGACGCTCGCCGGTGAACTGGGCCTGGTCAAGGGCTCGGAGGCGAACTCCCATCGCAACGGCGGCCGGGAGCGCGGTGCGCTGACCTTCCGGCGGCGCAGGGAGCTCGGGAGGTGAGCGGGCGGCGGGACGAGGGGCAGGTGACCATCGAGTTCCTCGGGATGACCCCGCTGATCCTGATCACGCTGGTGTTGCTGTGGCAGTTCGTGCTGCTGGGATACACGTACACGCTCGCGGGGAATGCTGCGGACGAGGCGGTACGGGCCGCGACGGCGGCGCCGCCGGGGGAGCGGGAGGCCGCGTGCGAGCAGGCGGGACTGGACAAGCTGCCCGGCGCCTGGACCGGCCAGGTGGACTGCGCCACCAGCGGTGGCTATGTCACGGCCGATGTCCACCTGGACGTCCCCGTCCTCTTCCCGGGCTCGATCGCCTTCCCCTTCCAGGTCGACGGACACGCGGGCGCCGTGGAGGAGGACAAGGACTGAGATGTCGTACTCCCGGAAAAGCACTCGCGACCGCGGCCAGGTGGCCCTCGAGTACCTGGGCTTCATCCCGATCCTGATCCTCGTCGCCATGGCGGGCGTCCAGATCGGGCTCATCGCCTACACCGCCCAGCAGGCCGGTACGGCGGCCAGGGCCGGGGCGCGGGCCGCCTCGCTGGACATGAGCGCGCAGGAGGGCTGTGTGAACGCGATCAGCGACTGGCTGTCCGTCGACTGCGCCGAAGGCGGCGGCGGCGACTCGGTCACCGTCACCGCCACCGTCCAGATCCCGTCGATCGTCCCCGGCTGGGACTTCGATCCCGCCGTCAAGACCGCCACCATGCCGCTCGACCACTGAACGAGGTACCTCATGAGTCTGCGGTCCCGCATCAACACCCCCGAGGAGAACGGCAACCGGGGCGAGGACGGCCACCTCGTCTCCTCCTACCGGGCCAAGCTGCTGGAGGAGATCGACCTCGCGGAGATGAGCTCGCTGGCGGCGGCCGAGCGCCGGGCCCGTCTCGAGCGGGTGCTCGGGCACATCATCAGCCGTGAGGGGCCGGTCCTGTCGACGGTCGAACGCTCGCAGCTCATCCGGCGGGTCGTCGACGAGGCCCTGGGGCTCGGCATCCTGGAGCCGCTGCTCGAAGACGCCTCCATCACCGAGATCATGGTCAACGGCCCGGACTCGATCTTCGTCGAACGCGGCGGCCGGGTCGAGCAGTTGCCGCTGCGCTTCCCGTCCCACGACCAGCTGATGCAGACCATCGAGCGAATAGTCTCCACGGTCAACCGGCGCGTGGACGAGACGAACCCGATGGTGGACGCGCGCCTCCCGTCCGGCGAGCGGGTGAACGTCATCATCCCGCCGCTCTCCCTGACCGGCGCGATCCTCACGATCCGCCGCTTCCCCCGCTCCTACACGCTGCAGGAACTGGTCGGCTTCGACTCGCTCGACGAGAACATGCTGTACCTGCTGGCGGGCCTGGTGCAGGCGCGCTTCAACATCATCGTGTCGGGCGCGACGGGCACGGGAAAGACGACCCTGCTCAACGCGCTGTCCGGGCTCATCCCGGAGGGCGACCGGATCATCACCATCGAGGACTCGGCCGAACTCCAGCTCCAGCAACGG
Organism: Streptomyces doebereineriae; assembly: GCF_031845645.1. Taxonomy (NCBI): domain Bacteria; kingdom Bacillati; phylum Actinomycetota; class Actinomycetes; order Kitasatosporales; family Streptomycetaceae; genus Streptomyces; species Streptomyces doebereineriae. Next base: position 95,431 of record NZ_JAVREZ010000019.1, read on the forward strand.
CACGTGGTCCGGCTGGAGTCGCGGCCGCCGAACGTGGAGGGCCAGGGCCGGGTCACCATCCGCGACCTGGTCCGCAACTCGCTGCGGATGCGCCCCGACCGGATCGTGGTCGGCGAGGTCCGCGGCGGCGAGTCCCTGGACATGCTCCAGGCGATGTCGACGGGCCACGACGGCTCCCTCGCCACCGTCCACGCCAACAGCGCGGAGGACGCGCTGATGCGGCTGAAGACCCTGGCCTCGATGTCGGAGGTGGAGATCCCCTTCGAGGCGCTGCACGACCAGATCAACAGCGCGGTCGACGTGATCATCCAGCTCACCCGGTTCGCCGACGGCGCCCGCCGGATCACCGAGATCGCCCTGCTCGACAGCCACGGCAGCGAGCCGTACCGGCTGGCCACGGTGGCCCGCTTCGACGCCCAGCCGATGGCGGCGGACGGCCGGATCTACGGCCGGTTCGAGTACTTCCCGCTTCCGCGCCGTACCGTCGACCGCCTCTACATGGCGAGTCAGCCCACGCCCCAGGCCTTCGGCGTGGCCCAGTCCGCGAACCAGTTGGCCATCCGAGAAGCCAGGTAGGACCCACCCCCATGGACCTCCAGACCCTAGTCACGCTCACCGTCGGCGCCACCCTGGTGACCTGCGCGCTCGCCGTCGTGGGCGTCCACTTCTACGCCAGGGGACGGGCCCAGCGGGCGGCTCTGGTCGACCGGCTGTCGGCCGCGAGCCAGGTGCCGTACACCGGCCGCCGCCGGCACTTCCGCGACCTGGACCGCCGGCTGCGCCGCACCCGGCTGGGCAGGCAGCTGGAACTCCGGCTGGCGGCGACCGGGCTGGACGTGACACCGGGCGAGTTCTTCGCCGCGATGATCGGGCTCGTCGGAGGCCTGTGGCTGGTCGGCCAGGCGACCCTGGCGCCCTTCTTCGGCCCGCTGGCCGGTCTGGCGGGCGTCTGGGCGGCGGTGCAGTTCCTCAACTGGCAGCGGCAGAAGCGCATCGAGAAGTTCATCAACCAACTCCCCGAACTGGCCCGCATCCTGGCCAACGCCACCCACGCGGGCCTCGCCCTGCGCACCGCGATCGGCATGGCGGCGGAGGAGCTGGAGGCGCCGGCGGGGGAGGAACTGGCAAATGTGGCCAACCAGTTGGCGGTGGGCGTGTCGATGGAGGACGCGCTGGACGAGATGGCGAAGCGACTGCCGTCCCGGGAGCTGGTTGTCCTGGTGACGACCTTGGTGCTGTCGAGCCGGGCGGGCGGCCAAGTGGTCAGCGCCTTGCGGAACCTGACCGAGACGCTGGAGGAGCGCAAGGAGACGCGGCGTGAGGTCCGCACGCAGCTCTCCCAGGTCAACATGACGTCGTACGCGGTCCCGGTCCTCGGCATCGGCTCACTGTTCCTGATGAACGGCGTCAAGGACGGCGCGCTGGAACGCATGACGGGCTCACCACTCGGCCAGGCGGCGGTGATCATCGCGTTCGCCCTGTACGCGGTGGGATTCGTCCTCATCCGCCGGATGTCCCGGATCGACGTCTGAGGGGGTGGCCATGATCGGTTTCGGACTGGCCCTGTTGATGGCCGTGAGCGTGTGGGGCGTCTTCGCCGGTATCCGTATGTACCGGGCGGAGGCGAAACTGCCGAGCGACCTGGTGCTGGCACTGGAGGTCGGATCGACCCGCACCGGCGCGGTGGACTCCCTGATCGACCGCATGGGCATGCGCTACGCCCCCGCCGTCCTGCGGCTGATGGGCCCCAAACAGGTCGCCAAGTACCGCCGCAAGATCGACCTCGCGGGCAACCCCGGCGGCCTGACCATCCACCGCTACGCGGCCCGCAGGGCGGTCTACGGCTTCCTCGGCGCCCTGGGCTTCCTGGTCTTCCTCCTCCGCGGCCAGATCCTGGTGGCCCTTCTCCTGCTGGCCTTCGGGGCGTTCTGGACGGAGGTCGGCATCTGGTCGGCGATCCGGGTCAGGAAGGACGTCATCGAGCGCACGCTCCCCGACTTCCTGGACGTGCTGGCGGTGGTGGTGAGCGCGGGCCTGGGCTTCCGCCAGGCGCTGGACCGCGTGGCCTCCAAGTACGAGGGCCCCTGGGCCGACGAACTGCGCATCACGCTCCGCCAGATGGACCTGGGCATGAGCCGCCGCCAGGCCTTCGCGGAGCTGCGCCGCCGCAACGACTCCGAACAGGTCGCGATGTTCGTGACGGCGCTGCAGCAGGGCGAGGAACTGGGCGCGCCCATCGTGGACACCCTGGTCTCCCTGGCCAAGGACATGCGCCGTACGGACGCCCAGAACGCCCGCCGCAAGGCCGCTCGCGCGGTCCCCAAGGCCACCATGATGATCACCACCTTCATGGTCCCGGCCACGATGCTTCTGCTGGCCGCGGGGCTGCTGCTCGGCTCGGGCACCGACTTCGGCACGATCACGGGGAAGTAGGGGGCCGGGCGATGTCGATGACGGGTGCGCGCAGGAACACCGACCCCGCCGAAGGGGGGGTGGGGTCCTCCCTAGGCGGGGTGGGGCCCTCCGACGTACCCGCACTGGACATCCAGGTCAACGCCCTGCAGGCCATGTGCCGCCAGGTCTTCGGCTTCCGGCTGGCCATGATCGCCCTCGCCGCCCCCGCCGCCCTCCTCAACGCCAACCCCGGCCTCGGCACCCGCCTGGTCGGCGCGGCGGTCGTCATCACCTTCATGGTGTCCTACGCCCTCTTCAGGGACTGGGAACGCTTCGGCCCCCTCCTCCTGCGTCACCCCAGCCTCCTCGCCGCGGACACCCTCTTCGCCAGCCTCCTCCTGATCTCCGCGGGCCCCGACACCACGCTCGCCTACGTCAGCGTCTGCACCCCTCTCCTCGCCGGTATCGCCTACAGCTGGCGAGGCGCCGCGGTCTTCGCGTCCCTGCAGTCCCTGATCCTGCTCCTGGCCCAGACAGCCCTCCCGCACCCGAACACGACACCCGCCGAGATGCTTCTCCTCCCGGGCTTCTGCGTGATCACGGGCGCGGTCGGCTCCACCCTGCGCAACCTCCTGCTCCGCTTCGGCACGGCGACCCAGGCCCTCACCGCGATGAAGGCCCGCCTGGCGGTGGCGGAGGCGATCAGCGAGGAACGCGCCCGCCTGGCGCGGGAGATGCACGACTCGGTGGCGAAGACCCTCCATGGCGTGGCCCTGGCGGCGGAAGGCCTGGCGACATCGGCGGCCGCCCCCACCCCGGACCCGGCCCTGCTCGAACGACAGGCCGGGCTGGTGGCCCGAGCGGCCCGCAGAGCGGCAACCGAGTCCCGCGAACTCCTGACAGATCTGCGCCGGGACCAGACCCCCGCCACGGACGTACTCGAAGAACTGGCCACCCGCACAAGGAACTTCAGCGCCCGTACGACCCTCCGGGCGACCTACCGGGCCCCCGCCCATCCCCACCCCGCGCTCGCCGTCCCGCACCCCGTGGCCCGCCAACTCCTCACCATCACCGAGGAGGCGATGGAGAACGCTCACCGGCACGCCGAGGCCACGCGCATCGACGTCACCGCGGACGTGGACCCCGATCACGAACTGCTCAGCATCAGCGTCCAGGACGACGGCCGCGGCCTCCCCCCGGACACCACCCTCGACGCACTCCGCCGCTCCGGTCACTTCGGCCTGGTCGGCATGGTGGAACGCGCCGAGTCGGTGGGCGCCCGTATCCACATCGGCGAGGGCGCGGACGCGAAGGGCACGGAAGTACTCCTGGAACTGCCCTTGTCACTCCCGCGGGCGGACCGATGACCCCCCGCCCCACCACGAGAGGAGGCCGCGACATGCCGGACGACCCCCAGCACGCCACCCCACCGATCGCGCTGTTCCCGACGGCCCCGCCCACCCCCGTCCGGATCGTCGTCGCCGACGACAACCCGGTGGTCCGAGCGGGCCTCACCGCCCTCCTCACGGGCCGCGAGGACATCACGGTCGTGGCGGAGGCGGCGGACGGCCGCGAGGCGTACGAGGCCGCGAGCCGGCACCACCCGGACGTGATCCTCCTGGACGTCCGGATGCCGGGCGTCGACGGGCTCTCGGCGCTGCCGTACCTCGTGCCGATCGCCCCGGTGCTGATGCTGACGTACAGCGGAGAGCCGGAGACCGTCCAGGAGGCGCTGCGCAGGGGAGCCGACGGTTATCTCGTCCACGGCGAGTTCACCGCGGACCAGCTCGTCCTGGCCGTCAGGGACACCGTCCAGGGCCGCACCCACCTCACGCCCACGGCGGCGGGCGCCCTGCTGACCCAGCTACGCGATGCGAATGCACACGTAAATCCCCATCTTCCGCTTCCTGCAACGCCCATTCCCCTCAAAGGGCTTTCGCAACTGCAATCATCTGTGGGACAGTCGTCATCGGACCGGTCGTGTTTCCAACTCAGCGCGAGGGAGGCGGAGATCATGGACCTCATCGCATCCGGCATGAACAACCAGCAGATCGCCGCCGCCTGCTTCATCAGCGAGAAGACGGTCAAGAACCACATCAACCGCATCTTCGCCAAGCTCCACAGCACGAGCCGCTCCGAGGCCGCCGCGAAGTGGCTGGGCACGGCGCCGAGTTCGGGCCGAGGGGTGGGGTGAGCGGTGTCGATGCGAGGTTGGGCCCGGATTTGGGCCCAGGGGCCCTGCGCCGATCGGCATCCGCAGGTCTACGTTCCGGTTGTCGACAGCGACGACGCCGAAGGGGCCCGCAATGAGCAACCGGTTCAACGACGACAAGGGTCAGACCGCGGTCGAGTACCTGGGCATCATCGCGGTGGTGGTGGCGATTGTGCTGGCGATCACGGGGACGGATATCGGCAACACGATCTACACCGCGATCGTGGACAAGGTCAACGAAGTAATCAGCGGCTGACCGGGCCTCGTACACACGACGACGCAGGGCAGGCTTTCCCCATCTACATCATGGTGGTGGCGGGCCTGCTCTTTCTCGCGTTCGCCTACCTCGCGGTCGGCCAGGCCGCGGCGAACAGGAACGGCGCCCAGACGGCGGCCGACGCGGCGGCGCTGGCAGCGGCCCTGGATACCCGGGACAAGATCACCGACAAGTGGGTGGAGAACGTACTCGATCCCACCAAGTGGCAGGACATCTTCGACGGCGTGGGAGTTGACTTCGACGGGTGCGCGCGGGCGGACCAACTGGCCGCACAGAATGACGCCACCCCCTTGTACTGCCAGTCGATACCGGGGCTGCCGCCGGGCTACAACGTCGAGGTCAGGACGAACAAGACCGTCGGTGATTCCATAGTCCCCGGAGTCGAGGGCAAGCAGTCGACCGAGGTCGCCACGGCGGTCATCGAACCGGTCTGCGAGTTCGAACTGCCTGGCGAAGACGCGGACGCGGACGTACTGCCGAAGCTCACCTGCGAGGACGGTGTCGAGTGGACCCTGGACCCGGACGACCTCACGGATCTGCCCGGACCCGAGGACCTCTTCGACGTCCATCTGGCACAAGCTAACGACGAGTGACGAAGGAAGCGGAGTGATGAGCATTCGGTTCACGGCGAAGGCCCGCAGGGGGATGGTCGCGTTGACGATCGCGGCCGGACTGGCCGTCGGTGTGGCCGGTTGCAGCGGCGGAGGAGACGACGACAAGAAGCCGGAGGCGTCGGCGTCGGCCTCCCGCACGGGCGGGTCCGACCCGAGTACTCAGGAAGGCGAGTCCGACGAGCCGATGGCGGAGCTGAAGGGCTCGAGCGGGCTGCTGCTCCAGATCACCTCGGCCACTCGTGACGCCGGCGGCTTCGTCACGGTGAACGGCAACCTGAAGAACGACGGTTCCAAGCGCATCACCATCCCCCCCGCGGTACGCGGAGACGAGACGGAGATCCTCCGGCACGGCATGTCGCTCGGGGGCGCGACCCTGGTGGACGCCACGTCGAAGAAGCGCTACTACGTGCTGCGCGACACGGACGGCCGACCACTGACGACGACCGGCTTCTCATCGCTGCAACCCGGCGAATCCCTGGCCGTCTTCGTCCAGTTCCCGGCCCCCCCGACCAGCACGACCGACGTCACCTTCCAACTCCCCACCTTCGCCTCCGCCCCCATCCAGATCTCCGGGTGAGGCACCACATGACCACCGCTCCCCGCCTCGCCCTCACCCTGACCGCGGCCACGCTCCTCACCGCCGTGTTTCTCCCCGCCGCGCATGCCGACGACGGCCCCAGCGTCCCCCCGGGCACCGAACCCTCCGCCACCGCACCCGTAAAGGTGGACCCCAACGACCCGGACCTGAAGCTCCCGGAAGGCGCCACCCTCGCCGAACCGAAGGTCCTGGACATCAAGCAGGTCGTTGAGGACCAGAGCGGAGACGAACGGCGCGAGGACACCAACGCGGACGTGAAGTTCGCTCTCCAGGCAGAGGTCCTGTTCAGCAAGGACAGCGCGAAGCTGAACGGCGAGGCGAAGGCCCGTATCTCCGCGATCGCGGCGGAGATCAAGAACCAGAACGCCACCCGGATCCGTGTCTTCGGCTTCACCGACAACCTCGGCAGCTACGCCCACGGCCTCACCCTCTCCCGGCAGCGCGCCAACGCCGTACAGGACGTCCTCGACCAGGAGTTGAAGGACTCGGGCATCACCTACGAGGTCCGCGGCTACTCCGAGGACTACCCGATCGCCTCCAACTCGACGGAGTCGGGCCGCAAGAAGAACCGCCGAGTCGAGGTGTCCTTCCCCCGAGGGGAGAACTGACCGACCGGGATGGTGGGGCCCTCACCAGGTCACCGGCAGCTCGTAGACGCCGTAGACGATGCCGTCGTCCTTGAACGGGATCTTGTCGAGGCCGGTGGCCCGGCGCAGGGTGGGGATGCGGCGGAGGACGGTGTGGTAGACGACCTGGAGTTCCAGGCGGGCCAGGGGCTGGCCCAGGCACTGGTGGATGCCGAAGCCGAAGGCCATGTGGCGGCGGGCGTCACGGCGGACGTCGAGCCGTTCGGGGTCGGGGAAGACATCGGACTGCCAGTTGCCCGTGGCGCCCGGCATGATGACGCCTTCGCCGGCCCGGATGGACCGGCCGCCGATCTCCAGGTCCTCCAGGGCGAGTCGGCGCTGGCCGTTGTGAACGACCGTCAGATAGCGGAGCATCTCGTCCGCGGCGGACGCCAGGACCTTCGGGTCGTCGGTGTCGCGGACGACGGCGAGTTGGTCGGGGTGTTCCAGGAACGCGAGGATGCCCAGGGCGAGCATGTTGGCGCTGGTCTCGTGCCCGGCGCCGAGCAACAGGACACCCAGCATGGTGGCGTCGTGGTGGGTGAGGTCACCGGCCCGCACCCGGGCGGCCAGCTCGGAGAGCATGTCGTCAGCAGGGTCGGCGAGTTTCGCGTCGATCTGGCCGCTCAGATACTGGTAGATCTCGCCGAAGGCGGCCCGAACCGCCTCGGCGGTCACGTCACGGCGGAGCCCCACCTTGCTGTTGGCCTGGAAGAAGTCGTGGTCCTCGTAGGGGACGCCGAGCAGTTCGCAGATGACCCCAGTGACGGCAGGGGGAGCGTGAGGGCCTCCACCAGGTCGACCGGCTTGGGACCGGCCAGCATCTCGTCGATCAGATCGTCGGTCATCCGCTGGACGGCCGGGCGCATGGCCTCGATGCGTTTGACGGCGAACGCACCGGTGACCATCCGGCGGATGCGCGCGTGGTCGGGGTCGTCCATATTGAGGAAGGACGGCGGGTTCTTGGCGGCGGTCTCCCGGAAGGCCTCGTTCAGGTAGGGAAATCCCGGCCGGGTGGTGTCGACGCTGAGGCGCGGGTCGCCGTACAGGGCCCGCTGGTCCTCGTACCGGGTGACGAGCCAGTGCACGCTGCCGTCCCACAGCCGGACCCTGGAGACCGGATCCTCGGCCTGCAGTTTCATCATCGCCGGAGGCGGGGCGAACGGACAGCCCGCCGCCCGAGGCATCGGAAAGTCGGGAACAGCCTCGTCCTGCGAGTCGACAGGGGCGTGGGTCATGACACTCCTCGGTGGGGGGAAGGAAGCCGAGGACATCGAACCCGGTGAGCCTGACAACTTCCCGTCAGACGGCTGACGGGGGGGCTGATTGGCCGGATCAGGGAGGTGTCTGTGTCCAAAAGACACGGAGAGGTGGAGCCGTCTCGTCGAACCTGGTGACACGCCTGCGCACCGGACCTTGTTCCCGGGGCGTATGCGAGAGCAACGGCTCCATGGATCCTCCCTGGCCGTGTCGTCAGGGTCGGAATCCAGCCGAAGCCCAGGAAAGGCAGTCCGCCACGGTGATACTTTTTTACTCGCTCACCGCTAATCGATTCGCGTAACAAATCGAAAGCCCCGGATGATGAGGGGCGGCAGCGAACAATGGGGGATACGGCATGTCGGGCGGCACGGACATCGAGGATCCGGCGGCACTGAACCGCGCGGGCACCGGCGCGCAGGAGTTGGCGGGACGGACGCGAACGACGGGCGCGCACCCGGTGGACGAGACCCGCTCGGCGTCGAAGGACTTCGGTAGCGGCAACTGGGACGGCGGGCTCGGCGGAGCACTGAGCGGTCTGGCGGAGACCTGGTCGAGTCAGGTCTCGGCACTCGCGTCCAAGTGCGACGGCCTCTCCCGCCAGTGCGGCGGTTCGGGCCTGCTCTACCAGAACACCGAGACAGCGAACACGCAGACCATGCGCGCCCTGTCCGGCAAGCCGTCACCCTTCGGCTGAACCTGACACGAACCCGCCACCGCTCACGGCGATCACCACACCACGGGGACCCACCACAGCCATGCCGACGTACGAGCAGCTCTATCACCTGAACCTCAGCAACCTGAAGGCCGCCGCCGACCGCTGGAAGGAAACGGCCTCCAAGTTCAAGGGGCTGCACACCGCGTACGGCGACGAGGTCGCGGCGCCCTTCAAGCAGGCGGGCTGGCACCAGCCCGTTCTGACGGCGGCCAAGGCGGACAGCGATGTCCGCGCCGCCCACCAGGAGTTCGCGGACGCCCAGAAGGAGGCGGAGGGCATCGCCGGTGTCCTCGCCTCACTTCACACCGAGTTGCAGGCGGCCAGGACCAAGCTCCACAATCTCGCCGAAGTCGAAGCGCCGAAGCAGGAGTTGCACGTCAGCGCCAGCGGCGTCGTCACCCCGCGCAACGACCTCTCGCAGGACACCGGCGCCCGCCATGATCCTGACGGCCAGGCCCTCATCCGCGAGCAGCAACAGGCGTGCGACGCCTTCGCCCGCCGTATCGAAGCCGTCCTCCGGCAGGCCGCCGACGCCGACGAAACCGCCTGCTGGGCCCTGCGCCGCGACCTCGGCGGTTACACGGACAACTTCAATTCCAAGGTCGTCATGTCCTTGGACTCCGCCGACGCCACCCACGCGGCCGAGCTGATGAAGAAGGGCGACAAGCTCACCGACACGGAACTCACCGAGCTGAACCACCTGCTGAAGTCCAACCAGGGCGACGCGGAGTTCTCCACCAGCTTCTACAAGCAGCTCGGCCAGAAGGGCACCCTCCAGCTATACGGCCAGCTCGCGCTCCAGACCGCCGACGCAGGCGACGAACGCAAGGCGCTGCTCCAGGAGTTGCAGCGCAACATGGGCAACAACCTGGCTACCGCCACCAACCCGGGGAAGACCCCGCACCTGGATGAGCAGTGGACCGCCGACCTGCGCAAACTTGGCACCCAGCACATCGCGCTGTACCCGGACAGCATGCGCGAGGGCCCCTACGGCTACCAGCTCCTCGGCGGCATCCTCCGCTACGGCAACTACGACTCCTCCTTCCTCACCCCGATCGCGGAGCACGTCACCCAACTCCACGCCAGGGACCCGTACTTCTTCGCCGGAACGAAGTCCGACTTCGGAGGCTCGGACTACGGCTTCAATCCCTCGGGCAAGAACGGCGCGGGCTACGACCCGATGAACAGCGTCCTGGAGGCGTTGGGGCACAGCCCGCAGGCGGCCACCGACTACTTCACGCCACCTATGGAGAAGTACGCCGAGGACGGCACCCACAAGGGCGAGCTTGCCAACATCGACGGCGCGAACAGCTACTTGGACTACCTGGTCAACAAGGACTACGAGTCCTTCCCCGACATCACCGGGCACGACCCGGACGCCGCGAAGAAGTCCATGAACGACTTCCCGGACTCCTTGGGCCACGCCCTCGAAGCAGCCACCACGGGCCGTCCCGCCGGTGCCGACCCTTCCACGGGCCCGCTCGCGCACAGTGCGGACCAGGCGGCTCTCGCTTCCCAAGTGATCAATAAATTCAGTGGCCCTGATGCCGGCGGCCTCCTCAACAGCGACGACGGAACCGCCCCTTACGCGGCTGCCACTGACAGCCTTGGCAACATCGGCGCCGACTACATGGGTGACATCCAGCGCTCGATCAGCGGTCAGACGGGCCTGCCGGTTCAAGGTACGAGTGCTGATCTGGATCCCGAAGTGACCAAGGAGTTCCTCTATCAGGTCAGCCAGGACCCCGACGCCTACGCCGCCCTCACAGGTTCCCAGCAGGCCTACACCTCGGCGGTCATCGACGCGGAGATCAAGGGGCCGGACGACAGCGACGTCTCTCTCACGCAGCGCGTCTCCTCCGCCGCGCACCCGGGGGCCGAAGTCGCGGGCATCATGAGCGCTGCCCGTGCGCACGCCGTTCATGACACCCATGCGCACGGGGACGCCGAGTACAACGAAGGTGTGGACACGGCCAACAAGTGGGTGGGTCGCGGCTTGGGCCTGGCCACAGGTGCCATCAAGGTCCCCGTCGTCGGCGACGTCGCCGGCTGGGCGATCGAGGATATCCAGGAGAACGTGGCCAACAGGCTGTACCAGGACACTACCGGTGAGGCCCAAAGCGAGGCGGGCAGAAGCTACACCAGCGGTGAGTCGGCGCTGCGGGAGGCGGTCCGTGCTGACATCGCCCGTTCCGGAGGGAGCGAGAACTTGCAGGACGCTGTGGGCCGAGAGGTCGACCAGAGCCACGCCACCGGCGCCGAGTGGGGGGACCAGTACCATGGCTGACCGCCATTCCAGCCGCCGTATGGGCTGCGCAGTACTTTCTGTCACCGCGCTTCTGCTCACGGCCTGCTCTGGTGAGGAGAAGCCCGAAGTCGCATACGACTTGCCTGACACCTTGTGCGGAGCACACGTCGGGAAGAAGGCTGTCGAGCCCCTCTTTCCACCAGGGAGCAAGCTGACGCACACCGGCGACGCCCTCGGCAACGGAAAGTACGCCTCGGGGTGCGACTATGCGGTCGACAACGCCAAGACACTCCTCGTCAGCAGCTTCTTCCACGAGGACAGACCAACTGCCCGCCAGATCGCCGAGAAGAGGGCCAGCGATTACGGGGACGGGGACAAGAAGGTCACCGTCGACGCCTCTGGCAACATCGCCTTGTACTCCCGTGGTGCTGTGGCGGTGGCAGCGTGCCCCGGGTACTCGCCTGACGCGGACGATCTGCCCAGAACCAGTTTCTCTGTGGAGATCCTTGCCTTCTACCCCAAGGATCTATCCAAGGCGGACAAGACGCTCACGCAGCTGGTGAGAAAGCTTGTTCCGGTCGTGGCCAAGGCCAACAGCTGCTGATTCGGGAACTCGCGCACGAGGATCTGCGGCGTTCGGGCCCAGATCCACGTGACGGGGGCCCCAATTTGTCAGAAGGTGCTCTTCACCACCGATTTGGTCACCGACGGGCTCCGCGCCCAAGTCCCGTACGCACTGCTAGGCCGTGGCGAGTTCACACCACACGAGTTTGCCTCGGTTGCCGTGTCTGGACAGTGGCTGCCATCCCCACAGGTCGGCGCAAGCCAGTACCAGCGCCAGCCCACGCCCTTCTTCTGCTTCCTCGGAGAGGTTCAATGCGCCCGGTGGCTCGGGCGGTTCGGGGTCGGTGTCCCAAGCGCCGATTCTGAGGACGCCCGTCGACCAGGTGATCCGGAGGGCAGCCGGCCCCTTCGTATGGCGTACGGCGTTGGAGACCAGCTCCGCTGCAAGCAGTTCAGCGGTGTCGACCAGACGGATCAGGCCGTGCATCGTCAGGATCAGGCCAAGCGTCCGGCGGCTGATGGTGACCGCTCTGGGGTCGTTCGGGATGTACAGCGTGTACTCCCAAGGGGCGCTTTCGGGCATGCGGCAACTCCGCTTTCGTGCCGGGAGGGTCGGAGAGCTGCGGAGTGTCCGGCGGTGGCATTGCCACAGCCGTCGTGGCAGGACGGAGCGGTGCGCTTCCGGGATCCGGCGATTCCGCAGTGTGTGCGTCGCGTCACTGAAAGTAGACCTAAGATGTCATCCGCGACAAGGTGATTGCGTGATCCCGACCCGAACGGGTCTGTACGGCAGGTGCGTTGAATCGAGGAGTGAGCCATGGTCCTGAGGCGGGAACCCACAGCACGTCATCTGCGCCTGGCGGCCGAGCTGCGCAGGCTCCGTGAAGCCGCAGGGCTCTCCGCCACTGAAGCCGCAGCGCTGCTTGGAGTGAACAGAGTCCAGATGAGCCACATCGAGTCGGGGCTCACGGGTGTGAGTGAGCAACGACTGCGCCGACTGGCATCTCACTACGCCTGTACGTACGGGGACTTGATCGATGGCCTGGTCGCGATGGCCGTCGACCGGACTCGCGGCTGGTGGGAGGAGTACCGAGGTCGGCTCCCCTCGTCGTTCCTGGACATCGCCGAGTTGGAGCATCACGCCACCTATCGGCGTGACGTCGAGTTCCTTTTCATCCCGGGCCTACTCCAAACACCTGACTACGCCCGTGCCGCTTTCTCCTCCAGGGTTCCTGAGCTGCCCCAGACGGAACTCGAACTGCGCGTACAGCACCGATTGGAGCGGCAGCGGATCACCGTGCCCTACGAAGCGGTCGTGCACGAGGCGGCCCTGCGTATCAGGCCGGGTGACCGTGCTGCCTCGCGCAAGCAGCTCGCCCATGTGCTGGAGCGCTCCGAAGCCGATCACATCACTATGCGAGTGATCCCGTTCGACCTGGACGGCTTCGGCGGGACATGGTCCACCGTGATGCTGGTCGGCGGAGCTGTGCCCAGACTTGATACCGCCGTTCGTGATGCGCCGCACGGTACAGCGTTCGTTGATTCCGAAGCCCAACTCCACGTCTTTCGAACGCTTTTCCGTAGAATGAAGGCTGCGTCACTCGACCCCGAACGGTCCCGTGACTTCATCCACAGACTGGCCAAGGAACTGTGAGGCACCGCATGGCACCCTCTGGCAACTGGCGCAGGTCGTCCTACTCCGGCGGCGGCGATGGCAACAACTGCGTGGAGATAGCGAACTTGCCGACAATTGTTGCCATCCGAGATTCCAAGGACCCGGCCAGGGCAACGATCACTGTCCCGGTTGGTGCTTTCGCTCCCTTCGTCGGAGCTTTGAAAGCTCGCGCTACCAGTGACTTCGCGCCGTTCTGAGTTCGATCGCCCTCCGCCGACGGCTACTCCTGGGAGGGCAACTGGCTGTGGGGCGGGGTGGGCTGTTGCTGGTACGGATTGTGCGGCTGGGGTGATACTGGCTGGTGGTACGGGTTCTGCTGCGGGTAGGGCTGCTGGCCGTACTGCGGGTAGCCGATAGGAGTGCCAGGACCGGCGGGCCCGCCGTTGCTGTTCCTGTTTCGCCTGGATCGCTTCACGATCAGAAGGATGACCAGGCCGATGACGGCCAGTCCCGCGAGCCCGATGACGGCCCAGATGATCAGGGCCTTCTGGTCCGCCCTCTCCTGTTCTTCGGCGGATGCACCGAATGCAGGAGCGGTGGATTTCTCCTTTAGGGACTCCGGGACGGTCAGGGGGCCGTACTTCGAGCCGGCCGAGATGTTGTCCTTTAGCGCGGAGAGAGGCTGGATGATGCCGTATCCGTATCTCTTGTCCGGGAGAGACAGGCCCTTCTCGGAATCGGGCAGAGCCGCTGTCTTTACGAGGCGGTTGGCGATCTGGCCTGCCGTCAGGTCGGGGAACTTGGATCGGAGGAGGGCAGCCGCCGCCGAAGTGTAGGCGGCTGCATCTGATGTGCCGTTTGCTGCGTGGTAACCATTGTTGAGTCCATTTGCTGACACGATGTTGGTGCCAGGGGCCGTCAGTGACACGAAATCCCCAGGATTCGAGCCTTCCCAGATGAAGCCGCTGTTCTTTACGGCCCCTACGCCCAGTGCCCCGGGTGAGGCTGCGGGGTAACACGCACCACCTTTGTCATCTTCATTTCCTGACGCCCCGACAACCAGTACGTCATGCTTCAAGGCATATGCGACGGCGTCCGAAGTTCTATCTAGTTCCTCTTGACTGCTGGAATCGAAACACTGCGAGACGTTGATCACGGATGCGCCGTTATCAACTGCGTATCGGATGGAGGCCGGAAGTCCTGGTCCCTTAGTGCCGTAGTCCCGAACTGGCAGGATTTCCGCCTCAGGGGCCAAGCCCATCACTCCATCATTTGACCCATGTCCGTGGCCAGCGATGATTGAAGCCATGGCCGTGCCGTGATCTTGGTCTCGCCCGGGCTCCGGGGTTGCGCTACCTCCATCCAGGAAGTCCTTCCCCTTGAGCACGTTTCCCTGCAAGTCGAGGTGGCTGCTATTCACGCCGGTATCGATAACGGCAACGATGACGCCGCTTCCCTTGGAGATCTTCCATACGGATTCGGCATTGAGCGCTTTGAGCGCCCATTGATCTTCTCTGACCTGATCTGCTGCCGCGAGGGGAGCGGAGGCAAACAGAAACGCCCCGGCCAATGTGCTGCAGCCTGCTGTGCGAAGTGCCTGGGCGAAGCCCATTTGCCTGTCCTCTCTCGGGAGAGTGAGGGGCTGACTCCGGATGCCCCTCACCTTCCCACCAACTGTGGCGTCCCGCGCCGCTTACTACTCGATGACCCGAGGCGCCACGTTACGTTGCGGGGCCCAGGTCTCCTCGTCCTCGACCAGGTAGTCGGGACGCTGGCCCTCGCGCTGTTCGTCGTCCTCGACGCGACCAGTACGTGTACCAGGGGCTCCCACCAAGCCGCCTTTCCGAATGGCACTGGCTCCCCGTCCTGCAGCACCGCGGCTGCTGTGCAAACCAGACCCGCCAGCCGTGCTCCTGCCTGTGCCTGCACCGGCCTTGGGCTGGCCGCCGGTGATACCACCCGGCTGGCGGGCAGACCCTCCGGAGCGTGCGCTTACTGCGGCACCCGCACCTCCACGACCAACCGTTCCACCCACCCCTCCACGGTTCGCCATGCCGCCCATACCGGGGCGGCCGCCCCCGGCTCCGCGAGCACTGCCGACACCAGCCGCGCCGCCGACGAAGCCGGCTCCGCCGCCCATGGCGCCGCTACCAGTGGACCCACCGCCGACGACGCCCCCGCCGCCGACCGACGGAGTGCTTGTGCGCCCACCGGAGATTCCGTCAATTGCTGTGCCTACGTCCTGGGTCGGCCCCGTCGGCTGGTGCGCGCCGCCTGTGATACCTGAAGGCGGAATCACCGATTTCGGCTGGTTGGTCGTGCCCGTCTGGGCGTGCCGGGCTGTACTGGCTGCCGCGCTCTGCGGACTTCGAGGCGAGCTGGCCGATGGGATGACGACTGGAGTGGGCGTAATACCGCCGGGGTCCCCCGGGTAGTCATGACTCTCTTCTTTCACTGGCCGCTTATTCCATGACCCCATAGCCTTGGCCTGCGAATTATAAGAAGCCCCCAACGTCTCCATCTTCGCCGCCATGGCAAGCTGCGCCTCCCGCCCCGCCGACAGATCGTCATGGTTGCGGTCGAGTACTTCCTGTGCGCCCTTCCCGGCGGCGATGTCCTTGTCCGTGCCCTCCCCGCTGCGCGTGAATCCATCGCCCGCAGAATTGAGGAAGCTGGAGACCCTCCCCGGCTTCTCCATCGCCAGGACGTCGTCCTTGACCTTGCCCAGCGTGTAAGCGGCATTCGCCATGGCGAGCGACGTGTGCCCGGCATACTTCGCGGTGTCGCCGATGCTCTTGCTGACCTGCGTGGCCTTCGCGGCGAATCCGTCGGCGGCGGCGCCCTTCCAGTGTTCCTGGATGCGGGCGACCTCCTTCTCGAAGTCGCGCTGGATCGTGGTCAGTTGAGCCTGGACGCCCTTCCAGCCCGTCACGACGCCCTCCACGAGGTCCGGTCTGGCGTGGCGGACCATGGCCTGCATCTCGTCCATGTTCTTGCCGCCGGAGAAGGGTGTCGAGTGCTTCTCGTTGAAGCACCGGTTCATCTCGACGTAGTCGTAGTCGATGTACTTGTCGCCCTCAGCCATACGCCCTTGCCCCCTTGTTACTTCGTACATCAGCCCGCATCGCGCTCATGGACCGCTACTGTCCCGCGTTCGGGAAGCTCGCCTGCGCCGCGTAGTCCGAGTCCTGGTACGCCCCGTGCGTGTACTTCGTCTTGCGGCCGAACTCGTCCATGACCGTGTTGAGGTACTTCACGACGTCCTCGATGTACGTCTTCATCTCGTTGTGGGCGTTGGCGAGTTTGTGGGCCTCGTCGAATCCGGTTCCGAGGGCGCCTTCCGGGAGATACGTGTTGGTCGCCGTGTCCGTGTTCGCCTTGCCGAGATCACTCAGCACCTGGTTCAGTGCGGAGACGGTCTTCTCGAGTTCGTCGAGATCGACCCTCACTTCTTCGGCCATGCCCAGCTCCCCGTTGACTTCGCTGCGTCACTCGCGGTCGGTCGCGCGTGTCGTGCTCGTGTCACGACCGGTGGCGGACGCACCCCGCTCCGACCAGCCCTGACCTGCCCCAACTCTACCGGTGACCACTGACAGAACGAACATCACAACGTTCCGTCACGAGACCACGATGAACTCAACTCACCTTGCACACATGCAAGATTCAAGGCGGCGCGCGCATCGCCCGCACAGTCGGCAAGGGCAACTGCACCAGCCCGTTCCGGAATTGCCTGGCTTGCTGTCGGCCGGGGCAACGCCCGTCCCACCCGGTTGGACTCGCGCGTGATCACCATGATGTGCTTTCGCGCATCACATGATCAGCCACGAGGTGACCACGCATGAAGGCGGATGTGGCCAACAGCCCGACGGGTGGCGTGGGTGCACTCGAACGGGCAACGCTGGCCGCCGAGATCCACGACCTGTACGACGGACAGGGCGACGGCGACAGGCTGCTCGCGGCCTTCCGCGCGGCGGCGCTCTACGTGCCCTTCGCCGCGGTCGATGCCGACCGTGATCCCGAGACCAGCGTCGCGGATGCCGATGACGCCCAGGACCAAGCCATGTGCTCCGGCGAAGCCGACGGCGTCCGCTGGCTGTACGCCTTCACCTCCACCGCCGAACTGGAACGTTTCGCACGCGCCCGCGCCGAGGCGGGCACCGACCCCGGGTGGGCGAGCGGCCGTATCCGCTACTGGACGGTGCTCGGCTCCCGGCTGCTCGACATCGCCGTACCCGCCGCCGTGGCCGAGAGCCGTACGCCCGCCGGAGTAGCGGTGGACGTGGGTGGCATCCGGCCGCTCCTCCTTCCTCCGCTGTCCGGTGTCGTACCGGACCAGGTGGCGGTGGATCTCATCGACCGGACTCCAGGGGCCAGGCCTCGTAGCGCAGGAGAAGCGTGAGCAACGGTTACGAAGGGGACCCCGAGGTCCTCAAGCAGGCCGCCAAGGGCATCAACCAGACCATCGAGGAGCTCCAGGACGTCGGCATGGTCGGCGGGGGCGCGGTCGGACGCGGCTTCGGCAGCCTCGGGTTGACGCAGCTGCAGATGGGACACACCGGGCTGGCCAAGGCCTTCGCCACGTTCGCGGAGCGCTGGGAGTGGGGGGTGAAGGCGCTGGTCGACGAGGGCAATGAGATCGCGGAGAAGCTAGATCTCTCGGCCGGTTACTACCACGAGGCCGAGGAGTACGCGATCGGCGTCACCAAGGACTACGTCGTGGCCACCTTTGGCGATCCGGCCGTCTCCGGAGAGGACGCGGAGCGGATGTCGTGGGGCCAGGTCGGTGCGTCGGCGAAGGGGAGTTGGACGCCGGATCTCTCCCAGCAGTCGGCCTCCGAGTCCCTGCAGCAGATGGGGCAGAGCTGGCAGGCCACCGAGGAGGACCTGACCACCAGCGGTCAGTACGGCACGCAGCTGCGGGCCGGCGGAGAGTTCGTGCGGGAGTCGGTGGAGGCCGTCACACCTGAGGACGGCGACTGATGGGCGTCCTGGGGGAGCTGGGGGACCTGGCCGACGGCGTCAAGCAGGGCGTCTCCGACGGAGTCAACGCGACCGCGGGCGTGGTGGGCGACAGCCTGGACGGGGTCGGGCTGAAGTCCGCCGGGGAAAAGGTCCGCGACGGCGCCGAATACCTCACCGGGGCGGTCGGCGCCGAGGTGCCCGAGCGGGAGCTGGGTGAGACCGACGAGCCGGGCGAGCTGATCCACGGCTCGACCGGGGACATCGAGGAGGCCGTCCGGCATCTGAAGGCCTTCGCCACCGCCTTTGAGAGCGTCGGGCAGGCACTGAAGAAGCTCGACCCGGGCCACTGGACCGGAACCGCCGCCGAGTCCTTCCGGGAGTCCTTCACCACTCACCCCAAGAAGTGGCTCACCGCGGCCGACGCCTGTACGGCCGCGGCGCAGGCACTGGCGTCGTACGCCGACACGGTTTCCTGGGCGCGCGGGCAGGCGGGCGAGGCGATCGAGAAGTGGCGGGCCGCGGAGGCGAAGAGCACCGCGGCCCGGCAGAAGTACGACCAGCAGTTCTGGGACTACCAGTCCGCCCTGACCGTCGGCTCCCTGTCGGGCTCCGACGCCGTAACCCCCACCGACCCGGGGGACTTCGTGGACCCGGGAGAAGTCGACCGCGGGGCGGCCCGGGAGAGGCTCAGGGACGCCCGCCACACACGGGACTCCGCCGCCGAGAACGCCGCGACCAAGGTGACCAGCGCGTTCGAGGCGGCCCCTGCCGAGCCCGGTGCCTGGGCCAGGTTCAAGGCCGGCCTGATCGACGCTCCCATGGCCGTGAACATGGAGCTGGAGCACTTCGCCGGCGGTTTCCTCAAGGGCGGGATCGGGCTGACCCGCATGATGCGGACGGTCAACCCGCTGGACCCGTACAACCTCACCCACCCGTCGCAGTACCTGCGGAACGTCTCCATCACCGGCATGGGTCTGCTCACTTCGGCCAACCACCCGGTGCGCACCGCCAAGTCGATGGCCGGCTCCGGTTGGTCGACGGATCCGTCCGAGGCGTTCGGCACCTTCAGTTTCGAGGTCGGCCTGGACTTGCTCACGGGCGGCGCGGGTGCGGGTGCGGGCGCGGCTCGCCGCACGGTCGCCGCGGGCGTGAAGGACTCCATGGAGACGGGGCTGGAGCGGGGCGCCCGCGAGGGGGTCGGGACGGCAGCCGAGAGCGCGGGCGAATCGGCCGCGAGGAACGTGGCGAAGGACGGCTTGCCGGACGGCTGGACCTTCAAGCGCGCCCAGGAGGCCGCGGACGCCACGGCGGATGCCGCCAAGGACGTCACCCGGGACAAGTGGGACAAACCCGCCGACCCCGCGGGCGGTTCACCGGCTGCGGAGGCCGATGCCCAAAGCGCTCCCGCGGGGCGGGACGGCCTCCCGGACTCCGCCAAGCACAACTCGGCGATGGCAGAGATCTCCGAAGGCGCGGTCACGTTCAGAAGCAGTGAGGGCGCGATGCAGTACGGCGCCAAGCACTGGAACGAGTACGCGGAGGGCCTGCCGAACGACGTGAAGGAGTCGGTGAAGAGCTACACGGAGACCGGACATCTGCGCGTCAACGGGTTCCTGCGAGGCGAGAAGTACTACGACACCCCGGAGGTACACCAGCAGATCGAGCACCTGGACAAGGCGCTCGCCGGCAAACCGTTGCCTGAGGACGTCGTCGTCGACCGCAGCACGAACCTGGAACACTTCTTCGAGAAAATGGGTGAGCACGACCCGTTGAAGATGGTCGGTAGGAACTTCACGGATGACGGCTACATGTCCACCTCGCTGGGAGGGGCCGTATCCGAGTCCAGGGCCGCCGTCCTCCATCTGCGAGTGCCCGCGGAAACCCCCGGCCTGTGGGTGGAGAAGGTGGGCGCCTACGGTGCCGGAGAGCGTGAGCTGCTGCTCGGCCGCGGCAGCGAATACAAGATCACCGAGGCGTTCGAGGACGCCAACGGGAAGTGGCAGATCTACGGGGAGATTCACTGATGAGCGAGCAGCGCCGGCCGGACGGCCATTTCGGGGAGAGGCCGTCTTCTGCGATGTCGCAGGATCTGCGCGTACGGCTGACAGGCGGGGTGGAAGACTATCCACACCATGCCGACGGTCCCGTGCAGTACGTCGTGGTGGCCTACATGGCGGGGATTCTGCTGGCTGTGTACGCATCGGATGCGGAGGGTGCCCTTGGCTACGTCGTGCGCCCGGAGCTGGGGCCCGATGCCAGTAACTCCGCCAGCTTCTGGCTTCCCCTGATGCGGTCCGCGTGGGTGCGGAGGACGCCCCCCACCGAGGCGTTGGCCGAGATGGTGGCGGTGGCGCAGCGGGACGGGCTTCCGTTCCAGGCGTGGGTGGTGCCCGGCCCGTGGCGGGAGGCTCCCAGCCTGGCAGCCCTCAAAGAAGAGATCGTCGGCGACGGCAAGTGGGACCGGAGCCCGCGCAACCTGAAGCTGAACGTGTATCCGGTGATCCCCTTCCGCGGTCCGAAGATGCTCGCCCCCGAGGTGACCGAGGTCATGCGGTATGTCGCCCGGCGTCAGCCCGGCAAGGTGATCTTCGCCATCGATCCGGCATACGACCCGCACGGCGAGGTCCCGGAAGAGAGGATGCTCGGCGGCTGGGCCATCGACGAGAACGGCGAGATCGGCGAGTTCCGCTTCAACCCCACCTATGAGCCCACACTCACCGCGCTGCGGTACCGTCCGCCGGAGAACGAGGTCGAGCGTACGCTCCAAGCCCTGGACTCGCGCCGCGGCACCCCCGAGGCACTCCTGGACGCCTTCCGCGAAGGCACGTTGCTGGTCTCCGTCGACGAGGACGGCAAGCAACTCCGCTTCCGTCAGCGCGACGACGGCGAGCGCATCCTGGACGTCTACACCAGCACCCAGTACGTCCCGGACGACGGTCGGCAGGTGCGGGCGATGAACGGGGGCGAACTCGCCAAGGGCCTGTTCGGCTGCTACGTCGCGATCAACCCCGGCAGTCGCGCCAACATCTCGATCCCGTCGTCCGACCTCGCGGTCAGCGCGTTCGGCTGACGGCGGCGGTACGACAGTTCGGCGCCGCACTCGCCTTCCCGCTGGGCGGGCTCGTCGGGCCGTCGGTGTCGGCAAGTACACCCTCGACCGGGTGTGCAGGGCCATCGTGTGACACCGAGGGGATTCCTAGCCTCATCGGTATGACTGACAACAAGAACCCTCATCCCGAAGGAACTTCGCGGCGCCGGGCCTTACGGGGCTTCGCCGGTGTGGCGGGTGCCGCCGCACTCGCCACAGGTACAGGGGCGGGAACCGCGCACGCGACCGGCACCGCCGGTGGCGTACGGACGTACGTCCTCGTCCACGGCACCCACAGCGCGGCCGCGTTCTGGACGGCGATCGGCAGGGAGCTCGCACTGCGCGGGCACCGGGTCGTCGCCGTGGACCAACCCCTGCACGGCACCGAGAAGTTCATCCCGAAGGCCTACCAGGCTCAGGACTTGCGCGCCCTCGCGACCGAGCCCTCGCCCGTCGCCGCCCTCACCCTCGACGACTTCGAGCGCCGCGTCACCGGCGCGGTCCGCCGCGCCGCCCGCCTCGGCGGCCCGGTCGTCCTCGTGGGCCACAGCATGGGCGGCCTCTCGGTGAGCCGGGTCGCCGACGCCGTACCCGAACTCCTCTCCCACATCTGCTACATGGCCGCCTTCTGCCCGAGCCGCACCATGCCGTCCCTGATGGACTGCGCGTCCTCCCCGGAGGGGCAGCACGCCCTCACCCCGTTGCACCAGGTCGGCGACCCGGAGAAGCTGGGGGTGCTGCGCCTCAACTGGCGCACCTCCGACCGTCGTGAACTGGCCGCCTTCAAGGAGATGATCTGCGCGGACCACACGGACGCGCAGTTCCTGCGAGTGCTGGAGGGAATGCAGACCGACGAGTCGATGACGGCGTACGCGGACCGGGCGGTGGGCCGAGCGACCACCTGGGGCCGCCTCCCGCGCACCTATCTGCGCTTCGGCAAGGACAGGACCCTGGCCACGCAACTCCAGGACCGCATGATCGCGGAGGCCGACGAACTCACCCCGCACAACCGCTTCACGGTCCACAACTTCCCGAACGCGGGCCACCTGGGTCCCCCGGACCCCACCCGCGTGACGGACGCCCTCCACGGCCTGCCGCTGTGAGAACCACGTCTACGTGACGATGAGCAGAACGATCCACATGACGGCGGCGAGAATCGGCAGCGCATAGGCGATCAAGGGCATCGCGCTGGGACCGGGGATGCGGCTGGCTCTATAGGTTTCCGCATAGTCCGGCAGGCGCTCGGCAGTACGTCGTTGGATGGCCCGGTTGTAGCGGTGATACCGGTGTCCCACGTATGCCCAGACGGCGGTGAGCGCGAGCCCGAAGCCGGCCAGGACACGTGCTGCCGCGTGAGTGGTGCCCGATGTGGCGGTGGTGCTGTAGGCCACCGCCAGGAGGGATTGTGCGACGAGGAACAGGTTGCCGCGCTGGAAGACCATGGTGTCGGTGTGGAGGTGGTGCGCCCACAGCCGGGCGTCCGCGTCTCGCCGCTGTCCGTCGCTCTCTGGCGTCGCCATGCGGCAGGTCTGCCCGCAGCTTCTGGGAAACAGTCGGCTCCGGCCAGGCTCACGGAAGCACCGCCCAGCGTGAACCTGGCAGTACACCCTGTGGCGGCGGCAGAGGCCTGCTGATAGGGACGCGACGCGTCCGCCGCCTACTCCACCGCGATCTCCACCCGCACCCCCACCCGCACCCCCCACCCCTCCATCGCCCCCGCCTCCGCCTCCAGCACATGCCGGGAGCGCAGCCGCGGCAGCCCCAGTCGCCCCGGCTTCATCGTGCGTACGGCGATGACGCGGAGCCGGCGGTCGAGGTAGGCGACGTCGATGGGGAAGCGCATCCGGAAGGTGTGCACACTGCCCGCGGGGGAGAGGAGCAGAGCCCCGTCGACGGAGTCCCGCCCCAGCAGTCCCTTCGTCCGGGCGCGGTAGGAGGTCGCGATCTCCAGCGGTACGGCGAACCCCTCCCGCTCCCCGTGCACGATCAGCTTCCCGCGGCCGTCCTGCCAACGCCCCATCCCGGAGCCACCTCCAAGCCGTGGAGTTCCCACGCCGTCCGTGCCGGTCCCCGTACCGTGGGAGATCCTCTCTCTTCTGCCCAGGTCAGGTGTCCGATGCGAAAAATCGTCCTGATGATGTCCGTATCCCTCGACGGCTACATCGAGGGCCCCGACCGGGACATCAGCTGGCACCGTGTCGACGACGAACTGCACACGCACATGAACGCCACGGTCGGGAGCATGGGCGGACTCCTCCACGGCCGGGTCGTCTACGAGCTCATGGCCGACTACTGGCCCACCGCCGACGCCGACCCCGACGCCCCCGCATCCGTCCGGGAGTTCGCCCCGATCTGGCGGGATCTCCCCAAGGTCGTCTACTCCCGGACCCTCACGAAGGTCGACTGGAACTCCACCCTCGTCCGTGAGGTCGTACCGGAAGAGGTCCGGGCACTGAAGGAGCAGCCCGGCGGTGATCTCGCGCTGGGCGGGGCCGACGTGGGGGAGACCTTTCTGCGGTACGGCCTCGTCGACGAGCTGCGGATCTACGTCCACCCCGTTCTCATCGGCCGGGGCAAGCCCCTCTTCCCGCACACCGACACGCTGACCTCCCTCCGGCTCGTCGAGTCGCACACCTTCGGCAACGGCGTCGTACTGCTGCGGTACGAGCCGACGCCGTAAAGAAGTTGTCCTGTCCCTTCTCCCTGGGTAGGAAGGGCCGCATGACCGAACTCGGCGCTGTGTTCCGTCCCCAACTCCCTCCCGAGCGGCTGCGGGCCCTCGCCCGGCTCGCGGACGAGACGGGGCTCGAAGAGCTCTGGCTGTGGGAGGACTGCTTCCGGGAGGGCGGGATCTCCACCGCCGCTGCCGCCCTCGCGTGGACCGAGCGGGTGCGGATCGGTGTCGGCCTGCTCCCTGTGCCCCTGCGGAACGTCGCCATCACGGCGATGGAGGCGGCCACCCTGCACCGGATGTTCCCGGGGCGGGCGGTCCTCGGTATCGGCCATGGAGTGCAGGACTGGATGGGGCAGGTGGGAGCGCGGGCGGAGTCGCCGCTCACCCTGCTGCGCGAGCACCTCGTCGCACTGCGAGCCCTGTTGGGAGGCGAGAGCGTCAGCACCCGGGGGCGGTACGTCTCGCTGGACGACGTCGCCCTCGACTGGCCGCCCGAGGGTCCCGTCGAGGTACTCACCGGGGCCACCGGCCCGCGCACCCTCCGCCTCGCGGGCGAGGCCGCCGACGGCACGGTGCTCACCGCCAACACCCCGCCCGAGGGTGTCCGCCGGGCCCGTCTGCTCATCGACGAGGGACGGCAGAGGGCGGGGCGGACGGATCGGCACCGGATCGTGGTCTACCTCCTCACCGCCACCGGGCCCGATGCGGCCGCCCGGCTGCGCGCCGAACTCACCGACGAGGGCGTCGCGGACGTCCCCGACCTCGGCGTCGCCGGGGACGCGGGAGCGGTCGCCAAGGCCGTCCAGCGACTGGCCGACGCCGGCGCCGACACGGTCGTCCTCCAGCCGACGGCCGACGAACCCGACCCGGAGGGTTTCGTACGGTTCGCCGCGGAGGACGTCCGGCCCCTGCTGCCCTGACCCGCTGGGCGAAAAAAGTCAGCGGCGCCCGCCCGCGTCGTCCTGCGACGATCATCCCCATGACCTCCCACCGCACCCGCACGTTCGAAGACCTCGTCGCCGAGGGCGCCGCCGTGCCCACCGAGGGCTGGGACTTCTCGTGGTTCGAGGGGCGGGCCACCGAGGCGCGGCCCTCGTGGGGCTTCGCCCGCTCTCTCGGCGATCGCCTGGCCGGTGCCACCGCCTTCCTCGACATCCAGACCGGCGGCGGCGAGGTGCTGGACTTCGCTCTCGGGCAGGGGGTCAAGACACCGCTGCTCGCCGCGGCCACCGAGGGCTGGCCGCCGAACGTCACCAAGGCCACGGCGCTGCTGCGTCCGCGCGGCATCGTGGTCGTCGCCGCACC
This sequence comes from Streptomyces doebereineriae, assembly GCF_031845645.1. Lineage (NCBI taxonomy): Bacteria > Bacillati > Actinomycetota > Actinomycetes > Kitasatosporales > Streptomycetaceae > Streptomyces > Streptomyces doebereineriae. The sequence goes on from NZ_JAVREZ010000019.1 coordinate 120,583, forward strand.
GGAGGACGCGCCGCTGCCTTTCGCCGCCGACACCTTCGACCTGGTCAGCAGCCGGCACCCGGTCAACCCCCAGTGGGCGGAGATCGCGCGCGTGCTGCAGCCCGGAGGCACGTACTTCGCCCAGCACGTCGGCCCGCGCAGCGTCTTCGAACTCGTCGAGTACTTCCTCGGCCCGCAGCCGGAGGCGCAGAGCTCGGACCGCCACCCCGACCGCGACCGGGCCGCCGCCGAGGCCGCCGGACTGGAGGTCGTCGACCTGCGGGCCGAGCGGTTGCGGATCGAGTTCCACGACATCGCCGCCGTCGTCCACTTTCTGCGCAAGGTGGTGTGGATGGTCCCCGGCTTCACCGTGGCCGAGTACGAGCCCCGGCTTCGGGCCTGACGTTCACGGCTGCGGGTGGTCCTTAGATAGCTGCAAATCAGACAACTGGTGCATCGCGTGTCGATCTGCCCCGCATATCCATGGTCTTCACGGGGTTTCCACATCGTTATCCCAGGCAGCTCGCATCAGGGCGGCGACTGACGTAAATTCAAAGCGAGGCAATTCGCGCCGGCAAAGCTGCGCGGTGGCACCGCGCAGAGGAGGGGGCTGCGCGGTGCCGCGCCCACTTCCCCGCGTCAAAGAAACGTTCCGACCCGGAGTCACCCGCTTGGGCGATGCCTCACGTCTCCATAATTCCGCCGTGATTCGGCCACGAAACCCCCATGAGCAGGCCTTCGACCGGCCATCGCGCCGTCGCCGCCCGACTCCGGAGAGTAGTTGTGGCACGCCGATGCACACACCATCCCTCACGAAGGGTTATGGTGGAACCCCCCCCTCGGGCCGGTCCGTCTCCCCCCCACGGACCGGCCCGTTTTTTTATCGCGCGGACCAGGACGCTTCGTACCGCGACGCAGGGGCCACCCACCCGAAGGGCTTCACGGCCCCGCCGCGCCGACGCCGGCTGCCCCCGCAACACGCAGGAGCGCACGGACAGAAGGCCCCCCGCACACCGGGCATCCGGCACTCCCCGGTACGCTCTACCCGCGGGGACCGCCATCCGTCAAAGGGGCTGACAATCACGTGAACCTGCGCGACAAGCTGCGCGGCCTGCTCGTCAGGCTCTACGCACGCCGGGTGGAAGGCCACCTGGACCACGCCCAGGTGCCGAAGCACATCGGTGTCATCGTGGACGGCAGTCGGCGCTGGGCGAAGGCAGCCGGATCCACCCCCGTCGACGGCCACCGCGCCGGCGCGGAGAAGATCGAGGAGTTCCTCGGCTGGTGCACCGAGACGGACGTCGAGGTCGTCACCCTCTGGCTGCTGTCGACGGACAACTTCAACCGCCCGCCGGAGGAGCTCGGCCCCCTCCTCGGCATCATCGAGGACGTCGTCCGCACCCTCGCCGCCGACGGCCGCTGGCGGGTCCACCACGTCGGCACCCCCGACCTGCTGCCCTCCCCGATGCAGACGGCGCTGAAGGAGGCGGAGGAGTCCACGGCCCACGTCGACGGAATACTCGTCAACGTCGCCATCGGCTACGGCGGCCGCCAGGAGATCGCCGACGCCGTACGGTCGATGCTGGTGGACGCGCACGACAAGGGCACCTCGATGGAGGAGCTCGCCGAGGCCGTCGACGTCGACATGATCGGCCGCCATCTCTACACCGGCGACCAGCCCGACCCCGACCTCGTGATCCGTACCAGCGGCGAGCAGCGGCTGTCCGGATTCATGCTGTGGCAGACCGCCCACTCGGAGTACTACTTCTGCGAGGTCTTCTGGCCGGCCTTCCGCAAGGTCGACTTCCTGCGCGCGCTGCGCGACTACGCGGCACGCCACCGCCGCTACGGCGGCTGACCAACCTCTCCGGGTACCCCGTTCGGGGCGGAAGTGTCGCGTTTTCAGGGGGTTACCCCCGGATCCCCAGGAGTTCACCAGGGCGTCGTCACATGAGCTGGCATGGCATCGCTCGTTCGAGGGCATAAGCCAGTCAGGTCGATGCCCGAACCACGGGTGTCGGATCTCAGCGGACGGCACGGGGCCGTCCGCCCGGGAGGCCCCTTGCACCAGCTCGACCGTGCGGTCACAGCACGGAAGAAGCAGTGGAGGGCCGGTTCCCGGTCCGTGCAAACGGGCCGACGACCGGTCCAGCTCCACTCCGTCGCTCCCCGACCTCATCCGAGGGGGTACGTCCTTCCGTGGTGACCAGCACAAAGCGCCGCATGCCTGACCGGCGCACCTATGTTCTCGACACCAGCGTCCTGCTGGCCGACCCGAACGCCCTGAACCGCTTCGACGAGCACGAGGTCGTGCTCCCCATCGTCGTGGTCACGGAGCTGGAGGCCAAGAGGCACCATCCCGAACTCGGCTACTTCGCCCGGCAGGCCCTGCGGCTGCTCGACGAGTTCCGGGTCCGGTTCGGTCGACTCGACGCCCCCATCCCGATCGGGGAACTCGGCGGGACCGTCCGTGTCGAGCTCAACCACTCGGACCCCAGCGTGCTGCCGTCCGGATACCGCCTTGGTGACAACGACTCCCGCATCCTCGCGGTCGCCCGCAACCTGCAGGCCGAGGGGTTCGACGTCACCGTCGTGTCGAAGGACCTCCCGCTCAGGATCAAGGCGTCCTCGGTCGGGCTCCTCGCCGAGGAGTACCGCGCCGAGCTCGCCATCACGGAGAATTCCGGCTGGACCGGAATGTCCGAGCTGACCCTGCCGGGCGAACAGGTGGACATCCTCTTCGAGGAGGGGCATGTCTACGTTCCCGAGGCCGCCGACATCCCCGTCCACACCGGGCTGACGATCCACTCGGAGCGCGGCAAGGCCCTCGGCCGGGTCTCGCCCGAGGGAAATGTCCGTCTGGTGCGGGGCGACCGGGAGGCGTTCGGTATCAAGGGGAGGAGCGCGGAGCAGCGCATCGCGCTGGACATCCTCCTCGACCCGGACATCGGGATCGTGTCCATGGGCGGCCGGGCCGGCACCGGCAAGTCGGCGCTCGCGCTGTGCGCGGGTCTGGAGGCGGTCCTGGAGCGCCGCCAGCACAAGAAGGTCATGGTCTTCCGTCCGCTCTACGCGGTCGGCGGGCAGGAACTGGGCTATCTGCCGGGCTCCGAGTCCGAGAAGATGAGCCCCTGGGCGCAGGCGGTCTTCGACACGCTGTCCGCGGTCACCAGCCGCGAGGTCATCGAGGAGGTCACCGCACGCGGCATGCTCGAGGTTCTGCCGCTCACCCACATCCGCGGCCGCTCGCTCCACGACGCGTTCGTGATCGTGGACGAGGCGCAGTCCCTGGAACGGAATGTACTTCTCACCGTTCTGTCCCGAATCGGCGCGAATTCACGGGTCGTTCTGACCCATGACGTGGCCCAGCGGGACAATCTGAGGGTCGGTCGCTACGACGGTGTGGTCGCCGTGGTGGAGAAGCTGAAGGGGCACCCCCTCTTCGCCCACGTCACGCTGACGAGGTCCGAGAGGTCCCAGATCGCGGCCCTTGTGACCGAAATGCTCGAAGACGGCCACATCTGAGGCAATCTGCCAGATCTGAGGAAGTCTGGGGTATCCAGGGCCAGTTGGCGCCGTCCGGAAAGGCCAAGAGCCTAGCCGGGCGGCGCCTTCGCGTGTTGCTGTTTCTCGAAATCCCGGGGCCCAAACGGGATGTGAGCTTTCACACGCAACTCAGAATTGCCACCCGGCGTCCGGTTACGGCAGAGTCTCATTCCTGTCAGGCCCCGCATACGACACACCTGTACCCCCAGCGGTACGGCACCACAGCAACACCACCAACTCCACAGCGTCGTCGTATGCCGCCCGTGCACCATGCGGCGCTCCCCGCGAGGGAGTTGCCCACCGGGCCCGTGCCTCCCGTGACCCCGTTAGTTGGGAGGCCAGTGTCTAGGGGCACGATTGCGTCCGCCAGGGTCACCGAAGCGGGCGATGCTGGAAGGAAACCGTGTGAGCCCGATTTCGGTCCGGGGATTCGCAGTGGCCTCCGCCACCGCGGTCACCGCTGTCGGAAGCGTTGTCGGAGTTGCCTCCGGCAGTGTCGCGCAGCCGAACGACGCCGAGGCGACGGCAGCCGACATGACGCTCCTGGCGGACATCCCCGCGGGTGAGCAGGCTCAGGTGCAGACCGCGTCCCTCACGCAGCAGGCCGACACCCAGGCCATCGCCGCGGACGCGAGCGCCAAGAAGGTCGCGGAGGAGTCGGCGCGCAAGGCTGCCGCCAAGTCCGCGATCGAGAAGAAGGAAGCCGCCGAGAAGGCGGCCAAGGAAGCCAAAGAGCGCGCCGAGGCCAAGGAAAAGGCCAGCAGGAGCTCCTCCAGCTTCCCGGTCCAGAGCTCGTACACCATCGCGCAGATCCAGTCGATGGCTTCCTCGATGGTGCCGAGCGGGCAGTTCCAGTGCTTCAGCAACATCGTGGACCACGAGTCCAGCTGGAACTACCAGGCCGTCAACGCCTCCTCCGGTGCCTACGGTCTCTTCCAGGCCCTGCCGGGCTCCAAGATGTCGTCGGTCGGCTCCGACTGGCAGACCAACCCGGCCACCCAGATCAAGTGGGGCCTCAACTACATGGACAGCCGGTACGGCAGCCCCTGTGAGGCCTGGTCGTTCTGGCAGGCCAACCACTGGTACTGAGCGCGCCCGGCTCTCAACCTCGCGAAGCCCCTCCCCGTCCTAGGGGGAGGGGCTTCTGCCATGTACGGTCGGACCGGACGACTCCAGGGGGGAGTGGTGAGGAGAGACGGGGGAAGAGGACGGATCATGTCGCGAGTGCCAGGGTGGCTCGGTCGGATCGGTACCCGACTGACCGATATGGGTGAGCGGTTGGACGAGCGCCGCGCGGAGGTGGCCCGCGAGGAGGCCGAGGCCGACGCGGCCGAGGCGCCTGAGCGCAGGCCGAAGAAGCCGTCGGGCGCCGCCTCCCGCGCGCCTGTCGTGCTGGTTCCCCGCCCCGATCCGGCGCAGGCCGTGCCGTGGGGCGTACGGGTCGCCGCCGAGGCCGGCTGGCGGCTCCTGGTGCTCGCGGGCACCGTATGGGTGCTGATGCGGGTCATCAGCTCCGTACAGCTCGTCGTCTTCGCCTTCGTCGTCGCCCTGCTCATCACCGCGCTGCTCCAGCCGACGGTGGCCCGCCTCATGCGGCACGGCGTCCCGCGCGGCCCCGCCACGGCTCTCACCGCGATCCTGGGCTTCGTCGTGATCGGCCTGATGGGCTGGTTCGTGACCTGGCAGGTCATGGAGAACATCGACGACCTCTCCGACCAGATCCAGAGCGGCATCGACGACCTGCGCAACTGGCTCCTGAAGAGCCCCTTCCACGTCACCGACAAGCAGATCAACCAGATCGCCAAGAACCTGCGGGAGGCGGTCGGCGCCAACACCGACCAGATCACGTCGGCGGGCCTGGAGGGCGTCCAGGTCGTCGTGGAGGCGCTCACCGGCATACTGCTGACCTTCTTCTCCACGCTCTTCCTGCTCTACGACGGCCGGCGCATCTGGGCGTGGACGCTGAAGCTGGTCCCCGCGGCCGCCCGGCCCGCCGTGGCCGGTGCGGGACCGCGCGCCTGGCGCACCCTGACCGCCTACGTCCGCGGCACGGTCCTCGTGGCCCTCATCGACGCCGTCTTCATCGGCATCGGCATCTACTTCCTCGACGTTCCCATGGCCGTCCCGCTGGCCGTCTTCATCTTCCTGTTCTCGTTCATCCCGCTCGTGGGCGCGGTCGCCTCCGGAGCGCTGGCGGTACTCGTCGCGCTGGTCACACAGGGAGTGTTCACGGCGGTGATGACCCTCGCGGTGGTCCTCGCCGTCCAGCAGATCGAGGGCCACATCCTCCAGCCGTTCATCCTCGGCCGCGCGGTGCGCGTTCACCCGCTCGCGGTCGTCCTCACGGTCGCGACGGGCGGCATGGTGGCCGGCATCGGCGGCGCGGTGGTCGCCGTACCGCTGGTGGCGGTGACGAACACGGTGGTGAGCTACCTCAAGGCGTACGCCGAGGAACAGTCGGCACCACCCGAGATCGAGGACGAGGTCGTAGCAGACGAAGAGGGTCCGGCGGAACCGCCTCCGGACCCTGAAAAACCTGCCTCGGATTCGGTCAAATGAGCGCCGAACACAGTGCTTTGAGCGGCCTGCGAATTCAACTTCCGTCAACTAGCGGCAGGTAGGAAACCAGCCCCCGGAATATGCGCCCGGCCTGATACACATTCCCTCCTCAGCGCTACGCGTCAGGCGTATGTGCGAGGCGGCGGGGGGTGTGATGTCGGGCCACGAACACCTGGCACAGGCCCTGGCCGCGTGCGGCCGTGACGGCTTCACCGGAGAGCTGCGGATCACCGGGACACCCGGTGGCACCTTCCACTTCGGGGACGGCCGGGTGGTCGCCGTGGAGTCGCCCGGCGCCCCGGGACCCGAGGCGCTGCTGCTGCGCTCCGGGCGGGTCAGCGGCGAGCAGTGGGCCGAGCTGGTGCGGGAGTCCGGCGGTTCGCGCTGGCCGGCCACCGCGCTCATCGCGCACGGCTACGCGGGGGCCGCGCAGCTGCGGGTGGTGTGCGCGCTGGCCCTGCACGACGCCGCGTTCGCGATGGCCGCGGGCCGGGTGGAGGACTGCGAACGCCGCGCCACCGCGGAGCCGTTCGCGCAGGTCCCCCTGGGTGAGCCGCCCCTGCGGCTGCTGCACGACGCGGTCCGCAGACTCACCGCCCTGGCCGCGCTGCCGCACCCGGTGCACCCCGACCGGGAACGGCCCGTGCGCTCGGGCACGGACAACGGATCCGGGGCCCTGCGACGCGAGTTGCTCACCCACGCCGACGGTCGCAGTACGGCCCGCGACCTCGCCTTCCGGGTCGGGCGTGGTGTCTACACCGTGACGGTCGAGGTCGCTCGCATGCTCGACGAGGGGCTCCTGGTGTGCGCCGGACCGTCCACGCCCGTCGCGGTCCGCTCTCTTCCCGAGGGCGACGAACTCCGGCCTCGCACGCCCACGCCCGTGGAGCAGTCCCCGTCCCCGACAAGGACCGATCTGCCCCGCCGAAAACCCGGCAGCTTCTTCCGGCTCCGAAACGGAACGCCCAAATGAAAAAGCCGATCAGATGTGAACAGAATTAGGGGAGTTGAGTAAATGGATCACAAAGCCCTGGCGCTCGAAATGCGTGGTCTGCGCGAACAGGTCACCGGAATCACCGATACCGCGCTCGCCGCCGCGGACGGACTGCTCATCGCCGCGGACACCGCCGACTCGATCGACCCGGAGGGCCTCGCCGCGCTCGCCGCGGCCGGCCTCGGCCTGGCCCGGCGCACCGCCGGGGCGACCGCCCGCGGCACGCTGCGCCGGACGGTGACGTACGGCAGCCACGGCTGCGCCGCCTTCTACGCCGTCGGTGACACCGCCCTGATGGTGGTGCTCGGCGACGAGGGCATGGACGTGGACCACCTGCACCGGGCGACCCAGCCGACCCTGAACCGGATCGGCTCGATCCTCACCGACAAGGCGACCGAGAAAGCGCCAGAAGGAGTCTGAAGGGATGGCGACGAAGCGTATGACCTCAGGTTTCTCCGACCAGGTGATGGGCCTGGTCAAGTCCCTTCGCACCGACGCCCCCGACTGTGTGGCGTCCGGAGTGGTCGACATGTCCACCGGCATGCTGCTGTCGTACGAGACCGTCGAGAACCACCCGCCGGAGGTCCTGGACCTCCTGGCGGGTGCGACCCTCGACCTGTTCCAGGGCCGTACGGTCGTGATGATCGAGGACGTCTTCAAGGAGCGCCGCGGAGTCAGCAGTGACAACCACTTCTTCCAGGAGATCCTGGTCAACAGCGAGAACCTCACGCACCTGTTCGTGCGGCTGAGCGAACAGCAGGACGTCGTGGCCGTGGTGGTCTGCCGCAAGTCGGTCAACGTCGGCATGCTGTTCGCCCAGGTCCGGCGGGTGGTGAAGGAGTACAGCCTCTAGGGCCCGGTGGACGGCCGGCTGCGGGCGGTCACTCCGTCCGCAGCCCGTCCGGCCGCATCAGCCTCAGCAGCGGCGGCAGGCTCAGCACCGTCACCACGATCACCACCGCGGCCGCCACGCCGGTCATCGACAGCACGCTCGACCAGTCCACGCGCACCGTGGTGTCCGTCATCCGAAGCAGGACCGCGCCCAGGGTCAGCCCCACCACCGAGGCCAGCAGCAGCCCGAGCGTGATCGGGATCGCCGTCTGCCACAGCACCGACAGGCTCAGGGTGCGCCTGCGGGTGCCGAAGGCGACCAGCGCCGACAGCAGCTTCTTGCGCTCACGCAGCTGCTCCAGCTGGGAGACCAGCAGGCTCGCCCCGATCAGCGCGAGGACACAGGCGGCGCCCACGAACAGGCCGGTGCGGATGGAGTCGTAGCGGTCGCTGCGCTCGAACGACACCCATTCCATCGGCTCTTCGAGCGGGTTGATGCGGGCCGCCGTGTTGCGTACGTACTCGCGCGCGTCCGGCAGCGAATCGTCGAGCCGCAGATAGATCTGTCCGCGCACGCCCGGCGCGACCGTCGAGGACAGGGCGCTCGGGGTGATCAGGAGGCCGCCGCGCTTGTAGCCCGTCGGGTCCACGAGGGAGCGGGCCTGCTTGACGTCCTTCGGCAGGGTCCAGGCGACCGGCTTGGTGTTCTCGGAGCCGTCGGAGGTCGCGGTCTCGAAGTAGAGCGTCCGGCCGGGCTCGGCGGTCAGGGCCCCCTCCTCGCCGTCGTCCCCGCCGCCCTGCAGGACGAAGGAGTCGCCCTCGCGGCACGAGGGCAGTGCGGCGATCTCGCGCAGGGACGCGCAGTCGGCGACGGTCACCCGGCTCCAGCGCGCCTCGTCGCCAGGCCCGTCGGCGACGTACCCCTCGTCGAACGCGTACACCTTCTCCACGCCCTTGGTCGCGGAGAGTTGCCTCGCGGTCGCGGCGAGCGTCTTCCCGTCCGGCACGCTCACCTGCATCTGCGCCCGTGAGACGTCGTAGCCGGTGTTCTTGGTGTAGTCGCCCTCGACACCCGCGAACAGCATCTGCAGCGCGATCGCCCCGGCCACCGCGACCGCGATGCCGTTGACCATCCGGGCCGCCGTGCCGCTGCTCAACTGGAGCCTGCGCACGGCCAGTTGCCAGGACAGTCCGCCCGCGCCCAGCCGGGCCACGACCGCCTCGACGATCCAGGGCAGCAGCGCGGTCACGCCGACAAGGAGCAGGATGACACCGCCGGTGACGAGGTACTGGTTGAAGTCGCCCTCGTCGCGGCCCTGTCCGACCATCGGGTAGAGCATCGCGAGTCCGGCCAGCGGCAGCAGCAGCCGCCACCACAGCCGCCGTCGTGCGGGCTTCGCCGTACGCACCACGCCGAGCGGCTCGATCACCACGCCGCGCAGGGCGAACAGCGTCACCATGACGGCCGCGGCGGGCACCGCGAGACCGACCAGCAGGGCCAGTGCGGGGGAGGGGTTGAGGTAACTCGGGAACACGCTCATCCCGAACACCTCGACGGAGCCCGCCACTTCGCGTCCGATCAGGAAGAACCCGGTGCCCAGGACCAGCCCCAGCACCGCTCCCGCGAGCGCCTCGCCGGCGGCGATCCGCCGGGTCGAGCGGCCGTCGGAGCCCACCAGGCGCAGGGCCGCGAGCCGCCGGTCGCGCCGCTCGCCGCCGAAGCGCACGGCCGCGGTGATGAACACGGCGACCGGCATCAGCAGGACGACGAAGACGACGAGGATGAGCAGGAGCATGACCGGGTCGGTGCGCTCCGTGGTCGGGTTCGGGTTCCCGAAGCGGTCGATCCGCTCGATCCGGCCGCCGTTGACGCCCTGGGCCGCGAGGCCCTCGGCGCCCCGGTAGTAGGCGAGTTCATGGGAACCGATGAGCCCGCTCTCGCCGATCGTGCCGACGATCCGCTCGGGAAGCCGGTCCCGCAGGAGCCTGCCGTCGCCGGACTCCAGCAGCTTCTTCAGCGCGGGGGAGACGACCATCTCACCGGCCGCCGGGAACGCCCCGACCCCCGGCGGCAGCGGCGCCTTCGGTCCCTCGGGCTCCAGCTCCCGGCCGCGGACGCTCAGATCCCGGAAGGTGGTTCCGGTGGCCGCGACCAGCAGGGTGTCGGCCGCCTTAGGGATGACCTTGTCGCTGAACGTGATGTCCGTACGGGCGTCCTCCCGGTCGTGCCGGACCGCGAGCGCGCTCGGCAGCGCGGTGGTCAGCAGCAGCAGCGCCACCCCCAGGCCCACGCCGACCGCGGTCAGCAGCGCCCGGACCCACCCCTCGCGTCCGCCCGCGAAGGCGAACCGGACCCCCATGGCGAGGTCTCGCCACCACTGCCTGAGACTCATACGACCCGCTCCATGTCCCGGGACTTCCCGTCCCGTACGACGATCTCGCGGTCGGAGTAGGCGGCCACCCGTGCTTCGTGCGTGACGAGAACGACGGCCGCGTTGGTGGACCGGGCGGCCTCGGTGAGCAGGTCCATGACACGCTCGCCGTTGAGGGAGTCGAGCGCGCCGGTCGGCTCGTCGGCGAACAGCACGCGCGGGTTGGTCACCAGGGAGCGGGCCACGGCCACGCGCTGCCCCTGACCGCCGGACACCTCGCCGGGCCGCTTCTTCCTCAGGTCGTCGACCTCGAGGCGTTCCATCCAGCCCAGCGCCGCCTTCTCGGCCTCCTTGCGGGACGTGCCGTTGAGCCGCAGCGGCAGCGCCACGTTCTCCACGCAGGTCAGCTCGGGGACGAGCTGACCGAACTGGAAGACGAACCCGAACTCGGAGCGCCGGAGCGCACTGCGCTCGGCGTCGTTCATCGTGGCCATCTCCCGGCCGTTGTAGGTGATCGAGCCCGAGTCGGGCGTGACGATCCCGGCGAGACAGTGCAGCAGGGTCGACTTGCCGGACCCGGAGGGGCCCATCACGGCGACGACCTCGCCGGGGTGGATGGAGAACTCGGCGCCGTCGAGCGCGACGGTCGGACCGTAGGTCTTGCGCAGCGCGTCGGCTACGAGCAGGGAACCGGCCGGGGTCACTTGACCACCACCTCCGCGAGCTTGTCGAGACGCGCGGCGGTGAGCTCCAGCCAGCGCAGGTCGGCTTCCAGATGGAACAGGGCGTGGTCGCAGATCAGCTGGTCGGCGAGGTCGCCCTTGCGCTTGCGGTCGGTGAGGATGCGCATCATCCGCAGGTGCTCGGCGCGCTGGTTGTCGAGGATGTCGCCGGCGTTGCGGTGCGTGAGCAGCGCGAGCACGACCTTGGTGTACAGCGTGGACTGGAGATACGGCTCGGGCTTCTCCGGCGTCGCGAGCCACCGCTGGACGTCGGTGATCCCGGCGTCGGTGATGGCGTACCGCTTGCGCTCGGGGCCGCCGCCGGGCTCGATCCCGTCGACTTCGACGAGCCCGTTCTTCAGCAGCCGCGACATCGTCGAGTAGACCTGGCCGTAGTGCAGCGGCCGGTCATGACCGAACTTCTCGTCGAAGGCCCGCTTGAGGTCGTAACCGTGGCGGGGCCCGGACTCCAGGAGCCCTAGGAGGGTGTGACCGATGGACATGGGAAGGACTGTACATGCGGTGTATACCCACCATGTATACGCAGGGTGTTTAGAGGGGATCGGGATGTGAGGAGGCGCAGGTGAGGACCGATTGTCACGGTTCTGCTACGCGTCTTTGGGCGGCTGTTCTCTGGAGGGCTGTTCCTTGGGTGGCCGTCCCCGGCGCGGCAGCGGCCCGGTGTCGCCGGGAAGCCGGCCGGTCTCCTTCAGGGCCCGCCGCAGCAGGAACTCGATCTGCGCGTTCGCCGACCGCAGCTCGTCCCCGGCCCACCGCGCCAGCGCCTCGTACACCAGCGGGTCCAGCCTCAGCAGCACCTGCTTGCGCTGCTGAGGCCGCCGCTCGGGGGAGCCCCCCTCGGAAGGTGTCGTCACTGGTAAAGGGTCCCGGTGTTGAGAACGGGCTGCGGGGCGCGGTCGCCGCACAGCACCACCATCAGGTTGGACACCATCGCCGCCTTGCGCTCGTCGTCCAGCTCGACGATGTCCCGCTCGGTGATCCGGGCGAGCGCCTCCTCGACCATGCCGACCGCGCCCTCCACGATCTGCCGCCGGGCCGCGACGACCGCGCCGGCCTGCTGCCGCTGGAGCATCGCCGAGGCGATCTCCGGCGCGTAGGCGAGGTGGGTGAAGCGGGACTCGATGATCTGGACACCGGCCGACTCCACGCGCGCGTGCAGCTCGGTGGCGAGCTTCTGGGTGATCTCGTCGGCGTTGCCCCGCAGGGAGAGCCCGTCCTCCTCGTGGGCGTCGTAGGGGTACTCGATGGCGATGTGCCGTACCGCCGTCTCCGTCTGGGTGGCGACGAACTTCACGAAGTTGTCCACCTCGAAGGTGGCCTGCGCGGTGTCCTCGACCTTCCACACCACGACCGCGGCCAGCTCGATCGGGTTGCCGTACGCGTCGTTGACCTTGAGGACGGCGGTCTCGTGGTTGCGGACCCGGGTGGAGACCTTCGTACGGGACGTGAAGGGGTTCACCCAGCGCAGGCCGTCCTGGCGGATCGTGCCCTTGTAGCGCCCGAAGAGCTGGACCACCCGGGCCTCGCCCGGCGCGACCGTGTTCAGGCCGCGCAGCGAGATGAGCGCCACTATCAGGACGAGGGCCCCGCCGACGGCGAAGCCGGGGCTCTCCCCGCTCGCGGCGAACAGGAAGACGGCGAGCAGCAGCCCGACCAGGCCCAGCAGCAGCGCGAGCGCGCCGCCGATGCTGTGCGCGGCGAACTCCCGCACGCGCGGCGCGGGCATGTCGGGTGTGTCGGCGATGGGTGCGGAGTCTTGCGCGGACATGGAGGTCCCCCCGTTTCGAGTCTAGCTCGGTGTTAGCTAAGTGATATCACTTTACCTCCTCGCGGCAACCTTGACCCCCTCTCGGAGGTCTGGTTCCGAGGAGGCGGGTGCTGATTCTCACGCCCCCCGAAGACCCGATCGAAGGTCCTGTGTCATATGGACCGGTGTTAGCTTTCTGAGCTGACCTGTGCCACGAACTTGTGTGGCCGCCGATGAGGAAGCGGAGCGAGTCGACCCATGGGACGAGCGGAAGAGAGAAGAGCACGTCAGCGCGGTGGCCGCCGCGCGGCGCCGCCCACGCGCTCGTCCGGGACGCCGAGCGAGGGCATCGCGCCGGGCGGCAGGGCCGCGGCGCGCAAGGCTGCCGCCCGCGGTAAGAAGAGCACCAAGAAAGGTAAGAGCGGCATACGCCGGCTCTTCACCTGGAAGAAGATCCTCGGCGCCTTCCTCGGCTTCTGTCTGCTCGGCATCGGCGCCTTCATCGTGATGTACATGATGATCGACGTGCCCAAGGGCAACGCGGCCGCGCAGAAGCAGAGCAACATCTACGAGTACAGCGACGGCTCGGTCATGGCCCGCGTCGGCGACACCAACCGCGAGATCGTGGATCTCGCGGAGGTGCCCAAGTCCGTCCAGCGCACCTTCGTGGCGGCGGAGAACAAGTCCTTCTACACGGACTCCGGCGTCGACCTCAAGGGCACCGCCCGCGGTCTGCTCAACACCCTGTCCGGCAAGGGCAAGCAGGGTGGCTCCACGATCACCCAGCAGTACGTCAAGAACTTCTACCTCGACCAGGACCAGACCGTCTCGCGCAAGCTGCGGGAACTGGTCATCTCGTTGAAGGTGGACCGCACGACGTCCAAGGACGACATCCTCGCGGGCTACATCAACACCAGCTACTACGGCCGAGGCGCCTACGGCATCCAGGCCGCCGCCCAGGACTACTACCGCGTCGACGCCAAGAAGCTCAGCGTCGCGCAGGGCGCGTACCTCGCCGCGCTGCTCCAGGCCCCGAGCCAGTACGACTGGGCGGTCGCCAGCAAGACCGGCAAGGAACTGGTGACGGCCCGCTGGAACTACGTCCTGGACAACATGGTCGAGCAGGGCTGGCTGAGCAAGGCCGAGCGCGACGACATGACGTTCCCGGTGCCCAAGGAGCCCAAGGCCGCCCCCGGTCTGGAGGGCCAGAAGGGCTACCTGGTCAAGCTCGCCAACCAGCAGCTGGAGAAGCAGCTGGTCAAGACGCAGGGCATCACCCAGGACGAGGCGGAGGCCCGGGTCGAGAACTCGGGCTGGACCATCACCCTGAACATCGAGAAGAAGAAGCAGGTCCAGCTGGAGAAGGCCGTCAAGACCCAGCTGATCAGCAAACTGGACCCGAAGAAGCGGTCGGTCGACAAGAACGTCCAGGCCGGCGCCGTCTCCGTCGACCCCAAGACGGGGAAGATCGTCGCCCTGTACGGCGGCCAGGACTACACCAAGCACTTCATCAGCAACGCCAATCGCACCGACTACCAGCCGGCGTCGACCTTCAAGCCGGTCATCCTCGCCGCCGCCCTGGAGGACGCCGCCGAGACGCAGGGCGGCAAGGCGATCGGCGCGAACACGATCTACGACGGCACCAGCAAGCGTCAGGTCGTCGACAGCAACGGCGACAAGGTCGGATTCGCCCCCGAGAACGAGGACGACCACGACTACGGCAAGCAGGTCACCGTCCAGACCGCGATGAACCAGTCCATCAACTCCGTCTTCGCGCAGATGGGCGTCGACGTCGGCATGGACAAGGTGCTGGAGACGGCCACCAAGCTCGGCATGGACACCGGCAAGCTGAGGCCGCTGCCCGCCTACACCCTGGGCACCATGGGTGCGAGCCCGATCCAGATGGCCGGCGTCTATGCCACGCTCGACAACCACGGCAAGCAGGTCACGCCGACCATCATCAAGTCGGCCGAGCAGGGCGGCACCGAGACCCGGATGCCGGACCCGATCGGCGAACAGGTCATCAGCCGGGAGGCCGCCGACACGGTGACCTCGGTGCTGACCGGCGTGGTCGCCGACGGTACGGCGAAGGTGTCCGTGGCGGAGAACCCGGCCCGCGACGGCCGTAAGGTCGCCGGCAAGACGGGTACCTCCGACGACAACCTCTCGGCCTGGTTCAACGGCTTCACTCCGGATCTGGTCACCTCGGTCGGTCTGTTCGGCGAGGACGCCAAGACCGGCGCCCAGACCAAGATGTACAAGACCGCCGGCCTTCCCCGTGTCAACGGCGGTGGCTTCCCGGCGCAGATCTGGGCGGCGTACACCTTCGGCGTTGCGGCCGAGAACAGCAAGTTCGACCTCGACACCGACCAGGGCGCAGCGGTTCAGCCCACCTGGACCCCGAGCCCGACCCCGACCCGGTCCGAGACGCCGTCGCCGTCCGCGACCACGAAGAAACCGTCGGAGACGCCGTCGGCGACCCCGACGACCAGTGCGCCGGTGACCCCGACGACCAGTGCGCCGGTGACCCCGACGACCAGTGCGCCGACGACACCGGACGAGAGCACGACCAGCCCGGCGAACCCGTTCGACCCCAACGGCGACCAGTAGCGGAGAAGCAGAGAAGGGCGCCCGGTGGTCACCGGGCGCCCTTCTCTCGTTCCTGTACCCGCGCGGGCAGCGGCGCGCTCAGCTCCGGTTCAGCTCGAACCACACCACCTTGCCGGTGCTGAGCCGGGTCGCTCCCCACCGCCGGGCCAGCCGGTTGACGAGGTACAACCCTCGCCCACCCTCGTCGGTGGCCCGGGCCTGCCGCAGCCGCGGCAGTTGCGGCACATCGTCCCCGACCTCGCACCGCAGCACATCGGTCCGCAGCAACCGCAGCGTCACCGGCCGGGTCGCATACCGCACCGCATTGGTGACGACCTCACTCACCAACAGCTCGACGGAGTCGGTGAGATCCTCCATGCCCCAGCGGGACAGCGCCCGCCGCGCGAGCCGCCGCGCACGCCCCGGCGCCGCGTCCTCCGGCTCCAGGAACCAGTACGCCACATCACTGGGCGCGATCCCGTCGAAGCGGGCCGCGAGCAACGCGATGTCGTCGTCCCGGTCTCCCGGCCCGAGCATGTCGAGCACCTCGTCGCACAACGCCTCCAGCGGCGGCGGATGATCAGGCCCGGTGAGCGCAGCGGTCGCGGCGAGCTTCTCCCGCAGCTGCTCTATCCCGGTCCACACGTCCCGCAGCCGGGACTCGACGAGCCCGTCGGTGTACAGCAACAGCGTCGCCCCGGCCGGTGCGTCCAGCTCCACGGCCTCGAAGTCCACGCCTCCGACACCGATCGGCGCGCCCGGCGGCACCCGGAGCACCTCGGCACGGCCGCCCAGGTGCAGCAGCACCGGTGGCGGATGACCGGCGTTGGCGATGGTGATGCGGTGCGACACCGGGTCGTACACGGCGTAGAGGCAGGTCGCCATACGGTCCGTGCCGAGCCGCTGCGCCTGCTCGTCGAGGTGGTGCAGCACCTCCTGCGGGGGCAGATCGAGCCCGGCCAGCGTCTGGGCCGTGGTCCGCAACTGACCCATGATCGCGGCGGACGTCATGGAGTGGCCCATCACGTCACCCACGACCAGGGCGACCCGGCTGCCCGGCAGCGGGATCGCGTCGTACCAGTCACCGCCCACCCGGGCCGTCTCGGCGGCGGGCAGATAGCGCGACGCCAGCCGCACGCCCGTCGGCCGCGGGAGCGTCTCGGGCAGCATGGTGCGCTGCAGCTCGTCGGCGATGTACGCCTCACGGCCGTACAGAACGGCCTTGTCGATGCCCAGCGCGCTGTGCGTGGCGAGCTGGGCGGCGACGAGCAGGTCGTCCGGGTCGAAGGGGATGCGGTCGGGGCGGCGCAGGAACAGCGCGGCACCGATGACCCGGCGCCGGCCGCGCAGCGGGGCCAGGATCGTTCGCCGACCGGTCGGTACGGCGAACTCGCCGCCCTCGCCGAGCAGCTCCGGCAGCGCGGCGCGGGCCGCGGGCGTGTCCGTGAAGACCGGACGCACCCCGCGCAGCACCTCGGCGAGCGCACTGCCGGGCTGCACCTCGCACAGTTCGGTGCCGAGCGCGTCCAGCTCGGTCGGGTTCTCCGGCACCGGCACCGGCAGGATGCCGTCCTCCAGGTCCCGCTCCTGCTGCGGAATCCGGTCACTGCGCCGCAGCCGGAGCACGAGGGGGCCGGTGGGCCGCTCGTCGCCGACGGGCAGCGGGTCGCGCAGATAGACGAGGATCGCGTCCGAGAAGGTCGGCACGGTCGCCCGGCACAGACCCATCACGATCTCGTCCAGGTCGATGCCGCGCGCGATCCGGCGGGTCGCCGCGCCCACGAAGCGCAGCCGGTCGCCGTCCCGCCGCATGGGCGTGGGCCGGCCGGGGACCGCGCCCTGTCCGGTGCGGCGTTCGTCGCCGCCCACGCCGCTCTGCGGCCGGTCCTCCTCGGCGCCCGGCTGGACCGGGACACCTTCGGGTACCGGCCGCGGGCGATGCGTGTCCTGCTCGGCGGCGGCCGGCTGGGAGTGCTCGGGGCCGGTACCGGCCGGGTTCATGCCCATGTCCTCGTGGTTACCGGTCCTGCCGGTCGTACTGCTGCTGCCCTGGACGACGGGTGCCGTGTCAGGCGTGGGGTCACCGGAGCGGGCCTGGACGGGTAAAGCCGTCGGCGCCTCGACGCCCTGGGCGGACGGTGGCGCCGGGGAACGCAGGAGCGCCCCGCGGGGGTCCGTGGGGTCGACGCCCGGCTGGGGGCGTTCGAAGGAGGTCGGGTGCTCCGTCACGCGTGTCGAATCCGTCCGTCCGGGGCTGCACGCCGTACGCGCAGTTGGTCCCGCCGAAATCCCGATACCCGGAATACGTGTCCCAGGAACGGAATTCCCGCGTGGTCAGGGGCTGTTCCTGCGTTTTTGGTCAACTTTCCGCGGCCCGTACCGGTGTTGCCCTCATACCCCACGCTCACGTCCTGCCGCCCCTCGGTGACGATCGGTCAAGCCCAGTGCCCGCTCCGGTAGTTGCCGCTGCGCACTCTTGCGGAGGACGATCCTACGTTTGCAGCCCGGGGGCGCATCAAGGGTCTCATGAGGACAAGTGCGCGGGCGTGCGGTCCCAGTCTTCCGGAAGAAGCGGCACAGTCCAGGACGGATCGGGCCGCCAGTCGGGCCAGCCGTCCGAGAACGGCGGGCCCCAGGCACGGATCACCTCCACCGCGGACCGCCCCGCCTCCCTGACCTGTTCGGCCAGGTCAGGGCCCATCAGCCCGTCCTGCTGGGCCTGCGCGAACTCGTCCTCGTCCCGCCACTGCCAACTGCGGTCCGGATCCACGGTGATGTCCAGGAAGTGGTCCTCGGAGTCCACACCCCCGGCCCACCGCGCCAGCGGCTCCTCGAGGTTCACATACCAGTTCTTGAACCGCCAGCCCGGCTCCCAGAACAGCCACACCGACCACGGCAGTCCCGGCCGCGCCAGCTTCAGCACCCCGGTGCCGAACCAGCGGTCCCGCTGCACGGAACGCGGCTTGGTGTAACGCGACTCCAACGGCTCGGCATGCACCGATGTGCCGTCGGCCAGCACCGGCTTCACACACTCGGTGCCCGGTGCCAGCCACACGACGAGCAGGTCCTCGTCGTCGCGTACGACGGTGACCGGACGGGCGATGTGCACGTGCGCGCCGGCATTTTCCCGGTAGCGCCACAGGATCTGACTCCCGGGCTCCCAGAAATGCGCCGACGTACCCGCTTCCACCGCTCTCACCGCTCCACCGTCTGCCATGACCAGATATTAGGTGCCATAGGCATACGACGCTGCGGTGCGCGTCACGGTTCACCCCGGGGCGGGGAAAGGTTACGGCCGTGTCATCCGCAGGACATCCAGCGCCTCGTCGAGCTGCTCCTCCGTGAGATCGCCGCGTTCGACGTAGCCGCTCTCCAGCACGACCTGGCGAATCGTCTTCAGCTCCGCGAGGGCCTTCTTGGCGACCTTCGCGGCCTCCTCGTACCCGATGTACTTGTTCAGCGGGGTGACCACGGAGGGCGAGGACTCGGCGTACTCCCGGGCGCGTTCGCGGTGCGCGACGATCCCGTCGACGGTCCGGTCGGCCAGCAGCCGGGAGACGTTGGCGAGCAGCCGGACCGACTCCAGGACGTTCTTGGCGATGACCGGCAGCATGACGTTGAGTTCGAAGTTGCCGGCCGCACCGGCGGTGGCGACGGTCGCGTCGTTCCCGACGACCTGGGCGGCGACCATGAGGACGGCCTCCGGGATCACCGGGTTGACCTTGCCGGGCATGATCGACGAGCCGGGCTGCAGGTCGGGCAGGGAGATCTCCGCGAGCCCGGTCCTGGGCCCGGAGGACATCCACCGCAGATCATTCGCGATCTTCGTCAGGCCGACCGCGATGGTCCTGAGCTGCCCGCTGGTCTCGACGATCCCGTCCCGGGCGCCCTGCGCCTCGAAGTGGTCCCGCGCCTCGGTGAGCGGCAGCCCGGTGGTGCGGGCGACCTCCTCGATGACGGCGGCGGGGAAACCGGGCGGGGTGTTGATGCCGGTGCCGACCGCGGTGCCGCCCAACGGCAGCTCGGCGAGCCGGGGAAGCGAGGCCTGCAGCCGCTCGATGCCGTACCGCACCTGTGCCGCGTACCCCCCGAACTCCTGACCCAGGGTCACCGGGGTGGCGTCCATCAGATGGGTCCGCCCGGACTTCACGACATCGGCGAACTCCTCGGACTTGCGGGCGAGGGCCGTGGCGAGATGGTCGAGGGCGGGGATCAGATCCCGGGTGACGGCGGCGGTGGCGGCGATGTGGATGGAGGAGGGGAAGACGTCGTTGGACGACTGGGAGGCGTTGACGTGGTCGTTGGGGTGCACGTCACGGCCGAGCCGCTCGGTCGCCAGCGTCGCGATGACCTCGTTGGTGTTCATGTTGGACGAGGTGCCGGACCCGGTCTGGAAGACGTCGACGGGGAAGTGCGCGTCCCAGTCCCCGCGGGCCACCTCGTCGGCCGCCTCCTGGATCGCCTCCGCGACGTCCTTGTCGAGCACCCCCAGCCGCGCGTTCACCTTCGCGGCCGCCCCCTTGATCCGGGCCAGGGCCTCGATGTGCGCCCGTTCGATCCGCTGCCCGGAGATGGGGAAGTTCTCCACGGCCCGCTGGGTCTGGGCCCGCCACCTGGCGTCCACCGGGACACGGACCTCGCCCATGGAGTCGTGCTCGATGCGAAACGCCTGTTCCTGTTGCTCGTCGGCCACTGCCGATCACCTCCGTCGTGGTCAGCGTCCGTGACCGCCGGGGCTATTCCTGCCGCAGGTCGTTGGACCGATCACTCCGCTGATCTGGTGTTTTTGCGGTGGTTGGCGTTGAAGCGCGCCTTCTTCTGGCGGTTCCCGCATGTGTTCATGTCACACCATTTGCGGGTGCGGCTCTGGCTGGTGTCGAAGAAGGCGGCCTGGCAGGTCGGCGAGGCGCACAGGGCCAGTTTTCCGTCTCGTTCGCCCGCGATGATGCCGACCGCGTCGGCGGCGATCACGCTGAGGGCATCCTCCACGCGGGAAGCCGAGCCGAGCCGCCATCGCCGCTCACCGCCGGGCGTCAGGATCGCCGCGGCCCGACCCTGAACGCTGCGGTCATTGATGACCTGGACGGCAGACGCGGGGAGCGCGTCCCGGATCGCGGCCGCTGTCGCGGCGGCGTGGATCGACTCCCGCAGTTCCCGGGCGAGGTCGAGCTGGGCAGGGGTGCAGGAGTCCACGGCGAGGCCGTTCACCGCCAGCCAGTCGACGAGTCGGTGCGGTGTGGGAATGCGCTCCACGGCGTCGCCATGACGCTCCGACAGAGTCCCCGTGAAGCTGGTCGCCAGCACCTTGCCGAGGCGGAAGTCAGGGGATTCGGCACGCATGGAACCACCTTAGCTGGTTGCTCGGCGACATGAAGACGTGTCACGCTGGAACCGCCTTAGACGGTTCCACTATGGCCAGGAGGACTCATGCCCCGTCCGACCAGCGACGTGCAAGCATTTGAAGCCCACGCAACGGATGCCGACCTCGACGATCTGCGCGCGCGACTGGCCGCGGCGCGACTGCCGGAGGCTGAGACGGTCCATCGCGCCGCGCCCGACCCTCGCCGATGGGAACAGGGCGTTCCGCTCGCCGACCTCGTCGATGTCGTGAACTACTGGCGCACCGGGTACGACTGGCGGTCGTTCGAAGAGCGCCTCGACCGAATCGGCCAGTTCCGCACGACCATTGACGATCTGGGAATCCACTTCCTGCACCGCCGATCGGCGCGCGCAGACGCCACTCCTCTGATCCTTACGCACGGCTGGCCGGGCAGCATTGCCGAGTTCGTCGATGTGGTGGAGGAGCTGGCGGATCCGAAAGACGCGGACGCGCCGGCGTTCCACGTCGTGGTCCCGTCGCTACCGGGCTTTGGGTACAGCGACAAGCCGGCCACCACCGGGTGGGGAACCGAAAAGATCGCGGCCGCTTGGGTGGAACTGATGGGAAGGCTCGGCTACAGCAGGTTCGCAGCCCACGGCGGCGACTGGGGCGGCAATATCACCACGGTTCTCGGCGGCAGGTTCCCGGCGCACGTTCTCGGCATCCACACGTTGTTCGCGGAGGCGCCGCCCGGGTTGCCAACGGACGGGCTGACGGCGGTCGAGCGCAAGTGGACCGAGGAAACCCGCGACTTCTGGCGCCACCGCGCGGCGTACGCGAAGCAGCAGGCGACCCGACCGCAGACCATCGGATACTCGCTCGTCGACTCACCGGTCGGGCTTCTTGCCTGGATCCTCGACAAGTTCGCCGAGTGGTCGGACACCGAGGGCAGTCCGTTCGAGACGATTTCCATGGACAGGGTTCTCGACGACGTCACCCTGTACTGGCTGACCCGGACCGGCGCATCGGCGGCCCGCATCTACTACGAAAGCCACAACTCGCTGGACCCGGAACTCCGGGTCGACGTGCCGTCAGCCATCACCATGTATCCCCGCGACATCGAGAAGTCTCCGCGCCCCTGGGCACAGGAGCGGTACCGGCGGATCGTCCGATGGGGGTCGCCCGAAGTCGGGGGACACTTCCCGTCGCTGGAGGTTCCCGAGTATTTCGTCAAAGACCTGCAAGAGGGCCTCGCGGCAGTACTGACCGCCAACCGGTGAACGCGGCAACAGACCCCCCGGCGTCCGCCGAGGGGTCTGGAGGCTTCAGGCCAGCCCAGGACCCCGGACCGGGATGCTGGTGAACGTCGGCTGCTCGGGTTCCGGTGAAGTGAAGAAGTCGTTGCCCTTGTCGTCGACGACGATGAACGCCGGGAAGTCCTCGACCTCGATCTTCCAGACCGCCTCCATGCCGAGCTCCTCGTACTCGACGACCTCGACCTTCTTGATGCAGTCCTGGGCGAGCCGGGCGGCGGGGCCGCCGATGGAGCCGAGGTAGAAGCCGCCGTGCGCATCGCACGCGTCGGTGACCTGCTTGCTGCGGTTGCCCTTGGCCAGCATCACCTTGGATCCGCCCGCCGCCTGGAACTGCTCGACGTAGGAGTCCATACGGCCGGCCGTCGTCGGGCCGAAGGAACCGGACGCGTAGCCCTCGGGCGTCTTCGCCGGACCCGCGTAGTACACCGGGTGGTCCTTCAGGTACTGCGGCATCTCCTCGCCCGCGTCAAGGCGCTCCTTGATCTTGGCGTGCGCGATGTCACGCGCGACCACGAGCGGACCGGTCAGCGAAAGCCGCGTCTTCACCGGGTACTTGGTGAGCTCCGCGAGGATGTCGTCCATCGGCTGGTTGAGGTCGATCTTGACCACGTCACCGTCGGACTCGAGGTGCTCGTCCGTCGTCTCGGGCAGGAACCGCGCCGGGTCCGTCTCCAGCTGCTCCAGGAACACCCCCTCCGCGGTGATCTTCGCGACGGCCTGGCGGTCGGCCGAGCAGGACACGGCGATGGCGACCGGGCAGGACGCGCCGTGCCGGGGCAGCCGTACGACACGCACGTCGTGGCAGAAGTACTTACCGCCGAACTGCGCCCCGATCCCGATCTTCTGGGTCAGCTCGAAGACCTTCTCCTCCAGCTCCTTGTCCCGGAAACCGTGCCCGAGCTCCGAGCCCACGGCCGGAATCTCGTCCAGGTAGTGCGCGGAGGCGTACTTCGCGGTCTTCAGTGCGTACTCGGCCGACGTACCGCCCACGACGATCGCCAGGTGGTACGGCGGACAGGCGGCCGTACCGAGCGAACGGATCTTCTCCTCCAGGAACTTCATCATGGAGGCCTCGTTCAGGACGGCCTTCGTCTCCTGGTAGAGGAACGACTTGTTGGCCGAACCGCCGCCCTTGGCCATGAACAGGAACTTGTAGGCGCCGCCGTCGGTGGCGTACAGCTCGATCTGCGCGGGGAGGTTGGAACCGGTGTTCTTCTCGTCCCACATGGTCAGCGGGGCCATCTGCGAGTAGCGCAGGTTGAGGTTCAGGTACGCGTCGTAGATGCCCTCCGACAGCGCCGCCTCGTCACCGCCCGCCGTCAGCACGTTCTGGCCGCGCTTGCCCATGACGATCGCGGTGCCGGTGTCCTGGCACATCGGGAGGACGCCCGCCGCCGCGATGTTCGCGTTCTTCAGCAGGTCCAGCGCCACGAACTTGTCGTTGCTCGACGCCTCGGGGTCGTCGATGATCCGCCGCAGCTGAGCGAGGTGCGCGGGACGCAGGTAGTGCTGGATGTCGTGGATGGCCTCCGTGGCGAGCTTGCGCAGCGCCTCCGGCTCCACCTTGAGGAAGGTCCGCCCGTCGGCCTCGAAGGTGGAGACACCCTCGGAGGTCACCAGCCGGTAGGGGGTGGTGTCCTCTCCCATGGGGAGCAGATCCGTATACGCGAACTCAGGCATCTCAGCCCATTCCTCACTCGAAAGACGGCCACCCACCTCCGTTGGCGGGCCTCACCAGCGTAGAACCTGTCCAAGGACGGGAGCTTGTGAGGTAAGGCTCAGTTGGTTCGCCAAGAGTTGTCCACAGCTCTAGTCGCGATCTATCGCGTTTCGGTACGCTGCTGCTGTGGACCTTCAGAAGCCCGACCTTCACAAGCACGCAGGCCCCGCACCCGCGGTGGCCGACCTGCGTGCCTCGGACGCCGACCGCGACCGCGTCGCCGACATCCTGCGCGAGGCCCTCGCCGAGGGCCGCCTCACCGCGGACGAGCACGAGGAGCGGGTCGAGGGGGTACTGAGCGCCAAGACGGTGGGCGAGCTGGAGGTCTTCATACGGGACCTGCCGGCGGCCCACGAGCGCCGTGCCGCCCCGGCCTGGACCCCGGCCCCGAACCGCCCGACCGATGCGATACCCCACGACCCCGACGACAACGTGGTGGCGGTCCTGAGTGCCGCCGTCCGCAAGGGGCGCTGGCGCGCGGGCCGTCGTATCCACGCCTACGCGATCTTCGGCAGCGTGGAGATCGACCTCAGCGAGGCGATCTTCGAGTACCGCCAGGTCGTGATCAAGGCGTTCTCGTTCTGCGGCAGCGTCGAGGTGCGCGTCCCCGAGAACATCTCGCTGCGCGGCACGGGAGTCGGTGTCCTCGGCGACTTCCAGGTGGACACGCTCGACTCGGCCGAGCGGGACGCGCCCGTGGTGTACGTCGACGGCTGGGCCGTCCTCGGCAGTGTCGACGCGAAGCCGAAGCGGGGCAAGCTCGTCGCGGACATCCTCGACCGGGTGCAGCGCGCGGTCGATCGCAAGGTCGACAAGAGTTTGCGCAAACACCTGGATCGTTGACGGTTGTGAATCCGGGCGCATCCGAAGCGAACGGATCCGCCCGTGGTGGGCTCCCGGAAGCGCACGCGACCGCGCGCGATCCAGCGGTTCGGGACTCAGTGCATAGGCGCGCGCACAGCGGGTAGGGCTTGCTGCATCGTCTCTCGCTCGCGAAGCCGTCGTCAGGAGTAGACCGTGCTGCAACCGCCGCATTCGTCCCTGCAGGTAGCTGCCGTTCCGGCCCAGCGGGTGCCAGTGCGGGACAGGGACCAAGACGCTCCATGGCACACCGAGGCGGTGTGCCGGCGCGACGAGGCCGGCCTGTTCTTCGCCCCGTCCAAGGAACCCACCGCCGCCAGGCTCTCGCGCGAGGAGGCCGCGAAGCGCGTCTGTGCCCGCTGTCCCGTCATGGTCGAGTGCCGCGAACACGCCCTGCTCCAACCCGAGCCCTATGGCGTCTGGGGCGGCCTCACCGCAGCGGAACGCCGGGTGGTCCTGGCCCGCAGGCGCCGCCGCGACCTGGAGCTGCAGAAGGCGGCGAGGGCGGCGCGCATAGCCCAGGCAGGCTGAAACAAGGGCAACAAGGGCAAAAGGAAAGGGCGCCCCCTCCGCACCGGGGGCGCCCACTCACTTCGGCGCGAGCTATTTCGCGCGGTCGAAGTCGATCGCGCTGTAGGCCCGCAGCTTGCTGAGCCGATGCTCGGAGTCGATCCGCCGAACCGTCCCCGACTTCGACCGCATCACGATCGAGTCGGTCGTCGCGGTCTCCGACCGGTACCGCACACCACGCAGCAGCTCACCATCGGTGATCCCGGTGGCCACGAAGAACACGTTCTCCCCGGACACCAGGTCGTCCGTCATGAGCACCCGGTCCAGATCGTGCCCGGCGTCGATCGCCCGCGCCCGCTCCTCGTCGTCCTTCGGCCACAGCTTGCCCTGAATCGTCCCCCCGAGGCACTTCACGGCGCAGGCCGAGATGATGCCCTCGGGCGTACCGCCGATGCCCAGCAGCATGTCGACGCCGGTGCCTTCGCGCAGCGCGTAGATCGACCCCGCCACGTCGCCGTCGGAGATCAGCTTGATCCGCGCCCCGGCCTCCCGGATCTCCTTGATGATTCCTTCGTGCCGGGGCCGGTCGAGGATGACCACGGTCACGTCCTCCGGGGTGGACCGCTTGGCCTTGGCGACCCGCCGGATGTTCACGGAGACGGGTGCGTTGATGTCGACGAAGTCCGCGGCCTCGGGCCCTGTGACCAGTTTGTCCATGTAGAACACGGCCGACGGGTCGAACATCGACCCACGGTCCGCCGCGGCCAGTACGGCGATCGCGTTCGGCATGCCCTTGGCCGTCAGCGTGGTCCCGTCGATCGGATCGACGGCGATGTCGCACTCGGGCCCGGTCCCGTCGCCCACGCGCTCTCCGTTGAAGAGCATCGGGGCCTCGTCCTTCTCGCCCTCGCCGATGACGACCACGCCGTTCATCGACACGGTGGAGACGAGGGACCGCATGGCGCGCACCGCGGCGCCGTCGGCGCCGTTCTTCTCGCCCCGGCCCACCCAGCGGCCCGCGGCCATCGCGGCGGCTTCGGTCACCCTGACGAGTTCCAGGGCGAGGTTGCGGTCGGGGGCCTCGGAGGGGACCTCGAGTTCGGACGGCAGATGATGATGCTCGGTCATCGGAGCGCACCTTTCTGATACGACGACGGCCGGATGAGGGTTCGACCGTCGACTCTATCCCCAGTCCGACAAAATGAGCAGGGGACCCCACGGATGAGCGGACCGGGCACCTGCGACGATAGGGGGCGTGGCAGGTTCGAACGGCAAGCAGAAGACGGTCCGGGACATGATTCTCTCCCTGGGCCTGATCGGGATCGCGGCGGCGGTCATCTACGTGTTCATCCCGCACGACGACTCCGCTCCCGACATCAAGACGGTCGACTACCGCGTCGAGCTGCTCACGGCCCGCCGCGCGGCCTCCTATCCGGTGGCCGCGCCCGAGGATCTGCCGGCCGGCTGGAAGGCGACCTCGGTGCGCTTCCAGGGCGACCAGTTCGACGCCTGGCACCTGGGTTTCCAGGCCCCTGATGATCAGTACGTGCAGGTCGAGCAGTCGACTCAGAAGCCGTCGACGTTCATCGACGAGGCGAGCCAGGGCGGCGAGGCGACGAAGCAGACCCAGCAGATCGCGGGCCGCACCTGGACGCGGTACACGGGCGGCCGCTACGACGCCCTCGTGCACACCGCCGACGGGGCGACGACGGTGGTCGCGGGCACGGGATCGTTCGCCCAGCTGGCCGAGATGGCGAAGTCGCTCAAGACGGCGTGAGAGCACACGAGAGGGCCCGGCTGCCAGGCAGCCGGGCCCTCTCGTCGCGTGTCAGCCGTCTCAGACGGTGGTGACGACCTCGTCGTACGACAGGCGCGGGGAGCGCGGGAACCAGGCGTCCTCGCCCGGCTTGCCGATGTTGACGACCATCAGCGGGGTGTGGTCGTCGTCCAGGAACTCCTTGCGGACGCCCTCGAAGTCCAGACCGGTCATCGGGCCGGCGGCGAGGCCGGCGGCACGGACGCCGATGATGAAGTACGCGGCCTGCAGGGCGGCGTTCAGTCCGGCGGCACCCTCGCGGGCGGGGCGCTCGCTGAAGAAGACGTCCTTGGCCTGCGGGAAGTGCGGGAAGAGCTCCGGCAGCTCCTCGTGGAACTCGTTGTCCGCGGAGAGGATCGCGACCAGCGGGGCGGTGGAGGTCTTGGGCTGATTGCCCTCGGCCATGTGCTGGACCAGGCGCTCGCGGGCCTCGGCGGAGCGGACCAGGGTGATGCGCAGCGGGCTCTGGTTGAAGGCGGTCGGGCCGTACTTGACCAGGTCGTAGATGGCCTGGAGCTGCTCGTCGGTCACCGGCTCGTCGGTGAAGGTGTTCGCGGTACGGGCCTCGCGGAACAGCAGGTCCTGGGCGGCGGGGT
This sequence comes from Streptomyces doebereineriae, assembly GCF_031845645.1. Classification (NCBI taxonomy): domain Bacteria; kingdom Bacillati; phylum Actinomycetota; class Actinomycetes; order Kitasatosporales; family Streptomycetaceae; genus Streptomyces; species Streptomyces doebereineriae. Next base: position 148,082 of record NZ_JAVREZ010000019.1, read on the forward strand.
CAAGAACGAGAGACATGAGAAACCTTCTCGGGGGGACGTCGACCCCGGAAACGGACCGGGGACCGGTTGACGTTCTCGACGGTACGCGACTGAAGTTCAACCTTCAACAAAAATCGGGGCGTGGTGATCCGCTTCACAGATCACCCAGGTCTCCTACTCGGCGTCGCCCTCGGTCCCGGCCTTTTCCTCCTCGGCCAGTGCCGCGTCCAGCCGCGCCCGCGCCCCGTCCAGCCAGCGCCGGCACACCTTGGCCAGCTCCTCGCCCCGCTCCCAGAGCGCGAGGGACTCCTCGAGCGTCGTACCGCCCGCCTCCAGCCGCCGTACGACCTCGATCAGCTCGTCCCGTGCCTGCTCGTACCCGAGCGCCTCTTCCGCCACCTTGCTGGTCATCCGCCCACCCTATGCATCGACTCGGACAACGAACTCACCCTCGGCGACCCGCGCCCGCAGGGTCTCCTGCGCCGTCACCTCGTCCGGCGCCCGCACCACATGGCCGTCGGCCTTCTGGAGCACGGCGTACCCGCGCTGGAGGGTCGCGGCGGGGGAGAGGGCCACCACGCGCGCGTGCGTGTGCGTCAGCTCGGAGTCGGCGCGGTCCAGCAGATGGCCCAGGGTGCGGCGGCCACGGTCGACCAGGGAGGACACATGGTCGGCGCGCTCGTCGATCATCCGGTGCGGATCCTCTATCGACGGCCGCGCGAGCGCTTGCGCGAGGCCCCGCTCCTCCCGCTGGAGGAAGGACTCGACACACCGCCGCGCGCGGTCCTGCAGCGCTCGCACCCGCTCGTACTCCTCACCCACGTCCGGTACGACCTTCTTGGCCGCGTCCGTGGGCGTGGAGGCCCGCAGGTCGGCGACGTAGTCGAGCAGTGGGGTGTCCGGCTCGTGCCCGATCGCCGACACCACCGGCGTACGACAGGACGCGACCGCCCGCACCAACTGCTCGTCGGAGAACGGCAGCAGATCCTCCACGCTGCCCCCGCCGCGCGCCACGATGATCACGTCCACGTCGTCCAGTGCGTCGAGCTCCTTGACCGCCTGGACGACCTGGGGGACGGCGTGCACGCCCTGCACCGGGACGTTGCGCACCTCGAAACGGACGGCCGGCCAGCGGTGCCGGGCGTTCTCCAGGACGTCCCGCTCGGCGGCCGAGGCCCGGCCGCACACCAGCCCGATGAGCTGCGGCAGGAACGGCAGCGCCTTCTTGCGCTCCGGCGCGAACAGCCCCTCCGCGGCGAGGGACTTCTTCAGCTGCTCCAGCCGGGCCAGCAGCTCACCGACCCCGACGGGCCTTATCTCGGCGGCCCGCAGCGAGAGCTGGCCCCGCGGCGCGTACCACTCCGGCTTCGCCAGTACGACGACTCGGGCGCCCTCGCTGACGACATCGGCGATCTCGTCGAAAACCTGACGGAAGCAGGTGACGCTCACCGAGATGTCGTACGACGGATCGCGCAGCGTGAGGAAGACGACGCCCGCTCCCGGGCGCCGGGAGAGCTGGGTGATCTGGCCCTCGACCCACACGGCACCGAGGCGGTCGATCCAGCCGCCGATCAGGCGCGACACCTCGCCGACGGGCAGGGGCGCTTCGGGAGTCGAGTTCACAGCCATGCCGCGAGCGTAACGGCCCGGTACGACAACGCACCGTCACCGGCCGTCACTACGCGACGGGATCCGGCCTCCTTGGTTCAGCAGCGTCGTGACGACCACCGCGAGCGCCGTCACGGGCACGCGATCTTTGACGGGCCGAACGCGGCCTTACGATGGGACGCATGACTGCTTCGCCTGGCCGCCGTGTCCTGCTCGCCGCCCCCCGTGGCTACTGCGCGGGTGTGGACCGCGCCGTGATCGCCGTCGAGAAAGCCCTGGAGCAGTACGGCGCTCCGGTGTACGTCCGGCACGAGATCGTCCACAACAAGTACGTCGTACAGACCCTGGAGAAGAAGGGCGCCATCTTCGTCGAACGGACGGAGGAGGTCCCGCCGGGCAACATCGTCATGTTCTCGGCTCACGGCGTCGCCCCCGTCGTCCACGAGGAGGCCGCGCGCGGCAAGCTCGCCACCATCGACGCGACCTGCCCGCTGGTCACCAAGGTCCACAAGGAGGCCGTCCGCTTCGCGGGCGAGGACTACGACATCCTCCTGATCGGGCACGAGGGCCACGAGGAGGTCATCGGCACCTCCGGCGAGGCCCCCGACCACATCACCCTCGTCGACGGCCCCTCGGACGTCGCCAAGGTCGAGGTCCGCGACGAGTCGAAGGTCGTCTGGCTCTCCCAGACCACGCTGTCCGTCGACGAGACGATGGAGACCGTCGACGCCCTCAAGGAGAAGTTCCCGCAGCTCATCTCCCCGCCCAGCGACGACATCTGCTACGCCACGCAGAACCGTCAGCTCGCGGTGAAGCAGATGGGCGCCGAGGCCGAGCTGGTCATCGTGGTCGGTTCCCGCAACTCCTCCAACTCCAAGCGGCTCGTCGAGGTCGCCAAGCTGGCCGGCTCCCGCGAGGCCTACCTCGTGGACTACGCGAGCGAGATCGACGAGGCCTGGCTTCAGGGCGTGACCACGGTCGGCGTGACCTCGGGCGCCTCGGTGCCGGAGGTACTGGTCGAGGAGGTCCTGGAGTGGCTGTCGCAGCGCGGTTACGGCGACGTGGAGCTCGTGAAGGCGGCCGAGGAGTCCATCACCTTCTCGCTGCCGAAGGAACTGCGCCGCGACCTGCGCGAGGAGGCGGCGGCGCTGGTCGCGGAGCGTAAGGGGACCTCCCCGGCGTGACTGTCAGTCGTCCGTCGTAACGTAGGGCCATGCAGATCTTCGGCTTGGACATCGGCGGATCCGGGATCAAGGGCGCCCCTGTGGACCTGGACAAGGGCGACCTCACCCAGGAGCGCCACAAAGTGTTCACCCCGCACCCGGCGACGCCCGACGGCGTGGCCGACGGGGTGAAGCAGGTCGTGGACCACTTCGGGTGGACGGGGCCGGTCGGCCTGACCTTCCCGGGCGTGGTCACCGGCGGCTCGACGATCCGTACGGCGGCCAATGTCGACAAGAGCTGGATCGACACCGACGCGCGCGCGTTGTTCAGCGAGCGGCTCGGCGGACTCCCGGTGACCGTCGTCAACGACGCGGACGCGGCGGGCGTCGCCGAGATGAACTTCGGCGCGGGCAAGGACCGCAAGGGCACCGTCATACTGCTCACCTTCGGCACCGGCATCGGCAGCGCGGTCTTCGTCGACGGCGTCCTCGTCCCCAACACCGAGCTGGGCCACCTGGAGCTGCACGGCCACGACGCCGAGAAGAAGGCCTCCAGCAAGGCCAGGGAGGACGAGGAGCTCACCTGGGAGCACTGGGCCCACCGCGTCCAGAAGTACCTCGCCCATGTCGAGATGCTGTTCTCGCCCGAACTGTTCATCATCGGCGGCGGCGTCAGCCGCAAGGCCCAGAAGTTCCTGCCGCACATCGAGGGCATCAAGGCCGAGATCGTCCCGGCACAGCTGCAGAACAACGCGGGGATCGTGGGGGCGGCGATGAGGGCGGTGGAGGGTTAGGGAGCGGGCCGGCCACTGTCCCCCTTCGTACCGCCCGCCGGTCCTCGTCAGCGCGAGCGGCTCCGTACCAGGCGGATCCTGCGGACCAGCGCGATGATGCCGGCGGCCAGCGTGCCGGCGTAGAGCCAGCCGGCCTGCGTGGCCAGCGCGGTGAACAGGCCCATCAGGCGGCCCGAGGTGCCGCCGCTGCTGTCGGCGACCGGGACGAGCCCGGCGGCGAAGGCGATCGGGACGATGATCGGGGCGGTCAGTAGATCGCCCCGGCGCATCCAGACCGCCGTCAGTACGCTCACCGGCACGAACAGCACGCCGTACACCGTCAGCGACGAGCCGAACAGCAGCGAGACGAGGAAGCCGAGCGCGCACATCAGCCCGGCGCAGAACAGGCCGCCGCCGAGCCCGGTGAGCCGGGGGTTGGGGAACCGTCGCAGCGTCTGGACCACGGGCGGCGGGGGACGGCGGGGCGCCGCCGGCTGTCGCTCACCGCGGGCCTGCGCGGGCAGCGGTGCTCCCGGGGCCGGGCGTCGCGTTCCGTTGTGCGGGGGGCGGGTCCTGTGTTGCTCCACTGGACCAACCTAGGTCTGTTTATGTGTGGAATCGCTCCTCGGACACGCGGTGCGAAAGACCTTGGCCATGCGTTCGAGAGGTCAGCCGGAGCGTGCTGCGGCACGCCGTAGACTGGTGGATCGGCCCCCTGGCCGCCAGTCTCCTCACGTCTCCTCTCACGTACGGGAAGTCGCAACGTGTCGCTCACGATCGGAATCGTCGGTCTGCCGAATGTCGGCAAGTCGACCCTGTTCAACGCCCTGACCAAGAACGACGTGCTGGCGGCCAACTACCCGTTCGCCACGATCGAGCCGAACGTCGGCGTGGTCGGCGTCCCGGACCCGCGGCTGGCGAAACTGGCCGAGATCTTTTCCTCCCAGAAGATCATTCCGGCCACCGTCGACTTCGTGGACATCGCGGGCATCGTGAAGGGCGCCTCCGAGGGCGAGGGCCTGGGCAACAAGTTCCTCGCGAACATCCGTGAGTCGGACGCGATCTGCCAGGTCATCCGTGCCTTCAAGGACGAGAACGTCGTGCACGTCGACGGCAAGGTCTCGCCCAAGGACGACATCGAGACGATCAACACCGAGCTGATCCTCGCCGACCTCCAGACCATCGAGAAGGTCCTGCCCCGCCTCCAGAAGGAGTCGCGGATCAAGAAGGACATCGCCCCGAAGGTCGCCGCGGTGGAAGCGGCGAAGGAGATCCTGGAGAAGGGCGACACCCTCTTCTCGGCGGGCATCGTCCAGGGCTCCGGCAACGAGGAACTCCTGCACGACCTGCACCTGCTGACGACGAAGCCCTTCCTGTACGTCTTCAACGTCGACGAGGACGAGCTGGTCGACGAGTCCTTCAAGGACGAGCAGCGCGCCCTGGTAGCCCCTGCCGAGGCGATCTTCCTCAACGCCAAGCTGGAGGCGGACCTCGCCGAGCTCGACGAGGAGGACGCGATGGAGCTCCTGGAGTCGGTCGGCGCCGAGGAGCCGGGCCTCGCCACTCTCGCCCGCGTCGGCTTCAACACTCTCGGCCTGCAGACCTACCTCACGGCCGGCCCCAAGGAGTCCCGCGCCTGGACCATCAAGAAGGGCGCCACCGCCCCCGAGGCCGCCGGAGTCATCCACACCGACTTCCAGAAGGGCTTCATCAAGGCGGAGGTCATCTCCTTCGACGACCTGGTGGAGATGGGATCGGTCGCCGAGGCCCGCGCGAAGGGCAAGGCGCGCATGGAGGGCAAGGAGTACGTGATGCAGGACGGGGACGTGGTGGAGTTCCGCTTCAACGTGTGACTCTCGGATTCTCTGTACTCCAGCGGGATCGTGGATTCCCGCTGGAGCACCCATCACCGGAAGCCCTTCAGCGTGCTGAGTTCACGGACTCCAGAAGATGACGGCCCCGGCGCACAGCACGCCCCACCGCATCCACCTCGCTCGCCACGCCCGTTCACGGCGGCTCCACCCGCCGCTGACCTCGAGCCCCCGCGTCAGTCGGAGGTCCGGCGTCTCCTCCAGATCACCATCGCCTCGCCCAGGATCGCGAGGATCAACAGCACAAGGCAGCATCCGAAACCGAGCAGTCCGGCCGCGACCAGGTAGAGCGAACCCGGATCCGTGCACGCCCAGGTGGACGAGCAGCTGACGGTCCGCGGGTCCGCCGGCGGCCCCATCGCCTGCCAGCCGATGACGACGCAGAGCACGGAGACGACGCCCGCGGCGGACAGCAGGATCCACCGGACCCGTCGGGCTCCCCACCACGACAGGATCCATCCCACGACGATCACCGCCGGCAGGATGAACACGTAACCAGGGACTATGTCCACTCTGAATCGCTCCGCGACATCGAGGTCCGGCCGGTCTGCCGCTGGGTGATGTGGTCGCCCATGTTGATCAAGCCTACCGTCGGGTGCTTGACGGTCGGCAGGTCACCCGTCGGCTTCCGAGTCCTCACCGCAAGCTCCAGGTCGAGCCGGTCGCCTGACTTGAGCTTCACTCGCGTGGCCCAGCGGGTTTCGAACAGAGATGCGGTCCGGGTGTCGGAGAGGAGCCGCACCCCCGCGTCGTGCACCTTGTTGTTGAGCCGGGCGCTGACGATCCTGACGTCGGAGACGACCTGGGGGTCCAGCGCGACGGAGAATGAGGCGGCCACGGGTGCCGTGCCCGGCCCGACGCTGTTCAGCGTGATCCGCGCCGGGTAGTAGTACCACCGCTTGCCGTTCGCCCACTCGCAGCGGTTCCACACCCCGCTGACCTCCAGGCCCCACGGCGTGGCCACTCCGCCGAAGGCGTGCGGACGTCCGGGCTGGAGGCTCCGGTCAGTCGGTCTCACGTTCTTGTGGTGCACGGCCGCGGTGGCACCGGCCGGCCCGGCGACCAGGTCGTACGGGTAGAGCACGGGGAACGCGGTCCCCACGACGACCACCGGGTCGCTGCCTGCGGGGAGGGCCTCGGTCAAGGTGACCGTGCAGGCGGTGACCGAGGTCCTGGGGTCGGTGGAGACGGTACTCGTGGCGCGCAGCCGGCGGTCGCCCACGGTGGCGACGGCCGCGGGCAGCGGGGAGTACAGCCGGGGGTCGTAGCTGATGGCCACCTGGGTCCCGGCGGGCAGATCCGTGCCCGCGTGCTTGACCTGCACGGCCAGCTGTCTGGGGAACGCGGCCGGTTGGACACCGACGCCCGCCAGGACCGCGACCGGGCTCGCGCCGACCGGGACCAACTCCACGCCGGCTGCGGCCGCGGTGTCGGCCCATGCCGGGCCCGGACCGGCAACGGTGACGGCGCCGACGCCCAGCGTCAGACCTCCGAGTACCAGCACCTGCCGACGACTGACCTTCGGGTCGAACATGTCACATCCTCGATTCCTCATGCGCAGTACTGGACGATGGCGTCCTTGAAGGCGTCCGCCACACCGGACAGCGCGGCGTCGGACATGGACCCGGGAGTCGGGCAGGTCACCGATTTGGTCGTCTTGACCCAGAAGGCATCCCGGATGGCGGCCATCTCCGGGTCGGCGGCGTCGCTGGTCATGGCGCTCATGGCGGCGGCCGCCACCGTCGCGGGCGAGCTGCCGAAACGGATCGAGTAGAACGTCGACCGCCGGGCCGTGGCCGCGGTGGGCGACGCGTAGCCGGCCTTGAAACCCGTCGACAGTGGCTGACTGGAACCCTGCTTGACGGGATAGCCCAGAACATAGGCGTCCATGTCGGCGAGGAGGTCGTTGAGCGAGAAGTACGTGTTGTCGCCCTTGCCGCCGATCTGACCCGCGGCGTAGGTGTACGCCTGGTCGTCGGAGAGCCCGCTCAGGTAGAACTGCGCCAGCACGCTGACGAGATCGCCGCCCCAGCTCCCGAAGTCCGTCAGGTTGGACGACGTGAGGTCGCCCGGGATCCCGCTGGTGATGACGGCGCCGCAGGACGCGCCGAAGTGGTCGACGTCGGAGTCCCACAGCAGATCGGGGTCGCGCAGCGGGCCCGCGTACGGCTCGTCGGGATAGGTGTTCACGAAATCGATGAAGCCCTGGTCCAGCTCACCGAAGACCGTGTCGGAACCCGTGAACACATACTGTGACGTACGGGCCCGGAGGTACTGCGCGACCAGCTCCTGCGCGGACCGGTCGGTGTGCCCTTGGTCGATCCACTGGCCGGCCCTGGCCTCCACCCAGATCATGTACGTGTAGAAGGCGTCGTTGGGATCGCGCGGCCGGGTCACGCTGTCGACGCCCGGGTCCATGCCGGAGGCGATGTCGTTGTCGATCTCCACCGCGCCGCTGGTGCCGGAGGCCAGCGTGAAGTCCTTGATCTGGTCGAAGGCCCAGTTGTCGGGGAGCGGATAGCCGAGGTTGCCGCTGTAGCCGGTCGACATGCCGCTGACGAAGCTCCGGGTGGTGAGACCCTCGGCCGCGAGGCGGATGCAGGTGTTGCGGCATCCGTACACACCGATCGCGTACTGGCTGCCCATCGCGGCCATGCCGTTGTTGACGCCCTGGAAGTGCGGGATGATCGCGCTGGTGATGTCGTCGTCGGTCGCGTCGAAATCGACCGAGAAATAGATGACGGTGCCGTACGGGATACCGAAGGTGATCGCTGCTTCGGCCGCGTCGTTTCCGGCCGCCACACCTTGCGGGTAACTGAAGTCAATGAGCGCGTTTCCCTCGTCCTGATAGATCGGGAAGAGGGAAAGGCCGTTGTCGAAAATGAGCGCGATCTCGGAGTTGGTCAGGACCTTGTTCGTGCCGCCTATGAGATAGCGGCCGACGGTCGTGTATCCGTTGCTCTTCACCGTCTGGATCGTCGTCGCGTTCAGTGGATACATGCAGTCGAAGGCGGTGCCCTTGCGGTCCGGGTCCCCGGTCGAGACCAGCAGTGACATCCAGGTCTCGTAATCGGCCGCGCCGGTGGCGTCGAGCGAAGAGAACTTCTGGAAAGCCGTCACCGTGGCCACCAGGTCGGAGGTGAACGTCCCGCCGCCGTCCCCCCAGTGGTTGTCGTAGTTGTTGAACGCGACCGCACACTGGAACAACCGGACCCATCCGGCGTCCCCCGAGTCCTGCGAGCCGCTGGACACGTACGCGGTCGTCTTGAGCGCCCCCTCGGTGGTCGGACCGAGCGAGCCCGTCACCTGGCTGTCCGTCAGACCCATTTGGTACTGGATGGCCAGGACCAGAGCCTGTTGCACATTGCGGGAGAAGTGGCCGTCGCACGGCCCGATGAAGAACTGGCCCTTCCCGTAATAGGCGTCGTTCAGCCACCGTTGGCACGTCTGGATCATGCTGGAGCCGCCGGACGTGAGCACGTACGCGTCCATGGTCAGCAGCGCCTTGAAGACCTTCGGCTCCACGTTGTAGATCTGGGAGTCGGGCACCTCCGGACCCGGCAGACCCATGTCCGCCACCAGCGCGGTCAGGCCGGCGCCGGTGTCCACGTTGAAGCCGCCGTCGATTTCGCCGCCGCTGTAGCCCTTGCAGTAGAGGGCCGCCTCCGCGATGGTCCGCATGTTGATGTTGTCGGAGTCCCGCCCGACCGGGCCGTAGGCGTTCAGATCCGCCCATGTTGTCGGCCCGAAGTTGTCGGACAGCGAGGTGATGCCGAGCTCGTGCTGGAGTGCCCGCGTGAGGCAGTAGATCGTCTCCCAGCCCGTCATTCCGTTCTCGGTGCACGGGTTGTACCCGGATACGCCTGTGTATGTTGCATTGACCCATTGCTGTGCTTTGAGAACCATCTGATCCATAGGGTGGTCCTTCTCCCTGCCGGTGAGCCGATGCGTACGAAGATGGCAGCTCGCTCCATCGCCGCCCCATCGCCAGGCCATCGCCGGGAGGAGTCCGGATTTACTGACTTTGCCAGAAGGGGGCGGGTGTCAAGAAAGCCCCAAAGAGTCCCAAAGAGTCATACTCGTGCGCGAAAACTAATCCTGTGTCACATATACTTTCGAGGGCGCGGACGCGTGAATTCATCGGCATCCGGCGCGCCTTTTGGCTCCGCACCCTGTCGAAAGGATGGCCGATGCCCGACTTCGGGATTCTCGGGCAGCCCTACGCTGAGCCTCTCCGGTCCAGTATCGGCGTGAATCGCAGGCGTGAGTGGGTCATTCTTTCCGTTCTGGTGACGCGACCGAACGCATTCATTTCCATGCATACGCTCATCGACGCGCTGTGGGGCGACGACCCCCCGCGGACGGCGCGTGAGCAGGTGATGAACTGCCTCGGCTCCATTCGGCGGGCGATCGCGGCCTCGAGCGCCGGCGATGTGTGTCTCGACCGGGTTCGGGACGGATACGTGTTCGGCATCGAGGCCGAACGGATCGACCACGTCGTGTTCTCCCGGCTCTGCGCCGAGGCCGAGTCGGCGAAGGCGCTGGGCCGGACGGAGTCGAGCCTCGGCCTGTACGAACGTGCGCTGGCGTTGTGGCGCGGCGGCGTGTACGACGGGCTCGACGTGCCGAGCTTCGCCTCGCACGCGGCGGCACTGGAAGAGCAGCGGGCGATCGCGGCCGAGGAGTACTTCGCCCTGTCGATCGCGACCGGTCACGCCGGCGGAGTGATCCCGCGCCTGCTGCGGCACGTCGGGGAGCATCCGCTCCGGGAGCGCGGAGTCGCCCTTCTGATGTCGGCGCTGCACGGCGAGGGCCGCACTCATGACGCCCAAGCGGTGTACGCGCGGCTCGTCCGCCGACTGGGGGAGGGGCTCGCGGTCGGCCCGGGCCGCGAGGTTCGCCAGACCCTGGACGCGATCCTCAACGGCACGGTGGCGGTCCCCGCTCCCAGGGCTGACGCGCTCTCAGTCGCCGAGCTGAGTACTCCGTCCTGAGAACCGCGTTACCGAAGGAGGCCTGCTCCTCGGAGACGGCCCCTGCGACTGCATCGGTTGCTGCCCGGCGCCGATGCCGAGTGGAGGCGCCCCGCGCAGAAGACCCGCGCAGACGCCCCCCGCCCCGGACCCACGCCCCCTCAGCCCCCCACCACCGCCCGGCACGCCTCCGTATACCCCCGCACCAGCGCCCGCCCCCCGTCCTGCTTGCGCCAAGCAAGTACGAATCTGCTCGGGCCGATTCCGCGGACCGGCCGGGTGACCACGCCGCCCAGCGTGATCAGGGGGGCATTGCCGGCGGCCACGAGGCAGATGCCCAGGCCCGCGACGAGGGCCTCGTACGTCTCCTCCGTGCCGGCGATCTCCGCGCCGATGCGGGGCGGGCGGCCGGACCGTTCGTCGAGGGCGAGCCAGAAGTCGCGCAGCGGGCCGGTGCTCGGTGGCAGGGCGAGGAACGGTTCGTCGGCCAGGTCGGCGAAGTCGACCTCCTCGCGGGCGGCGAGCGGATGGTTGTCGGGGAGGGCGACCAGGCGGGGCTCCTCGGCGACCACGGTCCATCCGTAGCGCTCCTCGTCGGGCAGCGGCAGCCAGACGAACGCGACCTCGGTCTCGCCGTCCGCCAGGCCCGCGGTGGGGTCCTGCCAGCTCATCTGCCGCAGCCGTACGACCGCCTCCGGATGCGCGGCCGTGAAGCGGGAGCGGATCGCCGGGAGCAGACCGCCGCGGCCGGGGCTGGTGCTCATGCCCACCACGAGCGTGCCGCGCTCCGCCGCCCGGGCCGTCGCCATCGCGGCGTCCGCCGCCGCCCAGGCCGCCAGCACCTGCCGGGCGTGCGGCAGCAGCGCCTGACCCGCCTCGGTGAGCAGGACGCCCCGCGGGTCCCGCCGTAACAGCTCCACGCCCAACTGCCGCTCCAGCGCACGGATCTGCTTGCTCAGCGCGGGCTGTGACACGTACAGCCGTTCGGCCGCGCGCGTGAAGTGCAGTTCCTCGGCCACCGCCAGGAAGTAACGCAGGTCCCGTACATGCACGTCGGTCGTCATAGCCATCGGTTATCACCCTGGGTCTTGGACGGGCAACCGACTTCGGCAGCAGGCTGGTTCGTGGAACAACTCGAGAAGAGGAGTCGTGATGAACAAGGTCTGGCTGATCACGGGCGCGAGCAGCGGATTCGGGCGGGCGATCGCCGAGGCGGCCCTGGCCGACGGCGATGTCGTGGTGGGCGCGGTCCGCAGGCCCGAGGCGCTGGACGACCTCGTGGCCGCCCACCCCGACCAGGTGGAGGCGGTGCGTCTGGACGTGACCGACATGTCCGCCGCGGAGGCCGTCGTACGGGATGTGGTGGCCCGGCACGGACGGATCGACGTGCTGGTCAACAACGCGGGCCGGACCCATGTCGGCGCCTTCGAGGAGACCACCGACGCCGAACTGCGTGAGCTGTTCGACCTGCATGTCTTCGGACCGGCGGCGCTCACGCGGGCGGTGCTGCCGGCCATGCGCGAGCGGCGTTCGGGCGCGATCGTGCAGATGAGCAGCATGGGCGGGCAGCTGTCCTTCGCGGGCTTCTCGGCGTACAGCGGGACGAAGTTCGCGCTGGAGGGCATGTCCGAGGGGCTTGCCGACGAGGTGCGGGAGTTCGGCATCAAGGTGCTGATCGTGGAGCCGGGGGCCTTCCGCACCTCGCTGTTCGAAGCGAGCCGCGCGGGGGCCAGCGCCGACAGCGGCGTCTACGCCAAGGTGAGCGAGACCCGCGGGGCCGTCTCCGGCGGCGACGGCACCCAGGCCGGCGACCCCGCGAAGGCGGCGGCCCTGATCCGCGCCGCCCTCGACGCCGAGGAGACCCCACTGCGGCTGCCCCTCGGCGACGACGCGGTGACCGCCGTACTCGACCACCTCGACGCCGTACGGAACGACGTGGCCACCTGGGAAAAGACCACCCGGGCGACCGCCTTCGACGACTGAGGCCGCTGGGGGGGGGCAGCCACCGGAGCGGCGGCCGGTTCTGTCCCGCATCCCGTCGCCGGGGCGAGGCCGTCCGGGTCACCGTCTTCGGCGACTGAGTCCGCTGGGCGGCCACCGGAGTGGCGCCGGTTCCGTCCCCACCCCATCGCCCAGCCCGCAGCGCGGCTAGCGGAACGGTGCCGGGTCCGTCACCCAGCCCGCCGTCATCGCCAGCCGGGTCTCCCGGTGTACGGCGAGGAAGGCGAAGGGGCGGTCGAAGGTGGCCGTGACGACGGTCGACGTGTGTCGGGGGGTGGGCGGCGGCCCACCCGGCGCCGCCGCGACCGCGGTCACCGCGGCCGCCTCGAAGCCGAGCGCGTCAAAGCGGGCCAGGACGGACTGCCGGGCGGAGCCGACGGCCAGGGGTGCGGCGCTGATGCCGGCGAAGTGACCCTGCCGCGCGTCCCGAGCCGCGGTGAGGCCGAACAGTCCGTGCAGGTCCAGCAGATCGTGGTGCGCCCGCGCCTCGAACGCCGCCGTCGTCACCTCCAGCGTCGGTTGCTGCGGGCCGGCACACGGCCGCTCCTCGACCCGCAGACCCGGCCCCGCCGGCCCGTGCGGAAGCAACGACCCCCGTACGACCGGACACGTGCCGTCGAGCAAGCCCGCCCCCGCCGCCATCACCTGACCCGGTGTCATGTGCTCGTCCCCGAGCAGGAGATGGACGTCGATGCCGTTGTCGCCGAGCACCTTCACCTCGGTGACCCGGCCCTCGGGTGCGGTCACGACACCGACCCGGTCCAGCCGCACGCTCCGGCGGTGGAGGCCGCGCAGGGTCCGGCCCTGCCAGGGGCCCGCGGACGGCCGTACCGGACGCACCTCGAAGGGCCGCAGCCACGTGGTCCGCAGAGCCAGTGCGCTCGCCAGCACCAGTTCGGTGTCGTCCCGCACCTCCACCGGCATCCGCTCGATCAGCCCACCCGTCCGCTTCGCGGCCCAGGCATCCATCTCCCGCTGATCGAGGGCGGGATCGCCGGTGATGACCCCGAGCGCGTCGGTGGGCAGCCCGGCCTCCCACTCCTCGCGCAGCTCCAGCGTCCGCCTGGTCCACAGTCCCAGAGCCGAGTCCAGCGCCTCCGATTCGGCCAGTCCCGCGAGCAACTCCCGCGCCACCGCGGCCGCTTGCTCCGCGGGCACTCCGAGCGCCCCCGCCAGCTCGGCCCGCGCCGGACCCCGCGCCCCGTCGGCCAGGAAGGCCAGCAGCGGCCACACCCCGGCGGCGGAGAACACGGTCCCCCCGGAAGACACCCCCGCCCACCGTGCCGTCAGCCCGTTCACCGCCTGGGTCGTCGCACCCGTGATCGGCATTCCACCCCCGCCCGCCCCGCGCATACCATGCGCCCTGTCGTACGTCAGTTCCCCGCCACTGCTGAACCAGGAGCACGGTACCCGTGTCCATACCCCCGCCCCCTGGGCCCCACCAGCCCGACCCCGCCCAGGGGCCGTCCCCGGTCCCGGACCCGTACGGGCCGCCGCCGCAGGGACAACAGCCGTATGGGCAGCAGCCGTACGGACAGCCGTACGGGCAACCCTATGGCCCGCCGTACCAGACCTGGGGACAGGGCTACAGCCCCTACGCCCGCCCGTCGTCGGTCAACGGACTCGCTGTCGCCTCCCTGGTCCTCGGCGTCCTGTGCTGCTTCCCGGCGCTGGGACTGGTGCTGGGTGTGATCGCGCTGGTGCAGATCAAGAAGAAGGGCCAGTCCGGCAAGGCCCTGGCGATCGTGGGGTCGATCCTGTCGTCGCTCGGACTCGCCCTGTGGGTGACGGTGCTCGCCACCGGGGGGCTCTCCGACGCCTGGGAGGAGTTCAAGAAGGGCGCGAGCGAGGGCACGACCTTCTCGGTGGTGAAGGGCCAGTGCTTCGATGCGCCGGGGGAGTCCCTCGAAGGCCTCACCTACGACGTCGACGAGGTGCCCTGCGCGGGTGAGCACGACGGCGAGGTGTTCGGCGAGTTCAAGATGACCGGCGGCGACGGCTTCCCGGGCGACGGCGCGGTCTCCGACGCGGCCGACGACAAGTGCTACCCCCTCCAGGACGCCTACGTCATGGACACCTGGGCGCTCCCCGGCGACGTCGACGTGTACTACTTCGGCCCCACCCGGCAGAGCTGGCGCCTCGGCGACCGCGAGGTCAGCTGCATCTTCGGCAACACCGACGAGAAGGCCACCCTGACCGGCTCGCTGCGTGCCGACGAGACCACCCTCGACACGTACCAGATCACCCTCCTGAAGTCCCTCAACGCCATGGACACCGTGTTGTGGGAGGAGCCCGAGGACTACCCCGAGGACGACCTGCCCGGCTATCGGAAGTGGTCGCGGGACGTCTACGACAGCCTTAACAAGCAGATCAAGGCCCTGCGCGCGCCGTCCTGGCCGGCCGCTGCCGACAAGCCGGTCGCGGCCCTGGTGAAGGACATGGAGGACGCGCGCGCCGAGTGGGCGAAGGCGGTCGCCGCGGCCGAGGACGACGACGTGGACACCTTCTACATCCATTACGACAAGGGCTACGCGTACGTCGACGGCCCCAGCACGGTCACCGCACGCAAGGCTCTGGGGCTCGCCACCAAGCGGCCGACGTACGACGACGGGGGCGACGACGGCGGCGGCGAGTCGGGCGGCGGCGAACTCAAGGTGTGAGCGCGGCCATAGCGGGGAGAAAGTGCCTGCGTAAAGACCCCCAGCGGAACATGTCATCACATCGAGTGATTCTCTGGCCTTTGCTTGCATGGCCCAACCCACGGTTGCCACGCTGTTGCTGTCTGTACAACCTGATGGGAGCGGCCAGTGACATTCGGTGAGCAGCCGGCGTACCTGCGCGTCGCGGGTGATCTCCGCAAGAAGATCGTCGACGGTTCGCTGCCACCGCACACCCGCCTGCCGTCCCAGGCCAGGATCCGCGAGGAGTACGGCGTCTCGGACACCGTCGCGCTGGAGGCGCGCAAGGTGCTGATGGCAGAGGGTCTGGTCGAGGGTCGCTCCGGCTCCGGGACGTACGTCCGGGAGCAACCCGTGCCCCGCCGCATCGCCCGCTCCGGCTACCGCCCGGCCTCCGGCGCCACGCCCTTCCGGCAGGAGCAGGCCGACGGGGAGGGGCGCGGCACCTGGGAGTCCAGCAGCGCGCAGACCGAGGCGTCGGCCGCCATCGCCCAGCGGCTCGACATCCGGCCCGGCGACCGCCTGATGTGCACGAAGTACGTCTTCCGGGAGGCCGGTGAGCCGATGATGCTCTCCACCTCCTGGGAGCCCCTCGCTGTCACCGGCCGCACTCCCGTGATGCTCCCCGAGGAGGGCCCCCTCGGCGGCATGGGCGTGGTCGAGCGCATGGCAGCCATCGACGTCGTCGTGGACAACGTCACCGAGGAGGTGGGCGCCCGTCCCGGCCTGGCCGAGGAGTTGCTCGCCCTGGGCGGTGTCCCCGGCCATGTCGTCCTCGTGGTCCACCGCACCTACTACGCCTCGGGTCGCCCGGTGGAGACGGCCGACGTGGTCATTCCGGCCGACCGCTACCAGGTCGCGTACCACCTCCCGGTGAAGTAGCGCGCGCCCCGGGGAAGTTGCCCCGGGCGAGCACTCAAGGGGCCCGCAGGCGAACGCCGTTCGAATTCGGCCGTTCTCGCAGGTCGACACCCCAGTTCCAGAGGTGCCCCTGACCGGAGGCATCACCGCCCACCGGGGGCGCGTTCACGGCTGCGCGCCCCTGTCGGAGGAGTCCGTCCTGGCTGGTTGCGTACCTCTTTGTGCAAACGCGTATTCGCTGCGTAAAGGTTGGGCGTAGGCTCGGGCATATGCGGAGTGCGGTTTCCTTATCGGGTGGGGCTCGACGCAGGTCGGGAAGGAGCGGTGGGGCGCAATGAACGACGGCACGATCACTCTTCCCTGGCTCGTCATACGGCAGGACGACAACGGCAATCGCTACCGTGTGGGCAGGTACGCGACCCGTGCCGAGGCCCAGAAGATCGCCGACAGCCTCGATGCCCGCGGCCACAAGCAGCTCTACTGGGTCGAGCGCATCAGCCAGAACGGCGCGAGTTCGGCCGACTGAGGAGCCTCCCGTAGGCTCCGGCGCATGACGGAACGGATCGTGGTGGTGGCGGCCGCCCTGTACGACGGCGACCGCCTCCTCGCAGCCCGCCGCAGCGCCCCTCCTGTTCTGGCCGGCCGATGGGAACTGCCCGGAGGCAAGGTGGAGGAGGGGGAGTCGTCCGAGGCGGCCCTCGTGCGCGAGCTTCGAGAGGAGCTGGGCGTGGAGGCGGAGGTCGTGGCGCGCATCCCCGGCGAATGGCCCCTCAAGTCGCCGTACGTCCTCCAGGCCTGGACGGCCCACCTCGTCCCGACCTCCCCGGACCCCAAGCCCTTGCAGGATCACGACGAACTGCGCTGGCTCGCCCCGGGCGAGATCTGGGACGTGAACTGGCTCGACCAGGACGTGGAAGCGATTCGCATACTGGAGAGACTCAGGGGCGCGGGCTCTTAGGCGCCCTGTGTTACGCCGTTCGGCGCGGTACCGCAGCCCTGATATCGGGTATGTGCCCCTTAACCCCACGAAAGCGGACATGGGCTGGCCCGGGATGTGATCGGCGTGATCGACACCGAAGGCGACTGCGCCAAGTGGACGTTCCCGGCGGACCCGGGCGCCGTCCGCGCTGCCCGGACGGCCGTCCGGGACCGGCTGGCCGCCTGGAATCTCGACGGCCTCGCCGACATCGCCGCCCTGCTGGTCAGTGAGCTGGTGACCAACGCCCTGCGGCACGCCACCGGCCCCATCGGCGTCCGTCTGGTCCGCCCCGAGGCCGTCGACGGCGTCCTCCTGGTGGAGGTCTCCGACCCCCTCCCCGACCCGCCCCGCGAACGTGTCGCCGCCCTGGAGGACGAGAGCGGCCGCGGTCTCCAACTGGTCGCCCACGCGGCCCGCCGCTGGGGCACCCGTCCCGGCGCGACGGGCAAGACGGTCTGGTTCGAACTCTCGGTGCCGGGATGAACAGGACCTGATCCCGGTGAAGAACACCTGTACGGCACCCCCACCCCTGTCCATCGACTGGTTCAGGCCAGTGGCGGTTGTCGGCAGACGTGATTCGAGGAGGTGTCCGCTGGTTAGAAGACTGGAAGTGTTGTCGCAGCCCGGACCGAAAACCGTCGGGATCGTGCTGTGATCGTGAACACCGTGTTGTGCGGCGCCGTAGTGCTGGATACTGCGGGCAGCCGCCCCCGGTGACCGGTACCGGACGCGGTGAGCTGGAGGGGACGGTTCGCGTGAGCGAGATACCAGCGAAGGCCACGGAGTCGAATGACCCGTTGGGCGGCGCGAGGGCGGAGGCCGCGGATGATGCCGTGGCGCATGTCCGTCCCGGCGAGCCGCCGTCCGGTGACGCCATGTGGCAGAGCAGCCCGCCCGGCTCGATCTACGACTACATCAAGGTCGCGTCCTTCTCCATAGGCCCCGACGGTCTGGTGGAGCAGTGGAGTCTGCGTGCCGAGCAGCTCTTCGGCATCCCCGCCGAGCACGCCGTCGGCATGGACCCCATCGAGGCCTTCATCGACCCGGACCTGCGCGCGCAGGGCCAGCGCAAGATGGCGGAGATCCTGGACGGCCGCGAGTGGACCGGTGTGGTGCCCTTCCGGGTGCCCGCGTCGGCGGCCGACGGTGAGTCCGGCCGGGAGGGCCTCGCCGAGGTCTATGTGATGCCGACGCGGACCGAGGAGGGCGAGAAGGCCGCCGTCTGCATCGTCGTCGACGTGCGCACGCTGCGCAGCATCGAGACCGACCTCGCCGCCTCGCAGGCGATTTTCGGTCAATCTCCCTTCGGATTCGTGCTGATCGACCCCGACCTGCGGGTTCGCCGCGTCAACTACCGTTTCGCCTCCCTCTTCGGCGGCAGCCCGGACGACCACCGGGGCAAGGGCGTCCACGACTATCTGCCGCGCCCCGAGGCCGAGCGCGTCTCCGCGACCCTGCGCCGGGTCCTGGAGACCGGCGACTCCATCACCGACATGCACGTCACGGGCTTTCTGCCGGGCTCCGACGAGCGCCGCCACTGGTCCATCAACCTGTACCGGGTGCGCAGCGGGTCCGGCCGGCCCATCGGCATCGCCTGGCTGGGAACCGACATCACCGCCCGCCGGGCCGCCGCCCGCGAAGCGGCCGCCGCCCGGCGCAATCTCGCCCTCCTGAACGAGGCAGGCGCCCGCATAGGCAACTCCCTCGACCTGGAGACCACGGCCCGCGAACTCCTCGACGTCGTCGTCCCCGGCTTCTGTGACCTGGCCACCGTCGACCTCTACCAGGGACTCCTGGCCGGCGACGAGACCCCGCCGGGCCTCGCCGACGGCAGTGCGGAACTCCGCCGGGTCGCCTTCGCCAGCGCGGTCTCCGACGCCCCCTTCATCGGCTCCGGTGACCCCGTCGCGGTCGGCGCCGTCCACCACTACCCCTTCAACTCGTCCTGCGCGGACGCCCTGCGCACCGCGCGCCCGCAGTACATCCCGGCCGAGGAGGGCGGCCTCGTGCAGTCCACGCTCGCCGTGCCGATGGTCGCCCACGACACCGTCGTAGGCCTCGCGCAGTTCGCCCGGACCAAGGGCAGCGAGCCGTTCGGGGACCGGGACCGGGATCTCGCGGTGGAGCTGGCGGCGCGGGCGGCGGTCTGTATCGACAACGCGCGCCTGTACCGGCGGGAGCACGAGCGGGCGCTGATACTGCAGCGGTCCCTGCTGCCCCCCGGCGACCCGGTCGCCTCCGGCCTGGACATCGCCTGCCGCTATCTGCCCGGCGACTCCTCCGCGGACCGGCCCAGCGAGGTCGGCGGTGACTGGTTCGACGTCATCGAACTGCCGGGACACCGTACGGCGTTGGTGGTCGGTGACGTGATGGGCCGTGGTCTGCGGGCGGCGGTGGCGATGGGCGAACTGCGGTCCGCCGTGCGCACCCTGGCCCTCCTGGACCTCGAACCGGCCGAGGTGCTCAGCGCGTTGGACGAGATCGCCCGCGGTCTCGGCGCACCCGGCGGTGTCCAGCAGGCCACCCGGGCGGCCCGCCGCCCCCGTGAGGCGGACCTGTCCGAGGTGTACCTGGCGACCTGCGTCTACGCCGTCTACGACTCGGTGACCCGCCGCTGCACCTTCGCCAACGCGGGACACCTCCCGCCCGTCCTGGTGGAGCCCGGCGAGGACGCGCTGATGCTCGACGTGCCGCCCGGCATGCCGCTCGGCGTCGGTGGCGAGCCCTTCGAGGAGGTCGAGGTCGACCTACCCGAAGGCGCCCTGCTCGCGCTCTACACGGATGGACTGGTCGAAAGCCGCGATCACCCCCTCGACGAAGGTCTCCAGGCCTTCGTAGGAGCGCTCACCGACCCCTCCGCCCCCCTGGAGGATGTCTGCGACCACGTCCTCAACACCCTCGACACCCACCACGGCGAGGACGACATCGCACTGCTGATGGCACGTGTCCAGGGCCTGCCCGCCGACTCGGTCGGCGACTGGACCCTGCCGCGCGAGCCCCGCAGTGTGGGCCGGGCCCGGGAGTACGCACGCGGCCAGCTGCTGAGCTGGGACCTGGAACCCCTGGTCGACACCACGGAACTCCTGGTCAGCGAGCTCGTCACCAACGCCCTGCGGTACGGCGAGGGTGACATCCGGCTACGGCTCCTGCTGGACCGCACCCTGGTCTGCGAGGTCTGGGACTCCGGACTCGTCCAGCCGCGCCGCCGCCGCGCCCGTGACACCGACGAGGGCGGCCGGGGCCTGCAACTGGTCGGCCTCCTCAGCGCGGCCTGGGGCTCCCGCCGTACCCCGCGCGGCAAGACGGTGTGGTTCGAACTGCCGTTGCCCGACGGGCAGAACGGCATGGTGGATCCGGCGGAGGCGTTGCTCAGCCTGTTCTGAGGCCTGAGCCTGTTTCTAGGCGGGGTGCCCGCGCAGGCGTACGTCCTGTTCGGCGAGGTCACGCGCCTCGCGGGCCAGGGCGTCCGCCCGCGGGAGATCGTCGGTGAGCCGAGCCTGCGACAGCAGGACGCGGGGTGCGGCACCGACGGCCTCGCGGTGGACGGTGACGTAGTCGTCCGCCGCGGCCACCGACTCCCGGGCGACCAGCAGCGCAGCCACCGCGAGCACCCCGGACCGGCCGGTCGCCAGGGGTGCGGTCGCCTGCACGATCCGACGCAGGACGCCGAGGGGGCTGTACGGCTGTCCGGACGTCGCCTCCTGTCGTACGGCGGCCAGGACCGCGTCGGCGTGCAGAAGCCGGGCGTAGGTCTCGCCCTCGTACGCGGTGCTGTCGCGGAAGGGGGCCAGCTCCGCCTCCGCGCCCGTGAGCGCGGGCGGGATCAGCCGGGCGGCCTCGGTGAGCGCCGAGCGCAGCCGGGCCACGGCCGTCACCAGCACGTCCGCCCGGGAGATCGCGGTCTCCGCCGCGCGGAGGTGGTGGGCCGCCTCGTCAGGCCTGCCGGAGGCGGTGGCCTGGTGGGTCTGGTTGAGGTGCACGGTGGCGGTGACCAGGCCGTCCTTGGCCAGCTCGAGATACCCGGTGACGGAGTCGTCCAGGGGCGTCACCTCCGCCCCGGCCGTGCGCGCGGTCAGCTCACGGAAGCGGGCCTCGGCCGACGCCAGGGCCGCGGCGGGGTCACGGTCCAGCGCCCGGAGAGTGCGCAGGCTCTTCCCGGCGGTGGTCAGCCGCCGCTCGGCCTCCTCGCAGCGGCCCACGACTCCGGCGAGGGCGGCCGCCTCCTCCGGTACGCCTTCCTCGTACCGCCGCCGTATCGCGCACGCGGCCGACAGTTCGGCCTCCGCCGCACCGGCCGCCGTCGCGAAGGGGGACACCGACTCGGGGCCGAACACGGCTTCGGCAAAGGGGAGTTCCTCCCGGAAGGCGCGCAGGCGGTTGTCGGCGTCGGCCAGTGCGGCCCGGGAGCGGTGGTCGAGGTCGGCGAGCGGGGGCTGGCTCCCGGGAGCGGGATACGCGCCGACGTGGGTCGTGCCGGTGGCCGCCGGGGTCGTACGGCTGCGGGTGCGGCGTATCCGGCGGACGGAGCCGTAGGCGGCGAGGGCGAGCACCACGGCGAGCGCGGCCACCGGCAGGACGAGGTCGGTGCCGGAGGACTCGTCCTCCGCCGGGGCGGCGGCGCTCGTGCGCGCGCCTGCAACCGGAGCGTCGTCGTTGATCGTCATCCACGGCAACACCAGCCACATGACCCCGGCGACCACACCCAGCAGGGAATGTGCCACCCGCGCGGACATGTGCGAGCGGCCCTGCCGCGGTCGGCCCCGTATCAAGGATGGCGTCACGTTTCGGAGCGTATGGGCCGGAATGCGGGGGCGCGAGCGGGGCGGGACGGGTGGGGGTACGCGAGGAGAGTGGGGGAGCGGATGTCAGAGGTACGGGACATACAGGTCGACGGGGACGGCGAGGCGGAGAAGGAGGCGCCGGCGCCGAAGCCCAGGCGCCGACGCCGGCTCCGCCGGGGCTTGATCGCGCTCGCGCTCGTCGTCCTCCTTCCTCTCCTCACCGTCGCCGTCGCCCTCCGCCTCAACTACGCCGGCGACCCCGCGGACGGCACCCGCACCCGGGGCAAGGACGCGATCTGGCTCGGGCACGCCTGGGTGGACGGGCGCAGGACCGACGCCGACGTCACCGCCCTCGCCCGGCGCCTGCGGGACACCGGGATCCGGGACCTGTACGTCCACGCGGGGCCCCTGGAACACGACGGGACGCTGCCCGGGTCGGCGTACCCGAAGGCGCGGTGGCTGATCGGCGCCGTGCACAAGGCGGCCCCTGGCATCCGGGTGCAGGCCTGGCTCGGCGACAAGCTCGCCACCGAGAGCCCGGACGGGCTGCGCCTCTCCGAGAAGGACACCCGCGCCGCCGTCGTACGGTCCACCCGTCAGATCCTCGACGCCGGGTTCGACGGCGCCCACTTCGACCTGGAGCCCCTGCACTCCGGCGACAAGGACTATCTCGACCTCCTCGACGCCCTCCACCAGGTCACCCGCGCCCACGGCGTGCCCCTCTCCGTCGCCGCCCACCAGATCGACCCGCTCCCCGCACTGCACTCCGTCGCGGGCACGCTCACCGGGCACCCCAAGTGGTGGTCGCAGGCCTACTTCGGCCAGGTCGCGCGCCGGGTCGACCAGATCGCGGTGATGTCGTACGACACCGCCATGCCCCTGGAGAGCCTCTACGGCGGCTATGTCGCCCAGCAGACCTCGCTCGCCCTCGAAGTCACCCCGGCCTCGACCGACCTCCTGATGGGCCTCCCCTTCTTCCACGAGACCAAGCTGGGCCACCGCGCCGCCGCCGAGACCGTCCCCGCGGCGGTCCGAGGCGTCCGCCTCGGGCTCTCCCGCACGGACGCGGACCGCGCGAACTTCGGCGTGGCGCTGTACGTCGACTTCGCGGCCACGGAGGCGGACTGGACGGCGTACGAGACGGACTGGGTCCGTTAGAAAACCACCTGCGGCGGCGTACCGCACTGAAACGATCTGCCGAATGACCACCACCCGCAGACACCTCACCCGCGACGACCTCGCCCCCCTCGCCCGCGCCGCGACCGGCCGCGCCCTCACCGGCGTCACCCGGCTCCGCGGTGGCAGCAAGAAGGGTGTCTACCGGCTGGCCCTCGACGACGGCACGACGGTCGTCGCCTACGTCTGGTCGCCGGACGAGGACTTCTGGGACGCCGGCCCCTCCGACCCCCGCGACCCCTTCTCCGCCGGCACCGGTCCCGACGTGTTCACGGCCGCCCACGACCGGCTGGTCGCGGCCGGCGTGCGCACCCCCCGCCTCCTGTACGCCGACACCACCATGGACGCCGTGGTCGTCCAGGACATGCGGGGCGGCAGTCTGGAGGAGGCCCTGGAGCGGGACCCGGTCGCCGGTCGCGCCGCGCTGGAGCTGCTGGCCGCCGAACTCGGGTCTCTGCACGCGCAGGAGGGCCCCGCCTTCGGCAAGGTCGGACTCGTCGACAACGGCGGCACCTCGTCGTCGGGTTCGGCCGCCCGGCGCATCACCGAGGGCGCCCTGCGCCACATCGAGCAGGCCGCCGTACGGGACGAACGGATCGCCGGCGTACGGGAGGAGCTCGAGGAGACCGTCCGACGGCTCGCCGCAGCCGTCCGGCCCCGTGCCCGGCACACCCTCGTCCACGGCGAACTCGGCGCCGACCACGTCCTGTTGGACGACCAGGGCAGGCCCGCCCTCATCGACATCGAAGGGCTCATGTACTTCGACGTCGAGTGGGAGCACGTCTTCCTGCACATCCGCTTCGGACCGCAGTACTACGACGTCCTGCGCGCCCCCGGCCTGGACGAGGACCGGATGCGCCTGTACCGCCTCGCCATGCACGTGTCCCTGGTCGCCGGCCCCCTCCGCCTGATCGAGGGCGACTTCCCGAACCCGGACCGGATGCGGGAGATCGCGGAATCCAACCTGGTCAGGGTGCTGGAGCTCATGGGACGATGATCCGTATGCACGACGTACTGGAGATCCTGGCGGTCCTGGTCCTGGCGATCGGAGCGGTGCTCTCCGTCGCCGCGATCACCACCGGGTGGATCATGCCGGGCCCCGGGCAGGCCAAGGTGCTGCGGCCCCGCGTGTGGGGCTACGGCACCCTGGTCGCCATGGCCGGGATCGGCACGTTTCTGTTCGTCGGCCCGCTCCAGGGACCGGACGGCAACTTCCCGGTCGCGATGAGCGGCATGGCCGTGTTCGCCGCGGGCCTGTACATCCAGCGGCAGGCCACGAAGCCGGCTAGGAAGACCTCCTCCTGATCTTCGACCCCAGCCACACCAGCGGGTCGTACTTGCGGTCGACGGCCCGTTCCTTCAGCGGAATCAGCGCGTTGTCGGTGATCTTGATGCCCTCGGGGCAGACCTCCGTGCAGCACTTGGTGATGTTGCAGTAGCCGAGACCGTGCTCGTCCTGGGCCGTCTTCTTGCGGTCCAGGCCGGACTCCTCGGCCGCGTCCAGCGGGTGCATGTCCAGTTCGGCCACCCGCATCAGGAAGCGCGGGCCCGCGAACGCCGTCTTGTTCTCCTCGTGGTCGCGGACGACATGACAGGTGTCCTGGCACAGGAAGCACTCGATGCACTTGCGGAACTCCTGTGACCGGTCCACGTCCTCCTGCATCATCCGGTACTCGCCAGGACCGAGCTCGGGCGGCGGCACGAACGCCGGGACCTCGCGCGCCTTCTGGTAGTTGAAGCCGACGTTCGTGACCAGGTCCCGGACCACGGGGAAGGCCCGCAGCGGGGTGACCGTGATCGTCTCGTCCTGGGTGAACACCGACATGCGGGTCATGCACATCAGCCGGGGCCGCCCGTTGATCTCCGCGGAGCAGGAACCGCACTTGCCCGCCTTGCAGTTCCAGCGGACGGCGAGGTCGGGCGCCTGGGTGGCCTGGAGGCGGTGGATGATGTCCAGCACCACTTCGCCTTCGTTGACCTCGACCTTGAAGTCCTCCAGGTCCCCGCCCTTCACATCGCCCCGCCACACCTTGAAGTGGGCCGTGTAGCCGCTCATTCGTACAGCTCCTCTTCGGCGAGGTACTTGACCAGCTCCTCCTTGTCGAAGAGGGAGAGCAGGTCGGCGCGGATGGGGTCGGTGGTCTCGCGGGTGAGGTCGATCTGGCCCCGCACGGGGTCGGTCGCCGCCAACCCGCCTGTGGGGTCGGTCAGTTGGCACAGCAGGTTGATCCGGCGCCACTCGCGGTCCATCGCCGGATGGTCCTCGCGGGTGTGGCCGCCGCGCGACTCGGTCCGCTCCAGCGCGGCCCGCGCCACACACTCGCTGACCAGCAGCATGTTCCTGAGGTCCAGCGCGAGGTGCCAGCCCGGGTTGAACTGCCGGTGCCCCTCGACCCCGGCCCGCCGGGCGCGTACCCGAAGATCCGCCAGCTTCTCCAGGGCCTGCTCCATCTCGCCCTCGCGGCGGATGATGCCGACCAGGTCGTTCATGGCCTGCTGGAGCTCCTGATGCAGGGTGTACGGGTTCTCCGGCGGTCCTACGGCGGGCTCCGCGCCCTCCGCCGAGAACGGCCGCAGCGCCTCGGCCGCCGCCGCGTCGACCTGGGCCTCGTCCACGGGCGGCCGGTCCGCCGCGAGCCCGGTCGCGTACTCGGCCGCGTGCCAGCCCGCCCGGCGTCCGAACACCAGCAGGTCGGAGAGGGAGTTGCCGCCGAGCCGGTTCGAGCCGTGCATGCCCCCGGCCACCTCACCGGCCGCGAACAGCCCCGGCACCCCGCGGGCCTCCGCGGTGTCCGACTCGACCGCGATACCGCCCATCACGTAGTGACAGGTCGGCCCGACCTCCATCGGCTCGGCCGTGATGTCGACGTCGGCCAGCTCCTTGAACTGGTGGTACATGGACGGCAGCCGGCGCCGGATGACCTCGGCGGGCATCCGTGTCGAGACGTCCAGGAAGACCCCGCCGTGCGGGGAGCCCCGGCCGGCCTTCACCTCGGAGTTGATCGCCCGGGCCACCTCGTCGCGGGGGAGCAGCTCGGGCGGGCGCCGGTTGTTGTCCGGGTCCTCGTACCAGCGGTCGCCCTCCTCCTCCGACTGGGCGTACTTCTCCTTGAAGACGTCGGGGATGTACTCGAACATGAACCGCTTGCCCTCGGAGTTCCTGAGCACCCCGCCGTCACCGCGCACCGACTCGGTGACGAGGATGCCCTTCACCGACGGCGGCCAGACCATGCCGGTCGGATGGAACTGAACGAACTCCATGTTCAGCAGGGGCGCACCGGCGAGCAGCGCCAGCGCGTGGCCGTCGCCGGTGTACTCCCACGAGTTCGACGTCACCTTGAAGGACTTGCCGATGCCACCGGTCGCGATCACGACGGCCGGGGCCTCGAGGACGAAGAAACGGCCGGTCTCGCGGTCGTAGGCGAAGACCCCGGAGACGCGACCCGCGGCGGAGCCGCTATTGGACGCTGTGTCTTTGAGGACCCGGGTGACCGTGCACTCCTGGTAGACCTTCAGGCGGGACTCGTAGTCGCCGGTCTCCTTGTGGTCCTCCTGCTGGAGCGAGACGATCTTCTGCTGGAGCGTGCGGATCAGTTCGAGGCCGGTGCGGTCGCCGACGTGGGCGAGGCGCGGGTACTCATGACCGCCGAAGTTGCGCTGCGAGATCCGGCCGTCCTTCGTACGGTCGAACAGGGCGCCCCAGGTCTCCAGCTCCCAGACCCGGTCCGGGGCCTCCTGGGCGTGCAGTTCGGCCATCCGCCACTGGTTGAGGAACTTCCCGCCGCGCATGGTGTCGCGGAAGTGGACCTGCCAGTTGTCGTTCGAGTTGGCGTTGCCCATGCTGGCCGCGATGCCGCCCTCGGCCATCACCGTGTGCGCCTTGCCGAACAGCGACTTGCAGATCACGGCCGTACGCGCACCGCGCTCTCGGGCCTCGATGGCGGCACGCAGCCCGGCCCCTCCGGCGCCGACCACGACGACGTCCCATTCCTGCCGGTCGACCACGGACATCAGAAGCCCCTCTTTATCCGCTAGAAGATGGTCGGATCGTCAAAGGCGCCGGACGCGACCAGGTACACGTAGAAGTCGGCGAGCGCCACGCTCACCAACGACGCCCAGGCGAGCTGCATGTGCCTGGCGTTGAGCTTCCCGACCCACTGCCACATGCGGTAGCGCACGGGATGCTTGGAGAAGTGCCTGAGCTTGCCGCCGACGATGTGCCGGCAGGAGTGGCACGAGATCGTGTACGCCCAGATCAGCACGATGTTGATCAGGAAGACGAGGGTGCCGAGGCCCATGTGCCCCCACTCGTACCGCTCGTTGCGGAACGAGAGCACGGTGTCGTAGGTCAGGATCCCGGCGACCACGATCGCGGCGTAGAAGAAGTACCGGTGGATGTTCTGCAGGATCAGCGGGAAGCGGGTCTCACCGGTGTACTTCTTGTGCGGCTCGGCCACCGCGCAGGCCGGCGGGGACGCCCAGAAGCCCCGGTAGTAGGCCTTGCGGTAGTAGTAGCAGGTCAGGCGGAAGCCGAGCGGGAAGATCAGGATGATGATCGCGGGGGAGATGCCCCACCAGCTGCCGAAGATCTCCCAGTTGGGGCCGTGCCGCATGGGTTCGCAGCGCTCGGCGAGACAGGGGGAGTAGAACGGCGAGACATACGGGGCCGCGTAGTAGTCCGTGTCGGCGAAGGCCCGCCAGGTCGAGTACACGATGAAGGCGAGCAGCCCGGCGGCGGTGACCGCCGGCGCCAGCCACCAGCGGTCGCTGCGCAGGTGCGAGGCGTCGATCGCGGCGCGCGTACCGGTGCGTACGCCGCCGCGGGCGCTATGGGATTCGGTGTCGGTGGGTTCCGTACCAGTGGCCAACTCTTGACTCCGGTCGGGTTCAGGGGGCTCGGCGGTCGCGGGCGCCGAGTCCCTCGTCGTCCGAGTCCGTCCACAAGGTGTTGTCGTACGGGGTGTCGGAGATGGAGACGAGATCCGGGCGGCGCGCCTTGGCGAGCGCCGGGTCGGTCTCCTTCAGCAGCGCGAGGCTCTCGCGCAGCCGGTCGGCGTCGAGCCGGACGCGGCGCATCTCCAGACCGCTGCTGCCCAGCTGCTGCTCCAGGCGCTTGACGTACCTGAGCACCTCGTCGAGCGAGCGCTGTGCCGCTGTCAGTTCGTCGTTCACGGACATGACGTGACCTCACTTCCGTGGGCGGGGATGCCCTGGACGGGAACGGTCATGCGCCTGCGAGTGTTGCGCGTCACACCAGCCGGTGTGAAGGGACGTGCACGGATTGGCGGATCGTGAGCCTCCGTGCGCGCCCCTCGTGCGCCGTCGATTGCGCCGCACGGGTGGGCTTCCCGGTCGTTGTCGCCGTGTCGCCGTCCGTTGCCGAACCCTTTCCTCTTCAGTGGCCGCATACATGTGATCAGCTCCATATACCGCCAAAAGTGATCATAACGCCCGCGGCTCCCGGAGGTAAGCAGAGATGTCCAACGACGGCGTCGGACTGCGCGCGGTCACGCGCTCGGTCGCCTTCCTGATCGCGGGAGCGCTCGCGGTGACCGCGCTCTCCGGGTGCAGCTCCGAGGAGAAGAGGAGCAAGCCCCTCGCCGCGCAGGACATCGCGCCCGCCGCCCGCGACCGGGTCGCCGACGGCGGCACCCTGCACTGGGCCGTGGACGCCGTACCGGAGACCCTGAACACCTTCCAGTCGGACGCGGACGCGACCAGCACCACCGTCGCCCAGGCGGTCCTGCCGTCGATGTACCGGCTCGACGCGAACGGGCGCCCGCAGGTCCACCCCGACTACCTGGAGTCGGCGAAGGTCGTCGAGACCGGGCCGAAGCAGGTCGTGCTGTACAAGCTGAACCAGCAGGCCGTGTGGAGTGACGGCCGGGAGATCGGCGCCGCCGACTTCGCCGCCCAGTGGCGTGCCCTGTCCGGCAAGGACTCCGCGTACTGGACCGCCCGCAACGCCGGCTACGACCGCATCGAGAAGATCCAGCGCGGGGCCAACGACCTGGAGGTCCGGGTCACCTTCGCGCGGCCGTACGCCGACTGGCGCTCGCTGTTCTCACCGCTGTACCCGAAGGACGTCATGGGCACCCCGGACGCCTTCAACGACTCCGCCCGCAAGAAACTCAAGGTCACGGCCGGTCCCTTCACACTGAAGAAGGTCGACCGCAAGGGCGACGAGGTCATCCTCACCCGCAGTGCGCGCTGGTGGGGCCACCCGGCCAAGCTGGACGAGATCGTGCTCCGCGCCGTGCCGCGCGAGAAGCGGGCCGCCGCGCTGGCCGCCGGTGAGATCGAGCTCGCCGAGATCGATCCCGAGGCCCTCGGCCGCATCGGCCTCGCGGCCCGCGCGGGAGCCAAGCCCGGCAGCAGCCCGCTCGCAGGCCCGGGCAGACTCCCCGCGCACGGCTCCGGCAGCAACCTGAGCGCCGCCGACGCGCTGCGCTCCTGGGCCGTCGTCCACGGCGACGACGAGGAGGCCGCCGACGAGGAGCTCAGTGCCCGGCAGAAGGAGCGCAGGGCACTGACCGCCTACAAGCGCGAGCAGGCGGCCCTGAAGGGCTTCGAGGTCCGCAGGTCCCTGGAGCCCGCCTACACCCAGCTCGCCCTCAACGGCGCCTCCGGCCCGCTAGCCGACGAGCGGGTCCGCCGGGCCGTGGCCCGCGCCATCGACCGCAAGGTGCTGGCCGGTGTCGTCCTCTCCCCGCTCGGGCTGCCGGCCGTGCCGGTCGGCAGTCACCTCGCGCTCTCCGGCCAGGACGCCTACGCCGACAACAGTGGCGCGCTCGGCGGCCAGGACACCGAGGAGGCCCAGGCACTCCTCGCGGACGCCGGGTGGGTGGCCGGCGGCAAGATCGAGAAGGAGAAGAAGGAGAAGAAGAAGGGCGAGAAGGCTGCCGGCGCCGAGGGCAAGAAGACCGGGCGGGACTCCGAGAAGGAGGACGACGGGACGTACGTCGTCGGCGAGGACGACAAGGGCGACCACAAGGGAGTGGACGGTCCGCAGCATCTCGCTCAGGACGGCAAGCGGTACGCGAACAAGCTGAGGCAGGGCGGCGCACCCGGGGCCTACGCCCCGAAGGGCACGGCGGCTCCCGCGGCCGGGGCGACGAAGGTGCTGGCCAAGAAGGGCAAGGCGCTCGCCCTGCGGTTCGTGCTGCCGTCGGGGCCCGGGTCCGGGACGCTGCGGACGGTGGCCGGGCGGATCTCCTCGATGCTGGAGAAGGTCGGTATCCGGACGGAGATCTCCAAGGTCTCCGACGAGAGCTACTTCAAGGACCACATCGCGTCCGGGCAGTACGACCTCGCGTTGTACT
This sequence comes from Streptomyces doebereineriae, assembly GCF_031845645.1. Taxonomy (NCBI): domain Bacteria; kingdom Bacillati; phylum Actinomycetota; class Actinomycetes; order Kitasatosporales; family Streptomycetaceae; genus Streptomyces; species Streptomyces doebereineriae. The sequence goes on from NZ_JAVREZ010000019.1 coordinate 178,247, forward strand.
CCTGGCCCGCGTCCGCGTTCCCCGCCACCGACGCCCGCCCGATCTTCGCGAAGCCGGTGCCGGCCGCGGACGGCTCACTGAACGTCGAGCAGAACTACACGCGGGTCGGCACCGACCAGGTGGACCAGCTCTTCGACCAGGCCGTCGCCACGCTCGACGAGGGCAAGAGCCGCAGCCTGATCCGCAAGGCGGATTCCCGCATCTGGGCCGCCGCCGGGTCCATCCCGCTGTATCAGCGGCCCCAGCTGACCGCCGCGAAGAAGAACGTGGTCAACGCCGGTGCCTTCGGATTCCAGACGCCCGTCTACGAGGACATGGGCTTCCTGGAGAAGGGCGTGAAAGCCTCGGTTCGGCCGTCCGGGGACTGAGCCCGGCGAGCCCCCGCCCGGGAGGCAACGTACGATGGGGTGAGGCCGTGGCGTGTCAAGCCCGGCAGGCCCGCGTCACACGGACGTTCGTAGCAGGGCCTTCTCACCACTTGGGAGTACGCCGCAATATGGCCACGCGCCACGACATCCGCAATGTCGCCATCGTCGCCCACGTCGACCACGGCAAGACGACTCTTGTCGACGCCATGCTGAAGCAGGCCGGTGCCTTCGCCGCGCACGCCGCCGAGTCGCTCGACGACCGCATGATGGACTCGAACGACCTGGAGCGTGAGAAGGGCATCACGATCCTGGCCAAGAACACGGCCGTGAAGTACCACCCGAAGGATGGCGGCGACGTCATCACCATCAACATCATCGACACCCCGGGCCACGCCGACTTCGGCGGCGAGGTCGAGCGCGGTCTGTCGATGGTGGACGCGGTGGTCCTGCTCGTCGACGCCTCCGAGGGGCCGCTGCCGCAGACCCGTTTCGTGCTGCGCAAGGCGCTCCAGCAGCGCCTGCCGGTCATCCTGTGCATCAACAAGACCGACCGCCCGGACTCCCGGATCGACGAGGTCGTCAACGAGACGTACGACCTCTTCCTGGACCTGGACGCGGACGAGGAGCAGATCGAGTTCCCCATCGTCTACGCGTGTGCGCGTGACGGTGTCGCCTCGCTGACCAAGCCGGAGAACGGCACGGTCCCGGCGGACAGCGACAGCCTGGAGCCGTTCTTCACCACGATCCTGTCGCACGTCCCGGCCCCGGAGTACGACGAGACGGCCCCCCTGCAGGCGCACGTCACCAACCTGGACGCCGACAACTTCCTCGGCCGTATCGCGCTGCTCCGCGTCGAGCAGGGCGAGCTGCGCAAGGGCCAGACCGTCACCTGGATCAAGCGTGACGGCACGATGTCCAACGTCCGCATCACCGAGCTGCTGATGACCGAGGCGCTCACCCGCAAGCCCGCCGAGATGGCCGGCCCCGGTGACATCTGTGCCGTCGCCGGTATCCCGGACATCATGATCGGCGAGACCCTCGCCGACCCCGAGAACCCGATCCCGCTGCCGCTCATCACGGTCGACGAGCCGGCCATCTCGATGACGATCGGTACGAACACCTCGCCGCTGGTCGGCCGGGGCGGCACCGGCAAGGGTGCCTCGGCCAAGGCCGCGGTGAAGGACCGCAAGGTGACCGCCCGCCAGGTCAAGGACCGTCTTGACCGCGAGCTGATCGGTAACGTCTCCCTCCGTGTGCTCGACACCGAGCGCCCGGACGCCTGGGAGGTCCAGGGCCGTGGAGAGCTCGCGCTGGCCATCCTGGTCGAGCAGATGCGCCGTGAGGGCTTCGAGCTGACGATCGGCAAGCCGCAGGTCGTCACCAAGATCGTCGACGGCAAGGTGTACGAGCCCGTCGAGCGCATGACGATCGACGTCCCCGAGGAGCACATGGGCGCGGTCACGCAGCTCATGGGCGTCCGCAAGGGCCGTATGGACAACATGTCGAACCACGGCTCCGGTTGGGTCCGTATGGAGTTCGTCGTGCCGTCCCGCGGCCTGATCGGCTTCCGTACGGAGTTCCTGACCGGCACCCGTGGCACGGGCATCGCCCACTCCATCCACGAGGGCCACGAGCCGTGGTTCGGCACCCTGACGACCCGTAACAACGGCTCGTTGGTCGCCGACCGCGCCGGTGCCGTCACCGCCTTCGCGATGACCAACCTTCAGGAGCGCGGTGTGCTGTTCACCGACCCGGGCACCGAGGTGTACGAGGGCATGATCGTCGGCGAGAACTCGCGCTCCGACGACATGGACGTGAACATCACCAAGGAGAAGAAGCTCACGAACATGCGGTCGGCCTCGGCCGACTCGTTCGAGGCGATCGTCCCGCCGCGCAAGCTCTCCCTGGAGCAGTCCCTGGAGTTCTGCCGCGACGACGAGTGCGTCGAGGTGACTCCGGAAGCGGTCCGCATCCGTAAGGTCAACCTGGACGCCCGCGAGCGCGCCCGCGCCGCGAGCCGCGCCAAGCACGGCTGATCCCACCGCCGGCGACCGTCGGCAGCCCGGTTCTCCGACACTCGGGGAACCGGGCCTCAGGCGTGTCCACCGATACCTGTCCGTGACCTATGAGTGACCGTCCGGATATCGGTAACCCGCCCAGGTGTTTCGGACATGTGAACAGAAATCCATTGCGGTATGTCCGTTTTGACGGTCTGTCGGTTCACGTGTCAAGCGCGCGCAGGTGTCAATCTTTGCAATTTTTCCTCAAAATATGGTCGGTAGGGAGATCCCTATGCCTTCCGCCCTTGACGCGCGTTGAACACTTTGGCGAAAGTTCCCCCAAACCACAGAACCTGCCGGTATCTGTGCTGCGCTCAACTCTCCAACCCCCCGGGGGAAGTACACACATGACCAGTCCAGTCGCCTTGGACCCCGAGCTCGAGACGGACGCCGAGCCTGTCAAGGGCGAGCAGAAGCTCGAGGGTCGTTCTCCCGGCCAGTTGATGTGGCAGCGCTTCAAGCGTGACCGTACCGGTGTCATCTGCGCCGTGGTAGTGATTTTGTACTTCGTGGTCTCGCTGGCCGCGCCGCTGCTGGTCAAGCTGAGCGGGACCGACCCGTACACGCTGTACGGGCAGGACCCGACCTACGCCGACAAGCCGATCCTGGACCAGTTCGGGCTTCCCCTGGGCTACTTCGGCGGCGTCTCCGGCGACCACTGGTTCGGTGTGGAGCCGCAGTACGGTCGTGACCTGTTCGCCATGCTCGTGTACGGCATGCGGACATCGCTGTTCATGGCTCTCGGTGTGACGGTCCTGCTGATGGTCACGGGCGTGATCATCGGTCTGATCGGTGGCTACTTCGGTGGTCGCACCGACTACTGGATCGGCCGGGTCACCGACTTCTTCCTGTCCTTCCCCCAGCAGCTGTTCTTCATCGCCTTCATGCCCGTGGTCACCGCGTTCTTCGTCGACCCGCGGGAGGAGACCCCCACGTACTTCCGCGCACTGGCGATGCTGATCGTGCTGTGGCTGCTGGGCTGGATGGGTATGGCCCGTCTGGTCCGCTCGACCGTGCTGTCCCTGCGTGAGAGGGAGTTCGTCGAGGCCGCCAAGGTCTCCGGCGCCTCCCCCTGGCGGATCGTCCGCAAGGAGATCCTGCCGAACGTGGTGACGCCGATCCTGGTGCAGTTCACGTACTCGCTGCCCAGCACCATCCTCACCATCGCCTTCCTTTCCTTCGCCGGAGTCGGTTTCGTCGAGCCGACTCCGGACTGGGGACGACTGTTCGCCGCCGCTGCCAACTACACCGAGCAGGACCCGGCGTTCCTCTTCTTCCCCGGCCTGGCGCTGGTGATCTTCGTTCTGGCCTTCAACCTCCTCGGAGACTCGGTCCGGGACGCTTTCGACCCCAAGTCCGGGCGGTAACTCGTCCATTGGTGGGGGGTGGCTGCCGCCCCCGCGTCGGCCTACCAGCCGCGTCAGGCAGTACTCATGGATAACAACCGACAGGTAGGTATTCGCCTCATGAAGCCCATCAGCTCGCGCAGAGCGCGCGCCATCGTCGTCGCCCTCGCAGCCGGTTCGCTGGCTCTCACGGCCTGCTCCAAGAACGAGGGCGGCGACTCCGGTACCGACTCGAAGAAGGACCAGAGCGAAGCATCGGTCCAGTCGAAGGCGGTCACCTATGCCGACGCCGCGGGTTCGACGGGTCCTGCCGAGGAGGTCGCCGGCGCCAAGCCCGGTGGCACGATCAACGTGTACCAGGAGGCGGGCGTCTCGCACCTGGACCCGGGCCAGATCTACGTCTCCGACGCCGGTCAGGTCGCCAACCTGCTGTTCCGTCGCCTGACCCAGTTCAAGGAGGACGGCAAGGGCGGCGTCTCGGTCGTGGGTGACCTCGCGACCGACTCGGGCAAGGCCTCGGACGGCGGCAAGACCTGGACCTTCACGCTGAAGGACGGCATCAAGGACCAGAACGGCAACGCCATCACGTCCGCCGACGTCCGCCACACCGTCGAGCGCCAGTACGCGAGCTTCATCTTCGACGGCCCGACCTACCTGCAGACCTGGCTGAGCGGCGCGGACTACCGCAAGGCGCTCCCGGACGGCGGCTTCGGCAAGAAGCACCTGCCTGCGTCGGTGCTGGACACGCCGGACGACAAGACGGTCGTCTTCCACTTCGACACCGCGCGCCCGGACCTGCCGCAGACCCTGGCCATGGCCGGCTACGCCATCGTCCCGGAGAAGACGGACACCAAGGCGGCCTACGACAAGGCCCCGGTCGCCACCGGCCCGTACAAGATCGCCTCGAACAAGGTCGGCAAGGAACTCGTTCTCACGAAGAACACCAACTGGGACCCGAAGACCGACTCCGTGCGCCACCAGTACGCGAACGGTTTCGACTTCCAGTTCGGCATCACCGAGTCGACCCAGACCAAGCGTCTGATCGCCGACCAGGGCGCGGACAAGAACGCCATCCAGTTCACCGGCGGTGTCGAGTCCACGCAGATCCAGGACGTCATCGGCAACCCGGCCGTCAGCAAGCGCACGGTGAAGGGCTACCAGCCCTACGTCATGCAGCTGACCTTCAACCTGGACCGCGTGAAGGACCTCAAGGTCCGTCAGGCCATCACCTACGCGGTCAACTCGAAGTCGCTCATCGCCGGTGAGGGCGGTGCCTACGGCGGCGACGTGGCCCCGAACTACTTCGCCCCGACCCTGCCGGGCTACGAGGCGAAGTACGACCCCTACGGCCGTCTGAAGACGCCGCAGGGCAACATCGCGAAGGCCAAGGAGATCCTCAAGACCGTCCCGGCGGCCGAGAAGAAGGTCGTCTTCGCCTACTCCAACAGCGAAGCCGGTCAGAAGCGCAAGGTCGCCATCGAGGACGCGCTCAGCAAGGTCGGCTTCAACGTGGTGTCCAAGGAAGTCGACGCCGCGAGCTACTACGAGCAGATCGGCAAGCTCAACAACCCGTACGACATCTACATCACGGGTTGGGGCCAGGACTGGCCGTCCGCGGGCACGGTGATCACGCCCATCTACGACGGCACCCAGGTCGCCGACGGTTCCTCGAACTACTCGCACGTCAAGGACCCGAAGGTCGACGCCCTGATCAAGCAGGCCCTCTCCGAGGACCCGACCGCGGCCGCCAAGACCTGGAAGGAAGCCCAGCACTACCTGCTGGAGAAGGTCGTCCCGGCTGCCCCGCTCTGGTACACCAAGCAGTTCCAGCTCTCCGGGTCGAACATCGGCGGTGCCCGCTACGGCTCGGTGTCCAGCCTCATCGACATCACCCGCCTGTACGTGAAGTCGTAACTCTCTACGGCTGATCGCGGGGGTGCGCACCAGGCGGAGCGCACCCCCGCACCTCCGTGAAACCTCCCACCGTCTCCGCAGAGAGCAGCCCTCCCGCCATGTTTCAGTTCATCATCCGGCGCACGGTCGGTGCCCTGGTCACCCTGTTCCTCATCGGCGCCGCCACGTTCTTCCTGTTCGTCGCCGCGCCCTCCGACTACGCCTCCCTGGCCTGTGGCAAGGACTGCTCGCCCGCGAGACTGGAGGACATCCGCCAGGCGCTCGGCCTCAACCTGCCGATCCACCAGCAGTTCTGGGACTTCATGTCCGGCATCGTGATGGGCCGTGACTTCCCGACCGGTCACTGCAGCGCGCCGTGCCTGGGCCAGTCGTTCTACTCGGGCGACATGGTCTGGTCGACGATCATGGACCGCTTCCCGACGACCCTCACGCTCACCGCGGGCGGTGCGGTCGTCTTCGTCATCGTCGGTGTCGGCGCCGGCATGATCGCCGCCTACAAGCGCGGCACCCTGATCGACAAGGTCGCCACGGGTGTGTCCATGGTGCTCAGTTCGTTCCAGATCTACGTGCTCGGACCGATCGTCCTGCTGATCTTCGTCTACAGCACCGGCTGGATGGACAACCCGCAGTACCACCCGATCACCCAGGACCCGTGGACCTGGTTCACCGGCATGCTGCTGCCCGTGCTGGTGATGGCCACCATCTTCACCGCGCAGTACACGCGTATGGCCCGCTCCTCGATGATCGAGCAGCTCGCCGAGGAGCACGTACGCACCGCCCGCGCCAAGGGCATGTCGCAGAAGTACGTGTTCTTCCGCTACGCCTGGCGCGGTTCGATGATCCCGATCGTCACCGTCCTCGGCATCGACATCAGCGCCATGCTCGGCGGCGCCGTGGTCACCGAGCTGACCTTCTCGCTCCAGGGGATCGGCCGTCTCGCCGTGGACGGCGCGGTCCACAAGGACCTGCCGCTCACCATGGGCGTCATGCTGTTCGGTGCCTTCTTCATCCTGATCGTCAACATCCTCACCGACGTGGCGTACGCCTACATCGACCCGCGCGTCCGGCTCTCCTAGGAAGAACGAACCACCGTGACCACACTGACCAAGACCGAGGACGCGCCGGCCCCGACCGGTCCGGAGAGCTTCCTCTCGGTGCGTGATCTGAAGGTGCAGTTCTCCACCGAGGACGGCATCGTCAAGGCGGTCGACGGCCTCTCCTTCGACGTCGAGCGCGGCAAGACCCTGGGCATCGTCGGCGAGTCCGGCTCCGGGAAGTCCGTCACCAACCTGACGATCCTGGGCCTGCACAACCCGCGCTCCAGCTCCGTCGACGGCGAGATCGTCCTCGACGGCAAGGAACTCGTCACCGCCACCGAGCGGGAGCTGGAGCAGCTCCGCGGCAACAAGATGGCGATGATCTTCCAGGACCCGCTGACCGCCCTGTCGCCGTTCTACACGGTGGGCCGGCAGCTGGCCGAGCCGTTCATGAAGCACCGGGGCGCCTCCAAGAAGGAGGCCAGGGACCGTGCCGTCCAGATGCTGGAGAAGGTCGGCATCCCGCAGCCCAAGCAGCGCTACGACGACTACCCGCACCAGTTCTCCGGCGGTATGCGCCAGCGCGCGATGATCGCCATGGCGCTGATGTGCGACCCCGACCTGCTGATCGCCGACGAGCCCACCACCGCGCTGGACGTCACCGTGCAGGCCCAGATCCTGGACCTGCTCAAGGACCTCCAGCAGGAGTTCGGCTCCGCGATCATCTTCATCACGCACGACCTCGGCGTCATCTCCAACATGGCCGACGACCTGCTGGTGATGTACGCGGGCCGGGCCGTGGAGCGCGGTTCCGTCCGGGAGGTCCTGGGCGCGCCCAAGCACCCCTACACCTGGGGCCTGCTGAGCTCGATGCCCCGCCTGGACGGCGACATCAACGAGGCGCTGGAGCCGATCCCCGGCTCGCCGCCCTCGCTGCTCAACCCGCCCTCCGGCTGCCCGTTCCACCCGCGGTGCGCCTTCAAGGACGAGGTGCCGGGCACGCTGTGCACCGACTCCCGCCCGCCGCTGGGCGAGGGGCGCGCCTCCGCGTGCCACCTGACGGCCGAGCAGAAGCAGACCATCTTCATCGACAAGATCCAGCCCCGGCTGCGCTAGGGAGATCCGAGACATGAGCGACAACCTCACCCTCCCCGCCCAGCAGGGTTCCACCGGTACCTCGACCGAGGAACTCCTCAAGGTCGAGGGCCTGACCAAGCACTTCCCGATCTACGGCGGCTTCCCGATCAAACGCAAAGTCGGCGCCGTTCAGGCCGTCGACGGGGTCGACCTGACGGTCGGCGTCGGCGAGAGCGTCGGCCTGGTCGGCGAGTCCGGCTGCGGCAAGTCGACGACGGGCCGGCTGATCACGCGGCTCCTGGAGCCGACGGCCGGCAAGATCACGTACTCCGGTCAGGACATCACGCACGCCTCGCGCCGTCAGCTGGCGCCGGTGCGGTCCGAGATCCAGATGATCTTCCAGGACCCGTACTCCTCGCTGAACCCGCGGCAGACCGTCGGCTCGATCATCAAGTCGCCGATGGAGGTCAACGGGATCGAGCCGGAGGGCGGCCGGGAGACGAGGGTCCGGGAGCTCCTCGAGCTGGTCGGCCTCAACCCCGAGCACTACAACCGCTTCCCGCACGAGTTCTCCGGCGGTCAGCGTCAGCGCATCGGCGTGGCCCGCGCGCTGGCCCTCCAGCCCAAGCTGATCGTGGCGGACGAGCCGGTCTCCGCGCTGGACGTGTCGATCCAGGCGCAGGTGGTCAACCTGCTCAAGAAGGTCCAGGACGAGCTGGGCATCGCCTTCCTGTTCATCGCCCACGACCTGGCCGTCGTACGGCACTTCTCGCAGCGCGTCGCGGTCATGTACCTCGGCAAGATCGTCGAGGTCGGCGACCGGGAGTCGATCTACAACCGGCCCCGGCACCCGTACACGCACGCCCTGCTCTCCGCGGTGCCGGAGGTCGACATCGACGGCACGGGTGCGAGCCGCGAGCGGATCCGCCTGTCCGGCGACGTCCCCTCGCCGATCCTCCCGCCGTCCGGCTGCCGCTTCCGCACCCGGTGCTGGAAGGCGCAGGACAAGTGCGCCACGGACGAGCCCCCGCTGGTCCAGATCTCCGGCAACCTGGCCGGCCACCTCACGGCCTGTCACTTCCCGGAGGACCCGACCACCGCCCGTGACGAGGAGGTCATCATGGACCCGGCGCTGAAGGCGCTGGAGGACGTGACGGACACGACCGACGAGGCGCCGGCCAAGGACTGACGAGCCCTGCACAACCCCCGGCCGCAGTTTTCCCCTGCCTTCTGCCGATACGCCGTGGAGGTAACCGGGGAACGGGAGCCCACCAGGACCTGGCAGCACATCAACCTGCCGGCACCCCACGGGCAGCTGAGTGCGGAGGTCCCTGGCCCTGCTGGCGGCGCCCTGACTCACCGGCACGTAGGCCTGGTGAGCCCCCGGCAGCGTGGTCTGTGGGCACCGTGGCTCGGCGGCACCTAGTACGCCGGCGCCCCGGACCCTGACCCACCGGCACCTTTTGGCTGGCGGCCCTGGCCCCCGGCAGCGTGGTTTGCGGGCACCGTGGCTCGGCGGCACCTGGTACGCCGGCGCCCCAGTCCCCTTGGCCTCCCGGCCTGTCGGTCCTCTGACTTACCGGCACCTTAGCCTGGCGGCGCCCTGACTGGCGGGCAGCTGGGTCTGGCGGTGCCTCGGCCTGCTGGCGGCCCTCTGACCCACCGGCACCTTGGCCTGGCGGCGCCCTGACTCATGGGCAGCCGGGCCTGGCGGTGCCTCGGCCTGCTGGCGGCCCTTTGACCCCCCCGCCCTCTGACCTGTCGGCCCCCCGACCCGCTGGCGGCCTGGCTTGTCGGCACCGTGGCTCGGCGGCGCCCCGAATCTCCGGCGCCACGACCTCTTGACCCCCTGGCACCCTGACCCACCGGCACCCTGCCCCCGGCACCTCGGCCTGACGCCCCCTGACGC
>NZ_JAVREZ010000020.1:0-176098 GCF_031845645.1 Streptomyces doebereineriae
CCCCCCCCCCCCCCCCCGCCCCCGACCCACCCGCCGAACCGCAGGCGCTACACCCGCCCCCACCGAAGCCGCACAGGCCGCCGCAGGCACTCAGGGGCGCGGGGAACTGCGCACAACGCCCGCCCCCACCGAACCCGCACGTAACGACAACGACACGAGAGGCTGACCGAACCGTGCACGACGATCTCATCGCCCGGGCCAGGACCTGGCTCGCCGAGGACCCCGACCCGGACACCCGCGAAGAGCTCGCCGGGCTCCTCGACGCCGACGACGTCACCGAGCTCACGGCACGTTTCAGCGGCACCCTCCAGTTCGGCACCGCCGGCCTGCGCGGCGAACTCGGCGCAGGACCGATGCGCATGAACCGCACGGTCGTCATCCGAGCCGCCGCCGGCCTCGCCGCGTACCTCAGGAAGCAAGGCAGCACCGACGGCCTCGTGGTCATCGGTTACGACGCCCGCCACAAATCGGAAGACTTCGCGCGGGACACCGCGGCCGTGATGACCGGCGCCGGGCTCAAAGCGGCGCTCCTCCCCCCCCCCCTCCCCACCCCCGTCCTGGCCTTCGCCATAAGGCACCTCGGCGCGGTGGCAGGCGTAGAGGTCACCGCCAGCCACAACCCGCCCCGCGACAACGGCTACAAGGTCTACCTCGGCGACGGCTCCCAGATCGTGCCGCCCGCCGACGCGGACATCGCCGCCGAGATCGCGGCGATCGCGAGCCTGAACGACGTCCCCCGCCCGGCCACCGGCTGGCAGACCCTCGACGACGCCGTCCTGAACGCCTACCTGGCCCGCACGGACGCCGTACTCGCCGAGAACTCCCCCCGCACCGCCCGCACCGTCTACACCGCGATGCACGGCGTGGGCAAGGACACTCTTCTCGCCGCCTTCGACCGCGCCGGATTCCCCGCCCCGGAACTCGTCGCCGAACAGGCCGATCCCGACCCCGACTTCCCGACCGTCGCCTTCCCCAACCCGGAAGAGCCCGGCGCGATGGACCTGGCCTTCGCGAAGGCCCGCGAGACGAACCCCGACCTGATCATCGCGAACGACCCCGACGCGGACCGCTGCGCGGTCGCCGTCAAGCGGGACGACACCTGGCGCATGCTCAGCGGCGACGAGGTGGGCGCCCTCCTCGCGGCCCACCTCGTGACGCGCGGAGCGCACGGCACCTTCGCGGAGTCGATCGTCTCCTCCTCCCTCCTCGGCAGAATCGCCGAGAAGGCGGGCCTTCCCTACGAGGAGACCCTCACCGGCTTCAAGTGGATCGCCCGGGTGGAGGGCCTGCGCTACGGCTACGAGGAGGCCCTCGGCTACTGCGTGGACCCCGAGGGCGTCCGGGACAAGGACGGCATCACCGCGGCCCTGCTCATCACGGAGCTCGCCTCCGAGCTGAAGGAACAGAACCGCACACTCCTCGACCTCCTCGACGACCTCGCCGTGGACCACGGCCTGCACGCCACGGACCAGCTCGCGGTCCGCGTGGAGGACCTGTCGGTCATCGCCCGAGCGATGAAGCAGCTCCGCGAGCACCCGCCGACCGAGCTCGCGGGCCTGGCCATCACCAGGGCCGAGGACCTGACGCAGGGCACGGACAGGCTCCCGCCCACCGACGGCCTGCGCTACACGCTGGACGGTGCCCGGGTCGTCGTCCGCCCGAGCGGCACCGAGCCGAAGCTGAAGTGCTACCTGGAAGTGGTCGTCCCCGTCGCCACGCACGCCGACCTGCCCGCGGCCCACGCCAGGGCGGCCGACCTGCTGGCCGCCATCAAGAGGGACCTGTCGGCGGCGGCCGGCATCTGAGCCCGACCAGGACGAACAGCCGGCATCCGAGCCGAGGGGCGGTCCCCGTCCGGACCGCCCCTCACCTCACGCTGCACCGCCCGCTTCAGGCCGTTTTCCGCGCCACGACGAACCGGTCCACCTCCGCTCCCGTCGCCGCCAGCGCCCGCACGGTCAGCGTGGCCGTCCGCCCCACCGGCGCGGGCTTCACGTCGACGCGGATGAACGAGTAGCCGGTGTACCGCACCCGCGACCAGTCCACGCTCTCGGTGACCTTGCCGCCGGCGCCCGTGTAGTACGTCGGGACCGCCCCGACCTCGTCCTCGTGCCCTTCGTAGCTGTCGGCCACGGGGAAGCTGTAGACGCTCTCCCCGCCCGCCCCCGCCGTCACGTAGACGACACCGCCCCGGGACGGCTCGTGCGTCCCGCCGACGGGAAGCTCACGCACGGCCTTGTCCCGCAGCACCGGGTCCGTCCGCTCGTACACGTGGTTGTGCCCGTTGACGACGAGATCCACCTGATGCTTCTCGTACAGCGGCACCCACTGCTCCCGCACCCCGCCCTCGGAGGCGTGCGAGCTGGTGGTGGAGTAGGCACAGTGGTGATGGAACACCACGACGAAGTCGACACCGGGCGTCCGTCGCAGCTCCCCGAGCCGCCGGTCCAGCCACGCGGTCTGCTTCCCGCTCGTGTAACCGCGGTTCGCGGGAATCTCGTACGACACGTCGTTGGCGTCGACGGAGACGACGGCGACGTTCCCGTGCACGAACGAGTACACACCCGGCGCCTTCTCCGGATCGAACCCGTTGCCCGGCAGCGTGAAGCGGGCCTCGTTGCCGCCGTACCCGTTGGGCGAGTACCAGGCCTCCATGTCGTGGTTGCCGAACGCCACCATCCACGGCACGCGGCTCGACGTGGGTTCGATCTGGGCGAGGAACTGGTCCCACTGCCGGGCGTCGTAGTTGCTGCTGTCGGCGGGCAGCCCGTGCCCGGTCTCCTCGGCGTAGCAGATGTCGCCCGCGTGCAGGTGGAAGGCCGGGTTCTGGGCCTGGACGAGGGCGTTGAGCCCGATCGACGTGTAGCTGGGGTTCTGGTCGCCGAAGGCCGTGAAGGCGAACGGCCGGCGGCTGTGCGCGTCAGGAGCGGTGGTGAAGGAGTAGACGGTGTGGGCGGCACCGGCGTGGGCCGGGTCGAAGCCGTCGTGGCCGACGCCGTAGTAGTAGGTCGTCCCGGGCCGAAGGTTGTCCAGGGCCGCGTGCACGTAGTACTGGTCGATGTCGGCGCTCTTGCCGACCCCGGCCGGGGTGAACAGGTCCCGCACCTCGGCGGGGACCCGGTGGCCGAGGTCCAGCGGGCTCAGCCCGATCCGCAGGAAGGGGCTGCGGACGGGCAGCGGAACCTGCCAGGACACCCGCATCTGGGTGCGCGGATCGGCGCCGTAGGCGAGGTGCCTGCCGTACGGCGCCACGAGCGAGCCGTCGACGTGCTCGGTGGCCGAGCGGGTGACGAGATCGGGGGTCGCCGCTGTCGCCGTACCGCTGGAGGCGAGCCCGGCGCCCGCGGCGGCGGCGATCGCGCTGGTGCGCAGAAGGCCGCGGCGGGACAGGGCGTTGCGGAGGTACTCGTGCCGCTCCGGCATGCTCAGCGTGTCCGCGAGACGGGCGGGGATGCCCATGCGCGGGGTGTTCAGAGGTGCGTTCATGGCCGGAGGCTGGCAGAGGCCGGTGAATGGCGATTGGACTAAACCTCTGCGTTGACCCATGTTCAGGTCCGGAGCACCCCATCGGGTGATTTAGGGATGGATGTTGACCTTGGTTCCGCGTCCTGCCCCCGGGCACCCGGCACCCCAGCATGGGTCACCCAAGCGCCGCCAGGATCGTCAGAAGCACCGCCCCCGCCACGGCCGGCCCCACGATCTCGTACGCCCACCGCACGGTCACCTCGCCCTGGGAGGTCTGTGCCTTCCCCCGGGCCTCCAGCAGCTCGCGCAGTTCGTCGATGATCTTGTCGGTCTCGGCCCGGGTGGGCCCCTCCGGGACGGGCGTACGACCGCCGAAGCCGTCCGGCTGCATTCCGCCGCCGAACAGGCCGAGGCCCCTGGTGGAACCGCGTCCCGACGACTGCCGGGCGTTCTGCTGGGCCGTCTGGCGTGCCGCCTTCTTGCGGCCGCGCAGGGAGACCGGGATCGCCCACAGCTGGTACTTCGCGCCGGACGTGACGAACACCTCGTTCGAGTAGCCGGAGCGCAGCATCTCGACCTCGCCCCACGGCACGACGATCACGCGGAAGGGGTTGCGGATGCGCAGGCGGTCGTGGTTCGCGAAGACGGCCGGGCGCAGCGTGAAGGCGACCACCAGCGGGACGACGAGAATCAGTGTGGCGAGGGCCAGCCAGGGGGTGCGGCCGGTGCCGGAGACGACGGCGTCGATGCCGAGCCAGCCGATGATGACGAGGACGAGGGAGCCGCCGATCAGTGCCATGGGTGAGCGGTAGATGCGGTCCCTGGACTCGGGGGGTGCGGTCGTCATGAGGCCGATCCTAAGCGCCGCCCTGGTTTGTGCCGGTGTGCGGGTGCCCTCAGAACCCGCTCGCCGGGGTGTACAGCCGCTACGCGCGTAGATATGCTCGTCTGGTGACCATGCCCACCACTGCATCAGCCGCACACCCGCTCACGGACGTGACCGCGTCCGACAGCACGCTGCGCCGGTTCCTTCACGGGCTGCCCGGCGTGGACGCGGTCGGCCTGGAGGCGCGTGCCGCCTCGCTCGGTACCCGTTCCATCAAGACGACCGCCAAGGCGTACGCCATCGACCTCGCCATCTCGATGGTCGACCTGACGACGCTGGAAGGCGCGGACACCCCGGGCAAGGTCCGGGCGCTCGGCGCCAAGGCGGTCCGCCCCGACCCGACCGACCGGACGACCCCCGCCACGGCCGCGGTCTGCGTCTATCCCGACATGGTGCCCGTGGCGAAGGAGGCCGTGGCCGGTTCCGGCGTGAAGGTCGCCTCCGTGGCCACCGCGTTCCCGGCCGGCCGCGCCGCCCTCGACGTGAAGCTGGCCGACGTGCGCGACGCCGTGGCCGCGGGCGCCGACGAGGTCGACATGGTCATCGACCGCGGGGCGTTTCTCTCGGGCAGGTACCTGAAGGTGTACGACGAGATCGTCGCCGTGCGCGAGGTCTGCGGTACGGCCGCCCGGCTCAAGGTCATCTTCGAGACCGGCGAGCTGTCGACGTACGACAACATCCGCCGCGCGAGCTGGCTCGGCATGCTGGCCGGCGCGGACTTCATCAAGACGTCCACCGGCAAGGTCGCGGTGAACGCGACCCCGGCGAACACCCTGCTGATGCTGGAGGCGGTGCGTGACTTCCGTGCGCAGACCGGCATCCAGGTCGGCGTGAAGCCGGCGGGCGGCATCAGGACGTCCAAGGACGCCATCAAGTTTCTCGTACTGGTCAACGAGACCGCGGGAGAGGACTGGCTGGACAACCACTGGTTCCGCTTCGGCGCCTCCTCGCTTCTGAACGACCTGCTGATGCAGCGTCAGAAGCTGGCCACCGGCCGCTACTCCGGCCCCGACTACGTGACGGTGGACTGATCACCATGGCATCGGCATTCGATTACGCACCCGCACCCGAGTCCCGCTCGGTCGTCGACATCGCCCCCTCCTACGGCCTGTTCATCGACGGCGAGTTCGTGGAGGCGGCCGACGGCAAGGTCTTCAAGACCGTCTCGCCGTCCACCGAGGAGGTCCTCTCCGAGGTCGCCCAGGCCGGCTCCGAGGACGTGGACCGTGCGGTGAAGGCCGCCCGCAAGGCCTTCGAGAAGTGGTCGGCGCTGCCCGGCTCGGAGCGCGCCAAGTACCTGTTCCGCATCGCCCGGATCATCCAGGAGCGCAGCCGCGAGCTCGCCGTCCTGGAGACCCTGGACAACGGCAAGCCCATCAAGGAGACCCGCGACGCCGACCTCCCCCTGGTCGCCGCGCACTTCTTCTACTACGCGGGCTGGGCCGACAAGCTGGAGCACGCCGGGTTCGGCGCTGCCCCGAAGCCCCTCGGCGTGGCCGGCCAGGTCATCCCCTGGAACTTCCCGCTCCTGATGCTGGCGTGGAAGATCGCCCCGGCGCTGGCGACCGGCAACACCGTCGTCCTGAAGCCGGCGGAGACCACCCCCCTGTCGGCGTTGTTCTTCGCGGACGTCTGCCGCCAGGCCGGCCTGCCCCGGGGTGTCGTCAACATCCTTCCGGGCTACGGCGACACGGGCGCCACGCTCGTCGCGCACCCGGACGTCAACAAGGTGGCCTTCACCGGCTCCACCGCCGTGGGCAAGGAGATCGCGCGGACCGTCGCCGGCACCCGCAAGAAGGTCACGCTCGAACTGGGCGGCAAGGGCGCCAACATCGTCTTCGACGACGCCCCGATCGACCAGGCGGTGGAGGGGATCGTCAACGGCATCTTCTTCAACCAGGGCCAGGTCTGCTGCGCAGGCTCCCGTCTCCTCGTCCAGGAGTCGATCCAGGACGAGCTGCTGGACTCCCTCAAGCGCCGCCTGTCCACCCTCCGCCTCGGCGACCCGCTCGACAAGAACACCGACATCGGCGCGATCAACTCCGCGGAGCAGCTCTCGCGGATCACCTCGCTCGTGGAGAAGGGCGCGGCCGAGGGCGCCGACCCCTGGTCCCCGGAGTGCGAACTCCCCTCCTCCGGCTACTGGTTCGCCCCGACGCTCTTCACCAACGTCACCCAGGCGCACACCATCGCCCGCGACGAGATCTTCGGCCCGGTGCTGTCGGTCCTCACCTTCCGCACTCCGGACGAGGCCGTCGCCAAGGCCAACAACACCCAGTACGGCCTCTCGGCGGGCATCTGGACGGAGAAGGGTTCGCGGATCCTGGCGGTCGCGAACAAGCTCCGGGCCGGCGTCGTCTGGTCCAACACGTTCAACAAGTTCGACCCGACGTCGCCGTTCGGCGGCTACAAGGAGTCGGGCTTCGGCCGCGAGGGCGGTCGCCACGGCCTGGAGGCGTACCTCGATGTCTGACCGTCTGTCCGTCCTCAAGACCTACAAGCTGTACGTCGGGGGCAAGTTCCCCCGCTCCGAAAGCGGCCGGGTGTACGAAGTGACCGACTCCAAGGGCAAGTGGCTGGCGAACGCGCCGCAGTCCTCCCGCAAGGACGCCCGTGACGCGGTCGTGGCCGCGCGCAAGGCGTTCGGCGGCTGGTCCGGCGCGACGGCGTACAACCGCGGCCAGGTCCTCTACCGCGTCGCGGAGATGCTGGAGGGCCGCAAGGCGCAGTTCGTCCACGAGGTGGCCGACGCCGAGGGCCTGTCCAAGTCCAGGGCGGCCGAGCAGGTCGAGGCGACGATCGACCGCTGGGTCTGGTACGCGGGCTGGACCGACAAGATCGCCCAGGTGGTGGGCGGCGGCAACCCGGTCGCGGGCCCGTACTTCAACCTGTCCTCCCCCGAGCCGACGGGCGTGGTGGCCGTCCTGGCCCCGCAGGAGTCGTCGTTCCTGGGCCTGGTCTCGGTGGTGGCCCCGGTGATCGCGACGGGCAACACGGCGATCGTGGTGGCGAGCGAGAAGTCCCCGCTCCCGGCGCTGTCCCTGGGCGAGGTCCTGGCCACCTCCGACGTCCCCGGAGGCGTGGTCAACGTCCTCTCGGGCCGTACGGCGGAGATCGCGACCCCCCTGGCGTCCCACCAGGACGTCAACGCGATCGACCTGGCGGGCGCGGACGAGGTCCTCGCGAAGGAGCTGGAGATCGCGGCGGCGGACAACCTGAAGCGCGTACTGCGTCCACAGCCTGTGGACAACTGGACGGCGACTCCGGGCATCGACCGCCTGACGGCGTTCCTGGAGACGAAGACGGTCTGGCACCCGACGGGTTCGCTGGGGGCGTCGGGCTCGTCGTACTGACAACGGGCCGCGACACCGGAGAGCCGCGCCTCCCCTCCGTACGGGGAGACGCGGCTCTCCTGCCGTCGTACCGGAGTCAGCTGGTCGGCAGCCCCACCACCTGCCCCACCACCGGCATGCTCCCGATCGACTGCGCCTGCGCGACGGGCGCCAGCAGCGCCCGTGAAGCGATCGGCTGGGAGTCGCCGAGCGCAACCCCGTTGTCCAACGGGTCCACCCCCGTCCCCGCCAGCGGGTTCGGCTTGAGACCGGCGACCGGGCCGGTGACGTAGCCGACCGTGCCGGTGAGCGCCTGCACCCCGGCCTGCGGGTCGATGTTGCCCAGCGAGGTCGGCCGGGCTCCCACCATGCCGACGACCGGCTCGGTGTCCGCGGCGGCCACCCCGGCGCCTGCGCCGAGTGCGACACCGGCGGTGGCGAGGGCGGTGAGCGTGCGCCGGGCTGTCGGGTTCGCGTGTCGTGCCATGTGTTTCTGCCACCTTTTTTCGTGCACTGGGTAATCGTGTCGACACGAAGGGTAGTTGAGGTGTGACGCACGCTTCAAAGCCAACCCGCGGGGTCGATGAACAGCGGGTGAATGCCTCACACTGGTGTCCCGTGAGTTCCCAACCGCCCATACCGACGCGAGTCGTGCTGCTCTGCGGCCCCTCCGGCTCCGGCAAGTCCCTCCTCTCGGCCCGGTCCGGTCTTCCGGTGCTCCGGCTCGACGACTTCTACAAGGAGGGCGACGACCCGACGCTGCCGCTGGTGGCGGGGAGCTCCGACATCGACTGGGACCACCCCGGGTCCTGGGACGCGGACACCGCGGTGGCGGCGATCGTGGAACTGTGCCGCACGGGCCGTACGAACATCCCGGTCTACGACATCTCACTGAGCGCCCGCACCGGCGAGGAGTCGGTCGACATGGGCCGGACCCCGCTGTTCATCGCGGAGGGCATCTTCGCCGCCGAGATCGTCACCCGCTGCCGGGAGCTCGGCGTGCTGGCCGACGCGCTGTGCCTGAGCCGGGGTCCGGTGCGCACGTTCCGCCGCCGGTTCCTGCGGGATCTGCGCGAGGGCCGCAAGTCGGTGCCGTTCCTGCTGCGCCGCGGCTGGCGGCTGATGCGCCTGGAGCGCTCGATCGTCGCCCGCCAGACCGCCCTCGGCGCCCACCCCTGCGACAAGGACGAGGCCCTGAGCCGCCTGACCGCCGCGGCAGCGGGACACCGGCCTGCGGCGACTCCGGCCACCTGAGCGGCCCGGCCGAACGAATTCGGCGCCTTCTCCGTCGTAGGACCGGAAAACGGTCACCTCGGGAAGGAAGCGAATGACGACAGCACGGCTGGTCATGACGGTGGCGATGCTGGCGGTGGTCGTCGGCTGCTCGTCCGGCGACCCGTCCGGCGGCGGAGCCGCGGTCTCCTGCGCGGGGGTGGTGACGTTCGAGAACCGGGACTATCTGCCCACGCAGAAGACCGGCTTCACCGTGGGCGAGAGGCTGGGCACCGCCACGATCGCCGAGTGCGACGACACTCCGGGCGATCCCGGGGGCACGATCGCGGAGGGGACGACCGGCGCGTACGCGATCGACGGGGTGGATCCCGCCGAGGCCATCGCGGTGGGTGACTCGCCCGGCGAGGCGACCCTCATGGACATCCTCCGCTGAGCACACACCAAAGCGGGACTGGACGGACCCCCCGGCCCTCCAGTCCCGCTTCTCGGTGCTTCCCCGCTGTCCCCGTGGGTCCCCCGTGACCCCCGTTGATCCCCCCGGGTACCGGCCCCCCAGCCGGTACCCCTGATCCCCCGTTCCTCCCCCAACCCTCAGGCGACGAGCTCCCCGAAGGCGTTCTCCTCGTCACGGCCGAAGCTGAGGACCTCGTCCTCGCGCAGCCGGCGGAGCGACCGCCAGATGCTCGACTTCACCGTGCCGACACTGATGTCGAGGATCTCCGCGATCTCCGGGTCGGTGCGGCCCTCGTAGTAACGGAGGACCAGCATCGTCCGCTGGAGTTCGGGGAGCCGGGCGAGCGCCTGCCACAGGACCGCGCGCAGTTCGGTGCCGCGCATCGCGTCCGTGTCGCCGGGCGTCTCCGGCAGTTCCTCGGTCGGGTATTCGTTCAGCTTGCGGCGGCGCCACGCGCTGATGTGCAGGTTCGTCATGGTGCGGCGGAGGTAGCCCCCGACCGCGGCCTTGTCGCTGATCCGGTCCCATGCCTTGTACGTCGAGAACAGCGCGCTCTGCAGCAGGTCCTCGGCCTCGAAGCGGTCCCCGGTCAGGTGGTACGCGGTGGCGTACAGGGAGGCGCGGCGCTCCTGGACGTAGGCGGTGAACTCCGCCTCCGACAGCGAACGACGCTCCCCCGTGTCCTCCCTGTACGACGATCCCCCGTGCGATTCCCCCGTGAAGGTGTCAACCACCGACATGTACGCGGTGTGCTGACGCCCGGTGCCGCGAGCGCACCCCCGCCCGCTCACGGCACCGGACTTCTCGGAACCCCGGGTCACGTCGTGCAGCCGCGTGACCACTGCGCTGGTGCTGATGCTGTGCAGCGTGTTCATCTCGCGCCCCCCGTCGTGGACTTCCGGTGTTCGGTCTGCTCGGGCGGTGCTGCTTGCCCGTGCCGAAAAGATTGCCCTCGCACCTTCATGGCCGTGTCCGCCGACTGTCACAGACCTGTCACAGGGGTCCGTCTCAGGAATTGCACAGCGGACCCACGGACGGGTGCCGTAAGGACTGCCTGTCCCCACAGGTCGAACCGCACCCCCTCCATGGGCCAGAATGAGCCCGTGCCTTCCCTGTTGCTGATCGAGGACGACGACGCCATCCGTACGGCCCTGGAGCTGAGCCTCACGCGCCAGGGCCACCGGGTTGCCACCGCTGCCACCGGCGAGGACGGCCTGAAGCTGCTGCGTGAGCAGCGGCCGGACCTGATCGTGCTGGATGTCATGCTGCCCGGCATCGACGGGTTCGAGGTGTGCCGGCGCATCCGGCGCACGGACCAGCTGCCGATCATTCTGCTGACCGCGCGCAACGACGACATCGACATCGTCGTCGGACTGGAGTCCGGCGCCGACGACTATGTCGTCAAGCCGATCCAGGGGCGGGTGCTGGACGCCCGGATCCGGGCCGTGCTGCGACGTGGGGAACGCGAGTCGACCGACGCGGCGAGCTTCGGCTCCCTGGTCATCGACCGCGCGGCCATGACCGTGACGAAGAACGGCGAGGACCTCCAGCTCACGCCCACCGAGCTCAGGCTGCTCCTGGAGCTGAGCCGGCGGCCCGGCCAGGCCCTGTCGCGGCAGCAGTTGCTGCGGCTGGTCTGGGAGCACGACTACCTCGGTGACTCGCGCCTGGTGGACGCCTGTGTGCAGCGGCTGCGCGCCAAGGTCGAGGACGTGCCGTCGTCCCCGACGCTGATCCGTACCGTGCGGGGCGTGGGTTACCGGCTGGACACGCCTCAGTGACCGAAGCGCAAGGGGGGTTCCGCGGCTGGTTCGCGGCGCGCAAGGGAGTCTGGTCACGGCTGCGTTTCACCAGTCTGCGCCTGCGGCTCGTGGTCGTCTTCGGCCTGGTGGCGCTGACCGCCGCCGTGTCCGTGTCCGGGATCGCCTACTGGCTCAACCGCGAGGCGGTGCTCACCCGCGCCCAGGACGCGGTGCTGCGGGACTTCCAGCAGGAGATGCAGAACCGCGCGGGCGCCCTGCCGGAGGACCCCACGCAGGACGAACTCCAGCAGGCGGCGGGGCAGATGGCGGGCAGCAGCCAGCGCTTCAGCGTGCTGCTCGTCGCCGACGACGCCAACGGCAGGACGGTGTACGGCAATTCGGGCGCCCTGGACGGCTTCACGCTCCAGGACGTGCCCGTGTCGCTGCGCGAGGCGGTGAACGAGAAGCAGAAGGTCGACTCCGCCAACAAGTACGCCTATCACCTGTACTGGCAGCGGACCGTCGACCACGACACCCCGTATCTGGTCGCCGGCACGAGGGTGATCGGCGGCGGCCCGACCGGTTACATGCTCAAGTCCCTCGAGCCGGAGGCCAAGGACCTCAACTCCCTCGCCTGGTCGCTGGGTATCGCCACCGGGCTGGCCCTGATCGGCTCCGCGCTGCTCGCGCAGGCCGCGTCGACGACCGTACTGAAGCCGGTGCACCGGCTCGGGGTCGCCGCGCGCCGGCTCGGCGAGGGCAAGCTGGACACCCGGCTCAGCGTGTCGGGCACCGACGAACTCGCCGACCTCTCGAGGACGTTCAACCACGCGGCCGAGGCGCTGGAGAAGCGGGTCGACGACATGGCCGCCCGCGACAACGCCTCGCGGCGCTTCGTGGCGGACATGAGCCATGAACTCCGTACGCCGCTCACCGCGATCACCGCCGTCACGGAGATCCTGGAGGAGGAGCTGGAGGCGGAGTCCGGCTCGATGGACCCGATGATCGAGCCGGCCGTGCGGCTGGTGGTCAGCGAGACGCGCAGGCTCAACGACCTGGTCGAGAACCTCATGGAGGTCACCCGCTTCGACGCGGGTACCGCCCGGCTGGTCCTCGACGACGTCGACGTGGCCGACCAGATCACCGCGTGCATCGACGCGCGCGCGTGGCTGGACGCGGTGGAGCTGGACGCCGAGCGCGGCATCCACGCCCGCCTCGACCCGCGCCGCCTCGACGTGATCCTGGCCAACCTGATCGGCAACGCCCTCAAGCACGGCGGCTCCCCGGTGCGGGTGGCGGTGCGCGCGCCGGCCGACGAGGTGGTCATCGGGGTCCGCGACCACGGCCCCGGCATCCCCGAGGACGTCCTCCCGCACGTCTTCGACCGCTTCTACAAAGCCAGCGCCTCCCGCCCCCGTTCCGAGGGCAGCGGCCTCGGCCTGTCCATCGCCCGGGAGAACGCCCACATCCACGGCGGCGAGATCACCGCGGCGAACTCTCCCGACGGGGGCGCCGTCTTCACGCTGCGGCTCCCCCGGGACGCCTCGGCACTGGCCGAGGAGCTCCTGGAGGCCAAGAAGGACGACCGCGCGTCGAAGAAGGGGGACGCCTGATGGGCTCCGAGAGGCGACACCGGGGGCGGGCCGTACCAGCGCGCGCCGGGCTGGACGTACGCCGGCTGCTGGCGCTGCCCCTGCTCGGGCTGCTGGTCGCCGGGTGCGGGATCCGCTCCACCGAGGTGCCCACCGACTTCGGGCCCGCGCCCTCGCGGGTGCGGTGTTCGCTGTCCGAGCCGGACGCGGCCACGCGGGCCTCGCAGGGGCTGGCCGTGCAGGTGTTCCTGCTGTGCGGGTCGTCGCTGGTGGCGGTGGACCGGGTCCTCAGGGTCCCGGACGGGACCGCGGACTCCGCGCGAAGGGTGCTGGTCGCCCAGGGGCTCCTCGACCAGCTCGCCGAGACACCGTCGGCGGCCGAGCGGGAGGCCGGGTACCAGACGTATGTGCGCGGCGGCATGACCGTCAGCGGGCCGCGCGCCAAGGACCCCGAGGACACGCTCCGGCTGAGCACCCCGCCCACCGAGCTCTCCGCCTCCGCGCTCGCCCAGGTGGTGTGCACGTTCTCCGACTCGGCCGCGGCCGAGGGCGACGGCTCCGTCATCCTCGGGGGCCCCACGACCACCCCGCTGCGCCGCTACGACTGCACGGACGAGGTCCGCTCCCAGCCGGGCAGTCGGCAGCCCGCGTCGAGCGAGGTGACGGGCGGCTGACGGGGGTCCGACGACCACGTGTGGCGCAGACCTCACCCAGGTACCTCGGGGTGTTCCGGAACCGATCGTGGCGAGCGGGGCGTCTAGGGGGTCGTGCAGCGTCAAGGCTTCGTCGGCGGCAGTGCCGCCCTTCGCGTCCGTGTGGCAGGAGGTGCCCTCCTGGTCGCACACCTCGCGCTCGTCGCCTGGTTCACGCTGCGGCCACTGGACGTGCCCTGGGTCGTCCCGGCCAACCTGCACCCCCTGGCCGGCATCCGCGCCGACCTCGCTCTCGGCTGGCAGGAGGCGGCCCGCCGTATCGGCGAGGGACTGGCCCTGCTCGCCCCGCTCGGCTTCCTGCTCCCGATGGCGCACGGCAGGCTGTGGGCCTCTCCGCTCGGCTCCCTGATCCGTACGTCCGCCGCGGGCGCCCTGATCTCCCTGGGCATCGCGCTCCTCCAGACCGGCGTCCCCGGCCAGGTCGTCGACATCGACTCGCTGCTCCTGAACACCGCCGGCGTGGCCCTCGCGCACGTCGCGGTCGTGCCGGCGGCACGCCACTGGCTCCGCCGCGGGACCGAGCGCCGCCGACGCACCGCCGTCCGCCAGGAGGAGCCGGCTCAGGGTCGGACCCCGACGATTCCCAGGGTCGGGATCGCACCGTAGAGCGACGCTTTGTGCCGTTCGTCTCCGTAGCGTTGAGGACAGTTGGAGAGGGTCACCCGGACCCGACCACCGACGCTCACGAAGGAGCCGCAATGTCCCGCCTTGCCCGCCCCACCAACGGCCGCATGATCGGCGGAGTGTGTGCCGCGCTGGCACGGCGCTTCGGCACCTCCGCGACCACGATGCGCGTGATCTTCCTGGTGTCCTGTCTGCTGCCCGGCCCGCAGTTCCTGCTCTACATAGCGCTGTGGATCCTGTTCCCCTCGGAGGAGAAGGCGCAGGCCGCCTGGTAACAGCCCCCTGGGCACGTACGCCGGTGGGGCGCACACCCGAGACCACGGGGTGCGCCCCACCGGCGCGTGCGAGGAGTGCAGACCTCAGCCGATCGGCAGGCCGCTCAGGCTGGAGTCGCCGCCCAGCAGGAGCTCGCTGACCGGCAGACCGCCGAGGAGACCGGCGACGGGCGCGGCCGGACCGTCGGCGAGCACCTTCTCGACGGCCGGCTGCGCGGTCGCGAGGCCCGCACCGAGCGCCGGCTGGGCCTGCGCCAGTGCCGCACCGCCACCCGGCAGCGTCTCGGTGGGGAGCCCCTTGGAGACGGAGCCGAGCGCCGAAGTGGCGTCCGGGACCGCCGGAGCGGCGTTCGCGGCACCCGCGCCGGCGGCGGCGAAGGCGGCACCGAGGGCGGCGACACCGAGGGTCTTGGCAGCAGACTGCTTCATAAAATGCGTCCTCGAAATGGTTTTACGGGAATGTCAACGGTTCACGACCGTAAACACGCGGACCTGCCCGCCGCAAACATCGAAATGCGGACGAATGGTGAACACCCGCCCGCATTTCGCACCCGAGAACGTTCTCGGTCAGCTCTCCTCGGCCACAGAACCGCTGGTGGAAGCGGTCTGCTGGAACAGCCATTCGGACTTCAGCTCGGCATATCCGGGCTTGACGACGTCATTGATCATCGCGAGTCTTTCATCGAAAGGAATGAACGCTGATTTCATCGCATTGACGGAGAACCACTGAAGATCGTCGAGCGTATAGCCGAACGCGTCGACGAGGTGCTCGAATTCCCGGCTCATGCTGGTGCCGGACATCAGCCGGTTGTCGGTGTTCACGGTCGCCCGGAAGTGCAGGCGCCGCAGGAGTCCGATCGGGTGCTCGGCGTACGACGAGGCCGCCCCGGTCTGCAGATTGGAGCTGGGGCACAGCTCCAGCGGGATCCGCTTGTCCCGGACGTAGGAGGCGAGCCGCCCGAGCTTGACCGTGCCGTCCTCGTGGACCTGGATGTCGTCGATGATGCGCACACCGTGCCCGAGCCGGTCGGCGCCGCACCACTGCAGGGCCTGCCAGATGGACGGCAGCCCGAAGGCCTCGCCGGCGTGGATGGTGAAGTGGTTGTTCTCGCGCTTCAGGTACTCGAAGGCGTCGAGGTGGCGGGTGGGCGGGTAACCGGCCTCCGCGCCCGCGATGTCGAATCCGACGACGCCCAGGTCGCGGTAACGGTTGGCGAGTTCGGCGATCTCCAGGGCACGGGCCGCGTGCCGCATCGCGGTGAGCAGGGCGCCGACGCGGATGCGGTGGCCGTTCGCCCTGGCCCTGCGTTCCCCTTCCCGGAAGCCCTCGTTGACGGCCTCGACGACCTCTTCGAGGGTCAGGCCCTTCTCCAGGTGCTGCTCGGGGGCGTACCGCACCTCGGCGTAGACGACGCCGTCCTCGGCGAGGTCCTCGGCGCACTCGGCGGCCACCCGCACCAGCGCGTCACGGGTCTGCATGACGCCGACGGTGTGCGAGAAGGTCTCCAAGTACCGCTCCAGGGAACCGGAGTCGGCGGCTTCGCGGAACCAGACGCCCAGTCGGTCCGCGTCGGTCTCGGGGAGCCCGGGGTACCCACTGTCCCGGGCGAGGTCGACGATCGTGCCGGGACGCAGCCCGCCGTCGAGGTGATCGTGCAGCAGAACCTTGGGTGCCCGGCGGATCTGGTCCGAGCTCGGGGGGTTCCCCATCCGGTCAGTCTTGCTCGTCATCTTGGCACTCTAACGCCTACGCGCGTAGACGGCTCGTTGTACGAATCCGCCGATACGTAACGGTGACCGCCCCGCCCCGTGTCGTACACCCGCGCTTCTGACACTGTTCTGTCATGGCACAGCAAGCGACGCCGGTTCGCAGCGCCCGACTGGGCAGGACACTCGGCCCGGAGCCGGCGGCGGTGAGCGGGGTGGTGCTGCTCCTCCCGGGCGGCGACGAAACCTCTCTGCGCAGGCCCTCCTCGATGCGACTCCCCTCCGCCGTACGGGCGTTGGGACGACGGCTCGCCCGGTCGGGACACGCGGACGGGCTGGCGGCCCACCTGGTGCACTACCGCTATCGCGGCTGGAACGGCAGCGAGGCGCATCTCGCGCACGACGCGACCTGGGCCGCCGACGAGATCGTACGGCGATACGGCGACGTCCCCGTGTCCCTGGTCGGCGTCGACATGGGCGCACGGGCCGCACTGCGCGCGGGCGGGCACGAGGCCGTCAACTCCGTGGTGGCGGTCGCTCCTTGGCTGCCCGAGGAGGATGTGGCGGCGACCCCCGAACCGGTGAAGCAGCTCGTGGGGCGGCGGGTGCTCATCGTGCACGGCACGAACGACGAGCAGGCGGACCCGGAGTTGTCGTTCCGGCTCGCGTCCCGGGCGAAGAAGGCGAACCGGGAGGTGTGCCGGTTCGAGGTGCACTCCGACGGACACGGGCTGCATCAGTACCGGGCCGAAGTGCAGGCACTGACCGAGGACTTCGTCATGGGAGCACTCTTCGGGCGGGCGCTGTCCCGGCCTGTGCAGGACGCGCTGGCAGCGCCTCCGCCGCTGGGGCTGCGGATGCCGCTCGCCTCCGGGTTCGGGCGCCGCCGGTAGGTCAGGGCAGCAGGTTCCCCCTTCTCGACAGCAGGAACTTCTTGAAGGCGGCCACCGGGGGTGTGTCCGGGTGGCCGTCCAGCCAGGCGACGCCGATCTCGCGGGCCGCCCGTGGGGCCGTGACCGTCAGTTCCGCGACTCCTGGGCGGGGGAAGGCCGGCGGGGGCAGGAGGGCGACGCCCAGCCCTGCCGCCACCAGCCCTCTCAGCGTCTCCGCCTCCTCCCCCTCGAAGGCGATCCTCGGCCTGAAGCCGGCCTCCTGGCAGAGGTCGTCCGTGATGCGGCGCAGGCCGTAGCCGGGCTCCAGGGTGACGAAGGACTCCTCGGCGGCCTCGGCGAGGCGCACGCGCCTGCGGGCCGCGAGGGGGTGATCGGCGGGGACCACGAGCCGTAGCTTCTGTTCGTCGAGGCGACGGGCCACGAGGTCGGGGGCGTCCGGGACCGGGGAGGTCAGACACAGGTCCAGCTCCCCCGCCCGCAGGCGTTCGATCATCGCCTCGCCGTAGTTCTGGACCAGGCTGAAGCGGACGCGGGGATGGTCGGCGCGGAAGGCCCGGATGAGGCCGGGGACCGTTTCCGAGCCCATGGTGTGCAGGAAGCCGAAGGCGACCTTGCCGGTGGCCGGGTCGGCGTCCGCGCGGACCTCGTCCGCGGCGCGCTGGATCTCGGCGAGGGCGCGTTCGGCGGAGGCGAGGAAGGTGCGGCCCGCGGGGGTGAGGGAGACCGTACGGCCGATGCGGGCGAACAGGTCAACGCCGAGGTCCTGTTCCAGGCGGACCATCGCGCGCGAGAGCGTCGACTGGGGTACGTCCATCTCCTGTGCGGCGCGGGTGACGTGCTCGGTGCGGGCCACGCCGGCGAAGTAGGCGAGCCGCGGGGCCAGCAACATCACCATGTCTTCTGTGTCACTGGATGGTGACAGGCGCGCCTGTGACCTCTGCTGATGCTCCATGGGAACGATTATGGCGAATCCATGCATTGGACGGATGAGCAGGGTCGTACGTAACTTCGAAGCATGCCTGCCAGTACCGAGGCGCCCACCCGCGTGGGCGCCGTATCTCCCGCCTCTCCCGCCTCCGCCGCCGTCGATTCCCGTCTGACCCCGGGTGGCCCCGGCTACCGCCGGATGAGCTTCGCCCTCTTCCTCGCCGGTGTCGCGACCTTCGCGCTGCTGTACTCCACGCAGGCCCTTCTTCCGCTGATCTCGGGCGAGTTCGGGGTGGCGGCGAGCGAGGCGAGCTGGACGGTGGCGGCGGCGACCGGCGGTCTGGCGTTGTTCGTGCTGCCGATGAGCGCCCTGTCGGAGCGTTTCGGACGCCGTACGGTCATGACGGCGTCGCTGGCGGTCGCGGTGACGGTCGGTCTCCTGGTCCCCTTCGCGCCCTCGCTGCCCGCGCTGGTCGTGCTGCGGGCCGTGCAGGGGGCGGCCCTGGCGGGGCTGCCCGCCTCCGCGACGGCGTATCTCGCCGAGGAGGTCAGGCCGAAGGCGCTGGTGACGGCGATCGGGCTGTTCGTCGCCGGCAACAGCGTCGGCGGGATGAGCGGTCGGGTCATCACCGGCTGGGTCGCGCAGGAGTGGGGCTGGCGGGTGGCCGTGGGGGTCATCGGCGCGATCGCGGTGGCCTGCGCGGTGGCGTTCCGCCTTCTGCTGCCGGCGCCGAAGCACTTCGTGGCGGGCTCGCTGCGGCCGCGGGTGCTGCTCGGCACGGTCCGCGGACACCTGGGCGACCCGCTGCTGCGCCGCCTCTACGCCATCGGCGCGCTGTTCATGACGGTCTTCGGCGGCGTGTACACCGTCATCGGCTACCGGCTGACCGAGGCGCCCTTCTCCCTCCCCCAGGGCATCGTCGGCTCGATCTTCCTGGTCTACCTGGTGGGCACGGTGTCCGCGTCGACGGCGGGCCGGCTGGTCGGCCGCCTCGGCCGCCGGGGCGCGCTGTACGCGGCGGGCGGTACGACGGCCGCGGGCCTCCTGCTCTCCCTGGCCGACTCCCTGGCGCTGGTCCTGCTGGGCCTGGTCCTGATCACCGGCGGCTTCTTCGCCGGCCACGCGGTGGCGTCCTCGGCGGTCAGCAAGACGGCCACTCACGGCCGCGCCCAGGCCTC
Organism: Streptomyces doebereineriae; assembly: GCF_031845645.1. Lineage (NCBI taxonomy): Bacteria > Bacillati > Actinomycetota > Actinomycetes > Kitasatosporales > Streptomycetaceae > Streptomyces > Streptomyces doebereineriae. The sequence continues at coordinate 19,023 of NZ_JAVREZ010000020.1, forward strand.
GGCCCTCTACCAGTCCGCCTACTACATCGGCTCCAGCGCGGGCAGCACGGTCGGCGCACTCGCCTTCCACGCGGGCGGCTGGACCGGGACGGTCGGGGTCGGGCTGCTGGCGGTACTCGGCGTGGTGTCGATCACCGTCCTTGGTACGCGTGCGGCGAGGGCCCAGCAGCGGCTCGCGACGGTCTGAGCGGCACGTTCTGCTTCCCCCTGGTCGAGGTCGGTCGGCTGGGGGGATTGCTGTATCCGGCCTGTGAACTGCGTGTTCACCCGCTCCAGGGGCCGTTGTCAGTGGGCTGCGGTAGCTTCCAAGTAGTGGGCGCAAAGGCGCGGCACAGCACGGCCACAGGGGTGGGTGGACGATGACGGACAGTACGGCGACGACGACAGACCTCGACGTCAGGCTCGAGAAACACCGCACGGAGCTGACGGGGTACTGCTACCGCATGCTCGGCTCCTCGTTCGAGGCCGAGGACGCGGTGCAGGACACGCTGGTGCGGGCCTGGCGGAGCTACGACAAGTTCGAGGGCCGTTCCAGCCTCCGCTCATGGCTGTACCGCATCGCGACGAACGTCTGCCTGGACATGCTGACCGCGGGCAGCAAGCGCGCCCGTCCCATGGACCTCTCGGAGTCGACCCCCCTCGCCCAGGCCGCCCTCTCCCCCCGCCCCGACCACACCTGGCTGGAGCCGATGCCGGACAACCGCATCCTGCCGACGGTCGAGGACCCGGCGGAGGCGGCGGTCGCCAAGGAGACCGTGCGGCTCGCCTTCATGGCCGCCCTGCAGCAACTGCCGCCCAAGCAGCGCGCGGTACTGATCCTGCGCGAGGTGCTGGCGTGGAAGGCGAGCGAGGTCGCCGACCTGCTCGACACCTCCGTCGCCTCGGTCAACAGCGCCCTGCAGCGGGCCCGCGCCACCCTCGCCGAGCGGGAGGAGCACGGCGCCGACGCGGCCGTGTCCAACCCCCTGGACGAGGAGCAGCAAAGACTCCTGGACCGCTATGTGAAGGCGTTCGAGGGGTACGACATGACGGCGCTGACGGCCCTCCTCCACGAGGACGCCATCATGACGATGCCGCCGTTCGACCTCTGGCTGACCGGCCACGACGACATCACCGGCTTCATGACGACGCTGGGCTCGGCCTGCGAGGGCTCACGTCTGGTGCCGGTGCAGGTCAACGGCCTGCCGGGGTTCGCCCAGTACAAGCCGGACCCGGAGAAGGGCGGTCACACCCCCTGGGCGGTACAGGTGCTGGAGATCTCAGACGGCCGGCTCACCGGGTTCCACTTCTTCCTCGACACCCAGCGCTGGTTCCCCCTGTTCGGACTGCCCCTCCACCTCGAAGCGGAGGCCGACGAGGTCAAGGAGGGCGTGTAGCCCGGGATCGGGGTCGCGCAGCCTGATCCGGCCCCCGGCGCGCCGGGCCGCGAGCTGGAGCCGGGCGAGCAGTTCGACCGTGCCGAGCCCCGGCGGCCCGAGCCCGGCGACATCGCACACCACCACCCCGGCACGGGTCGTCCGCAGCAGCGCCCGGACCTCGTCGCTCAGCCCCGTCACCTCATCCCGGGTGACGGGGCCGACCAGCGCGAGTACAGCGGGTGTCATGGCGTCCACGATCGGTAGACCGGGCGGGCGGGCGTAACTCATCGGCCGGCGTCCTGTCCGCGCGGGCAGGATCACGTTGACCTGCGGGCCGTCTTCCCGCGAGGGTTGCCTGTATGCGCCACCCATCAGCACCTCCCTGGATATGCCACGCCCTCCTCACCCTTGAGGAGTCCCCGTGCAGGGAGTGCTGACCGGCTTCGCGGTCATCGCGGTGGTCATCGGGGTCGGTTATCTCATCGGTCTGCGCGGCTACCTCGGCGACCAGGGCCGGGAGGTCCTGACCAAGCTGGCCTTCCATGTGGCGTCGCCGGCCCTGCTGTTCACGACGCTGGCGCGGGCCGACCTGTCGGTGATCTTCTCCAGCCGACTGCTGGTGACCGCGCTCAGCACGGCAGCTGCGGCGGGCGTCTTCGTCGCGGTGGGTGTGGCACGCGGCTGGGGGCTGGGCCGTACGACGATCGGCGCGCTGTGCTCGTCCTACGTCAACTCCGGCAATCTCGGCATCCCGATCGCGGTGTACGTCCTCGGGGACGCGTCACTCGTGGCGCCGGTCCTGCTGTTCCAGCTGGTCGGGGTGACCCCGGTCGCGCTGACGGTGCTGGACCTGGCGTCGGGCGAGGGGGAGAAGGGCCCGCTGTGGAGGAGACTCTTGACCCCCCTCCGCAATCCGATCGCGGTGGGCTCGCTGGCCGGCGTGGCGGTCTCGGCAGCCGGTCTGAAGGTCCCGGCCCCCGTCATGGACCCCTTGACCCTGATCGGCGGCATGTCGGTCCCGGCCGTCCTCCTCGCCTTCGGCATCTCCCTGTGCGGCAGCACGATGCCCGGCCGGGGCCCGGACCGACAGCTGGTCCTGCTCTCGGTCGCGCTGAAGTCGGTGGGGCAGCCCGCGGCGGCCTGGGCACTGGCGGCCGGGGGCTTCGGCCTGCACGGGGCCCAACTCCTCGACGTGGTCGTGACATCGGCCCTGCCGGCCGCGCAGAACCTCTACACGTACGCCTCCACCTACGGCGTGGGCGAGCGGTTGGCCCGGGACTCGATCCTGGTGTCGACGGTGTTGTCGGTGCCGGTGCTCGTGGGGGTGGCGGCGTTGCTGGGGTGACCAGGTGTCGACTGAGCGGGAAGATGCCATCCCAGCATGCCGAACGGGACCGGTGCAGGTCCACCGATCCCGTTCACCCGAAGGAGAAAACCCCAGGTCAGGCGATGCGCTCCAGCACCACCGGCGACTCCGTGAAGTTCGTCCCCGTCGCCCCGATGTCGTAGGAACCCTCGATCGACTGGAGGGCGTACTCGAAGCGCTCCGGGGTGTCGGTGTGCAGGGTCAGCAGGGGCTGGCCCTCCGTCACCGTGTCGCCCGGCTTGGCGTGCAGTTCCACGCCCGCGCCCGCCTGGACCGGGTCCTCCTTGCGGGCACGCCCCGCGCCGAGGCGCCAGGCGGCGACGCCTATGCCGTAGGCGTCGAGGCGGGTCAGGACGCCCGAGGCCGACGCCTTGATCACGTGCTGCTCGCGGGCCACCGGCAGCTCCGCGTCCGGGTCGCCACCCTGCGCCGCGATCATCCGGCGCCACACGTCCATCGCCGAGCCGTCGGCCAGAGCCTTCGCGGGGTCGGCGTCGCGGACGCCCGCCGCGTCGAGCATCTCGCGGGCCAGCGCGAGGGTCAGCTCCACCACGTCCGCGGGTCCGCCGCCCGCCAGGACCTCGACCGACTCGCGGACCTCGAGCGCGTTGCCCGCCGTGCGGCCGAGGGGCGTGCTCATGTCCGTCAGGAGGGCGACCGTCTTCACGCCGTGGTCCGTGCCCAGGCCCACCATCGTGGACGCCAGTTCCCGCGCGTCCTCGATGGTCTTCATGAAGGCGCCGGTGCCGACCTTCACGTCCAGGACCAGCGAGCCCGTGCCCTCCGCGATCTTCTTCGACATGATGGAGGAGGCGATCAGGGGGATGGCCTCGACCGTGCCGGTCACGTCACGCAGGGCGTACAGCTTCTTGTCGGCCGGAGCCAGACCGTCGCCCGCCGCGCAGATCACCGCGCCGGTCGTGTCGAGGACGTTCAGCATCTCCTCGTTCGACAGCAGCGCGCGCCAGCCCGGGATCGACTCCAGCTTGTCCAGCGTGCCGCCGGTGTGGCCGAGGCCGCGGCCCGAGAGTTGGGGGACGGCCGCGCCGCAGGCCGCCACCAGGGGCGCCAGCGGGAGTGTGATCTTGTCGCCGACGCCGCCCGTGGAGTGCTTGTCGGCCGTCGGGCGGGACAGGGACGAGAAGTCCATGCGCTCGCCGGAGGCGATCATCGCGGCGGTCCAGCGGGCGATCTCGCGACGGTTCATGCCGTTGAGCAGGATGGCCATCGCGAGCGCGGACATCTGCTCGTCGGCGACCTCCCCGCGGGTGTACGCGTCGATGACCCAGTCGATCTGCTCGTCGCTGAGTTCACCGCGGTCCCGCTTGGTGCGGATGACGGAGATGGCGTCCATGGCCATGCAGGGCTTTCCTTCCGGGAATTACTTGGTGAGATGCCCCGGCCCGAAGGCCTGCGGCAGCATCTCCGACAGCGGCAGGATCCCCGCCGGGGTCTCCATGAGCAGTTCGGGGCCGCCGAACTCGTACAGCAGCTGCCGGCAGCGGCCGCAGGGGACGAGGATCTCGCCCCTGCCGTCGACGCAGGTGAAGTGCGTGAGGCGGCCGCCGCCCGTGTTCTGCAGCTCCGAGACCAGACCGCACTCGGCGCACAGGCCGAGGCCGTAGGAGGCGTTCTCGACGTTGCAGCCGGTGATCGTACGGCCGTCGTCGACCAGGGCGGCCACGCCGACCGGGTAGCCGGAGTACGGGGCGTACGCCCGGGACATGGCGTCCCGGGCCCGCTCGCGCAGCGACTCCCAGTCGACGTCGGACCGCGGGGTCACTTGCCCTGACCCTTTCGGTAGCGCATGCCGTCCGCCTTGGGCATCCGCAGGCGCTGCGCGGACAGCGACAGCACCAGCAGCGTGACGACGTACGGGGTGGCGCCCACGAAGTCGCTCGGGACCTCGTCGGTGACCAGGTACCAGACCAGGACGCCCGCGGCCACCATGAGGCTGATGCCGCCCTGCCAGTGCGCCTTCTTGTACAGCTTCCAGCCGGCCATCGCCAGGAGCAGCACGAACAGCAGGAGCAGCAGCGCGTGGACGGTCTCGCCGCCGTTGCGCAGCTGGAGCGCGTCGGAGTAGCCGAACAGGCCGGCGCCCATGGCGAGTCCGCCGGGCCGCCAGTTGCCGAAGATCATGGCCGCGAGGCCGATGTAGCCGCGTCCGCCGGTCTGGCCCTCCAGATAGGTGTGCGAGGTGACCAGGGCCAGGAAGGCGCCGCCGAGACCGGCGAGGCCGCCGGAGACGGCCACGGCCATGTACTTGTACTTGTAGACGTTGACGCCGAGGGACTCGGCGGCGATCGGGTTCTCGCCGCAGGAGCGCAGCCGCAGGCCGAACGCGGTGCGCCACAGCAGCCACCAGCTGCCGACGAACAGCACGACCGCCAGGACCGTCACGATGGACAGGTCGGTGAACAGACCGCCGAGGATGCCCGCGATGTCGGAGATCAGGAACCAGTGGTGGTTCTCGATGGAGTGCAGCCCGCTCGAGAGGCCCGGGACGTCGAAGCTGGGCAGCGAGTCCACGGGCGGGGACTGCTTGGGGTTGCCGCCCGCTTCCTCCGCCTTGCCGTCCACGAAGAAGAGCTTGGCGAGGTACTGGGTGGTGCCGAGCGCGAGGAGGTTGATCGCGACACCGGAGACGATGTGGTCGACGCCGAAGGTGACGGTTGCGACCGCGTGCAGCAGGCCGCCCAGGACGCCGAAGCCGACGCCGCACAGGAGGCCGAGCCAGGGGCTGGACTGCCAGCCGATCCAGCCGGCGCCGAAGGTACCGAGGATCATCATGCCCTCGAGGCCGATGTTGACCACGCCGGACCGCTCTGACCACAGACCGGCCAGACCGGCAAGGCCGATCGGCACGGCGAGGCTGAGCGCCGCGGAGACCTGGCCCTCGGAGGTGAGCTGGTCGGAGCCGGAGATGACACGGACCGCGGCGACGAGCAGCAGCGCACCGGCGACGATCATGAGGATCTGGCCGAGCGAACGGCCCGACCGGGTGGCGGTGTCCGCCTTGGGCGCCGCGGGGGGCGGCGTGTCGGTCATCGTGGCAGTCATCACGCCACCTCCTGCTTCTGGGTCGGGGCTGCGGCCTGGGCGGCGAGCTCGGCGCCGACCCGCTGCTGCTGGCGCTTGAGTCCGTAACGGCGTACGACTTCGTAGGCGATGACGACGCACAGGACGATGACGCCCTGGATGACGCCGAGGATCTCCTTGTCGTAGCCCTCGAACTCCAGGTGGTTGGTGGTGCGCTCCAGGAAGCCCCACAGCAGCGCGCCCAGTGCGATGCCGACCGGGTTGTTGCGGCCGAGCAGGGCGATGGCGATGCCGGTGAAGCCGATGCCGGTCGGGAAGTCGTTGCTGAACTGGTGGCTGTCGTTGAGCAGGGTCGGCATGCCGATCAGGCCGGCCACCGCGCCCGAGATGAGCATGCTGGTGGCGATCATCCTCTTCACCGAGACACCGCTCGCGGCGGCGGCGCTCTCGGACTGGCCGACGGTGCGCAGGTCGAAGCCGAAGCGGGTGCGGCCGAGGACGAACCAGTACGCGATGCCGACGAGCACGGCGATGACGATGAAGCCCCACAGCACGCCCGCGGCGCCGGTGTCGATCTGGAAGAAGTGCGAGGACGACGGCAGCGGCTTGGTGGAGACGACCGTGCCGCCGGCCTGGAGTTCGGCGAGCTTTCCGGGCTGGAGCAGATAGGCGATGATCGCGGTGGCGATCGAGTTGAGCATGATCGTCGAGATGACCTCGCTGACGCCGCGGGTCACCTTCAGAACGCCCGCGATGCCCGCCCACACGGCGCCGGTGGCCATCGCGCACAGGATGATCAGCGGGATGGAGATCCAGCCGGGCGTGGTCAGCGCGCCGCCGAGGACGGCGGCGAAGAACGCGGCGATGCGGTACTGGCCGTCGACGCCGATGTTGAACAGGTTCATGCGGAAGCCGATGGCCACCGCGACACCCGCGAGGTAGTACGTCGTCGCCTTGTTGAGGATGTAGACCTGGCTGTCGCTGGCGGAGCCGTAGGTCAGCATGTCGCTGAAGGCGGCGCCCGGGTTCTTGCCGGTGGCGAGGATCACCAGGGTGGTGACGACGACTGCGGCGATGACCGCCAGCAGCGGCGCCGCGATGCCGAGGAGCAGCCGCTCCTTGTCGATGCGTTGGGTCAGCTTGTTCATCGGGCGTCGTCCTCGTCGTCCGCTGCGGAGTCCTCTGCGTGCTCCAGGTGCCCGGTGGCCGCACCGGTCATCGCGGAGCCCAGCTCCTCGGGGGTGATGGTGGCGGGGTCGGCGTCGGCGACCAGTCGGCCGCGGTACATGACCCGCAGGGTGTCGGACAGGCCGATGAGCTCGTCCAGGTCGGCGGAGATCAGCAGCACGGCCAGGCCCTCGCGGCGGGCCTCGCGGATGTGGTCCCAGATCGCGGCCTGCGCGCCGACGTCCACACCGCGGGTGGGGTGGGCGGCGATGAGCAGCTTGGGCGCGTGGCTCATCTCGCGGCCGACGATCAGCTTCTGCTGGTTGCCGCCGGACAGGGAGGCGGCGGTGACGTCGATGCCCGGGGTGCGGACGTCGTACGCCTTGATGATGCGCTCGGTGTCGGTGCGGGCCGCCTTGATGTCGAGCAGCTGGCCGCGGGAGTTGGGCTTCTCGGTGACGTGGCCGAGGATGCGGTTCTCCCACAGCGGGGCCTCGAGGAGCAGGCCGTGGCGGTGGCGGTCCTCGGGGATGTAGCCGACGCCGGCCTCGCGGCGGTGGCGGGTGGGGACGTGGGAGATGTCGGTGCCGTCGAGGGTGACCGTGCCGGTGTCGGGGTTGCGGATGCCCATGATGGCCTCGACCAGTTCGGACTGGCCGTTGCCCTCCACCCCGGCGATACCGAGGACCTCGCCCTGGTGGATGGTGAACGAGATGTCGTCGAGGATGATCCGCTCGATGCCGTCGAGGTCGGTCTGGGCCAGGCGCAGGCCGTCCAGCTTCAGCAGCGGGACGTCGGTGACCGTGGACTCCTCGGTCTCCGGGGTGGGCAGTTCGCTGCCCACCATGAGCTCGGCGAGCTGCTTGGAGGTGGTGCCGGCGGGCTTGACCGTGCCGACGGTGGTACCGCGCCGGATGACCGTGATCTCGTCGGCGACGGACAGGACCTCGCCGAGCTTGTGCGAGATGAAGATGACGGTGAGGCCCTCGGCCTTGAGCTCGCGCAGGTTGTCGAAGAGGGCGTCGACCTCCTGCGGCACGAGGACGGCGGTGGGCTCGTCGAGGATCAGGGTCTTGGCGCCGCGGTAGAGGACCTTGAGGATCTCCACGCGCTGGCGGTCGGCGACGCCGAGCTCCTCCAGCAGGACGTCGGGGCGTACGTTCAGGCTGTACGCGTCGGAGATCTCCCTGATCTTCGCGCGGGCCTTGGCACCGATGCCGTACAGCTTCTCCGCGCCCAGGACGACGTTCTCCAGGACCGTGAGGTTGTCGGCGAGCATGAAGTGCTGGTGCACCATGCCGATGCCACGGGCGATGGCGTCGGCGGGGGTGTGGAAGGTGACCGTCTCGCCGTTCACCGTGATGGTGCCCTCGTCCGGCTGCTGCATGCCGTAGAGGATCTTCATCAGGGTGGACTTGCCGGCACCGTTCTCGCCGCACAGGGCGTGCACGGTGCCCGTGCGGACGGTGATGTCGATGTCCTTGTTGGCCACGACGCCGGGGAATCGCTTGGTGATGCCGCGCAGTTCGACGGCAGCGGGAGGGCTGGACGCGTTGATGGCGCACTCTCCTCGGGGAAAAGGGGCTGCGTAGGGGAGGGCAGGCGTCGGTGACGCTAGCGCGGCAACTCCATGCTACACGCGTAGAGTTGACACATTGTTATGGCTCGACGAGGGGGTTGTCGAGGCCCCCTCGTCGAGCCCGGGTTCCGGCGGGTACCGTCAGGTCAGCTGGTCTTGACCTTGACGGTGCCGTCGACGATCTTCTTCTTCGCGGCGTCCAGCTGCGGCTGGATGTCGTCGATGAAGCCACCGCTGGTGGCCAGGCCGACACCACCCTTGGCGAGGGAGTAGATCTGGTTGCCGGTCAGCGGCTTGCCGTCGTGCACGGACTTGACGAAGTCGTAGACGCCGACGTCGACGTTCTTGACCATCGAGGTCAGGATCGAGTTCTTGTACTTGCTCAGACCCGGGATGTTGTACTGGTCCGAGTCCACGCCGATGGCCCAGGTGCCCTTGGCGCCGGAGACGGCCTCGATCGCGCCGTTGCCGGAGGAGCCGGCCGCGGCGTAGATCACGTCGGCGCCGTTGTCGAGCTGGCCGGACGCGGCCTCCTTGCCCTTGTCGGGGCTGGCGAAGCCGGACAGGTCGGAGCCGTGCGTCAGGTACTGGACGTCGACCTTGACGCCGGGCTTGGTGTCCTTGACGCCCTGGACGTAACCCGCCGCGAACTTCTTGATCAGCGGGGTGTCCACACCGCCGATGAAGCCGACGTGGTCCTTCTTGGTCTTCAGCGCGGCGGCGACACCGGCGAGGTAGGAGCCCTGCTCCTCCGTGAAGGTGATGCTGTCGACGTTCTTGGCGGTCGCGACCGAGTCGATGAGACCGAAGCTGACCTTCGGGTACTTCGCGGCGACCTTGTCGACCGAAGTGGCGTAGGAGAAGCCGACGGCGACGATCGGGTTGTAGCCGGCGTCCGCCAGGTCGGTCAGGCGCTGCTCACGGTCGGCCTCGGTGTCGGAGCTCTTGGCGGTGAGCTCCTTGATGGAACCGCTGAACTCCTTCTCGGCCTTGTCGGCACCGCGCGCGGCGGAGTCGTTGAAGGAGCGGTCACCGCGGCCGCCGACGTCGTAGGCGAGACCGATCTTGATTCCGCCCTTGCCGCTGCCGGCGGAGGCGGACGAGGAGCTGTCGTCCTCGGAGGAGGTGCTGCCACAGGCTGTGGCAGTCAGTGCGAGAGCTGCGGTGGCGATACACGCAGCGGAAAGCTTGGCTACCCGGCGCACGGGAGGCTCCTTCACCTGACCTGAGCGCCTTGTCGGCGCTTCATGTGAGCACCATGCCAGTGCCCGGGCCTGTACGCCCCTGCGGCGTTGGCTTCGCGGCATCGTAACGCGCGTAGATGTCGGAAACAGACCTCTTCCGAAGCCGTTATCGATTCGAGGCAAACAGCGTCTGAACTCAGGCTCTTCAGCCCTGGCACACCGGGATTTCGATGTGCGCACAATTGGCTTACGAGCATGTTGCGCCGGTCGGCGGAACGGCCCCCGAGGGGGCCGTCCGTCACGCTCGGATCACTGTGCGGCATCCAGCAGGGCCGCCGCGGTGAACATCTCGACACCTACGGTGATGGCGGACTCGTCGGCGTCGAAGTCGCCCTGGTGAAGGTCGCGCACGGTCCGCTCCCCCGGCGTACGCACCCCGAGGCGCGCCATGGCACCCGGCACATGCTGCAGATACCAGGAGAAGTCCTCGCCGCCCAGGCTCTGCTCGGTGTTCTCGATCGAGTCGGCTCCGCGCCGGGCGGTCATGGCATCCCGGAGCAGCTCGGTGACGTCCGCGTCGTTGACGACGGGCGGAACCCCACGCACGTAGTTGATCTCGGACTTGGCCCGGTGCAGATTGGCGACCTCGTCGATCGCGGCCACCACGATGTCCGGAGCCTGCCGCCAGGTGTCGAGGTCCAGGCAGCGCACGGTCCCGGAGAGCTCGGCGTGCTGCGGGATCACATTCGGGGCGTGCCCCGACTCGATCCGCCCCCAGGTCACGGCGAGCCCGGCCCGCGTGTCCACCCGTCGCCCGACGATGGCGGGCACGTCGGTGACGACGCGGGCGGCGGCGGTCACGAGGTCGGTGGTGAGGTGCGGCCGGGCGGTGTGCCCACCGGGCCCGTCGAGGGAGATCTCCAGCCGGTCGCAGGCGGAGGTGATGGCACCGGTCCTGAGCCCGACCTTCCCGGCGTCTACCCGCGGGTCGCAGTGCACGGCGAGGATCTTCCCGACCCCGTCCAGCACCCCGCAGTCGATGGCGTCGGCGGCACCGCCGGGCAGCACTTCCTCGGCGGGCTGGAAGAGCAGCCGCACGGGCCGCGCCAGCAGCCCCCGCTTGTACAGGTCGGCGAGGACGAGCCCGGCCCCGAGCACGACGGTCGTGTGAACGTCATGTCCGCACGCGTGCGCCCGATCGGGCACGGTCGACCGGTACGAGCACTCGGTCTTCGTGTCCGGGATGGGCAGGCCGTCGATGTCGGCGCGCAGGGCGAGCATGGGCCGCTCGCCGTCCCACTCCCCGATGTCACACACGAGGCCGGTCCCGACGGCGAGCACGCGCGGCTTCAGGCCGGCCCTCTCGAGCCGTTCCTTGATCGCCGCGGTGGTTCGGAACTCCTGGTTGCCGAGCTCCGGGTGCATGTGCAAGTCGCGTCGGAACACTACGAGTTCGGCGTGCAGTTCCTCGCTCAGCACGCCGGGAAGCATTGCTTCCCCGGGAAGATCGACCTCAGACTCCAGTGACATCAGTTGCTTCACCCTCTAAAGGGTAGGACGCCGGGGCGACCAACCGACCCGCGATCAACAAAACTTCAACCCGCCGCGGGAAGAAAATATGGCCGCTCGACGCATGGATGTGATTTGACGTGGGTAGGAACCTCTTTTCCCACACATACCATGCTGCGCCTGCGTCCGGCGGCTCTGTTCATCTGTCGAAACGGCATTGGGACACGGTGGGGGTGGGTCCGAGTCATCATCGTTGGGTGCGGATGCGGACACTTAGGGTAATCGTCTGTGGTGGGCGGGGCCCTCGGAGAGCTTCTCCTGGCTTACGGATCCGTCGGACTGTGCCGCGAGCCACACCGAGGCCGCGGAAGTCGCCACCTGTGCTTCCGGCCACCCTTTGGGCTCCAGGGGGCATTCACCGACCGCTCGGCCTGGCCCCCACGAACCGGCCGACGCCGCCGAAGCCACCACCCCACCGGCCACTCGCCGCCACACCACCCGGCGTGCACGCGAGACACCGACAGCGCACCGCCAACCCCGACCCGCGACGCAGCCGACTTCGGACCCCACCGACCTGGCCCCGCCTCCCTCCGGCCGCCCGGGCTCGCTTCTCCCCTGTGCCGGAGTGAGCCGCGTCAGCGGTGACCCGGAGAGCCATCGACGCAGCCGACGCGGAGCGCCCTTGACGCGGCTCACGGAAGCGGGCGGCACCACGGCTCCCCTCAATCAGCGGTCAGCTCACACCACACGAACTTCCCCCGGTTGCCGTGTCTGGCCAACGGCTGCCCCCACACACACAGATCGGCGCAGGCAGGCACCCGATGAGCACACGCGAAAACTGGCGGAAGTCTTCCTACTCCGGCGGCGGCGACGGCAACGCCTGCGTGGAGATCGCAACCCACCCCACCCACATAGCCATCCGTGACTCCAAGACCCCGACCGGCGCCACCCTCGCCTTCCCGCCCGGCACCTTCACCACCTTCCTCGAAGCCCTGAAGTCCCCGCACTCCACGGCCCGATGACCGCCAGGGAAACTCCACGCGGCGCTCCGCAACTTCCCACCCGCCGCTCCGAGACCCCCCGCTAGGGTGCAGCCCGTGAACGCCGAGAACCCCGACTTCATACGGGCCACCCGAACCGCGTACGACACGATCGCCGAGCCCTACACCGAGCAGTTCTCCGACTGGGCCGGCATCCCCACGCTGGACAGAACCCAGATCACCGGCTTCGCGGAGTTGGTGAGGGAGCAGAGCAAGGGCCCGGTGGCCGACATCGGCAGCGGCCCGGGCCACGTGACGGCCCGACTCGCCGCACTCGGCATCCCGGTCTTCGGCGTGGACGTCTCCCCGAAGATGGTCGAACTGGCCCGCCGAGCCCACCCGGACCTCCGCTTCCACGTGGGCTCGATGACGTCGCTCGACCTACCGTCGGAAACGCTGGGCGGAATCACGGCCCTGTACTCGATCATCCACGTCCCAGACGACCACCTCCCGACGGCCTTCGCAGAGTTCCACCGCGTCCTGGCGCCCGGCGCCCACGCCCTGATCGGCTTCCAGTACGAGCCCGGCGGCACCCACATGCACCTCGACGAACGCTTCGGCCACAAGATCTCCCTCGACTACTGGCTACGCGCACCGGAAGCCGTCGTCGAGCCCCTGATCAAGGCAGGCTTCGAGGTGATCGTCCGAGTGCTCAGGGAGCCCCTCGGCGACGAGAAGCTGTCCCGGGCGTACCTGGTGGCGAGGAAACCGGCGTAGGACACATCGGCACCGCCGTCTCAGGACCAGGCGATCTCGCCATGGCGGTCGATGAAGCGTCCGGTGCCCGCGCCGGGCCCCTCGGTGGCTAGGGCGACGATCGCGTCCGTGCCTTCGGTGAGGGTCTGGGGGCCGCTGTGACCGTTCATGTCGGTCGCGGTGTAGCCGGGGTCGGCGGCGTTGACACGAATGCCCCTGAGGCCCTTGGCGTATTGCGTGGTCAACATCGTCAGCGCCGCCTTCGAGGAGGCGTACAGCGGCACGACGACGTGCGACTCGGGCCGGCCGGGGTCGTGGGTGAAGGCGAGGGAGCCCATGCCACTGCTGACGTTGATGATCACGGGGTCGTCCGAGCGGCGCAGCAGCGGCAGGAAGGCGGCGGTGGTGCGGACGACGCCGATGACGTTGACGTCGAGGACGGCGCGGGCGTCGGCGGCGGTGAGGTCGCCGGGATCCCCGAAGGGACCCTGCACTCCGGCGTTGTTGATCAGGACGTCGATCCTGCCCTCGTGCTCGGCGACGTCCGCGGCGGCCGCGGCCACGGACGCGTCGTCGGTGACGTCGACGGGGACGAAGCGTGCGCCCAGCGCGGCGGCCGCCTCCTCGCCCCGCTCACGGTCGCGGGCTCCCAGCAGAACGGTGTGACCGCACGCGACGAGGCGGCGGGCGGTCTCGCGGCCGATGCCTTTGTTGGCTCCGGTGATGAAGGTGATCGTCATGCCTTCGATGGTTGCCCTGCCGAGCGAGCCGGACCAGGGACGCTTCGACGGTGGGAAGACCAGTACCACCTTCGCGCCCCCTCAGGTGATCGGGGACGCAGGAGGATGGAGGGCATGACGACGACACCCCTCGGGGCCGGACTGGGCGCGATGATCCGCACATGGCGCAACCGGCTGCCCCCGTCGGCCGCCGGGCTGCCGGTCGTCCGCAAGCGCCGGGCGGCCGGGCTGCGGCGCGAGGAACTGGCCGACCTGGCCGGGGTGTCGGTCGACTACGTCGTACGTCTGGAACAGGGGCGGGCCACGACACCCTCGGCCTCGGTGGTGGCGTCCCTGGCGCGTGCCCTCCAGCTGTCCACCGCCGAGCGGGACCACCTCTACCGGCTGGCCCGGATCGTGCCACCGGCGGACGGCACGATCAGCGACCATCTCCCGCCCGGCATGCAACGCGTGCTGGTCCGCCTCGGAGACGTAGCGGTAGCCGTGTTCGCGGCGGACTGGCAACTGGTGTGGTGGAACCACCGGTGGGCCGCCCTGCTGGGCGACCCCTCGGCCGCGCCGCCGCGGATGCGCAACTTCGCCCGCGACAGGTTCCCGGTGGACGCCGATCACATCTCCCTCGCACGGTGGCCGGTCACCGACGCGGACCCCGACACCACCGACGCCGCCCTCGTCTCCGACCTGCGCCGCGCCACCGGCCGCTTCCCCCGGGACAGCCGCCTGGCCGCGCTGGTCCGCGACCTGAACGCGGGCAACGCGAGGTTCGCCGAGCTGTGGGCGGCGGGAGAGGTGGCCGCGAACCGCGAGGTCCACAAGACGGTCGACCACCCGTCGGTGGGCCCGGTCACGGTGGACTGCGATGTCCTGACCGACGGCGACACCGAGCTCAAGATCGTCATCATGACCGCCGCGCCGGGCAGCGAGGACGAGACCAAACTCCAGCTCACCACCGTCGTCGGCCCACCGGCAGGCACCCGCAACTGATCCGTCCCGCGCGTCGGCCGAAAGTAAGATTCAATCTACGTAAGAATGGATCTGCGTTAGGTGCCGGAGGTCGTTATTGGGGGCCGGAGGATCTCATCCGGGCATGGCAGCCGCGATAGGAATCAGCTGAAATTATGCCCGGTACAGGGCGAGCGCCGGGTGATCTTCACCTTCTCGGGAAAGTCAGGGCTCCTCGCCCAAAATTCAGCAGCGCCAGAGGATCATGCCTCATCGACTCGAACCCTCCTAGCAATCTCAATATCCTCCTGCAATGCACTCAGCCGAGGAGGCGTCCTTGAATTGTCCAGAACGACCACGTGTAGCTGGTCCCCAATTCGAGGTAGATCTGCGTCACCCCACCAATAAGGGTGCTTTCTGAGATCTACAAACCCTTCAGATTCCCCCACCTCCACCATCACTCCGACTGGGCTGACCAGCGTAATCACAGCGTCGAACTCATCGTTATTCTGAATCAATTTGTCATCCGCTTCCTCGACTACTGGCTGCGCATACCGGAAGCAGTAGCCGAGCTCTGATCAAGACAGGTTTCGAGGTGATCGTCCGGGTGCTCAGGGGGTCCTTCGGCGAGGAGAAGCTGTCCCGGGTGTTCCTGGTGGCAAGGAAACCGGCGAGCGACTAAAGCAGGGTGAAGTTTCCACGGTCGGGTAGGCCTACACCTCGATGGGACGGTAGGCCAGAGCCCTGTCCACCACCTCTTCGGCTGTCAGTTTAGGGATGCTGCAATAGATCAGGTCAGTAATTCTTGGATGCAAGACGCTCGACTTCAACCCCTCAACGATTTGGTCTTCCTTCTCCTCTGGGAGATCCGCGTCAATGAGCAACTGGACCGTGCGAACCAATTCTTCGCGGGGTTTCCGCGCCATTACCCGTCATCCTTCCGAGCAATAAATTCCCGCGGCCGCCCCGAGATACCGCGGGGCTGCCACCATAATTCAGAGTCCCTCAGGAAGCGATGCCAGGAACGCTTCAACCTCGCGCTTCTCATAGGTCGACAGATCGGTCAGCAAGGTTACGGCACCTTTCAGCTGGCGCGCGAGCTCGGGATGAGCCGTCCATACCTCCGAACTTCTCGTGACCACCGCATAAAGCAAGTCACCGTCGATAAAACCACCAGCAGGCTGTTTAAGCGCTTCGTCCCGAAGAATCTCCACCGCCAGGGGGAGCAGCCACGGCAAGCCGACATTCTGGCCGATCAAACGTGCCAGCTCATCGGGTTCCAGCGTTCCGATAGGTCGTCGGCGCCACTCGTGGACTGTCCTGACCAGTGACGTCGCATCGGCAGGCGGGGCTCCCCAGTGTTCGCCGTCCAGTTGTTCAAGGGACTTGGTACGGTCGATAGATTGCGACATCGTCGGATCCTTTCATAGTTTCAAACGCTGGTCACACCATTTGCCTGCGCATTGCTTTTACCCGTTCACCGATGACCTATGGAGTGCAGGAAGCCGTTCAGCCGGTCAAGCTCGTCAATGGCTTCCTTGCGTTTCTTGAGCAGGATTTCCATGCCACGTTCAGTTATGCCTGCGGGCGGCTTCTCCAGCTCTCGCTCAAGAGCCAGCCTCACATTGTCCAGTCCATTACGTGCGCCCTTCAAATCCGCAATGTGATCGAAGGGCGTACCGTCTGGCTTGCGTGCCACGACCTCACCTTGCGCTTCACGCCTGGCCGCATTGTAATGGTTGTGATTGGGCTGCGAATTTATCTCCCCGAGTGGATCCTTCTTGATGTTTTCAAGCTTCTTGATCGCCTTCATGGCATCTTCCCGCAAACCCAGGTCACGATATGGTGAGAGGCCGAGGGAATCGGTCCAGATATGGGGGTTGTGGACGTACGCGACAGGGTTGTCAGCGGGGGCCAGACCGAGGGGGTCAGGGGTGGCGTAACGGGCTGTTTCAGGATCGTAGTGGCGGAAGTAGTTGTAATGAAGGCTGGTTTCGGGGTCGTAGTACTGCCCGGGAAACCGTAGAGGGGTGTACGCGCTGCTGTCGGTGGGCCAGGCCGTCTTGCCCCACAAGGTCGAGCGCTTGCGCCACGCGATGTCACCGCGTTCGTCCACCAGTTCCAAAGGGGTTCCGACAAGGTCGGTGACGATGGCGAAGAAGCGGGAGTCGATCTCCTGCTGGGGCGCGTCGGCCGCGTTGATGCGTTCGGTTTGAGCGATCGGGTGCAGGCCCTGGTGGTCCCAGGTCAACGTGACAGGGTTGGGCAGGGACGCCGAGGTAGTGGTCTGCTCGCACAAGGTGGTGCCGTCCCAGACGAAGTCGACGCGCTCGATGACTGTCTCACCGTCGTTTGCAAGGCGGAGCTTTGCGGTGCGGCGGCCCAGGGGGTCGTAGGTGTACCGCCAGCGGGTGCCATCCGGAGTGGTGACCGACGTCAGGCGGTTTTCTGCGTCCCATTCGTAATGCCAGGTGTCCGGTCTGCGGGACAAACGGGTCTTCTGGCGGAGGCTCATCCGGCCGGCTGCGTCGTATTCGTAGCGGACGTTGCCCGCGCGGGTGATGCGGGTGCCGGTGTAAGAGCGCTCGCCCGTCGCCCCTTGGCCCGGGTGAGTGGACGGCCAGGCAGCCCGTGTCTGGTTGCCCACCTCGTCGTAGGCGTACGTCTCTGTCCAGTTGGCCGCGTGGACCGTGGTGACCCGGCCCACCGCATCGAGCTCGAAGCGGCGTGCACCGTTCAGATGGTCGTCGACGGCCGTCAGGTTGCCATCCGCTCGGTAGGTGTAGGCGCGGTGCTGGAGGCGGTGACCAGTCGGGGCGATGACGTCCTGTTCCGTCAGGCGCCCCAGGGAGTCGAAAGCGTGGGTCAGGGTCAGGGACTCGGCCACATTGCGGGACAGTTCACGGCCTGCGTCGTCGTGCGTGAAGGTGAGGGTGCGGCCCGATGCCACCAGGGCAGTACGGTTGCCGGCCGCGTCATAAGTCCAGGTGCTTGTGGCGCCGACGGGGGTGGTGCGGCTGATGCAGCGGCCCAACTCGTCGTAACCGTATGTGAGGGAGCGGCCATTGACCGTCTCGGCCAGCGCACGTCCCGTGGTGTCCCTCTGCACGGTCACCACCGCGTCCGGTCCTGTGGCCCGGATCAGGGCACCCGGCGGATCGTACTCAAACGTCGTGACCGCTCCCGCCACTTCCTTGCGGATCACCTGGCCCAGAAGGTCACGCTCAAGGTGAACGGTCTCGCCCGATGCGGTGGTTGTGGCTATCAGTTGGCCGATCGTGTCGTATCCATAGGTCAGCGTCCGGTCGTCGAAGTCGGTCTCCGCCGTCAGGCGGCCCACTGAGTCGTACTCGTAATTCCACGTCAGACCCTGCGGGTTGGTCACCCTGGTCAGGCGTAGTTCCGGGTCGTGGTCGAAGGTGTAGCGGGTGCCGTCCGGGCCGGTGCGGGCGGACATCAAGTCGAAGTGGGTGTATTCATAGCGGGAGACTGCGCCCAGGGCATCGGTGTGGGTGGTGCAGTTGCCCTCGCCGTCGTACGTCCACGATTCGCTTGTGCCGTCCGCGGCTGTACGGCGAGTCAGGCGGCCCTCCACCGTCCACTCCAGGTGGGTCACCGCTCCGGTCGGATCCGTGATCGTCACCGGGCGGCCGAAGGCGTCGCGTTCGTAGCGTGTCACCGCGCCCAACGGGTCGGTGATCTCCAGGGTCAGGCCTCCGGCGTTGCAGCGGACCCGTGTGACCTCCCCGAGAGCGTTGGTGACAGATTCGAGGTGGCCACGGTCGTCGTAGGCGAAGTGGGTGGTGGCCCCGGACGCGTCCGTCACGGCAGTGCAGTTGCCGTACTCATCGAACCGTTGCGTGACATGCGTGCCGTCGGCACCGGCCACCGTGACAGGCAGGCCCTGGTCGTTGTAGGCGATGCTGGTGTAGCGACCGTCGGGACGGATGGCCAGAACCGTGCGGCCCACCTCGTCGTAGGTGTACCTGCGCGTGCGGCCCAGCGGATCGGTGACGGTGAGCGGGCGGTTGGCCTGGTCGTAGGTGGTGTACGTCGTAGCGCCGTCCGGGGCTGTCACCGCTGCCACTTGCAGGTCGCTGTTGATCTCGTATCGCGTGCTGTGCCCCAGAGAATCGACCGCCGTGACGATCCGATTGCCGGAGATCGGGTCGGGGTCGCCGTATGTGTAGGTGTAGCGCAGGTGTCCCTTCGCGCCGCCCTGCGCGGTGCAGCGGTCCTCGTCGTCGTAGGCGTAGTGGTACGACGAGCTGTTCGTATCCGTCCAGGCGGTGATACGGCCGAGGGTGTCGTTGGTGAAGCAGGTGGCCAGGCCGGAGGACTTCGTCACCGTCGACAGGTAGTCCCCCGCGTCATAACCGAAGCGGACCAGCTCGATGTCTGCGGCCGAGGCCAGGTGCAGGGCCGTTATCCGGCCGCCCTCAGTGGTGATCTTCAGGTGGTAGCCGGCCGAGTGCACGATCTCGATCAGGGCGCCCTCGTCGTCGTACTCGAAAGTCAGCCACTGGCCCGAGCGGTCGATGATCTGGGACAGCAGGGCAATGCCGTCACCGTCGCCGCCCGGGCCCGCGAAGTCCCAGATGCGCCCGGTTTCCGGGTCGGTGACGGTGTAATCGCCGTAGGCGTCCACCGTCAGCGGGTGGCTTTCGCCGGCCAGGGGCAGGGTCGGGACGCCGGGGGCCGGGTGCGGATATGCCAGCAAGGAGCCGTCCTCGCGGACGAAGACGACACCTTCGGCGTCGATCTCCAGGCGCTGGTCGGCCGTCGAGGTCCAGCACGGACCGAACCAGCGGCCCGCCCGGTACGACGACTCGAACTGGCGGGAGAAGAACAGTGGCAGCCGGGCGGGCAGGGTCACATCCGTCTGCGGCAGGGACATACGTCCGGTGGCCATGTCAATCGGATCACCACCCAACGTCTTGCACCACAGTTCCCGGGCGACGTCCCGCAGCCCCTTGCCGACGCTTCTGCGTGCGGCGCCCGTTGCGGCGTCCTTGGCAACCCCCCGCAGAGCATCCCGCGCAGCCGCACGCCCCACACCCCCCGCGCCCTTCCCCCCGATCAGGTTCGACGCGAGATAACCCATCGCGTCCCCGGGATCGCTCGACCACCCCGTCCCCAGGATCGACATCGGCAGGCGCTCCGGGTGGGCCGCCGTCCCCACCAGACCCGCCAACAGCAGCTGGGAGTTCTTCGACCACTCTCCGGGGTGGGTCAGGTTGTACGGGTCCAGCGGATTCACCGTGCGGGCCAGTTTCAGGACGTCCGTGCCGCCGCGCAGGAGGCCGCCCAGGACGTGGACCGAGTTGAGCTGGGTGCCGACGAACAGGTCCGCCGCGCCCGCGCCCAGGCGGTCGGTGAACTCCGGTTTCGGCGGGGCCGATTCCAGGGCGGTGGCTATCTTGCGGCGGGCGTCCTGCGCCACCTCGGTGCGCTGGCTGCGGGCGTGGGACAGGATCTCCTGCGCCTCCTGGCGGCCTGTCGTCCCAGGGTCGACGAAATCGCCTGGCTGCGTCGGCTTCACGCCCGGGTCGCCGCCCGTCTCGGCCGTCGCGTTGTATCGCTCGGCCGCCCGGTTGTACGCCGACACCTGCTCGTCGTACGCGTCCGCCGCCCGCCGGGAGGCGTCCTGCGCCCGGCGGTAGGTGTCGATCGCCACCTGCGCCCGCCGCTGCGCCCACCCCACCATGTCCGCGTACGACTCGAGAGCCGTGGCCGCCGACGTGCACGCGTCCGCCGCCGTCAGCCACTGCTTCGGCTGTACGTCGAACTTCGCGCGGAACGCGTCCGCCGCCTGGCCCCGCCACTCGCCCGGGTCAAGGGAGCGCATGCCCTGGCCGACGTTCTCGAGGGCGGCCGCGAACTTCCGTAGATGCCCGGCCCGTTCCCGCAATGCCGGCTCGCTGCCGTGGACCAGTTCCTTCGGCTCCTCGCTCTCGCCCAGCGCGCGCTCGGCCACCGTGCCGCCCAGGCGGTTGTTCACGCTCTCGCCGAGGTCGCGGACCTTCTCGGCCGCGCCGTCCGCGCCCACGTCCGACAGCAGTCCCGCCGTCTTGTCCGCGCCCCAGCCGACCGCCTCGCCGACACCCTTGTTCAGGCCGTCGGCCGCGCTCTCCAGGCCGTCGCCGAAATCGTCGACCAGATCCCCGAACCCCATCAGCCCTCACCCTCCCCGTCGGAAGTCGAAGAGGGCGGACCGCTCCACTGCCAGTCCGTCCGGGGATCGAAGAACGCGTCCGGCGTCACCGTCGACGTCTCCACGTCCTCCGCCGCCTGCGACCAGGCCGCCTTCACCTCGTCCTGGCCGGACGTGAAGGACTCCGCGCTGTAGTCGGCGTTCGCCGCCTGGGAGACCGGGTTGTCCTTCAGCGTCTCCGACCAGGAACGTTCCTTCACCTCGTCCGGGGAGAGGTACGGGTTGCCCGTGCCCGCCGTCCACACCGACTTCAAGGTGTCGGAGACGTACTGCTCCTGCTCGTGGTAGATCCCCGCCGACAGCCCCAGCCGGCCCGCGAACTCGTTCGCGTCCTGCATCAGCGAACGCACGCCCCAGCCCCAGCGGTCGCAGAAGTCCCCGAACACCTGCTGGAGGCCGTCGTCGCCGACCTCCAGGCCCGTCATCGACAGGTCGTCGAAGCCGCGCCCCAGGTTCGCCTCGATGTCGAAGCCGAACTCCTTCAGTTCGGCCATCGCCTGGTTGATGCCGCGGGTGATCCGTTCCATCGCCTCCGGATCGACCTGGTAGCCGTCGCTCATGCCGCCGACTCCTTCGAGGGGGCGTCCACGGCCACCGCGTCCGGCACGATCCCCGTGACCGGCGGCAGTACGAGACCCGTCGGGCTCCCCGCGTCCACCGCGATCCCGGCCGGACCGTCCACCCTCGGGATCACCTGGTCCAGCAGCCGCGCCCCGTACACCGGTATTCGCTCCGGCACAGGCTCCCCGCGCGCCTCGGCGAAACGCTCCAACGCCGCCTCGTCCGTGAAGGCGAACAGCCAGTGGATACCGCCCGACTCCGCCGACAGCAACGAACCGTCCACGACCGGCACCAGCACCTCGCTGCGCCGGAACTCCCCCACGACCGCACGCAGGTTGCCCTGCCGCAACGCCTCGGCACTCACTCCAGCCGCCCCCGTCGTAGCCCTCATCGAACGTCGCACAAGTGAACGACGATGCTAGACGATGCAGTTGAGGTTCAGCCCGTCGCCACCGCCGACAGCCGGTGCACATCCCGGGCCGTCCCCGTGACCCCCGACAGGAAACCCTGTGCCCGCGGCGAAGCCGTCTCCGTCAGCCAGTCCGGGTCGATGTCGCAGACCGCCACGCGGACCTCCGTGCCGGCCAGCGCCAGGGGCAGCGTGTGCACCACGGTGGACGGGAAGCTGAGGATCGTACGGCCGATCGGGCCCCGGCGGGCGATCAGCTCCAGCGGGAGATCGGGGCGGACGATCTCCAACCCCGTCTCCACGGCCAGCCGGTGGAGCTTGTCCGTGGACTCGCGGCGGTGGGCGAAGTAGCGGGTCGCGCCGTGGGTCTTGGCCAGGCGGGTGACCGCTTCCAGGTAGCGGTCGGCGTCCACCACGCCGGTCTCCACCAGCGAGGTGCCGACCATGTCCGCGCCCTTCGTGATGCGCGGCGGGCCGAAGCGGCCGCGGGTCCAGGCGAAGGAATTCACCGACATCGTCACTCCCGGCGGCGCCTCCTCCATCGGCATCGAGGTGAATATCTCGACTCCCCTGCCCGCCCCCGGCGTCAGGCGCTTGCGGGCCGCCGCCGAGATCGGGGCGAAGGCCAGGTCCCGGGGGCTCGGGCGGCCGCCCTTGCGGTGCCAGCGCACCAGGCGTTCGCCGCGGGCCAGTTGGGACACGAACTCCATCGTGGCCGTGCCGTCGTCGACCACGACCAGGTCGGTGGCCCGGGTGATGGTCAGGAGCAGCTGGACATAGCGGGAGAAGGGGTCGCCCAGGACCACGCGGTCCGCCTTGCGGAGCATGCCCGCGAGGCCCCCGATGGTCTGGAAGGGGGCCGTGGGGCCGCCCCTCGCCTCCTCCCAGCGGACCTCGTGGCCCTCCTCGCGGGCGAGTTCCGCCATCCGGCGCAGCTGGCCGCGGGTCATGGGGTCGGTCGGGGACAGCACGACGAGGGTGAGCTCCGCGCCGGGCGCGTGACCGTGCGCCCACTCCAGCACGTTCAGCAGCTGGACCGGGCTCTCGACGAACGCGAGAGTGTGGGGGCCGGTGTTCCCGGCGCGGGGGCTCATCGACGTACGACCGTCCCGTCGTAAGGCGCTCATGCGGCGCTCGTATGCAGGGGGCGCGCCGAGTCCTCAGGCAGACGGGACCTGAGGACCCGGCACCTGAGGACTCGACACCTGGTGGGTCAGACCGAGACCGGCTCGCCCGCGGCGGCCGCGATCTCCGCCTCGGCGACGACGCCTGAGACGCGGCGCAGCTTCTTCATGGGGCCGAGCTCGGAGTCGTAGACCTTCTTGACGCCGTCGCCGAGGGAGGCCTCGATGGTGCGGATGTCGCGGACCAGGCGGACCAGGCCCTGCGGCTCGACGGAGGCGGCCTGGTCGGAGCCCCACATGGCGCGGTCCAGGGTGATGTGGCGCTCGACGAAGGTGGCGCCGAGGGCGACCGCCGCGAGGGTGGTCTGCAGGCCCGTCTCGTGGCCGGAGTAGCCGATCGGGACGTTCGGGTACTCCTCCTGCAGGGTGTTGATCACGCGCAGGTTGAGCTCCTCGGCCTTCGCCGGGTAGGTCGACGTGGCGTGGCAGAGAAGGATGTTCTCCGAGCCGAGGACCTCGACGGCGTGGCGGATCTGCTTCGGGGTCGACATGCCGGAGGACAGGATGATCGTGCGGCCCGTGGCGCGCAGCGCCTTCAGCAGCTCGTCGTCCGTGAGGGAGGCGGAGGCGACCTTGTGGGCCGGCACGTCGAACTTCTCCAGGAAGGTGACGGCCTCGGTGTCCCACGGGGAGGCGAACCAGGCGATGTTCTTGCTCTTGCAGTACTCGTCGATCTGGCGGTACTCGTCCTCGCCGAACTCCACGCGGTGGCGGTAGTCGATGTAGGTCATCCGGCCCCAGGGGGTGTCGCGCTCGATGTCCCACTGGTCGCGCGGGGTGCAGATCTCGGGGGTGCGCTTCTGGAACTTGACGGCGTCGCAGCCGGCCTCGGCGGCCACGTCGATGAGCTTGAAGGCGTTGTCCAGCTCGCCGTTGTGGTTGATGCCGATCTCGCCGCAGATGTAGACGGGCTGGCCGGGACCGGCGATGCGCTCGGTGCCGAACGTGCGGAGGCGGGAGTTAACAGACATGGCGGGAACTTTCCTTAACTGTCGAGGGAGTCGAGAGAGGGGCCGAGGATCCAGCTGGCGATCTCTCGGATCGCGCCGTCGCCACCGGGGACGGTGGTGACCGCACGGGCGGCGCCGCGTACCACGTCGTGGGCGCTCGCGACCGCCACGGGCCAGCCCACGAGGGCGAAGCACGGGAGGTCGTTGACGTCGTTGCCGACGTAGAGCACGCGCTCGGGCGCGATGCCCTGCTCCTCGCACCACTGCTTCAGTGCGAGGTCCTTCCGGTCGATGCCGTGCAGCACGGGGATCTTCAGCTTCCGTGCGCGGGCGGCGACGACCGGGTTCTGCTCCGTGGAGAGGGTCAGCATCTTCAGGCCCGACCTGCGCAGGGCGGCGATGCCGAGTCCGTCTCCGCGGTGCACGGAGACGAACTCCTTTCCATCGGCGTCGATCAGCACCCGGTCGTCGGTCTGGGTGCCGTCGAAGTCCAGTACGACCGCGTCCACGTCGCCGAAGGACGGCAGGGCGCCGGCGCGGTCCGCGTCGAAGAGCGGGGCCAGCGCGCGGGCGCGGGCGAGGTCGTGCGGGTCGTCGATCTCCAGCACGCGCGCGGGGTCCGTGCGGACGAGTTCGGTGCGGCCGAAGAAGCGGTGCTGGTGCTTGCGGAAGCCCGGCGCGTCCATCGCGTAGGCGGCGCCGGTCTCCAGGAAGTCCTGGGGGCGGTCCTGGCGGCGGGGGCGGTAGGACTTGTCGTGGTTGACGCCGTGGCCACCGCCGGTGGCCGCGTCGGCCGCCTCCTGGGGGGACTCGGTGTCCCGCCAGACGAAGCCGTGGAAGGGGGCCACGGTGACGGCGGTGTCGGCGCCGTCCTCGACGATCGCGGCGGCGACCCCGTCGATGTCCTCGCGGACGATGAAGGGGCTGGTGCACTGCACGAACACCACGACGTCGACGGCCGCGCCGTGCAGGGCCTCGTGGGTGTCCAGGGCGTGCAGGACGGCGGCCTCCGAGGTCGCCGTGTCACCGGCGATGGCCGCGGGTCGCAGCACGACCTCGGCGCCGGCCTCGCGGGCGGCAGCGGCGATCGCCTGGTCGTCGGTGGAGACCAGGACGTCGGTCACCAGCCGGGTGGCGAGGCACTCGCGTACGGCCCGTGCCACCAGCGGCACACCGCCCACCGGGGCGAGGTTCTTCGCGGGCACGCCCTTGGAGCCGCCGCGCGCGGGGATCACCGCGAGCACCCGGCGCACCGAAGCGCCTTGGCCCGCTTGCGGGTTGGACATGGGGTCTGCTCCTTGCGAGAGGCCTGGGAAGGTGTTCACAGCTCCCCCATCCGCCGGATCACCGGGGCCACCCGCTGCACCCCGTGCCGGTAGGCGCCCCGGGCCGCGCGGCGGACGATCTGCCGCACCGGGCCCGGCTCCTTGTCGTGGGCGGGGGCGCCGGGCAACGGTGTGCCGTCGGGGCCGAGGTGGTGGCGGGCGAGGATGCCGGGGAGGTAGCCGGGGGCGGTGACGGGTGTGTAGTACGGGGTCAGCGGCGGCCGTTCGGGCGAGGCCAGCAGCTTGGCGATGCGCTCACGGGCCGCGTCGAAGGCGTGCGGGTACGAGCCGTCCGGTACGACTCCCTGGCGGGCCACCCACTCCTCGTCGGGCACCGGCCGGTGGCCCGCGTCCAGTTGGTCCCAGGAGGCGAGGCAGCCGGAGCCCACGAAGTGGTGGTTGCCGAGCACCTCACGGACGCCGAGGTCGGTCAGGACCGCGGTCGGGACCCTGCGGTGCAGGGACTCCAGGGCGGCCGTGGAGCTGATGGTGACCAGCAGGTCGGTGCGGTCGAGGACCTCGCCCATGTTTCCGTACACCAGACGGAAGTTGGCCGGTGGATCGAGCCGCTGGATCAGCTTCTGGTACGGCAACTCCTCGATGTGTGTGGTGTGTTCGCCGGGCCTGGAGCGCAGCTTGAGCAGCACCTCGCGCTCGGGGTGCAGCCGGGCGTGGCCCACGAGC
This sequence comes from Streptomyces doebereineriae, assembly GCF_031845645.1. Classification (NCBI taxonomy): domain Bacteria; kingdom Bacillati; phylum Actinomycetota; class Actinomycetes; order Kitasatosporales; family Streptomycetaceae; genus Streptomyces; species Streptomyces doebereineriae. Next base: position 44,973 of record NZ_JAVREZ010000020.1, read on the forward strand.
CGCTCCAGCAGGTACACCCGGTCCCTGCGGTTGTCGGGCACGGAGGGCTGGACCGCGAACACCACGGTGTACGGGTCGTGTTCGCCTTCGTAGGCCGCACCGCCCAGGAACGGCAGCGCCACCTCGGTCACGGAGGAGGCATCCGCGCCGACGCCCTCGTACACCGCGCGGAAGCGCTCGGCGTCCTGGCGGGAGTTGGCGAGGACCAGGTCGGCTCCGTGCCGCAGGAGCAGACCGTCGGCGAGCTTCTCGTAGACGACGCCGACATAGCCGGTGACGACGACGGGCCGCTTCTCCAGACCGTCCCAGACCCGCGCCAGACCGTGCAGCATGGCCTGGACGCCGCCGCCGACCAGGGCCAGCACGACGATGTCGTACGACGTCTGGGCCATGGCGCGCAGGAACTCGAGGGCGGTGACCTCCCGCAGGGAGTCCGCGCGCACACCGACCTCTTCGAGCTGGCGTGCGGTAGGTGTGGCCCGGCCGCGGAGCAGGAATCCGTCCAGCGCGAGGCCGACTTGCGCCCCGCCTCGCGGCCCGGCTTCCATGGATGGACCCGGAGCGATGCGGTCGGCGGTCAGCGCACCCCATTTCCAGCGGGTGTCGGAGTCCGCGAGGACGGCGATTCGAAGGGACTTCGTTGTACTTGGCGGCACAACGAAGACGCTAGGAAGCAATTTCTAGGTCCTGCCCAACCGCGAATCAACGAGAAGTTAACAAAAGCCCACCGAGAGCCGAACTGGCCCGCCGAAGACCGGGAAGTACACGGGATGCACCATTCCGACACATTGAGTTCACCCACAGTCTCCCTGTCCGAAAGTTCCGCTGCCGGACCGCCTTCTAGCGTTTCTCGGGTGCCAAAGCTCTCCGTCATCGTGCCGTTCTACAACGTGCAGCAATACGCCCCGGACACCCTCCGAAGTCTTCGCATGAATGCGCGGCGAGATTTCGAGTTCGTGCTGGTGAACGACAAATCAAAGGACGAAACTCCGGCGATTCTCGACCGTGCGGCCGAGGAGCTCTCGGACGTCGCCCAGGTGCAGGTCCTCCACCACGAGACGAACGGAGGGCTCGCCACCGCGCGCAACACCGGCCTGGACGCGGCGCGGGGCGAGTACCTGACCTTCCTGGACGGCGACGACTGGCTCGCGCCGGGCTACCTCACGGAACTGGTCACCGCCATCGAGGAGTTGGGCTGTGACTTCGTCCGGACCGACCATGTGCAGGCCGTCGCGCGCTCCCGCACCGTGCACCGGGTCCCGATCGGGCGGCGGGGCGAGGTGCTGAACCCGCGGGAGGCTATCCTGCCCGCCGACCGGTCGACCTCCGTCGACTACGCGTACGCGTGGGCCGGCGCCTACCACCGTCGCCTGCTGGACAAGGGCCTGCTGCACTTCACCGACGGGCTGCGCACGGCCGAGGACCGGCCGTGGATCTGGAAGCTGCACCGCGAGGCCGAGTCGTTCGCCGTGGTGAGTCTGCTGGGCGTGTTCTACCGGCGCGGGGTGGCCTCCTCCCTCACCCAGATCGGCGACGCCCGCCAGCTCGACTTCATCCGCGCCTTCGACCAGGTCGTCGAGGAGACGGCGGCGGACCGGGACGCCGACAAGCTGCTGCCCAAGGCGGTGCGCACCTACTGCGCGATCATCGCCCACCATCTCTCCGACGAGTCCAAGTGGGAGCCGTCCGTGGCCAAGCAGCTGCGGGCGATGAGCGCGGCGGCCATACAGCGGATGCCTCAGGACGCGCTCGGCGATGTACTCGACACCATGGACCTGCGCCGCTCCGCCAAGCTGCGGCGGCTGCGGCGGCGGATCACCACAGCGAAGGCGGCCGCGTGATGTCCCCCCGTACCCCCCGCACCACGCAGATCTTCTGCGCCTCCACGCTGTACGGCGCGGTCACCCTGGCCGCCGCGATCGACTCCGACCTCTTCGAGGAGGCGGAGCGCCGGGTGCTGCTGGTGTTCAACAACACCGCGACGCCGGAGACCTCGCTGCCGCTGGACGCGATGCCCGGCTTCGCGCCGCTGCGCGACCACTTCGACGAGGTGCTCTCCTGGAACGAGGCCATCCGCCCCTTCCACCCGGGCTCCTGGACCCCCCGCCCGGACGACATCCCCCTCTTCGAGCGCTATCTGCGGCTGCTGTGGGGCCTCGGCGAGGACCGTGTCGAACTGGTCCTGGAGTCCCTCCAGGTCGCCCCCGCCCTCACCGTCGCCCAGATCTTCACCGGCGCCCCGGTCGACGTCTACGCCGACGGCCTGATGAGTTACGGCCCCACCCGCAACAAGCTCGACCCGCTGGTCGGCACGCGCGTGCGGCGGCTGCTCCACCTGGACCTGATCGCGGGCCTCACGCCGATGCTGCTGACCGAGTTCGGCGTACCGCCGGTCGTGGTGCCTACGTCCGCCTTCCTGAAGGCGATGGGCGAACTGACCGACACCGTGGAGGAGTTGCCGTCGCTGCAGGACAACGCGGCGCTGCTGCTCGGCCAGTACCTCTCCGCGCTGGACATCCTCTCCCCCGTCGAGGAGGAGAACCTGCACGTACGGATGCTGAAGGGCGCGGTCGCCAAGGGACACCGCTCGATCGTCTTCAAGCCGCACCCCAGCGCGCCGGCCCGCTTCAGCCGCGCCCTGGAGGCCGAGGCCGAGAAGCTCGGCGTGGACCTCACCGTCCTGGACACCCCGGTGCTCGCCGAGGTGCTGTTCGAGAAGGCACGGCCCGCACTGGTCGTCGGCTGCTTCTCCACCGCGCTGTTCACCGCCTCCGCCCTCTACGACCTGCCGACCGCCCGCATCGGCACCGAGCTGCTGCTTGAGCGGCTGACGCCGTACCAGAACAGCAACCGGGTCCCGGTGGTGCTGGCCGACGCGGTGCTCGCGGACCTGGAGGGGCGCGGGAGTGAGGACGCGATCCCGGCCGGGGATCTGAACGCCCTGGTCACCGCGGTCGGATTCACCATGCAGCCGCAGATCCATCCGAGTCTGCGGCCGGCGGCGGAGCGGTACCTCTCGAAGCACTACAAGCCGCGCACCCAGCGCTACTTCAAGCGCAAGCGGCTCACCTCGCTGGGCCTGCCCGGCGGGATCCCCGAGCGCCTGTCGTTCCTGCCGCGCAGCTCCACCGCGCGCCGGGTGGTGCGGCGGGCCCGGGCGCTGAAGAAGGCCGTGAAGCGCTGAACGAACCGTGAGTGAACGCGGTGCGGATGGAACATGACGCCGGGGGAAAGGCCAGGTCAGCCCGTCTGACCTGGCCCTACCATCGCCGGATGCGTATCCACCGGCTCGATGAAGCCAATGCCCGCATGCTGGCCCACGCACCATCCGTCAGGCCGGTCCCGACCGGCGACATCATCCGCGTCCACCGCAAGAAGCACCCCTACCGGGGCTACGCCGAGATCGACTCCCCGTACTGTCCGCCGTTCGTCATGTTCTGTGTGAACGACGACGCCGTCGCCCTCGACACCCTCTGGAACGGGCGGTTCGGCTACGAGCCCGGCAGCCTCGCCACCTGGGCCCGGCTCGCCGCGAAGAGCACGACGATCGCCGATGTCGGCGCGCACGTCGGCTACTTCTCGATGATCGCCGCACTCTCCCGTCCGCAGGCGACGGTGCACTCCTTCGAACCGGTGGACCAGATCCACGCCCGGCTCTCGGTGAACGTCCGGTCGAACGGCGTCCAGAACGTCAGGCTCCACCAGGCCGGTGTGTCCAGCGCGGCGGGCTGGGCGGAGATCAGCGTCCGCTTCTCGGGAAACCTGCTGTCGACGGGCTCCACCCTGGAGCACTCCACCGACGACGCCCAGCTCAAGCGCATTCGCCTGGTGGCCCTCGACGAGGAGTTCGCCGACACGAAACTGGACCTGATCAAGATCGACGTGGAGGGTCACGAGATGTCGGTCCTGGAAGGCGCCCGGCAGGTTCTGAAACGCGACCGGCCCGCCGTATTGCTGGAGGCGCTCGCCGGCGCCCCGCTGGACCCGCTTCTCGCGGAATTCGACCCGCTCGGCTACGACTCCCACTGGATCGCCGAACTCGACGGTGAACTCGTTCCGTCCTCCGCGCCGCGGCCGCCCAAGACGCGGAATCTGTTGTTCCTCCCCCGCGACTGACACCGGAACCCGAAATCGCGGAAAAAAGCCGAAGAGAAAGGGGGAGGACGCCTGTCCGACGCGGGTTGTTCGGCCGCGGTTCACAGGAGCTCCATAACTTCCCGCAACATGACCCAACAGGACATACGTCCGCCGTCTGCCGCTCCGGCTCCCGTCACGCTCGTCACCGTGGAGCCGGAGCCGGAGCGGGGGCGGCCGCTGATCTCCTACGTCCTCCCCGTCTACAACGAACGGGACGGCATCACCGCCTTCCACACCGAGCTCACCGCGGCCCTCGACAGCCGCCCCGAGCTGGACTTCGAGCTGGTGTACGTCAACGACGGCTCCACGGACGGGTCCCTGGAGCTGCTCAAGGGCCTCGCGGAGCGGGACGGACGGGTCCGGGTCGTCGACTTCGCGCGCAACTTCGGGCACCAGCTCGCCATCACCGCCGGGCTCGACCTCGCCCGGGGCGACGCGGTGATCGTGATGGACACCGACCTCCAGGACCCGCCGAAGGTCAGCCTGGAGCTGGTCGACGCCTGGCGCGAGGGGGCCGAGATCGTGCACGCGCGCCGGCGCTCCCGGCAGGACAGCGCGTTCAAGCGGGCCACCGCGCACCTGTACTACCGCGTCCTGCGCTCCTCCACCGACGTGGACATCCCGCTGGACACGGGGGACTTCCGGCTCCTGGACCGGCGGGTCGCCGAGGAGCTGCGCAGGTACCGCGAGCGCAGCCGGTTCGTGCGCGGCATCGTCGCCTCGATGGGCTACCGGCAGACCGAGGTGGCCTTCGACCGCGACGAACGGTTCGCGGGCGAGACCAAGTACCCGCTGCGCAAGATGGCCCGCCTCGCGATCGACGGCGTGACCAGCTTCTCCACCGCCCCGCTGAAGATGATCACCCGGCTCGGCTTCGTGGTGCTCGCGCTGTCACTGCTCGGCATCCTCTACGCGCTGGCCATGAAGTTCTTCCGGCCCGAGATCACCGTCTCCGGCTGGACGATGCTGATGTGCGTCGTGCTGTTCCTGGGCGGCACGCAGATGCTCTCGCTGGGGGTCATCGGCGCCTACATAGGTCGCATCTACAGCGAGGCGCAGGGCCGGCCGCTGTATCTGGTGCGCGAGGTCGTCGGCGGTGACGGTGACCACTGAGACCGCCCCCACGCCCGCCCCGCCCCGGGTGACGGGACAGCTCGTGCGCTACGCCCTCATCGGCGGCAGCGGCGTCGCCCTCGACCTGGTCGTCTTCCTGCTGCTGCACAACCTCACCGGGATGAACGAGCAGCTCGCCAACGCGCTGAGCACCACGCTCGGCATCGCCAACAACTTCGCCCTGAACGCGCGGTTCACCTTCCAGCGCCGCGACCGGCTCGTCGTCCGCTTCCTGCGTTTCTACGCCGTCGGGCTGACCGGCATCGCCCTGACGAACCTGCTGTTCCTCGCCTTCACCGACGGTCTGGGGATCGACGCCAACCTGGTCAAGGCGGGTTCACTGCCGCTGGTCCTGGCGCTCCAGTTCGTGCTCAACAGAAAATGGAGCTTCGCATGAACCTCGGCATTATCGGCGCGGGCGCCACCGGCCTGACGGCCGCCTGGGACGCCGTACGCGCCGGCCACCAGGTCACCATCCTGGAGGCGGCGGACCAACTCGGCGGCCTGGCGGCCTCGTTGGAGGTCGGCGGGGTTCCCCTGGAGCGCTACTACCACCACATCTTCCGCAGCGACAAGGCGATGATCGCCCTGATCGCGGAGCTGGGGCTCGGGGACGCGCTGCGCTTCCACAGGCCGACGACCGGTATCTACCGGGGTGGCAGGCTGATCGACTTCACCACGCCGTTCGACATGGTGCGTTTCCCGGGGTTCGGCCCGGTCGACGCGGTGCGCTTCGCCGGCTCCTCGGCGGTGCTCAAGGCGGTGCGCAAGGGGGACCGCTACAACGACCTCACCGCGCTGGCCTGGCTGCGCAAGTGGGCCGGGAAGAAGGCCACCGCGGCCGTCTGGGAGCCCCTGCTGACCGGCAAGTTCGGCGACCGCGCCGAACAGGTGTCGATGGCCTGGCTGTGGGCCCGGATCCACTGCCGGACCTTTGAACTCGGCTATGTGGACGGCGGGTTCGAGCGGGTCTACGCGGCGCTGCGGGACGGCATCGAGGAGCGCGGCGGCAAGGTGGAGTTCGGCAAGGCGGCCCGGACGATACGGCAGGACGGCGACCTGGTGTCGGTGCGCTGCGCGGACGGTTCCGCCTACGAGTTCGACCACCTGATCGTCACGACCCCGCAGCCGGCCTTCGCGAAGGCCGCGGGCCTGCCGGCCGACGACACGGTGTGGAAGAACCAGTACCTGGGCGCCACCTGCTTCGTCCTGGAACTGGACCGCAGCGCGATCCCGTACTACTGGCTCAACATCAATGAGCCCGACTTCCCCTTCCTCGCGGTCGTCGAGCACACCAAGATGATCGACCCGGCCGTCTACGGCGGGCGGCACATCCTCTACGTCGGCAACTACGTGGAGCGCGAGGACTGGCGCTTCACCACCGAACCGAGTGAACTGCTCGACGCGTTCGTGCCGTATCTGAAGCGGATCAACCCGGCCTTCGAGAAGTCCTGGATCAAGGACTGGCACTTCTCGAAGGCCGGGTTCGCCCAGCCGGTGGTGACTCCGGAGTACCGCGCGCTGATCCCGGCCCACGAGACACCCATGAGCCGGGTCACGCTGGCCACGATGGCCCAGATCCACCCGCAGGACCGGGGCCAGAGCTACTCGGTGGCCATGGCCCGCAAGGTCACCAGGTCCCTGGGGCTCAGCGCCTGACGCACAGCACCAGCCGCTCGCCCTCCTCGCCGCGCGGGCAGTCGTACACCGCGGTGACCCGGCGCCACAGCTCCGGGTCCACGCGGCCCGGCTGGAACCAGGGCCGCTCCAGGACGGCGTACGGAGCCGGGTCGTGGTCGACGCAGTCGGCGTTCTCCTTGAACGACTTCAGCTCGGCCACGTCCGGCAGATAGCGGGTGCGCTGGAGGAACGTGGCGATCGGGTAGCGGCACCGGGCCGGGTGCCCGACGTCGTACGCCGTCTCACCGAAGGCGAGGTACAGCACCGGGGCTCCGGCGGGCAGCTCGGCACGGATGCGGTCGGCGTCCTCGGCGGCCCGCCGCTGCGACTGCAGGTACTCGGCGCCGGTGACGGTGACCTTGCCGTACTGCACCAGGTGCGGGGAGCCGGGCCAGATGCTCGCGGCCAGCAGCACCACGCCGGACAGGGCGACCAGGACGGCGGACCGGTTCCGGAGCCGTTTCTCCAGCACCACGTCCAGCACGGCCGCGAGCAGCGCGACCAGCCCCGCCGCCCACACCTCCCACGACCGCTGCGCTCCCCTGGGCAACTGCGCGTACACCACGGGCGCCACGCCGTACAGCAGCGACACGGCCCCGAAGCACCACGGCGGCGAGCGGCGCGCTCCTGCGACCGCGACGCCCCAGACCACCGCGGCGACGACCGGCATCTGGGCCCCGTGGTAGAGGAACCAGTTGCCCTGGACAACCACGACCGCCTGCGCGGCGAGGCCGATGAGCGCGGCGACCGCCAGGAGTTCGGCCCGCCGCAGGCGGCCCCGGACCCGGGTCAGGACCAGCAGCAGCGCGCCCGGCAGGAGCAGCAGGACCGGACTGGTCACGGCGCGGTCGGCGAGGAAGTCCAGGGAACGGTCGAGGATGAAGTGCGGCCGGATGCCGGTGCGGCTCAGTGCCGACTGGTTGATCTGCGGCATGTCCTCGGTCCACTGCCACTCGTGGCTGCCGGCGAGGACGCTGACGCCGAACAGGGCCAGTGCGGCGGGCACACCGAGCACCGCGACGCGTACCGCCCGGCCCCGGTCGACCGCGTAGACGAGGAGTACGCCGATCGCGGCGGTCGCGGCGGTGGAGTACTTCATCATCACCGCGAGGCCGAAGGGCAGCGCGGCGAGCAGTGCGGCCGGCCAGGGCCGCCGGAGGCCGAGCGCGGCGGCCGCCCCGAACACCGTGAGGACGACGGCCGCCCACTCCGGCTGGAGGAAGTCGTTGCGGGGCGCGAGCGCCAGGGCCAGTCCTGTGGCGCCGGCCGTCACGGCGGCCTCGCGGGCGCCCAGGCGGCGGACCAGCGCCGCGTGGAGCGCGTAGCCGGCGGCGATGGCCAGGAGGACCCCGGCCACGTTCATCGTCGCCTCGCGCACCGCCGTGCCCCCGAAGAAGGCGAGCCGGTCCAGGAGCGCGACGAACCACCGGTAGAAGTACGGGCGGTGGGTGAAGACCTCCGACGGCGAGTAGCCGGCCGCGCGGCCGGTGCGCAGGGCGGCGAGGACGTAGTGGAGGTCGCCCGTCAGGCCGCGGGTGAGGGCCGTGTACACCACGGCCACCGCGGACGGCAGGGCGGCCGCCGCCCACCACTGGGGTGAGCGGCGGCCGGTGGTACGGGGCCGGGCGACGGTGGCGCCGCCGGCCAGGGTGCTCGTCATGGTCAGCCGCCCAGGATGACCCGGAGGTCGGCCGCGTTCGCCTCGGTGACCTTCCACAGCTCCTGCTGACGGCCGTGGACGTCGGCGACCGTCCTGTCGTGGTCGGCGAGCAGTTCCGTCGAGCGCTCCACCAGACGGGCGGCGAGGTGGCGGTCGTGGACCGAGACGCCCCACTCGGGCCGCTCGATGTCCCGCAGGAAGTACGCCATCTTCGGGTGCGAGATCAGGCTGATGATCGGGGTGCCGACGCCGAAGGGGATCATTCCCGCGTGGCCGCGCATGCCGATGACCAGCTTGGTGCGGGCGTAGAGGTCGAGGATCTCCTTGTTCTCGAAGTCGTACATCGGGATGACCGGCATCGAGATGCCGTGCTCGCGGCGCAGGTCGAAGACGATCTTCTCGTCGTCGAGGGAGTGCGCCACGCACTGCACCTCGGCCAGCTTGCCCAGGTCCCGTACGGCCTGGGCCATCTGGGCCAGGAAGTAGCCGTAGTCGTGGCCGAAGCGCAGGCCCGCGCGGTCGTAGGCGGCGTTGATGAGGATCGTGTCGTCGCGCTTGGCCGCGTCCTGCCAGCCGGGGACCAGCTGTCGGGCCACGGTCGTCGGACAGGGCTGGAAGCGGATCTTGTCGTGCAGCTGAGCCGGGACCATGGCCCGGACCTTCTCGATCGAGCCGTGGTTGCGCAGACCGAAGAAGGAGGACTGCTCGACGAGCAGGCGCAGCGAGTCCCGGAAGCGGTTGGCTCGGTAGGACTGGCCGTCGAAGGCGTTGAAGCCGACGGCGAAGACCGCGATGGGGACGTCGATGCGCTTGAGCAGCTCGTCCGGGACGTTCCACTGCCAGGCGCTGTTGCCGTTGGGCATGGTGTCCGGGATGAACAGCCCGCCGCCGCCGATGACCAGGCCCCGGCGGCGGTTGACGCGCTGGAGGGCGGCCTCGTCGAAGAGACGGTGGGCGTGCACGGAGTGCCAGCGGCGGGAGGTGGTGTCCGGGCCGAAGGCGGAGCGGACGCTCTCCGGGAGGAGCTTGTCGCCGGCGTTGCCCTGGCGGTCCATGTAGAAGGCGACATGGGACAACTGGTCCTCGGGGGCGCCGAGTTCCTGTGCCGGTACGGCGGCCGCGCGCTGCGCCCACAGACGGCTGGGGCGGTGCGTCGGGTCGACGGACATGCCGGACGTGGCGTACGTCAGGGCCTCGGTGTGGTCGCCGTGCACCCAGGCCATCTGGGCGAGGCGGGCGTAGGCGGTGGCGGCCCGGTTGGGGGCGGCGGCGGCCAGGAGGAGCTGTGTCTTCGCCTCCTCGTAGCGGGAGACGCTCATCAGGGCGTGGCCGAGGACCTCGTGCGGCCAGGCCTCGTCGAGGGGGATGCGGACGCCGGAGAGGATGTCGACGGCGTCCTGGTAGTCACCGGAGGCGATGTGCGCGGCGGCCACCTTGCGGGCGGCCTCGACGTCCCCGGTGCGGGCCACGTGCGGGGTGCCGTAGTGCACGATCAGGTCGTGGTGCAGTGCGCCGGCGGACTCCAGGTACGCGGACTGGAATTCGGCGTCGGACAGCTCGAACTCGCGCCAGCGGTCCTCGGCCCGGCTGTAGCCGCTCTCGCCGCCCTGCCAGGGCTTGTGGCGGCCGGTGAAGTGCAGGATCGCGGTGTCGTCGGGGACGGGCAGGTCGCCCGAGAGGCGCCGCTTGACGAAGTTGTAGCGCGCGTCGAGGCGCACGAAGTCGCCGTCCAGGACGGCGTTGAGGATGCCCTGGTCGTGCTTGTCGAGCTCGTAGTCGCCGGAGCGGCCGCATGTGTCGAGCCGGGCGCAGAACGCGTCGCTCAGGTACTCGCGCTGGATGACCAGCAGACCGGAGTTGAGCTTGTGCTGCCCGTAGAAGAACTGCGGGACGGCCGCCAACCCCTCGCGCAGCTGGAGGAGTTCGCTCAGGTCGCCGAGGACGACCATGTCGGTGTCGAGCGTGATGACGGTGTCGTACTCGCGGATCCTGAAGACGTCCAGGATGAAGTACGCCTTGCGGACCAGGTAGTTGTCCTGGTCGCCCTTCTTGTACGAGTCGTAGCGGTCGGCGTCGACCCGCTTGAGGACGATCCGCGGGTGCAGTGCGCGGATTTGGGCGATCGAGCCGGGGCGCAGGTCGTCGTAGAGGACGACGAAGTCCTCGCACACGCCGGGGTTCGACAGGGCGAGGCTGCGCAGCAGGACGAGGAAGCCGGGCAGGTAGTTCTCGTCGACGAAGCTGGCGAAGGCGATTCTGCGCTTGCCGGTGAGCGCGTGGGCGTCGGTCACCGGGGCCAGGGGGGCGGCGGTCCCGGCAAGGGAGTTGATGGTCATCGCAGGGATATCCTCATGTCGGTCACGCTCTGAGCACGCTCCATGACCCATGCCTTCTCGCTGGTGTACTCGTGCACGGAGGTGATGGCGAGCTTCATCGCTTCCTGGACGCGGTAGGCACCGCTCTCGTAGAAGTCGAAGCCGATCAGGTCGAGCTTCGGGCTGACGTCGAGGAAGTCCAGCAGGTAGAGCATGTTGAAGCCGGTGGTCGGGATGCCGGACCAGACGTCGGTGGAGACCTTGCCGATGTTGCGCACGGGCCAGCGCAGCGACTCGTCGCCCAGGTAGGTCTGGGCGCCGGGCACCAGGCGGTTGCGCAGCGAGTACTTCCAGTCGCCGGAGACCCCGCCGAAGACGAGCCGGGTGGTGACCTGCTGGTCCCAGTTGAAGCCGTGCTTGTGGATCGTGGCGTGGATGTCGGTCCTGCTGCCGGTGTGCCTCGGGTCGATCCGGTAGGAGTTGAAGCGGACGACGAGGTCGTACGCGTCGATCTCGGCGCCCATGGAACCGGCGCCCACCCGACCGGAGTTGGCGATCAGGCAGATCGACTTGCCGGCGATCCGGTTGCGGAACTCGCCCAGGGTGATCCACTGCACGCCGCCCACGGTCGGGTCGGTGACCGGACCGCGCATGCGGTTGCGGCGCTGCTCGGCGTAGAGCGCGACGGCCTGGGTGAGCGCGGTGAGGTCGGTGTCCTCGGTGGAGCGCAGGTCGAGGTACTGGCTGAGCAGTTCCTGGCGTTCCTGCACGGGGGCGCTCTCGTCGGTCAGCGCTAGGAGCGCTCCCACGAGCCGGGGCTCGGCCTCGGTCCAGTCGCCGACGGCATGCGCGGCGAGGCCCTCGGCCCATACGTCGGTGGCGGGGCGGGCGGCGAACGCGCGGGCGCCGGGGACCTGGCGCTTCAGGAGGTCGAGGAGCTCGCGCTCCTTCTCTCCCGCGATGCGCAGGCCCGCGATCCGGGCGCGGACGCCGAAGCCGTCGTCGTCGGTGAGGGCGAGATAGCGCTCGTAGGCCTCAAGGGCCTCGGCCTCCTCACCGAGCGCCTCCAGGAGCCGGGCGCGCAGCCGCCAGCCGGCGCGGGAGTTCTTGCGCTGGGCGAGGACGGTGTCGCTGATGATCAGAGCGAGGTTCAGCTCGTCGTCGTAACCGCACTCCAGGGCCTTGTTGGCGACGGCGAGCAAGGCGTCGAGCAGTTCGGCGGGGATGCCGGCGGAGGGGCTCGGGGCGCCCTTGACGGCCCGCTTGAGCAGGGCCGTCGCACCGGAGGGGGCGGGCGTCGCCGGGGCCGCGGTGGCGGTCGTCCCCCACGCGACGAGCAGCTTGCGCAGCTGTTCGCCGAGTTCGACGCGGCGCCGGTCGACACTGCCGACGACCTTGCCGCTGTGCGCCGCGCAGGCGCGCAGGCACTCGTCCAGCTCCCCTCCACGCGCGCGTGCACGCCTCTTCTGGACCGTCGTCATGGCACTCCTGTTGTTTTCTTGCCAAAGCAAAGACAAGTTCACGGGTTTATTGCGGCGTGGGGGGATTCTGGGCGAACTTAGAAAGCCAAAACGACATACAGGTGAACTCACCGGGACCAGGCGGCTAATGGTTGGCCCGGCACGTAAGACATCGCCGTGATTCGGACTAACGTGCTGAGGCGCATCCATAGGAGTGACATAGGCTCCGCAGAGCTTGCGAAGGGGATTCCCGTGACCAGCATGACCGTCCGGCCGGCGGCCGACCTGCCCCGGCGGCCGGAAGGGCCGCAGCCGGTAGGGCCACCGTCCGCACCACGCCCCCGGGAGACCCGGATGCGGGCCCTGGACGGACTGCGGCTGGTGGCCGCGCTGATGGTGGCGGCGTATCACTACGGCGGCCGGGGCGGCGAGATCACCAAGGCCTGGGGAAGTTCCGCACAACAGCAGTTCCCCACGTTGCACACGTATTTCTCCTACGGCTGCCTCGGCGTCCAGGTCTTTTTCGTGATCAGCGGATTCGTGATCTGCATGAGCGGCTGGGGGCGGCCCCTGAAGTCGTTCTTCGCCTCCCGCGCCTCCCGGCTCCTGCCCGCGTACTGGTTCGCCGTTCTGCTGGTCACCGCGGTGTTCGCGCTGCCGGTGGTCGCCTACGAGGCGCTGTCGCCGAGCGATGTCCTGGTGAACCTGACCATGCTTCAGCAGCCCCTGGGCGTGGACCGGGTGCTCGGGGTGTGCTGGACGCTGTGGGCGGAGGTCCGCTTCTACGTCCTGTTCGCGCTGTGCGTGGTCATGCCGGGGGCCTCCCGGCGCCGGGTGATCATGTTCTGCGCGGGCTGGACGCTGGCGGCGGCGATCACGCAGGCCGCGCACCAGCCGCTGCTCGACGTGGTGTTCATGCCCGAGTACGCCCCCTTCTTCATCGGCGGTGTCGGCCTCTACCTCGTCCACCGCGACCGGCGGGACGTGTACGCGTGGGGCATCGTCGCGGTCAGCTTCCTGATCGGGCAGCACTACGCGGTCCGTTCACTGTGGAACGCCTCCGACCCGAACGCCTTCGCCCACCGCACCACGCTGGGCATCGTGCTGGTCGTGGCCTTCGGCTTCCTCGCCGTCGCGGCGATCGCGCTGGGCCGGCTGAGCTGGGCGAACTGGCGCTGGCTGACGGTGGCCGGGGCGCTGACGTACCCCTTCTACCTGGTGCACGAGCACCTGGGCTGGGTGGTCGTGCACGAGCTGCACGTCCGGCTCGGCGTGCCCGCGGCCGGGACCTTCGCGCTGACGATCGCGGGGATGCTCCTGCTGGCCTGGCTGATGAACCGCTATGTCGAGAAGCCGCTGACCCCACGTCTGCGCTCGGCACTGGCCCGCCGGCTCTGAAGCTGTTCACCGGACGTTCAGCGGGCCGCCAGTTGGGCCGGTCGTGGGCGAGCAAGCATGTCTCATGGCCGACTCACAGCAGACCCCCAAGCTCCCCGGTGAACTGAAGGACGTCCCCGGCTGGTTCCCGCCGCTCGACCAGGTGCTGTTCACCTGGTTCCTGGAGAAACAACGGCTCGCCGGAGATCTCCTCGAACTCGGCGTCTACATGGGCAGGAGCGCGATCCTGCTCGGGCACCATCTGCGCGCGGGCGAGGCGTTCACCGTCTGCGACCTGTTCGGCGGCGAGGCCCCCGACGGCGCGAACCGCGCGGAGACCTCCAAGTCGTACGCCTCCCTCACCCGCGAGACCTTCGAGCGCAACTACCTCTCCTTCCACGACAGCCTGCCGAGGGTGATCGAGGCCCCCACCTCGGTCATCTCCGGCGAGGTGAAGGCGGGCACCTGCCGCTTCGTCCACATCGACGCCTCGCATCTGTACGAGCACGTGCGCGACGACATCGGCGCGGTGCGCGAGATCCTGCTGCCGGACGGGCTGGTCGTCCTGGACGACTTCCGCTCCGAGCACACCCCGGGTGTCTCCGTCGCCGTGTGGGAGGCCGTGCTGAACCGCGGGCTGCGGCCGATCTGCCTCAGCACGCAGAAGCTGTACGGCACGTGGGGGGACCCGGAGCCGGTGCAGGAGGAGTTGCTGGCCATGCTCCGGGAGCGCACGGACGTCGGGCTGAGCGTGCAGGAGGCGGCCGGTCACCGCCTGGTGCGGGCGCGGGCGCAGAAGATGCAGGCGCCGCCGTTCCCCCGCTCCCGGCACTATGTCGCACCGGCGGCCGCGCCCGTCCCCGCTCCGAAGCCGCGTCGGTCTCCGGCCCGGCGGATCGCCGTGGATCTGCTGCCGCCCGTGGTCACGCGCGCGGTGCGGAAGGTGCGGGCCCGGTAGGCCCGTACTGCTTCTCGATTCCCGCCAGCACCAGGGCCAGCCCCTCCTCGTAATGCCGCTCGAAGTCCTGGAAGATCTCCGCACCCGCCGCCGCCGACAACGGGAAGCCGGCCATCAGGCGGGCGCGTTCCGCCACGTCGAAGCCTTCGCGGCGCTCGCCGGGCAGTGGCTCCACGCCCTGCTCCTCGGTGACGAAGCCGAGGGTGTAGAGGTACGACGTCGACGTGGCCCGGACCGCCTGGGCGAGGGTGAAGCCGGCGGCGGTGAAGAGACGGAGGGTCTCCTCCATCTGCTCGACGTGGACCAGGCCCGTGAAGCGTGAGCCGCTGTAGACCTTGGCGCCGTCGCGGTAGCCGAGCAGGGCGGTGCGCAGTCCGCGGTTGGACTTGAGCAGGCGTTCGCGCCAGGTGTCCGACGGGTCGAGTGCGGTCCCGGCGACCATGCGCCGGAACATCTCCGTCGCCATCTCGTCGAGCAGCGCCTGCTTGTCCTTGAAGTGCCAGTACAGGGCGGGGGCCTTGACGTCGAGTTCCTTGGCGATGGCCCGCAGCGTGAGGCCGTCGAGGCCCACCTCGTTCAGGAGCTTCAGGGCGGTGTCGGCGACCCGGGCGCGGTCCAGGGGCGGGCGTTTCTCCGTACTCACGCTTGACAGCTTAACAGCGTTAAGGGCACTCTCGACGGCAGCGGCACTTAACAGCGTTAAGGAGATGGGTATGAACACGGACGTACTGGTCGTCGGCGCCGGCCCCACGGGGCTCGCCCTCAGCATCGACCTCGCCCGGCGGGGCGTGGACGCGCTGGTCGTGGAGAAGGCGGACCGGCTGTTCCCGGGCTCACGCGGCAAGGGCCTCCAGCCGCGCACGATGGAGGTCTTCGACGACCTCGGCGTGCTCGACGCGATCCTCGCGGTCGGCGGGACCTACCCGGTCGGCATGGTCTGGCAGGACGGCGAGCGGGTCGGCGAGCACCGGATGTTCGACCCGGCCGAGGCGACGGAGGACTCGCCGTACAACGCGCCGTGGATGGTGCCGCAGTGGCGCACCCAGGAGGTGCTGTTCGCACGGCTGGAGGAGCTGGGCGGGCGGGTGTCCTTCGGCCGGGAGGTCGTGGGGTTCGAGCAGGACGCCGACGGGGTGACCGTGCGCTTCGCGGCGGGCTCGGACGTTCGCGCCCGGTACGTGGTCGCCGCCGACGGCGGGCGCTCGGTCGTCCGCCGGACGCTCGGCATCGGCATGACCGGCGAGACGGTCGACCCGAACCCCCTCCTCGTCGCGGACGTCCGCATCACCGGCCTCGACCGGGACAACTGGCACGTCTTCCCGCCGCGTGGCGAGAGCGGCTACCTCGCGATCTGCCCGCTCGCCGGCACCGAGGACTTCCAGGTCGTGGCCCAGTTCCCGGAGGGCACGCAGGTGGACCTGTCCCTCGACGCCATCCGTGCGGTCGTCGCGGCCCGCTCCCACCTGGCCGCCGAGTCGGTGACCGAGGTCCGCTGGGCCTCCGACTTCCGGCCCCGCGCGGCCCTCGCGGACCGTTTCCGCTCCGGCCGGATCTTCCTCGCCGGTGACGCGGCCCACGTCCACTCCCCCGCGGGCGGGCAGGGACTGAACACGAGCGTCCAGGACGCGTACAACCTGGGCTGGAAGCTGGGCGCGGTGCTGCGGGGCGGTGCCCCGGCCGCCCTCCTGGACACCTACGAGGAGGAACGCCGGCCCATCGCCGCGCAGATGCTCGGCATCTCGACGGGCGTGCACCGGGGCGAGATCCGCCGGGGTGAGGCGACCCGCCAACTGGGCCTGGGGTACCGGGACTCGTCCCTGACGGAGGAGACGCGCACGGCTCCGAGCGGGCTCCGCGCCGGCGACCGCGCCCCCGACGGCAAGCTGGGCGACGTCCGCCTCTTCGACGCGTTCCGTGGCCCGCACTGGACGCTGGTGACGGTGGGCGTGGAGGCACCGGGGCTGCCGGAGTCCGTGCGTGTGGTCACCGGCGAGGAGCAGCCGTGGTACGGGAAGGGACTGTTCCTGGTGCGTCCGGACGGCTATGTGGGCTGGGCGGGTGAGGACGCCTCGACGCTGGTGGGTTATGTCGGCCGCAGGGTCACGCGCTAGCGAACGACAGCTTCACCGCGAACCCGGGGAACAGCGCCCCCGCCGCCGAAGTCGCCCCCGCCGACAACCGCCGCCGGCGCCGGAAGGCATCCGCCAGCCTCGTCCCACCGAAGATCAGCGCGGTGAGGTACAGGAAGCTGGCCAGCTGGGCGAAGGCTCCCAGGACGACGAACGAGATCGCCGGGTACGCGTAGCCCGGATCCACGAACTGCACGAAGAAGGCGACGAAGAACAGGATCGCCTTGGGGTTGAACAGACTGATCACGAGCGCCCTGCGATACGGCCGCTCGTCACCGGCCCCGGCGACGGGAGCCTCCTCGGCGGCCTGCTCCCGCCGGGTCCGCCACATCCCCCGAGCAGCCCGCAGCATCCCCACCGCGAGCCAGGTCAGGTACCCCGCCCCCGCGTACTTCACGATCCCGAACAGCACGGCGTTGGCCTGGAGCAGCGAGGCGACCCCGGCCGCGGACAGGGTCATCAGCACGGCGTCCCCGCACCAGACGCCCGCCGCCGCCGTGTACCCGGCCCGCACGCCTCGCCGCGCGGCGACGGAGACGACGTACAGCGAATTGGGCCCGGGCAGCAGGACGATCAGGACGAGGCCCGCCAGATAGGTGGGGAGGTCGATGACACCGAACATGGGAACGAGTGTCGCACTCAGAACGCGTCCGCCGGGACGTAGGTGCCCCACACCTCGCGCAGCGCGTTGCACACCTCGCCCACCGTCGCGCGGGCCTTGAGCGCGTCCTTCATCGGGTAGAGGACGTTGTCCTCGCCCTCGGCGGCCTTCTTCAGGGCGGCGAGGGCCGAGTCCACCGCGGACCGGTCGCGCTCGGCGCGGAGCCTGGCCAGCCGCTCCGCCTGCCGGGCCTCGATGGCGGGGTCGACGCGAAGGGGCTCGTACGGCTCCTCCTCGTCGAGCCGGAAGCGGTTGACACCCACGACCACCCGCTCGCCGGAGTCGGTCTCCTGGGCGATGCGGTAGGCGTTGTGCTCGATCTCGTTCTTCTGGAAGCCGTGCTCGATGGCGGCGACCGCACCGCCGAGGTCCTCGACCTTTCGCATCAGGTCCAGTGCGGCCGTCTCGACGTCGTCCGTCATCTTCTCGATCACGTACGAGCCCGCGAAGGGGTCGACCGTCGCCGTCACGTCGGTCTCGTAGGCCAGCACCTGCTGGGTGCGCAGGGCCAGGCGGGCGGACTTGTCGGTGGGCAGCGCGATGGCCTCGTCGTAGGAGTTGGTGTGCAGCGACTGGGTGCCGCCGAGGACGGCGGCGAGGCCCTGGACGGCGACCCGGACCAGGTTGACCTCCGGCTGCTGGGCCGTCAGCTGGACGCCGGCCGTCTGGGTGTGGAAGCGGAGCATCAGGGACTTCGGGTTCCGCGCGCCGAACTCGTCCCGCATGACCCGCGCCCAGATCCGGCGGGCCGCACGGAACTTGGCGACCTCCTCCAGGACCGTCGTCCGCGCCACGAAGAAGAACGACAGGCGCGGAGCGAAGTCGTCGACGTCCATCCCCGCCGCGACCGCCGTGCGCACGTACTCGATGCCGTCCGCCAGCGTGAACGCGATCTCCTGCGCCGGCGAGGCACCCGCCTCCGCCATGTGGTAACCGGAGATCGAGATCGTGTTCCACCGGGGGATCTCGGCCTGGCAGTACTTGAAGATGTCGGCGATCAGCCGCAGCGACGGCTTCGGCGGGAAGATGTACGTGCCGCGCGCGATGTACTCCTTCAGCACGTCGTTCTGGATCGTGCCGGTGAGCCGGTCCGCGCCGACCCCCTGCTCCTCGGCGACCAGTTGGTACAGCAGCAACAGGAGGGCCGCCGGAGCGTTGATCGTCATCGACGTGGACACCTGGTCCAGCGGGATCCCGCCGAACAGCACCCGCATGTCGTCGATCGAGTCGATCGCCACACCCACCTTGCCGACCTCACCGTGCGCGATCGGGGCATCGGAGTCGTGACCCATCTGGGTGGGCAGGTCGAAGGCGACCGACAGACCCGTCGTACCGTGGGCGATCAGCTGCCGGTAGCGGGCGTTGGACTCCGTCGCTGTGCCGAAACCGGCGTACTGGCGCATCGTCCAGGGGCGGCCCGTGTACATCGACGGATACACGCCCCGCGTGAAGGGGTACCCGCCCGGCTCACCGAGCTTCTCCTCGGGGCTCCAGCCCTGAAGGGTCTCGGGACCGTAGACGGGTTCGATGGGCAGTCCGGACTCCGACTCACGCGTCATGCCCACCACCGTATTGCGGTCTCGGGCGAAGCGCCGCCGGGTCGTTCGCAACCGGCCGTCCGGGGGGAGACATCTCAGGGGATGCCGGTGAGACGACAGGGGGTCCGGATGCGTACTACGGGCATGGGGAGATCGTTCGCCACGCTGCTGGTCCTGGCGATGGCCTGCGGCTGTACGGTGCAGACCGCCGACGGGGACGGCGACGGGAAGCGGCGTCCGCCGGTACGGATCGAGGTCCCGAAGCGCAGTACGCCACCGGCGGACGACGACCCGAAACCCAGTGCGACACCGTCCGCTCCTTCCGCCGCGCCCGCCGCCGTGCTCTGGTCCCGCGGCGACTCCGGGCGGGACGTGCGGGAGTTGCAGGCCCGGCTACGGCAGGTCGCGTGGCTCTACGACGGGCCGACGGGGTCGTACGACGATCTCACCGAACGCGCGGTCGAGGGGTTCCAGGGCAAGCGCGGGCTGCCGAGGACCGGGAAGACCGACACGGTCACCTGGAAGCGGCTGAAGGCCATGACGCGCGAGCCGGGCAAGTGGGAGCTGTATCTGATGGGCGGGCAGCCGGCCGACGCGCCGGACGCGCGCTGTCTGACCGGGCGGGTGCTGTGCATCAGCAAGACGAGCCGGACACTGCGCTGGATGATCGACGGCCGGACGGTGACGACCGTGCCGGTGCGCTTCGGCTCGGTGGGCACCCCGACCCGTGAAGGCGTGTTCAGCGTCTACTGGAAGTCCCGGCATCATGTGTCGACGCTCTACGACTCCCCGATGCCGTACGCCATGTTCTTCAGCGGCGGCCAGGCAGTGCACTACTCGGCCGACTTCGCGGCCCACGGATACGCGGGTGCCTCGCACGGCTGCGTCAACGTGCGGGACGAGGCGGCGATCGCCGGCCTGTTCGCCCAGGTACGGAACGGCGACAAGGTCGTCGTCCACTGGTGAGTTCCGCGAGGAGGAGTTAGGGGCGCGGACGGGACCGGGGGAACGTGTCCCGCCCGCGCCAGGTGCACGAGCCGTAGGTACGGGGGGAACCCCGGCTCCGTGCGACGGCCGATGACCAGTCGGCTCACTCAGTACTGCGCTACAGCGGCCGAAAACGTCACACCCACCGCGACCGAAACCGTGGTGGGTGAGAAAAGTGCAGGTCAGCGACGCGTGGAGCAGTCAGATCGCGCTGTACGACGGGCTCGGTCGCGGGGTCGGTGACATCGTTGCCCGGGGCGAGGTGAGCGGGGCGTCGGAGGTGCCGCCGTCCGGGTCGTGGTGGTTCTTGCGAGGGGACGTGAACCGGCCGTCGTGACCGTTCTCGTTCCCGTGGCCGTTCCGGTCGCCGTGGCCGTTGCGGTCGCCATGGCCGTTGCGGTCGTTGTCGTCGTTGTTGCCGGTGTCCTCGGCCTTGCCGTCGCCCTTGCGGTCGCCGGGGGCCGACTGGGCGTCGCCCCGGGTGTCGGCGCCGGACAGGACACCCCTGCAGTACTTCCACACCCGCGAGGCGCCGCCCGCCGCGTCCTCCAGGGAACGCTTGCGGGCCGGGTCGAGGTTCTTGCCCTCGTGCATGTCCCGGCAGGCCGAGGCGGATCCGTTCCAGTCCCTGCGGGGTCGTACGCCCGGCCCTTCGGAGCCCGTGTCGGGCGCCGCGCCGGTGTCACCGCGTGCCGTGTCCCGGGAGCCCGCCCCGGCGGAGGGGGAGCTCTCGGGCGAGGGCGCGACCTGAGGGGCCGAGGGCGAGACGAGCGGGCGGTCCGGGGTGGCGGCGGCCGACACGGACGCGGCGGGTTCCGGTTCGCCGTCCCCGAAGTGCGGCAGGACTCCGATTCCGGCCGCGACGGCCACTCCGCCGACCATGCTCGCAGCCAGTACGGCGGCCAGTCCGAGGCGCGCGGGACGCCGCCGGCGGGGACGGCCGGCCCTCGCGTCCGGTGCGCCGATCCGCACCACACCGGCGTCGGTGCGACCTGCTCCGACCCGGTGCCGGCCCCGGGCGGCCGGGCTCACCCAGTCGTCCGCACGATCCGTGCGCACCTTGCGGAACGCGGCCAGCGCGGCCTCCTCGCCGGGTAGTCCGCCGCTGGTCGGCGCGGGTTCCACGGTCAGCGCCTCCAGCGTTTTCGCGAGGCGTTCGGCGTGGTCGCGGTCGGCCGCGTCGACAGCTTCCAGTGACTCGCCGCGCAGCAACCGCTCCGCTGTCTCGAGGTCCAGCCACCCATAGCTCTCGTCGGCCATCACATGTCCTTCTGCGTCCGCGGACGCATATGCGTCACACTCGCGGACGTCACCGCACTGTCCTGCGGTTCTCGCTGGGGCGGCAGGGCATCGAGCGCGCCGGCCGATTCCGGATCCTCGCCGAGGAGCTCGGCGAGCCGTTTCAGACCACGGTGCGCGGCCGTGCGTACCGCGCCGGGACGCTTGCCGAGGGTCTCGGCGGCGGTCTTGGCATCCAGGCCGACCACCACGCGCAGCACCACTGCCTCGGCCTGGTCCTGGGGCAGCCGGGCGATGAGCGAGAGGGTGCTGCCGGTGGCCAGCGCCTCGATGGCCTCGCCCGCGGTGTCCGACTCGGCGGGCTTTCCGGTCAGCTCGGTCTCGTCGCCGCCGATGGCCGGCCGGCGGCCGCGCATCCGGATGTGGTCGAGGGCGCGGTTGCGGGCTATCCGTGCGGCCCAGCCGCGGAAGCGGTCCGCGTCCCCGTCGAACCGGTCCAGGTCACGGGCTATCTGGAGCCAGGTCTCGGAGGCCACGTCCTCGGCGTCCGGATCACCGACCAGCGTCCGGACGTATCCGAGCAGCCGCGGGTGCACCGCGCGGTACACAGTCCGGAACGCGGTCTCGTTCCCGTCCTGTGCCGCAAGCACCGCGGCAGTCAACTCCGCGTCGTCCCCCAGCACCCGTGAATCCTCAATACGTGGTCGCGATCGATGGTCGCCGCTTCGAGCCGTCGAGGGGTTGTGGTGATCGCTCGAGAGTCGCGCTGATCATTCAACTTCCGCGCCCGGCGCGAAAGGCACGTTACGACCTGAAACCGCTGCTCGTCCATGTCCGTACAAAATGCAACTACCTCGTGATCCGGGGTGGGCCCTGCGGGGTGTGACAGAAACCGCACTCATGGCGCTGAAGAAAGTACGGGCCGCCGCGCGGCCCGTGCCGCGCGACGGCCGGGGCCTCTCCTGTGGGGGGTGGCGGCCCCGGCCGTCTCCGCGGTTACCTCAGAGGCTGAGGTGGCCGACGCCTTGCCGGATGGCGATCTCCGTGCCGAACGGTTCGGAGAGTCGTCGCAGGCGTCGCAGGATGCGCTCCGCGGCGGGTGGGTCGGCCGGCCGGGGGATGCCGCGGTCGGCGTCGCGCGGGCCGTCCCAGTGCAGTTCGACCGGATGCAGTTCCACGGCCCGGAGGGTGCCGTCGCCGTCGAAGCGGCTGACCGCCACCACGGACTCGTACCAGATCTGCTCGCCGAAGACACCGTGGACCCGTTTGCGTTCCAGGAACTCGGCCTCGGTCTCGTGCTCGCGACCGCCGTCCTTGTCGAAGGCGCCCCGGGTCAGCGGCTGCTGGGTGTTCTCCATGAAGACGAAGTTGCCGAGGGAGTAGAAGATCGGGCGGCCCCGGTACACCTCGATGCCGCGGAGCTGGTGGGGGCCGTGGCCGAGGAACGCGTCGGCACCGTTGTCGATCGCTTCGCGGGCGATGGGCGGAAGGAAGTCGGGGGGCTCCTGGCTGTAGTTGCCCGGCTCGTGGGTGTGCATCGTGGCGATCGTGAAGTCGGAGGTCTGTTTGGCCTGTCGGACGGTGTGCAGCACCTGGCGGCGGTCCGACTCGTGTACGGAGAAGCGGAACTCCACGGCGTCGGTGTGGGGCTCGGGACCGGGTTTCGCTGCGTAGCGGGTGCCGAAGAGGGTGACGGTGCCGTCCCTGCGGTCGGCCTCGTGAACGGAGGCGCGTACCGAGCCGGGCGGCAACGCGTCGCGGATCAGGGCGAGTTCACGCAGGCGCTGGGCCGCCACGAGCACATGACGCGTGGTGCGCAGCGCGTTGACGCCGGGGCGGCCGGGGACCCGGCCGAGGGGGTCGGCGGCGCGGGACATGGGCTCGAAGCGGGAGGCGACGGAGACCAGGGAGACACGGCCGGCGGGGGTGGTGAGGAAGCGCGGGGCACGCGCGTCGGCGAGGGTGTCTCCGGTGCCGGCGTGGACGATGCCCGCCTCGGTGAGCAGACGGTCGGTGGACCGCATGCCGGCCACGCCCCAGTCGGTGGTGTGGTTGTTGGCCCTGGCCATCAGGTCGAACCCGATCCGGCGGAGATCCGCGGGCACCCGTGAGGTGCTGATCAGCCATGATCCGCCGGACTCGGCTTCGGGCCAGCCGTCGAACTCCGTCAGGTCGATGGCCGTGCTCTCGAAATTGCCGAAGGTCACGTCTGCCGACCGCAGCAGCTCCAACAGGCGGGGCGAGCGGGCTTCGAGGAGCGGGGCGAGCGCGTCGTCCACGACCAGGTCACCGACGGCGGCCAGGGTGAAGCCGTCGCGCACATTCGCCTGACGCCAGGAGGGTGACAGCTTTCCATCGGTCATGCGGGGCGTCCTTCGGGCTTCGGGCGGAGCACGGACAGGGTCAGCCAGGAACGGCCGCCCGTGTGGACGCGGTTGGTGGCGACAACCTTGCGCCGCTCGCCGACATCCGTGCCGCCGGTGTTGGAATTGACGTCGAAACGGGGGAAGTTGCTGGAGCTGACGTCGAGCCGCAGCCGGTGGCCGGCCAGGAACAGGTTCGCCGTGTCCGGCGCCTCCACCGTGATCTCGTACGTCTCCCCCGGCGTCATCGGCTCCGGCTCGCTGAAGGAGTTGCGGTAGCGGCAGCGCAGGATGCCGTCGGTGAGGTTCATCGCGAAACCCTGCGGATAGTCCTCGCTGGGCGGGTGGACGTCGACGAGCTTGACCGTGAAGTCGGTGTCGCGGGCGGTGGACGACACGGTGAGGTGCACGGCGACCGGTCCCACGACCGCCAGGTCGCCGGTGAGCGGCGGGGTCTGGAACACCAGCACGTCGGGTCTGCTGTCGAGGGGCAGGTGCGGCTCGGTCACGCCGAAGAACCGATCGTCGGGGTGCTGATGGAAGGCGCCGCCGCTCATCACCGGTTCGCCGGAGGTGACCTGGCCGCCGAGGGTCGGCACCGGATCGCGGGGGTCGAAGTCGTACTCCAGGAAGGCGCCTTGGGCGTCGCACGTGTCGCAGGCCGTCGCGAGGGTGCCCGCGCTGCCGAGGACGAGGGTGAGGTTCGCGCTCTCCTCGGGTGGCCAGGAGGTTGCCGTGTGCCAGCGGCCGCCGTGGTCGAGCCGCCCTTCGGCGGTACGCCGGCCGGAGCCGCCGCCCATGAGGAAGTACCGCACGGCAGGCGGCGGTTCCGCCATGCCGTCCGGGCCGAGGTGCGCGTCGAACCAGCTCAGCCGCATCGCCGCGTAGTGCTCGGCGAGGCTGCCGTCCAGTCGGGCCTGCGGGCCGAAGTCGACGTCACCGGCGAAACTGTGGCTGCGCCCGCCGTGGGTCCAGGGGCCGAGCACCAGATATGCCGGGCTGTGCTTCTTCCGGCCGAGTTCGCGGAAGTTCTCCGTGGCGGTGCGGACGTAGGGGTCGTACCAGCTGGACATGTGCAGGCTGGGGACGTCCGGGAAGTCGTCGTAGAAGCCACGGGCGTAGATGCCCGGCTGCTGCCAGTACGGGCCGAAGGTGCCGTTCTCCCACTGTTCGAGGAGGTAGTCCTCGTACTCCGGGACGAAGCGGAGCGGGCTGGCGCCGCGTCGCCAGGGCATGCGGGTGAACCAGGCCTGAAGGTCCTCCGACTCCAGCGAGGCGCGCAGGACCGGATCGGTGCGCACCGTCTCGCTCACCTTGGCCCGATGGAACGCCCAGGTGGCCTGCTTGAGTTCGAAGGCCCCGCCCATCCGGGTGCCGGCCTCGTAGGCGCTGGCGAAGCCGCCGGAGTCGAGGAACATCGCGGCCAGGTGCGGTGCGCCCAGCGAGGCGAGGGCGGCTTGGGCGTGCGCGGAATAGGAGACGCCCATGGTCGCCACCCGGCCGTCGCACCAGGGTTGTCCGGCGATCCACTCGACGGTGTCGTAGCCGTCGGTCGCCTCGTTCAGGTACTTGACGAAGGTGCCCTCCGAGTCGCCCCGGCCGCGGCAGTCCTGCCGTACGATCCGGTACCCGCCACGGGTGAACACCTCGGCCACGGTCTCGGGCGCCGGCGGGTTCTCGCCGCCGAGGGCACCGTCCGAGGTGCGCGCGGCCCGGCGCCCGTACGGTGTGCGCTCCAGAACGACGGGGCCCGGCCCCGGGTCGGGACGGTCGGCGTAGACATCGGCCACGAGCTGTACGCCGTCCCTGACCGATGTCCGCAGCACCCGCCGCCAGCACGCCCGGCCACCGGGCAGCGGCACCCGTTGCCACTCGTCATCGGTAACCGGCATCACTTGGCCCCGGGGAACTGCGACTTCAGCGCGGGCCACGCGGCGATGAGCTCGGGCTGCGGCCGGGTGGTGAAGTACTTGCGGTACAGCTTGGCGTAGGTGCCGTCCGCGACCATGTCGGCGATCTTCTGGTCGAGGGCCTTCAGGAAGGCGCTGTGCTTCTTGGGCACCGCCATCGAGGTCGGATGGTCCACCGGCGCGGACACCGCCTGCCGCAGGCCCTTGTACTGCTTCATGAACTCCGTCGCGTCGGGACCGCCCACCAGGAAGGCGTCGATACTGCCGTTGAGCAGCTGGCTCACCGCCGCGTTCTGGGCCTGGAAGCGGACCGGCTGCGCCTTGGGTATCCGCGTGGGCAGTTGAGCCTCCTGCGAGGATCCGGTCACCACGCCCACGCGCTTGCCGTTGAAGCCGTCGAAGGTCGAGATCGTGCTCTTCGAGGTCGTCAGGACGGCCACGGTGCTCCAGAACAGCGGCTTGGTGAAGTCGACGCTCTTCTGCCGCTCCTCGGTGACCCCGAGCCCGGACGAGGCCAGGTCGTACTGACCGGCGGTCAGGCCGGCCAGCGATCCGGTGACGGACGTCGACTTGTAGTCGACCTTGAGTCCGAGTCGCTTCGCGGCCTCGTCGGTCACGTCGACGATGAAACCGGCGGGCTTCCCCGAGTCCTCGGCGTAGGCGAAGGGGGGCTGGCCGGTCTGGGTGGCGGATCTGATGGTCCCGGACTCGATCAGACCGTACGGGTTCGATGCCTTGCCGGTATCCGCACTGCCATTGCCCCCGCAGCCGGTGAGCGGGAGGACGAGGCCGGAGAGGGCGGCGAGGGCGGCGAGGGCGAGCAGTCCACGACGGTCAAGAACATTACGGGACGATATGGACATTTGAGGGTCTCCTTGAGGAGGGGTGGGCGGTGCAGGGGTGGGCTCGGAGAAGCGGCGCTTCAGAGGGCGAGGGCTCAGAGGACGCGGGCGAGGAACTCGCGCAGGCGTGCCGTCTCGGGGGCTTCCAGTGTCCGGCGAGCCGGGCCGGACTCGGCGATGCGGCCCTCATCCATGAAGATCACCCGGTCCGCGACCTCACGGGCGAAGCCGATCTCGTGCGTGACGGCGATCATCGTCATGCCGGATTCGGCGAGCAGCCGCATCACGTCGAGCACGTCCTTGACGAGCTCGGGATCCAGCGCGGAGGTGGCCTCGTCGAACAGCATGACCTCGGGCTCCATCGCCAGTGCGCGCGCGATGGCCACCCGCTGCTGCTGGCCGCCCGAGAGCTGACTCGACCGGGAGTGGGCCAGCCCCGCGAGGCCGAGCCGCTCCAGCTGGGTCATGGCGACGGCGTCGGCCGCCTCCTTGGCCATCCCGCGGACCTTTCGGAGGGCCACGGTCACGTTGCGCAGGACACTCAGGTGCGGGAACAGGTTGAAGTGCTGGAAGACCATGCCCACCCGGGTGCGGACCGCGTCCACGTCCACGCCCGGACCGGTGATCAGGTCGCCACCCAGGCGGATTTCGCCCGCCGTCGGCGACTCCAGCAGGTTCATACACTTCAGGAGCGTGGACTTGCCCGAACCGGACCGGCCGATGACACACACGGTCTCGCCCGCGGCGACCTCGAGATCCACCCCGCGCAGGACCTCCACGTCGCCGTAGCGCTTGTGCAGGTCGCGAACGGAGACCGCCGCCGCGGTGGCCGTCCCCGCCTCGTCGGTGCGGGGGTTCTTCTCGGACAGTGTTCCGGCCATGGCTCAGACCTCCATCACGGACGGGGCGGGCGTGCCGACAGCCGGGGTGGCCGCGGGTTTGTTCCTCTTCCGTCCGCCGGTGCGCAGACGCAGGTCGAGCCGGTTGACCAGGAAGGTGAGCGGGATCGTGAGCATCAGATAGCAGGCACCGGCGGCCACGAGTGCGGAGGAGTTGTATGTCGCCGCCTGGCGTTCCTGGGCGATGAAGTAGAGCTCGCGCTGCCCGAGGCCGAGCCCGAGCAGATACACCAACGCGCTCTCCTTGATGTCGATGATGAACTGGCCGGCCAGCGCGGGCAGCACGTTCCGCACGCCCTGCGGAACGACGATCACCCGCATCGCCGTCAGATAGGACATGCCGAGGCTGCGGGCCGCACTGAGCTGCCCGGCCGGGACGGCCTGGATGCCGGACCGGAAGATCTCCGCCAGGTAGGCCGCCGATATGAGGCCGATGGCGAGGACCGCGTACCCGAGCGGATCCCGGCCGAACGGACGGATCCCGGCCGACGGCAGGCCCAGGCCGACCAGGCTGACGGTCACGATCGCCGGCAGACCGCGGAACACGTCGACGTAGATCCGCGCGGGGAGCCGCACCCACCGGCGGTGCGACAGCAGCATCATCGCGAGCAGCACACCGAGCACGACACCGAAGACGATCGCCAGCCCGGCGATCAGCAGGGTGTTGCGCAGGCCCTCGGTCAGCAGGACGGGAAACGCCTTGAGTAGTTCGTCGGGGTTGAAGAACGTCTGCAGAAACAGGTGCATCGGCCGGAGCCTCTCGCTGCTCGGACTGCTCGGAGCGGAATCGACGACTGCTCGGAGCGGCGGGAATTGGACGCAGCCTAGGTCGGCCGGCGGGCGGCGGCAGCGATGCTTACCGCGTACGCGAAAAGCATCCGCTGTACGCTGCGCCGCATGGCCGTGGTCATCACCTTGCAGGGCGCGGTTCCGGCGGACGTGGCCGTCGGTCTCTCACCGCTGGCCGAGCTGATGGCGTGCCTCCACTCGATCGCCGAGCCCGAGCACCACCTCGTCGGACGCCCGTGGCTGGAACGCGTACGCGCCGATCTGTCTCCGGAGGCCCAGAGCCTGATCGCGGTCTACGCGCCCCTGTGGACCCGGCGGCGCTGCCGTCTGCTGATGCCGCTGGAACCGCCTTTGGGACGGACGCTGGAGCAGGAACTCGACCGCCTGGAGGCACTCCCGCTGGACGACTTCGTGCTGGGCGTCGCACCGAGTGTGCACGGGGGCGTCTTCGACACCCGCGACCTGCTCACCGACGAGGCGGTCCGCGACGCCTACACCGTCTCCAGCGAACGGCGCTCCTTCAGCCGCGGCGAGCTGGCCCGCAGCCTGCTCCAGGCCCCGGAACGGATGCGGACAGGGCTGCTGGAGCTGCTGCGGCGCTGCGCCGCCGAGTTCTTCGACGCCGAATGGGCTCGGGTACAGCACCGGCTGGAGGGCGAATGCACCCGCCTGAGGGCCCGGGTCCAGGCGCTGCCGCTCCCCGAGGCACTGGCCTCACTCAGCCCGAACGCCGTCGTCCGGCACAACCCGCCGGCGGTCGTCTACGACAAGCTGCAGTCACTCACAGCCGACCTGCGCGGCCGTCGCTGCCTGCTCGTACCGTCCGCGCACTCCCGGCCGCATCTGATCGTCAAGGACGATCCGCCCTACCCGCTCGTCGTGCACTTCCCCGTCGAGAACACCGCTCAGGTGGAACGGGCCACGCTGGCACAGGTGCGGCTCAGACTGGCGATCCTGTCCGACCCCGCGCGACTGTCGCTCTGCCGGCATCTGGTGAACGAACCGATCACCACGTCCGACCTGGCCGTACGGACGGGAATGACCCTGCCTCAGGTCTCCCGCCACCTCGGACGGCTGCGCGAGGTGGGTCTGCTGATCTCCCGGCGGGACGGCCGACAGATCTACCACCGGTTGGACACGGACCGCCTCATGCATCTGGGCGTGGACGTGTTGACCTCGATCATCCGCTGACGGCCGGCCGGTTGAGGCACGGGTCACTGCTTGTTGGGCTTGTTCTTGTCCGCGTTCCGGGGGTCGCTCGCCTTGGCCGTCTGCTTCCCCGGTTTCGCGTCACCCGCGGCACCCGCGTCGGCCGTCCCCGCGTCCTCGCCCGTCAGCTTGGCGCAGTAAGCACTCACGTTCGCCTCGCCGCCGGCCGCCGTCACGAGCCGCTGGAACGCCGTGGAGTCCAGCGCCTTGCCCCGGCCACGCAGCTTCTCGTAGGCACGGCAGTGGGCCAGGGTGTCCTTCGCGGTGGGCGGGCGCTCGGCGGGGGCGGAAGCGGACGCGGTGGGCCTCGCGCTGCTGTGGGACTCGACCGGGGTGCTCGCCGAGACGCTCGGGCGCACGTCCTTGCCGCCCGCGCCCTTGGCCTCACCGCCGCCCACCGAGCCGATCGCGGCGTAGGCGACACCGCCGAGGGTGAGACTCGCGAGGAGCACGGAGAGCGTCGTCTTCACCGAACGTGCCCAGCGGCGCTGCGCGCGGGGCCGCCAGTCGTCCCGCCGCCGGGTCCGCGCCCGGTGCGCCCCGGCGTCCCTCGCCGCCCGGTAGGCGGCCACGGCCCGCCGCTCCGCCTCGCCGTCGGGCTTCTCCCCGCGGAGGGCCGCGGCGAACAGCGCCTCGAGGGGGCTGTCCCGCAGGGTCTCCTCCGTGCGCGCATGCCGACGGCCGGGGGCATCGCCGCTCCGCTCGTCACCCATGCCGTGTCCGTCCCTGTCCGAGGTGGTGTCCTCACCTGTCATGTCGACTCCCCCAGCGTCCGGGGGCCGTCATCCGTCACACTCTCGGCGCCCAACTGGTGCGCCAGCCGCTTCAGCCCCCGGTACGCCGCGGTGCGCACCGCGCCGGGGCGCTTGCCGAGGACGCGGGCGGCGGCGGGGCCGTCCAGTCCGACGACGACCCGCAGCAACACCGCCTCGGCCTGGTCCCGCGGGAGCCCCCGGACCAGTTCGAGGGCGTACTCGGTGGAGAGGGACTCCAGCGCCTGGTCGTGGGTGCTGTGCGGGCCGGGCAGGTCCAGCATGTCCTGCTCCAGCGCCGCCGACCGGGGCCGCACCCGCTGCCGGCGCAGATGGTCCAGGGCCCGGTGCCGGGCGATGGTCGCGGTCCAGCCGCGGAAGCCCGCCCCGTCGCCCTTGAACCGGCCGAGGTCCCGGGCGATCTCCAGCCAGGCGTCCGAGGCCACGTCCTCCGCGTCCTCCCCGACCAACCCGCGCAGATACCCGAGCAGTCCGGGCTGCACCAGCCGGTAGGCGACCGCGAAGGCGGCCTCGTCGCCCTCCTGGGCCCGCGCGACGGCCGCGCCCAGTTCCCCGTCGTACGCCTGCACGCGGCGGGGTTCCCCTCCCTGGCCCAAGAACTTTCCTGTCCGTACCGGTTCGTGGCGATTCCGCACCGTCCGGCACGGTCACGCCCTTGCCTATGTCCCCCACGGTCAACAGCGCCTGACCTCACAGAAGTGTCACAGCGGGTCGGACATCCCGGGCACCCCGCCTCGAACACCTGTGACACCTGGCAGTGTTCGTACGATGTGTAAGTGCCACCTGTGTGACAGGTGGTGTTTCTGTGACCAAATTCAGGGGTGGGGTAGTGAGTCGTCGTAAGAGCCGTGCGTACAGACCGCTCAGCATGAAGCGGCGGGCGTGGCTGACACTCGGCGCGGTTGTTCTGGGAGGCGGCGGCATCGCGACCTACGCCGCCGCCAGTCCGTCGACCGACAACGCGGGGGATCTGCAGCCCAAGCGGCCGGTGAAGGTCTACAACCTGGCGCTGAAGGCTCCCGAGACCGGCGAGCGCGAGCTGCCGCGCACCGAGACCAAGCAGTTCTCGCTGCTCGGTATCTCCTGGACGGGGGCGACCAAGCAGCTCGACGGCAAGGCGCAGGTACGCACCCGGAGCATCGACACCGGCGCGTGGACGTCCTGGCAGGACCTGGAGACGGACGCGGACCCGGTGGAGGACCCCGACGAGCGGGCCGGGGCACGCGGCGCGTCCGAACCCCTGTGGGTGGGCCCCTCGGACGGTGTCGAGGTACAGGTCGTCCACGAGGACGGCACCACCAGCGCCGGACTGCCCTCGGGTCTCAAGGTCAACCTGGTCGACCCGGGCATCGCGACCGCCGCGGAGCAGCGGGACACGGGCGACGACACGGACCCGGCAGCGTACGCCGAGGACGTGACGCCGAGCCCGACCCCGACCGCCACCACCCCCACCGCCCCCCCGTCGACGGTCCCCGAGCCGTCGATCGTCTCCCGCGCCGGCTGGGGCGCCGACGAGAAGCTCAGCCCCGACCCGTCGGAGTACAACGCCGATGTGAAGGCCGTCTTCGTCCATCACACGGCCGGGTCGAACGACTACACCTGCGCCGAATCGGCGTCGATCGTGCGGGCCGTCTACGCGTACCACACCGCCCCGGCCCCCAGCGGCAACGGCTGGAACGACATCGGCTACAACTTCCTGGTCGACAAGTGCGGCACGATCTTCGAGGGCCGCAAGGGCGGCGTCGACCAGCCGGTCCTGGGCGCCCACACCTACGGGTGGAACCGTGAGTCCACCGGCATCGCGGTCCTCGGCGAGTACACCGCAACGGGCGCCTCGAACGCCGCCCTCACCTCGGTCGCCCGGATCGCGGCCTGGAAGCTCGGCCAGTACGGCGTCGACCCCAGCTCGACGGTCCAGCTGAAGGCGGGCGCCACCCAGAGCAACCTCGCCGGTACGAGCTTCACCGCCGGCAGCCTCTACACCTTCAACCGGATCTCCGGCCACCGCGACGGCTACGCCACCGAGTGCCCGGGCAACTCCCTCTACGCCCAGCTGCCGACCATCCGCGCCTGGGCGTCCGGCCCGGTGCAAGGCCTGAAGCTCACCTCGCTGACCGGCGCGGCCCTGTCCGGCTCGACGTACTGGACCAAGGGCGCGATCACGGCGAAGTGGTCGGCCACCACGCCCGGTTCGCTGATCTCGAAGTTCGAGCTGCTGGTCGACGGCCAGGTCGTCGCCACCACGTCCGGTACGGCCACCTCGGCCGGCACCACCCTGGCCGCGGGCAGCCACAAGGTCGCCGTACGGGCCGTGCACCAGTCCGGCAAGACGGCGACGACCACCGCGCTGACGGTCGTGACCGACACCACCGCGCCGACCTTCTCCACCACACCGAAGATCACCCTGCGCACCGGCACGGTCAGCACCACCGCCGCCCCGGTCACCCTCGGCTGGAAGGCCGCCGACTCGCAGGCCCTGAAGCAGGTGAGCCTGCTGTCCCCGACGACGGCCACCTTCGGCCCGACCACCACCAGCTCCAGCCGGTCCGCCAAGCCCGGTACCGCGAGCACCTGGTCGATGAAGGCGTACGACGTCGCGGGCAACACCCGTACGTCGTCCCCCTCGTACACGCCGATGATCCTTCAGGAGACCTCGGCCACCAAGTCCGGCAGCTGGACGACCCGTTCCTCCACCAGCTACCTCGGCGGCAAGTCGTACTCCAGCGGTTCCAAGAACGCGAGCCTGACCTGGACGTTCACCGGCCGGTCCGCCGCGTGGGTGGTCTCGCGGGCGTCCACCTCCGGGCAGGCGTACGTGTACGTGGACGGCACCAAGGTCGCGACCGTGGACCTGAAGTCCTCGACCACCGCCTACCGCCAGGCGATCTGGACCAAGTCCTGGTCCAGCAGCGCCAAGCACACGGTGAAGATCGTGGTGGTGGGCACCAGCGGCCGCCCGACGATCACGACGGACGGCCTGGTCTACATCAAGTAGGGCCTCAGCCCAGCGTGTCCACCGGCTCGGGCGTCCGCTCCCCCGCACCCTGGGGAGTGGGCGCCCGTTCCGCGTTCACGACGACTCCCGCGATCAGCGCGGCCAGCAGCAGCGCCCCGAACGCCCACCAGGTGGCCACGTTGAAGCCGTGCACGGTGGCGTCGGCCTGGAGCAGCCGCTTGTCGACGCCTGGTCCGGCGTGCGCGGTCAGGTAGGTCGCGGTCGCGCTCGCGGCGATCGTGTTCAGCAGGGCCGTACCGATCGAACCGCCCACCTGCTGGGCCGTGTTGAAGGTCGCCGAGGCCGCCCCCGAGTCACGCGGCGCGACACTGCCGGTGGCCAGCGAGATGGAGGTCATCATCGCCGTGCTCATGCCGAGACCCAGCATCAGCATTCCGGGCAGGACGTGCGAGGCGTACGCCGGCTCCACGCCGACCTGCGCGATGATCGCCAACCCTCCCGCGGCCACGAGCAGTCCGGGCACGATCAGGGTCCTCGGCGGCACCTTGCTCAGCAGCCGTGCGGCGATCTGCGTCGAGCCGACGATCATCGCGGCCGTCATCGGCAGATACGCGAGCCCGGTCTTCAGCGGCGACCATCCGAGGACGCCCTGCAGGTAGTACGTCAGGAAGAGGAACACACCGAACATCCCGACGGTGACGAACAGCACGGTCAGGAAGGCGCCCACACGCTGCCTGTCCTTGACCACCGACATCGGCAGCAACGGCACCCGCGCCCGGGTCTGCCACACCGCGAAGGCCGCGAGCAGCACAACTCCGGCGACCAGCAGGGTCACCACGAGCCCGTCGTCCCAACCCCGGGACGCCGCCTCGGAGAAGCCGTACACCAGCGCCAGCATGCCGCCCGAGCCGAGCAGCGCGCCCGGCACGTCGAGGTGGGCGTCGGGGTGCCGTCCCCCGGGCGCGAGGATCGCCCACGCGCCCGCGAACGCGAGCAGCGCGATGGGCACGTTGACGTACAGACACCAGCGCCAGTCCAGATACTCGGTGAGCAGACCGCCCGCGAGCAGCCCGATAGCGGCGCCCGCCCCGACGATCGCCCCGAACACCCCGAAGGCCTTCGCCCGCTCCTTCGGTTCGGTGAAGGTCGTCGCGAGCAGCGACAGCGCGGCCGGTGCGAGCAGCGCGGCGAACACGCCCTGCAGGGCCCGCGCCCCGAACAGCATCCCCTGCCCCGTCGCGGCCCCGCCGAGCGCGGAGGCGGCGGCGAAGCCGACGAGCCCGATCATGAAGGTGGTCCTGCGCCCGGCGAGGTCGGAGATCCGCCCGCCGAGCAACAGGAGCCCGCCGAAGGCGAGGGTGTAGGCGGTGATGACCCACTGCCGGTTCGCGTCCGACATGTTCAGGTCGGCCTGGGCGGACGGCAGGGCGATGTTCACGATGGTCATGTCCAGCACGACCATCAACTGGGCGAGCGCGATGACGACCAGCGCCCACCAACGACGGTTGTCGGCCATGACCCCATCGTGCGCCTGCTGCCGCTCCCTTGGGAACGCCAGCGTCTCTTATTACGGTGTTTTTGCCTCGGGAGCCGCCGCCTCCGCGGTCAGCGCCGCACAGCCCCCGTCGCATCCCGGCACAGCAGTCGCAGCGAGCCGTCCCCGGCGAAGCAGCGGCGGGCCTCGTCCACCGGGTCCCACAGCCGTCCGTCGGGCGTACGGACCCAGTGGTCGCCGCCGCTCGTCCACCACTCGGCACCGGCCTGGCGGACGACGACCTCACCGGCGTAGGCGCCGAGCCCGCGCAGCACGGTCTCCACGGCGGCGTACGGCGCCCCCTCCCGCCGTATCTCCTCGATCAGCCGGTCGACGCGCCACAGGCTCTGCGCCGAGTAGTCGAGCCGGACGCGTGCGCCCTCGCGCAGGGCCGACACCGCGTCGGCCGCCCAGCGCATGGGCTTGGTCGCGGCGGAGGGCCTGGTTGCGGGCGTGGGGGCCTGGCGGGTCGTCACATCAGCGGTCGTATGAGCCGTCACATCAGTCATCACTTGGGGAAAGCGTCTCAGCGAGGTGTTTCGTCACCCGGATCGGTGCCTTCGCGCGGACCGGTGCAGGACCGACCCACCTTCGCCGTATCCCTCCCCGGACGGTCACAGGACCCTCTCTGTCGCAAGGTTGACGCCAGAGTGACGATTCGCCCCTCCGCTGCGCTCCTGTCTCTGATGAGCGACTACTTCCATCTCCGCGCGGTGCCGCCCTCGGCCCTGCGCAACAGCGCGAACTGGATGCAACGGCTGTTCGAGGACGACTGGGACGCCGTCCGCGAACGCATAGGCCGACACCGGGAGGAGGTGCTGGACAAGTCCTACCTGGACCACGAACTCCTCTACGCCGGCGCCGAGGTGGTCCTCGGCGGACTGCCGGTCTACCCGGGCGACCACGACAAGCCCCCGTTCCTGCTCCTGACCGCGGCCCGGGCGAACCGCGTCTCGGCATACCTCGGTTCGGCCGACTTCGAGGCCCTGTGGCTGGTCGTCCGCGAGGAGTTGCTGCCGAGACACGGCGGGGCGACCGCGGAACGGGAGGCGCGGGGGGTGTTCGCGGCGGCGCACCGGGATCTGACGGCGTTCTACGATCAGACGGCGCGCTACGGGGACGCGGTGGTCAAATGGCTCGTCCACTGAGCCGATCCTCCACCGAGCCGCCCTCCCTCACCCCCGCCGCCGGCTCCTCCGGGACACCACCGCGCGCAGCACCCGGCGGCCTTCCGTCGACACCTCCAGAGCCGGGCGCAGGCCTGCCGGGCCGTGGCCGGCGAGGAGTTCCAGGACGGTGATCTGGCGGCGCAGTTCGGCGGCGACGAGGGGAGACATGCCCTCCGTACGGCCCTCGCGGCGGGCGTCGACCGAGTCGCAGGCGTCCTTCAGGGGGTCGAGCAGCCGGTGGATCCGGAGCGCGGCGACCGAGCAGGCGTCGGCCCACGCCCGTACCCCGGCGGCGGACCGTTCGACCGGCGCGGCAGCGAGCATCCGGCGGGCCAGCAGCACGGCCTCGTCCTCACCGGAGCCGGAGCCGGAGCCGGAGCCGGAGAAGTCGCCCGCCCCGAACTCCCCGCCCAGCTTCCCCCGCACCTGCTCCAGCCGCTCGCCCCACTCCGCGGCCCCCGCGTCGTCCGCGAGCCCCGCCCACAGAGGACGAAGGACCTCGTCGTCGCCACCGAGCAGCGGTATGCAGCGATCCAAACAAGCCAACCCGCTGGCGGCCAGTCCGCGTTCGTCGGCCTGGCCGATCAGCTCCACCAGACTCATCCACGCCTCCCTCGCCGAGCGGCATCCCCTCACGGAACCCGCACTTCCCCTTACTGCGCGCGATGGCCCGGGAGTGTCACAGGGGCACCACACCGAGCCGGTCGAGCATACGGAAGAAGAGGTTTTCGGCCAACGGATCGGGGGCGGCGCTCAGTACATCGAGTAGTGGCTCCTCGGGCACCTCGTGCCCCGCCTCCGCCGCCCAGGCGACGGCCCGCGCGGCCGCGTCCCGGGGTTCGAGGAAGTAGTCCTCCAGGGTCAGCCCCTCCTCGCCGCCCCCGATGTACTCGGCCATGGCGCTGCGGGCCAGACAGGTCGTCCAGGCACCGCTCTCCGGCCCCGCCGCCTCCAGGACGACCGACGCGCTGTCCATGACGTATCCGAAGAGCGCGGGCGAACCGCTCTCCAGGGCAAGGGCGTTCATGTTCCCGACATCGCCCTCGCCGTTCGCGTACTCCCAGACCTGCCATCCGCCGGGCGCCGACTCGCGTAAGACCATGCCCTCGGCTCCGGCCAGCGCGTCCAACTCGGCGAGCGGCCGCTCCCCGCGGCCCACGACGAAGTAACCCCAGTAGCCCATCCCGGTTCCCCCTGGCTGCTCGGTACGGCTCGGGCCCGAATACACCACATTCGTACGACAGTTCGCAGCAGGATGGACCAAATCCGTCACACGGCGACGGGCACCGGGGGTCCCTGGCGGGCCTTCTCGTCCTGCATCCGGGTCAGCCGGAGCACGACGGCGGCGGCGGCCAGGGCGGCCACGAGGTCGAGACCGTCGGCGACCATCATCTGCGTCATGGAGTCGTGGATCCTCTGCGAGGTGTCGGCCTCGTCGAACGCGGTGTACAGGACCTGCCCGATGGTCTGGGAGAGGAGCCACAGCGTCCACCAGATGTTGATCAGGGCATGTCCGTCGGGCTTGTCCCCCGTGCTGCTCGCGTCCCAGATGTCGACCACGACCCGGCGCGGGTACCACAGACTCGCGATCGGCACGACCCAGCCGGCGATCACCCAGGCGCGCGCCTTGTGGTGTCCGTCCGGGGCGAACACCTCGGCGTTGCGCCGGACCCGCCACAGCCAGATCACGAAGACGACGGCACAGGCCAGCATCACGAGCACCTGTGCGCTGCCGGCCGCGGCGGTGAGCCTGTCCGCCAGATCGGCCCGGTCTCCTGCCCCGGCCCCGATGCCGCCCCCGGCGAGGTCGCCCGTGACGTCGTACATGAGGTAGTCCGCGCCGAGGGCGAACACGTCGACGGCCGCGGCCAGTCCGAGCAGGATCGCGGTGGCGCGTCCGAGGCCGACCGGCGAGCGCAGCCAGATCTTCGGTGCGGCACCGGCCGGCGGGGCCGCGAATCCGGTGGGCGTGGCGCACCCGGCGCACAGCACGCCCTCCGGTGCCGCTTCGGCATGCAGGCAGCGCGTACAGAGCATGGTGAGGTCCCCCCGAGGTGCGGATGATCAGCAGACCGCGCGGGTTCTCCCCAGAGCCTCACGCGCGGCCTGCGGAACATACGGTTCGACGGCCCCGTACGTCCACAGGAATCCCCGGCTCCTCAGCTCAGCCGGTCCGCGAGCGCCTTGAACCGCGCCCAGGTCAGGGCGGGCTTCCCCGGATCCCACAGCTTCTGCGTGGTCGCCCGCAGCGGCATCCGGATGCCTGCCGCGACCTGGTCCTGCGTCTGCGCGTTCGGGAAGTCGCACCACACCGCGAAGTACCCGCCGAGGATCTGGCTGTCGTACTTCGAGGGGACTGCTGTTGTGCCGCGGAGGACTCGCGGGGTCCACTCCTCGTAGATCCGCTGTCCCGTCGGATAGTAGAACTGGTTGGGCTGCCCGAGGACGTAGTAGAGGAACTTGTCGTTGTAGTTGACGACCTTGCGTCCCGCGCTCAGATACTCCACCGGCTGCCGGGCGCCGATCTCCTTGCCCGTCCAGTACCCGACCCGGATGTCGTCGGCGGCCCGGACGGACGTGCCCCGGAAGAAGCCGTCGTTCCACGCGATCGGGGCCCTGCGGTGCGCCCGGACGGTGGCGGCGCGGTCGTTCAGCCAGCCCGTGGTCAGGTCCTCGACGGTGGCGCCGGCCCCGTAGGCCTTCCTGGCGGCGGTGGCGAGCTGCGGGTAGGTCGCCTCCGGGTCGGACACCATGAGCGCGCGGTACTCGTCGCCGCCGAGGTGCCAGTCGGCGCCGGGGAACAGGCCCGCGTACTCGTTCAGCAGGTCGTCGACGATCTTGGCGGAAGCGGGGTTGGAGATGTCGACGGCCCCGCGCGCCACGTTCCCCGCCGCACTGCGCAGCTGAAGCTCCGGGTGGGCGTCGATGACGGCCCCCAGGTGTCCGGGCGAGTCGATCTCCGGTACGACGGTGATGTGCCGCTGCGCCGCGAGGGCGACGATCCTCTTCACCTGCGCCTTGGTCAGGTGCTGCGCCGACACGATCTCCGGGTGCGAGGCGGACTCGATCCGGAACGCCTGGTCGTCGGAGAAGTGCAGCTGGAGCCGGTTGAACTTCAGGTCGCCCAGCTCCCGGACCCGGTCCTCGATCCAGCCGGCCGTGAAGTGCTTGCGCGCGATGTCCAGGGAGAACCCGCGCACCGGCTTGGCGGGCTCGTCGCGCACGACGCCCTCCGGCGCCGTGGCGCCACCGTGCACCGCCTGCTTGAGCGTGCGGGTGCCGTAGAACACCCCCGCGTCGGCCGGCCCGCTGATGGCGACCCGCCCGCCGCGCACGGTCATGCGGTACGACTCCGGGTTCGCGCCCTTCCCGCCATTGACCGTGAGGCGTACGTCCCCGGCGCGTACGTCGTCCTTCTGCCCGGCGTACGTCAGCCCCAGCTCACCGGCGAGGAGACGCCCCTCGTCGGCGAGGCCTGCGTCGTTCACGACCACGCGCAGGCCCCGGGCGGGACGCCAGCCAGGACCGCGCGCCGGGGTGTGGGCGCGGACGGCCGGGATGGTGCGGGGTGTGGTGGACAGGGGGTACGACCGGGTGGGACTGGGGGCCGGGCTCGGGGCCCTCGAAGGGGCCGGGGAGCCTTCCGCTCTGCCGCCCATGGGTGACTCGGCCTGGGACCGGGCCGATCCGGCCGGGTCGC
The DNA here is from genome assembly GCF_031845645.1 of Streptomyces doebereineriae. Lineage (NCBI taxonomy): Bacteria > Bacillati > Actinomycetota > Actinomycetes > Kitasatosporales > Streptomycetaceae > Streptomyces > Streptomyces doebereineriae. The sequence goes on from NZ_JAVREZ010000020.1 coordinate 84,371, forward strand.
TGTCGCCGCCCGCCCACAGACCGAGGCCCACCCCGACCGCGACGGTGACGACGACCGCCCCCGCGATCAGCCCCCGTGCCTGCTTCTCCGTTCGCTTCCTGTGCTGGCTCACATCGCCAACCTAGGGCCTTGTGAGTGAGGACCGCGTCCTCCAACCATGCCGAAACGCCCCCGTGCGGGTGAAAATCGGGCATCCGTCGGACAGGTCACGTCCACTCTCGATAACGTGATGTCACACCGCTCACAGCTTCCCCTGCCGAAACACACGTGACGCCCACACATTCTCCCGGCCGACCGGCCATACCGTGCCTGCCCACTGTCCTGGACGCCTTCAACATCGCGCCCACCGACGAGGCCAGGCTCCTTCTCCTGGACTGCCTGCGCAGCCTCCGCTGGGCGGAGCGGGTCGCGGCCCACCGCCCCTATCCGACCGTGGACGCCCTGCTGGCCGCGTCGGACGAGGCGGCGTACGACCTGACTGTGTCGGATCTCTCCGAGGCCCTGGCGGCAGAGACGCTGCCCGTGGTGCCGGAGGGGGCGTATTCCGCAGCCCACATGGCTATGGACGCGGCCCACGCGGCCTACGAGGCCCGCTTCGGCCACGCCTTCGTCATCTGTCTGGACGGCCTGCCCGCCGCTGAGGCCTTGGACCATGCACTGGCAGGCATCCGGTCACGATTGGCAAACGATCCGGAGGAAGAACGGGTGGTGGCGGCAGAGGAACTCCGCCGCGTCGCGAGAGGCCGGTTGGTGTCTTCCCTCAGGGGCGCGGGGCTGTAAGTCGGCACATAACCGCCGTGACCACCCCATTAGCCGTCGAGTACCCCCATCTGCGTGCCACTTTGATCACACAGGTAGGCCCCGGGTAAGCCCAGCGGCAGCGCATCGCTACGATGCTGGGGGCCGGTGGACCGTACCCGGCCGGGCCGACCGACAGCACAAGCCGGCAGGCCCCGACACCCCGCTCCCGGAGGGACTTCCGTGCCGGCTGGAACGCTGTACCGCGGCCGGGAAGGAATGTGGTCCTGGGTGGCTCATCGAGTCACCGGCGTCCTCATCTTCTTCTTCCTGTTCGTTCACGTGCTGGACACCGCTCTCGTCCGTGTCTCCCCCGAGGACTACGACAAGGTCGTAGCCACATACAAGACCCCGCTCGTCGCGTGTCTGGAGTACGGCCTCGTCGCGGCCATCCTCTTCCACGCTCTCAACGGCCTGCGCGTCATCGCCGTCGACTTCTGGTCGAAGGGCCCGCGCTACCAGAAGCAGATGCTCTGGTCCGTCGTGGGCCTGTGGGTCGTGCTCATGATCGGGGCGATCTACCCCGTCCTCGGCCACGCCGCTCGTGAACTGTTCGGGAGCTGACACCGATGGCGACCACTGAAACCACCGCTTCCGGCATCGGCCCCGTAGAGGGCGACTCCGGCTACGGCGTCGACAACCCGGCGCCCCTCATCGAGGCCCCGCGCAAGCGGACGAAGAAGACGCCTCGCTCCACTCGCGGCAACTTCGAGATGGCCGCATGGCTGTTCATGCGTCTGTCGGGTGTCGTGCTCGTCGTCCTGGTCATCGGCCACCTGCTGATCCAGCTGGTGCTGGACGGCGGTGTGTCGAAGATCGGCTTCGCGTTCGTCGCGGGCCGCTGGGCATCCCCGTTCTGGCAGGTCTGGGACCTGTTGATGCTGTGGCTCGCGATGCTGCACGGCGCCAACGGTCTGCGCACGATCATCAACGACTACGCGGAGCGCCCGAACACCCGCCTGTGGCTCAAGGGCCTGCTCTACACCGCCACGGTGTTCACCATCCTGCTCGGCACGCTGGTGATCTTCACCTTCGACCCGAACATCCGCTAGGCACGGGGCTGCGAGAATCATGAAGATCCACAAGTACGACACCGTCATCGTCGGCGCCGGTGGCGCGGGCATGCGCGCGGCCATCGAGTCGACGAAGCGCAGCCGCACCGCGGTGCTGACCAAGCTCTACCCCACCCGCTCCCACACGGGCGCCGCGCAGGGCGGCATGGCCGCCGCGCTGGCGAACGTGGAGGAGGACAACTGGGAGTGGCACACCTTCGACACGATCAAGGGCGGTGACTACCTGGTCGACCAGGACGCCGCCGAGATCCTGGCGAAGGAGGCCATCGACTCGGTCCTCGACCTGGAGAAGATGGGCCTGCCGTTCAACCGCACGCCCAACGGGACGATCGACCAGCGCCGCTTCGGCGGTCACAGCCGTAACCACGGCGAGGCCCCGGTCCGCCGTTCCTGCTACGCGGCCGACCGCACCGGCCACATGATCCTCCAGACGCTGTACCAGAACTGCGTCAAGGAGGGCGTGGAGTTCTTCAACGAGTTCTACGTCCTGGACCAGCTGATCACCGAGGTCGACGGCGTCAAGAAGTCGGCCGGTGTCGTCGCGTACGAACTGGCGACCGGCGAGATCCACGTCTTCCAGGCGAAGGCCGTGATCTACGCGTCCGGCGGCTGCGGCAAGTTCTTCAAGGTGACGTCCAACGCGCACACGCTGACCGGTGACGGCCAGGCCGCGGTCTACCGTCGCGGGCTGCCGCTGGAGGACATGGAGTTCTTCCAGTTCCACCCGACCGGCATCTGGCGCATGGGCATCCTGCTGACGGAGGGCGCCCGCGGTGAGGGCGGCATCCTCCGCAACAAGGACGGCGAGCGCTTCATGGAGAAGTACGCGCCGGTCATGAAGGACCTCGCGTCCCGTGACGTCGTCTCCCGCTCCATCTACACCGAGATCCGGGAGGGCCGCGGCTGCGGTCCCGAGGGCGACCACGTCTACCTGGACCTCACCCACCTCCCGCCGGAGCAGCTGGACGCGAAGCTGCCCGACATCACGGAGTTCGCCCGTACCTACCTCGGTATCGAGCCGTACACGGACCCGATCCCGATCCAGCCCACCGCGCACTACGCGATGGGTGGCATCCCGACGAACGTCGAGGGTGAGGTGCTCGCCGACAACACCACGGTGGTCCCGGGCCTGTACGCGGCCGGCGAGGTGGCCTGCGTCTCGGTCCACGGTGCCAACCGCCTGGGCACGAACTCGCTGCTGGACATCAACGTGTTCGGCAAGCGGGCCGGTATCGCCGCCGCCGAGTACTCGCAGAAGGCGGACTACGTCGAGCTGCCCGAGGACCCGGCGCGGCTGGTGCTCGACCAGGTGGAGCGGCTGCGGGACGCGACGGGCACCGAGCGGGTCTCGGTGATCCGGCGTGAGCTGCAGGAGACCATGGACGCGAACGTCATGGTGTTCCGCACCGAGCAGACGATCAAGACGGCGGTCGAGAAGATCGCCGAGCTGCGCGAGCGCTACCTGAACGTCTCGATCCAGGACAAGGGCCGGCGTTTCAACACGGACCTGCTGGAGGCGATCGAGCTCGGCAACCTGCTCGACCTCGCCGAGGTCATGGCGGTCTCCGCGCTGGCCCGCAAGGAGTCCCGCGGCGGTCACTACCGCGAGGACTACCCGAACCGCGACGACGTCAACTTCATGCGCCACACCATGGCGTACCGCGAGGTGGGCGACGACGGCGCCGAGTCCATCCGTCTCGACTACAAGCCGGTCGTCCAGACCCGCTACCAGCCGATGGAGCGTAAGTACTGATGGCAACCCCTGTTCTGGACAAGGCGGACGCGGCCGGCGAGCCCGAGCCCGGCTTCGCCGACTCCCCGTACATCACGGTCACCTTCCGCGTCCGCCGCTTCAACTCGGAGGTCTCGGCGGAGGCCACCTGGGAAGACTTCCAGCTGGAGATCGACCCGAAGGAACGTGTCCTCGACGCCCTGCACAAGATCAAGTGGGAGCTGGACGGCACGCTGACCTTCCGCCGCTCCTGCGCGCACGGCATCTGCGGCTCGGACGCGATGCGGATCAACGGCAAGAACCGTCTGGCGTGCAAAACGCTGATCAAGGACATCAACCCGTCGAAGCCGATCACGGTCGAGCCCATCAAGGGCCTGACGGTCCTGAAGGACCTCGTGGTCGACATGGAGCCGTTCTTCCAGGCGTACCGCGACGTGATGCCCTTCCTGATCACGAAGGACACGAACGAGCCGACCCGGGAACGCCTCCAGACGGCGGAGGACCGCGAGCGCTTCGACGACACGACGAAGTGCATCCTGTGCGCGGCCTGCACGTCCTCCTGCCCGGTCTTCTGGAACGACGGCCAGTACTTCGGCCCGGCGGCCATCGTCAACGCCCACCGCTTCATCTTCGACAGCCGTGACGAGGCGGGCGAGCAGCGACTGGAGATCCTCAACGACCGCGACGGCGTGTGGCGCTGCCGCACGACGTTCAACTGCACGGACGCCTGTCCGCGTGGGATCGAGGTCACCAAGGCGATCCAGGAAGTGAAGAGGGCGCTGATCACTCGGCGTTTCTGATCTCCGTTCTCCTACGGTGGGTTGGGCCCCGTTCCCCGGTTCGCGCCGGGAGCGGGGCCTCACTCATTCCCGGCCAACTCCCGTGTGGCCACTGTGACTTGTGGGGCCTGAGTTGCAGACTGTCCTCATGGCACTCCTGAGGAAATCCGCCGCCGCGCTGTGCGCCGCCGCAGCGGTACTGCTCGCGATACCCCCCACTGCCTCCGCGACCCCCGCTCCCCACGGAACTCTGGCCCGGGAGAACTTCGACCGTCTCCCCCTCGGCCCGGTCACCGAGGGGCGCGGCTGGACCACCGACACGGCCGACGGCACGCTGGCCGTCGCCCCCAGCGCCACCGGGCACGGGCGTGAGCTGCGGATTCGTACCGAGGGCAACGGTCGGGCCTTCCTTGTGTTCGATGAGCTCTCCCCGCCCGGCAACAGCTTCTGGGGGCGGGTGCGGCTGCGGGTCGGGGGGTTCCCCACGGCGCCCGACTGGGCGCACTGGACCATCGCCGAGGCGTCCGGGGCGGGCTCGCCGACGCTGGTGCGGCCGCTCGGTGGGCAGTACGCGCCGACCGACGGCGCCAACTTCTGGGGCGTCGGGTCCGATCTCGGGCCCACCGGGGACTGGACCTCCTGGAAGACCTCCTCGCCGGCCGTCGGCGGGGCCTGGCAGTGCGTCGAGTTCCATCTGGACGCCACCGACAACCGGGTCACCGTGTACCTGGACGGCGTGGAGCAGTCCGAGCTGACGGTGTCCACCAAGGTGCACGGGGGGACCGCGGACGACTTCGTCTTCCCCGCCTTCGACAAGCTGAAGCTGGGCTGGCAGCTCTATCAGGCCGACCCGACGCCGTCGTCGTACGACATCCGTATGGACGACATCGCGCTCGGCACGCGGCGCGTGGGCGGCTGCGGAAACGGAGGCTGAACCCGGGATTGCGCCCGGTGTTCCGGGCGTGATCCACTTCGGCGGCCATGAACTGGGGGGCCTCTGGGGAGGGGCCGGGGGACAGGGAGGCAGCGGTGCGTACCGCTGGAGAAGAGATCGTGTCGTCGTGCCCGCAGTGCGGGGTGGAGATCCGTACGGACAGACGGTTCACCACGTGGTGTGCCGCCTGCGAGTGGAACGTGGACCCGTAGGGGCCCGGCAAGGAGAAGCGCGGGCTGGACAGGGTGCGCCGCGGGCTGGCGCAGCGGTACGGCGCGCGGCTGTTCGACGAGCTGAGGGGCGGGGGCGGGAAGAGCAGCGGGAGCGGGAGCGGGCGTACCTGGTCCGGTCCGCTCGCCTACGCGCTCGCGCTCATCGTGCACGGGATGACCGTCGTCCTGGCCGCGGTCGGCCTGTGGGGCCTGGTCCGTGGCTGGGGCGGGCTCGGTATGGCGTTCGGGCTGTTCCTGTTGGCGCTGGCCTGGTCCCTGAGGCCGCGGCTGAACCGGCTGTCCGATGACGACCGCGTCCTGCTGCGAGGCGACGCGCCCGAGCTGTACGCGCTCGTCGACGAGGTCGCCGCCGCCCTGGGCACCCGGGACGTGGACGCCGTCGTCGTCGACGTCGAGGCCAACGCGAGTGTGACCCATCTCGGGCTGCGGCGCCGGCTCCTGACGCTGGGGCTGCCGCTGTGGGAGGTGCTGAGCCCCCAGCAGCGGATCGCGCTCCTGGGACACGAGCTCGGCCACTTCACCCACGGCGACACCCGGCACGGCATGGTCGTGGGAACCGCCTGCAGATCGCTGAGCACCTGGCTCTACTACGTACGGCCGATGCCGAACCCGAACGTGATCCAGGCCATCACCAACCTGGCCTGTGTCCCGCTCCGCCTGCTGATCACCGCCGTCATGGCGCTGCTCGACCTGCTGACCGCGCGGGCCTCCCAGCGCGGTGAGTATCTGGCCGACGGAGCGGCGGCCCGCATCGGGTCCACCGAGGGAGCGGTCGGTCTGATGGACCGTCTCATGGTCACCGACTCGATCGTCACCACCCTGCAGCGCGAGACCAACAGCCGCCGGCTGCGCCGGACGGGCCGGGGCGGCGAGCAGAACGCCGACGGCCTGTGGGAGGCGCTCGTCGCCCATCTGGACTCCGTCCCGGAGTCCGAGTTCGAACGCCGGCGCCGGGTCGGGGCACTGCGCGGCCACAGCGTCGACGCGAGCCACCCGCCGACCCATCTGCGCCGCCGGCTCCTGCTGGACGGTACGCCGGTGCCCGCCGCGGTGGCGGCGGACACCGCCCGGACCGAGCGCATCGCCGGTGAGCTGGCGGACGTACGCGGGACGCTGGCCCGCGAAGTCGTCAGGGACGGTTACGGAGATCTGTGACGGCCTCCCGGGTCGGGCCGGTCACAGCTGGCTCAGGATCGTCGGATCGGTGATCTTCGTGTCGTCCGCCAGCATCATCGCCTTGCTGAGGATGACCGCGAGCATGCGGTCGCCCTCGTAGGGGAGGTAACCGGCCTGCGGTGCCGACGGGTTGGACTTCGGGACGATGCACAGGTACTGGTCGTTCGGGGTGCGGAGGATGTTGCCCGAGCCGAGGTGGATCTTGTACGTGTGGCGGTCGCCCTTGACGTGGAGGAAGCGGCCCTCCAGGGTGCAGCGGTCGGCTATCGCGAGCCTCGGGATCAGGCGGTCCAGGAGGAGACGGCGAGTCTCGGCGCTCTGGTTGAGCTCTCCGAAGCCGTACGACGTCCAGTACTCGCGGAAACGGCCGCCGGGGCCGCCGTCCTGCCAGGTGGGGTCGTTGCCGATGCTGGCCACGCCGACGAACAGGTCCACGTCGCGCAGGACTTCGGACAGGACCAGGGCCGGAATCTCCGTCAGGGGCAGGGGGTCCACCGGCTCGGCACCGTCGCGCAGCCACATGCGGTACTCGCCGCCGGCGCAGTGCGCCCAGTTCTCCGGGGCGCCGATCGGGTAGAAGCGGACCTGGTCGGTGCGCAGGCGCAGGAAGGTGCCGGAGTCGGTGATGTCCGTGTAGTCCTCGCCGCCGTCGCCCTCGATCCAGTACTCGGCTCTCAGGCCCCAGCGCGGGAGGTCCCGGCTGGGCGGCGGGGCCTCGTCGTCGACGGCCAGGCGGAGTCTGTTGCGCCAGCCCCGGGCCGCCGCCAGGGAGTGGAACTGGTGCTGGCGCAGGACGTGGGCCGCGAAGCGGTTGGAGTAGGTGCCGGTGGTGCGCTCCGCGTCCGTCAGCAGGTAGACCTCTCGGTGGGCCTGCTTGAAGGGCTGGGTGATCTCGTGGCGTTCCAGCCAGTCGCGCAAGGCGACGATCTCGGCGGGGGTGTGGTCCACCGGGTGCCAGAGGCGGACTTCCGTGCCCGCGGTGACCGGGGTGTCCGTGACCGTGCGCAGGGAGCCGTCGGCGTATCCGGCCGTCGTGCCGTCGACGGTCCACAGGAGACGGCGGGCGAGGGTGCCGACGAGGGGGTGGTCGAGGTAGCGCTCGCGCCAGGTGGCGTAGGACCAGGTGCGGTCGGCCAGGAACTGGCGGTCCAGGCGCTCGCTCTGGGCCGAGAGCATCTTGTCGATGTCCTTGACGGCCGCCTTGAGCTCCTTCAGCTCCTCCGCGTGGTCGCGCCGTACGGCGGCGGGCACGCTCCTGACCGGCTTCCCGCTCGCGTTGCTCCAGGTCAACACGGCCTTGGAGCCTTGGACTTCGAGGACAGCCGTGTTCTCGCCGAGCCGGTGCTCCGCACGTCCGACCTCGGTCAGGCCGTATGCCGGTACAGCCAGTTCCTCGATCTCCTCGCGGCTGAGGCCCAGGGCGACGGCGCGTGCCTCCAGGGCCGCGTCGAGCAGCTTGGCGGTGTTCTTGTACGTCACCCGGGTGGCCAGGCGGGCCAGTTCGGCGAGGGCCGCCTCGCTGTCGATGCGGGCGAGGGCGTTGACACCGGCGTTGGCGACCTTCGGGTTGCGCGGTCCGAGGCCGGCGACCTTCTTGAGGGAGGTCTCGACGAGGACGCCGAGGGCGCGGGCGGTGTCGGGGTGCGCAGGGAGGAGGGAGAGGAGCCAGGCGAGGCCGCGGAGGGCGTTCGCGTTGTAGGGGTCGTAGGCGCTGTTGACGTCGGGTTCGTACCTCCCGCGTTCCAGCTCGAAGGTGCGGGGGCGGCCGGCCAGGGCGAGCCAGCGGATCACCGCCTCACGGACGCGGTCGGGACCGAGCGGGTCGAGCAGGCCGGCTGCCTGCTTGTCCCACTTGGCGGAGGGCTTGGCCGCGGTGGCGGTCGTCATGTGGGTCAGGAGTTGCTGCCAGGCGGGGCCGGTCTCCCGCAGGGCTTCCTCGGCCCATGCCTCCCCGACGTTGAGGGGCGGTTCGGTCAGCTTCTTGGCCGTCCTGGGCAGGTCCTCGTTCTGGTAGGCGTGGAGGACGGAGCGGCGGACCGTGGCGACGACTGCGGGCGCGATCGGGCGGCCCGCGGCCAGCTCGGCCTCGATGAGGTTCTCGTAGCGGGCGCCGTACCAGAAGGAGTGCTGCCGGGAGATCCCGTCGAGCAGGGACAGGCGCTCCGCGGTCAGGCGGTCGTGGGGTGGCAGGTCGCGGGAGACGATGCCCAGCAGGATCAGCGCGTTCTGCCGGGCGTTCGGCCCCGCCTGCTCCGAGTGGTACTGCGTCACGAGGCCGTCGGCGACCCGTGACCGCGCGTCCGGCGGCAGTTCGAGCAGCCGGGCCAGCACGCCGTCCCACAGGCCGGTCCAGTTGCCGCTGTTGGCGACCGCGGCCTTGAGCAGGTCGGCGGCGAGCTCCTCCAGGTCACCGTCGGCGGCCCGCTGCCGGATCAGGTCCTTGTACTTCTGGATCTCCCCCATGGTCAGCCACCCACCAGCGGGACGAGCTTGAGGAAGGTGACCTCGGTGCCGAGCACGAGGTCGATCTCCTCGTCGAGCTCGGTCACCTGACGGTCGCCGACCAGCACCAGGAAGCCGTTGCCCGCGAAGGCCTTGAGGGCGAGCTCGGTCTGGGTCTCGGGGTCTATGCGGCGGGGCGTGCGCAACGCGTAGCCGTTCAGCACGCGTTCGGTGTTCTCGGGCTGGACCAGACCCTGGAAGACGGCGGGCGTACGCGCGTTGTACTCGGCGACCTCCTGGAAGACCCGGCGGCGGATCAACTCGCGCACGGCGAGCCGCTCCTCGGCGATCTCCAGACCCCAGCCGTCGCTGCGGCTCCCGCTCGTCGTCTCGTCGACGAACATCACGATTCCCATACCGAAGACAGTACGAGGCGCCACTGACAACGGCCCCGGTCCGGAGTGGGTCACACGATGTTGCGGACCACCGTCCAGGCCACGGCCACCGCGAGGACGACCACCTGTGCCCGGGGGCTCAGCGTGGGGCGCCAGCGGCGGCCGCGCAGGCCCTCCCACGCCCAACGGCCCAGCAGGATGAGGGCGTACGGCGCGGCGAGCAGGAGAGCCCGGTTGTCCACCCACGCTTCGGTGAAGTGGCCGTGCATCAGGTCGTACACCATGCGGGTGCCGCCGCAGGCCGGACAGAGCAGGCCGGTGAGCATGCGGAACGGGCACTGCGGCAGGAGGTGGCCGGGGTCGTGCGGGTCGGTGCGGTAGAGGTACACGGCACCGGCGGCTCCCGCGGCGAGCACCGCCGCGGGTGCCGCCGCGGGGTGGCGGAGCGGGGAGCGCCGTACGGAGGCCGCGGCGCCCTCCGCCCTAGCTTCGGAGGATCCGGCCGTGTTCATCGGTGTGGTCGTTCCCGGTGAGCAGGAGGATGCCGTCGATCAGCGACCAGACGCCCAGGCCGCCGCAGGTGAAGAGCTGAGCGAGTCCCATCCCGACGTTGCCCAGGTAGAAGCGTCCTACGCCGAAGCCGCCGAGGGTGAGCTGGAGGATGCCCGCGATGACCTTCGACTTGTCGGAGTACGGCCGTCCGTACGGGTCGTAGCCGTAGGGGGCGTTGGGGTCTCCCGTGTACGTCCCGGGGGGCGGGTAGTAGCCCGGCGGCGGGTAGCCAGGAGGCGCGTACCCCGGGGGCGGGTATCCCGGCGGCGGATAGCCCTGCTGCTGTTGGTATCCCTGCTGCTGTTGGCCTTGCCCGCTGTCCTGCTGTTCGTGACCGTGCTGTTCGTGACCCGGCTGCTCGCTCAAGGGGGACTGCTCCTGGGGACCTAAGCGGGAGGACCCGCGAAAAAAAGACAATGAGCCCGGTCATCATGCACGACGGACACCGCGTCGCAGAAGCCCGTTCGGTCAGCCCCGGCTTAATCTGACGACATGTCAGATGACCAGTCGTACGAACTGCTCGGTTTCGACAACGTGCTGCTGCCCGTCGGGGACCTCGGCGAGGCCGTCTCCTTCTACGAGCGCGCGGGCTTCACGGTGGGCTTCCGGCTCGACGAGGCCGGGATCGCGCTGCTGAACGTCGGCGGCGAGACGCCCGGGATCCTGCTCCGGCAGGAGGAGGCACTCGGGCACCGGCCGCCGCCGTGGCCCGCCACGCGCGTGTGGCTGGAGGTTCCGGACGCCAGGACCGCCGCGCGGGAGCTGCGTGCGGCCGGCCTCGAACTGCTCGACGAGCCCTTCTCCGTGGCCACCGGCTGGACCGTCGAGGTCGCCGACCCCTGGGGGAACGTCCTCGGGTTCACCGACTACACCAAGCGTCCGGAGCTCGGTCGGCGAGCTTGAGGAGTCGCGGCCACGCACGTGACGCAGGCCTCTCCGTCAGCGAGTTGAACACGTTCAAAAGTAGGTCTAGAGTCTCTCCCGTCAGCGTTTTGAACGCGTTCAAGAAGGGGGAGGCGCATGGACCGCACGGTCGTCGCCTACGTCATCTACCTCGTCGTCAGCATTGCCCTGACCGTCTGGGTGGCCCGCACGCTCAGCAGGAACGGGCGGATCTTCCTCGCCGACGTGCTGCGCGGGAACGAGAAGCTCGCCGAGGCCGTCAACCACCTTCTGGTGGTCGGCTTCTACCTCGTGAACCTCGGCTTCGTCGCGCTGTACCTCAGCGGCGACGGGACGATCGAGGACACGCGCGGCGTCTTCGAGGCCCTGTCGACCAAGCTGGGCGTGGTGCTGCTGGTGCTCGGAGTGATGCACCTGGCCAATGTGTACGTCCTCAACCGGATCCGCAGGCGGGGCGCCATGGAGCGGGAGCAGGTGCCGCCGGTCGCGCCGCAGGACTGGGTCCGGGCATGACAGGCCCGACAGGTACCACGGGCGGTGCGGGCGCCCCGGCGGACCGCACCCCGGTCCGCCGGCTCACCGTCCTGTACGACGCCGACTGCTCCCTGTGCGCCTTCCTGCGCGACTGGCTCGTACGTCAGCCGCAGCTGGTGCCGCTGGAGTTGGTGCCGGCCGGGTCGCAGGAGGCCCGGCTGAGGTTTCCCGGACTTGATCACCGCGCCACCCTGGAGGAGATCACCGTCGTCGGCGACGCGGGGCAGGTCTACCGCGACACCGCCGCCTGGATCGTGACCCTGTGGGCGCTGCGCGAGCACCGGCCGCTCGCTCACCGGCTCAGCACCCCGTCCGGGGCACGGCTCGCGAGGGGCGCGGTGCTCGCCGCCGCGAAATGGCGGGGCGCGCAGTGGCAGGGCGGTCAGTGGGGCGGCCCGGCGTACCGCCGCTCGGAAGGCTGGGCGTACGACCCCGGCCGGGGCTGGGTCCACACCCCACCGGGGTGCGACAGCGGCGGCCGCGCCACTGGTTAGGCTCTCTTTCCGTGCCTGCGAACAACGACGGCCCCGACGAGGGCAGTACCCCGAGCAAGTCCGAACAGACGAGCAAGTCCGAGCAGACGCGCGCGCTGATCCTGGAGACGGCGATGCGGCTGTTCCAGGAGCGGGGGTACGACAAGACGACCATGCGGGCCATCGCCCAGGAGGCCGGGGTCTCCGTCGGCAACGCGTACTACTACTTCGCGGGCAAGGAGCACCTGATTCAGGGCTTCTACGACCGGATCGCCGCCGAGCACCAGGCGGCGGTCCGGGAGGTCCTGGCCCGGGAGAGCGACCTGGAGGCGCGGCTCGCGGGCGTACTGAAGGTCTGGCTGGACATCGCGCAGCCGTATCACGAGTTCGCGGTGCAGTTCTTCAAGAACGCCGCCGATCCAGACAGCCCGCTCAGTCCGTTCTCGCCCGAGTCGGAGCACGCGCGCGTGGAGGCGATCGCCGTACACCGCGAGGTGCTGCGGGGCGCGACGAGGACGAAGGTGCCCGAGGAACTCAGGGACATCCTCCCCGAGTTGATGTGGCTGTCGCAGATGGGGCTCGTCCTGTACTGGATCTTCGACCGCACGGAGGGCCGCGAGCGGAGCTACCGGCTCGCCGAGCGGGGCGCCAGGCTCACCGCGAGGGGCGTGTCGCTGGCCCGGTTCCGTGTGCTCAGGCCGCTCGTACGGGAGGTGCACGAACTGTTCACGGACTTCCTGCCGGGGATGACGAAGGTGATGCCGGACCCCGGCAGGAAGGCGTAGTCAGGTCAGTTGACGGCGTCGACCTCGCCCTCGACCAGTTCGACGTCGTACACCAGTGGCCCCTCCCCCACGACGACGTGCCGCGCGCGCGAGCCGTACGCCGGGGCCGTGGTCGCCAGGAGGTACGTCCCGGGTGCCGGGACCGAGACGATGTACGAGCCGTCGGCCAGCGACTCCACCCGGTCCAGTTGACGGCCCCCGGCCGACAGCAGCGAGACGGCCGCGCCCGCCACGGGCTCCCCTTCCGCCGTGCGGACGAAGCCGTGGACGGCCGACGCCGGGCCGCCGCTTGAGGGAGCCGCCGTGGCCGGAGCCGCCTCCTCCTTCGGCTCCACCGCGAGGTGCGGCAGCCGCTTCTCCAGCCACTGCGGCAGCCACCAGTTGGAGTCGCCGAGCAGATGCATCGCGGCCGGCACCAGGGCCGTGCGCAGGATGAAGGCGTCCAGGGCGACCGCGGCGGCGAGTCCCACACCGGCCATGGCGGCCCCGTAGTCGCCGCTGAGCACGAACGCCAGGAAGACGCAGACCATGATCAGGGCGGCGGAGTTGATGACGCGGCTGGTCTCGGCGAGGCCCACGCGCACCGCGCGCGCGTTGTCCCTCGTGTGCACCCACTCCTCGTGCATCCGGCTGACCAGGAACACCTGGTAGTCCATGGAGAGGCCGAACAGGAGCGACAGCATGATGATCGGAAGGAAGGCCGCGATGGGGCCCTCCTTGCCGAGGCCGAGCAGGTCGAGGCCCCAGCCCCACTGGAAGATCGCGACCAGGACGCCGAAGGAGGCGGCGGCCGCGATCAGGTTCATCAGGGCGGCCGTGAGCGGGACCACCACCGAGCGGAAGGCGATCAGGAGCAGCAGGAAGCCCAGGCCGATGATCGTGGCGATGAAGTACGGCAGCCGGTCGGCCGTCACCGACGCGAAGTCCTTGGAGACCGCCGTGACGCCGCCCACGTGCGCCTCTACGCCCGCGTCCGGGATCACCTCGTCGCGCAGGGTGTCGATGAGTTCGTCCGTCTTCTTGGCCTGCGGTGAGGTGGTCGGGACGACCTGGATGACCGTGACGCCGTTGGCAGGGGGCGCGGAGCCCGCCTGGGCCACGCCCTCCGTCTGCCGGATCGCCGTCACCAGGGACTCGCCCGCGTCACCCTTCACGACGACCTGGAGCGGTCCGTTGAAGCCGGGGCCGAAGCCCTCGGCGAGCAGGTCGTACGCCTTCCTGGTCGTCGACGAGGCATCGTCGTTGCCCTGGTCGACGGTGCCGAGGCGCAGGGACAGGAGCGGGAGGGCGAGCACCGCCATCACGGCGACCGCGAGAACCGCCACCGCGCGCGGGCGCCGTTCCACGGTCGCGGACCAGCGGGCGGCGAGACCGCTCGGACGGTCCGTGTCGGGTCCCTGCGCGGCCAGCTTGCGCCGCTGGCGGCGGCTGAGCACCCGGTGGCCCAGGAGGCCGAGCAGCGCGGGCAGCAGGGTCACGGCCGCGAGGACGCTCAGGACGACGGTCAGTGAGGTGCCGATGACCACGCCGTCCAGGAAGCGCAGGTTGGTCACCAGCATGCCGGCCAGCGCGATGCACACGGTGCCGCCCGCGAACAGCACGGCCCGCCCCGAGGTGTTGAGGGCGGTGACCGCCGCCTCCTCCGGATCGAGGCCGCGTTGGATGCCCTTGCGGTGCCGGGTGACGATGAACAGGGCGTAGTCGATGCCGACGCCCAGGCCGATCAGGGTGGAGAGCAGCGAGGCGAGTTCGGGCACGTTGGTGACATGGCTGATCAGCGTCGTGGAGAACACGCCGGTGCCCACGCCGAACAGGGCGACCAGGATCGGCAGCAGCATCGCGAAGAGCGAGCCGAAGGCCAGGAACAGCACGACGGCCGCCGCGAGGATGCCGACGATCTCGGCGGTGCCGGTGGGCGGCTCCTGGACGCGCGTGATGGCCTGGCCGCCCAGTTCGACCTGGAGGCCGTCACCGCGCGCGTGCTCCGCCGCGTCGACGACGTCCTGGACCAGGTCCTTCGGTACCGCGTTCGCCTGCTCGGCGAAGGTGACCTGGGCGTAGGCGATCCGCCCGTCCTTGCTGATCTGCGCCGCGCCCTGTGCCCCGTACGGGTCGGTGACCTCGCCGACGCCCTTCATCGCGCCGATCTCCTTCAGCGCGGGCTCGATCCGGGACCGTACGGCCTGGTCCCGTACCGATCCCTCCTCGACCTTCCACACCACGGTGTCGGTGTCGCCCGCGCGCTCCGGGAAGGCCTTCGCCATCAGGTCGTACGCCGTCTTGGAGTCCGTGTTGGGCAGCGAGAAGACGTCCGCGTAGTTCGTGCCCGCGGACGTACCCGCCGCGCCCAGCCCGAACAACGCCCCCACCCACAGCAACAGGACCACCAGCCGGTGCCGATAGCACCAGCGTGCCAATACCGCCACGCTCCACACTCCCCTGTCGGTCGTCGGTCGGTCCCCCAGGTCCTCGCAACAGGATTGGCGGTGGCACACGCGCGTGGACATGAGGCGCCCATGACTCTCAAGGAACTCCAAAGAGCGAACCGGCCCGACTGTCAGTGGCCCGGCCGATACTGGGGTCATGACTGGGGGAGAGACGAAGAGTCCGGGCACCGTGCTGGTGGTGGAGGACGAGGAGAGCATCGCCGACGTGCTCGCCATCGCCCTGCGCTACCACCGGTTCGAGGTGATGGTGGCGGGCTCCGTCCGTGAGGCGCTCGCGCTCACCGACCGCACCCGCCCGGACGCGGCCCTGCTCGACGTGATGCTGCCCGACGGCGACGGCCGCGCCCTCGGCCGTGAGCTGCGCGAGCGGCGGCCCGATCTGGCTCTGGTCTTCCTCACCGCGCGGGACTCTCCCGCCGAGATCGTCGGCGCGCTCGGCTTCGGCGACGACTACATCACCAAGCCGTTCAACATCGACGAGGTCGTCGCCAGGATCACCGCGGTCCTGCGCCGCACCCGCCCGGCCGACGTCCTGCCCCAGCGGCCGCCCCTGCGCTACGGCGACCTGGAGCTGGACGAAACGACGTACTCGGTGCACCGCGACGGCCGCACGGTCCAGCTCACCCCCACCGAATACGCACTCCTGCGCTTCCTGGTGCGCAACGGCGGCCGGATCGTGCCCAAGGAGCAACTCCTGCGCCATGTCTGGCAGTACGAGCACACCCCGCCCGAGTCGACCGTCGTCGAGACCTACATCAGCTATCTGCGACGCAAGCTGGACGCCCTGGGACCGCCGGTGATCACCACCCGGCGGGGTGTCGGGTACGGGCTCGCATGAAGGTCCGCCTGCCTCGTTTCCGACACGGCATCCACTCGCTGCGCGGCAAGCTGACGCTGGCCAATGTGGCGCTGCTCGCGATCGGCATCGTCGCCGCCACCGCCGTGAGCGTGATGGGCATGCGGTACTACCTGCTCGACCAGATCGACAGTGAACTCCTCAAGACCCGGGATTCCCTGGGCGGTTCGCAGATCACCCTGCGCGAGATCGACTCGCTGAGCATGCTGGGCTTCGTGCGCGACCGGCTCATGCCGGCACAGCAGGAGTCGAGCGATGAGCGCTCGACGGAGACCGTCTTCGCGGTCGTCGACCGCACGGGCGAGCCGATCAGCATCCTCGGCTTCGATCCGACCGAGGCCCAGCAGAGCCTGGCGGAGGCGGCCGGAGAGCCGCGCGCGCTCGCCGCCGACTCCGAGCCGCACGACGTCACTCTGGACGGCTCCACCTACCGCGCCACCGCGGCCCGGCTCGGCGACGGCTCCTACGCCCTGCTCGCCGCGCCCACCGACGTCCTGCACCAGGGCGTCGCCAAGGCCGTCCGGCTCGACCTCGCGATCGGCACCCTGCTGCTCGCGCTGCTGGCCTGTCTGACGATGTTCAGCGTCCGGCGCCGGATGCGGCCGCTGGAGGACATGGTGGAGACCTCGTCGGCGATCGCCGAGGGGGATCTGACCCGGCGTGTCCCCTCCAGCCGCGAGGCCACCCTGGAGGTCGAGCAACTGCGGGTCGCCCTCAACTCCATGCTCCACCAGGTCGAGTCGGCGTACCGCACGCGCGAGCAGAGCGCGGCCCAGCTGCGCAGCTTCGTCGCCGACGCCTCGCACGAACTGCGCACCCCGCTGTCCGCCATACGCGGCTACCTCCAGCTGTACGACAAGGGCATGCTGTCCGACCCGGACGACCGCAAGCGCGCCTGGGCCCGGGTGCTCGCGGAGACCGACCGGATGGGGCGGCTCGTCGACGAGCTACTCACCCTCGCCCGCCTCGACCAGCAGCCCGAACTGCGGTTCAGGAACGTCGACCTGAGCCGGCTGGTACGGGACGCGGCCGAGGATCTGCGGGTGCAGCAGCCCGGCCGGCCCGTCGAGGTCGCCGCCGAAGGCTCGCTGCTGGTGCGGGCCGACGAGTCGGGGCTCAGACAGGTCCTGGGCAACCTGGTGGCCAACGTGCGCACGCACACGCCCCCCGAGGTGCCGGTGCGGCTGGGGGTGGAGCGCGAGGAGGGGGTCGTACGGCTGTGTGTCGCTGACGAGGGTCCGGGGCTGCACGCGGACGACGCGGCGCGCGTCTTCGACCGGTTCTTCCGGGTCGGCGGCGGCGCGGGCAGCGGCCTCGGGCTGGCGATCGTGCAGGGCGTCGTGCGGGCCCACGGCGGCGAGGTGGCGGTCCGCACGGCCCCGGGCGAGGGGCTGGCGGTGACGGTCAGTCTGCCGGCGCGGGTGTCCGAGGGTCAGTGACCCCACGCGTACGTCCGCTCAGTCGGCCGCCACCAGGGCCCACACGGTCTTGCCGTGCCGCCCCCGGCTCCACACCCCCCACGCGGCGGCGGTGTTCTCCACCAGCTGTAGACCGCGGCCGGTCTCCTCCCATGCGCCGACCACCCGCAGCCGGGGTTCCAGCCGGCCCTCGTCGGAGACCTCTATCAGGCAGGAGCCGTCCGCGAGGGCGGTCACCGCGACCTCGAACTCCCGCTCCAGGAGCGGCCCGTGACGCACCACGTTGGTGGCCAGTTCCGAGACCAGCAGCACCGCGTCGGACAGCGCCGGATCGTCCGGTCCGTGGCCCCAGTCGGCCAGATGGTCCCGGACCCGCCGCCGGGCGAGACCGACGGAAGCCGGATGCCGGGGCAGCCGGAAGGAGTTGCGTCTCAACACGTTTGCTCCTCACCCCGCGCACACCTCCGTCACATGGTGCTGCGTTGAGTGGCTGCCCGGCGTCACTCGGGCGAATGTCAGTTCCAAGGAAATGCGTCGGATACGGCGCGATGACGTCGGGATCAGATCCGGGACGTCGGCATCAGATCCAGCTGAGGCGCCAGAGGCGGAAGACTCCGGTGCCGTCCGAGAGGTACTGGCCGCCACCGACGTCCTCGCTGGTCACCACGTAGTCCTTGGCCTGCCACAGCGGGATGACCGGGACATCGCGGGCGACGTCCGCCTGGAGGTCGCGGAAGTCCTGCCCTGCCTCGGCGCGGTCGGCGTACCGCTGACTGTCCTGAATCAGATGGTCGACCTCGTGGCTGCTGTAGCCGGTGTTCATGGTGCCGTCGGTGCCGACGAGCGGGGAGCCGTAGGTGTCCGGGTCGGGGTAGTCGGCCACCCAGCCCACCGCGTAGGCGTCCAGCTTCCCGCTCGCCCAGCGTTTTTGGAAGTCGGTCCACTTGTAGCCCTTGAGCGTCACCTTGAACAGGCCGCTCGCCTCCAGCTGCTTCTTGAGCTCCTTGGCCTCCGCGGCGGCGGAACCGCTGGTGAGGCCGTAGCCGTAGGTGAAGCTGACCGGGGTGGTGACGCCGGCCTCGGTGAGCAGGGCGCGCGCCTTCTTGACGCTCGGCTCCGAGTAGGTGTCGAAGAACGACGTGGTGTGGCCGGTGATGCCGGTCGGGATGAGCGAGTAGAGCGGGTCGACGGTCCCCTCGTACACCGAGGCGGCCAGCTGCTCGCGGTTGATCAGCCAGGCCATGGCCTGACGCACCTTGGGGTCGTGCAGGGGCTTGCCCGCGCGGGTGTTGAGGTAGAGATTGCGGATCTCGGAGCTGTCGGCCTCCGAGACGCGCTGGCCGGGGTCGCTCGGGTTCAGTCCGGCGAGGACATCGGGCGGCAGCTGGCGGTAGGCGACGTCGATCCGCTTCGCCTTCCAGGCACTGTTCAGCTTGTCCGAGTCGCCGTAGTAGTCGAGCTCGACGGGGCGTCCGGTGCTGTCGATCTCGCCCTTGTAGTCGCCGTTGGGCGCGAGGACCGCCTTCTTGCCCTTCGTATACGTCGTCAGTTCGTACGGCCCGGTGCCGTCGACGCCGTTGTCGGTGCGCAGCGAGTTGGCGGGGTACTTGGTGCTGTCGACGATGGCACCGGCTCCCGTGGCCACCTTGAACGGGAAGGTGGCGTCGGGCGAGGACAGCCGGAAGGTGACCGTCCGGCCACTGGCACCGACCGACTGCAGGGTACTCAGCAGCGAGGCCGGGCCGACATCCGAGTTGATCTTCTTGACCCGGTCGAAGGAGTACTTGACGTCCTTGGCGGTCATCTCGCGGCCGCTCGGGAAGGTGAGACCCTCGCGCAGCACGCAGCGGTACGTGCGCAGATCACTGCCCTCGAACCCACAGCTCTCGGCCGCGTCGGGCACGGGTGTGGCACTGCCCGGCTCGAAGGCCAGCAGTGACTGGAAAACGTTGTTGAACAGCGCCCAGGAACCGGCGTCATAGGCGCCGGCCGGATCGAGTGAGGTGACTTCGTCCGTCGTCCCCACCTTGATCGTCCTGCCCGCCCCTTCGGACGGGAGCAACTGCCAGCCGCCTACTCCCACGACCCCCAGAACAAGCAGCGTCGCGAGAATCCGCACGCGAACCGACCGCATCGGTTTGCCCTCCCCGGACCCCATGGGTCCCAGTGCACATGCCACCCCCTAGTGGCGCGGATCACCTAATCACAGGTGTTTCACCTGGGGGAAGAGGGATTTGTCGAGTTGGGCAAGACGTTACCGCAAGGGGTTTCGGCCATGTTTCACAGAGTTCCCACAGGGACTCCGGCCGGCGGTCAATGGACTGTCACGTAGGCGACCGCCGCGGCGCACACCATGACCGACGCGACGGCCCGCGCCATGATCGCCCGGTCCACGATCCGCCGCAGCCACGGGACCGGAACACCTCTCAGCAGCCAGGTGACCGGCAGGGAGAGCACAGACACGCAGGCGAGGAGGAAGAACTGCCGCGCGGGCGGGTAACCGGGATCCCAGGGGTCGTGAGCCGCGTTCTCCAGATACAGCAATCCCGCAACCGCGTACCAGAACAGCGCGCAGCCACCGGTGAGCAGGGTCTCGTACAGGGCGAACAGAACCGGCCTGCTCCGTGCGAGGCGCTGGAGGGACGTGTCGGACATCATACGCGAGCCCCCCGGTCGGCCCCGAGAGGGCCGTCGTGGTCAAAGTACGCCGACTCCCGCACCGGGCACAGCCGTACGACGGGCCGGGCCGCCGCTCAGGCCTGCTTCGACGCCAGTTCGATCACCGTGATGTCCGACGGGGCGCCCACGCGCGTGGGCGGGCCCCAGGCGCCGGCGCCGCGGCTGACGTAGAGCTGGGTGTCGCCGTAGCGCTCCAGGCCGGCGACGGTCGGGTTCGCGGCCTCCGCGAGGAGGTTGCCGGGCCAGAGCTGGCCGCCGTGGGTGTGGCCGGAGAGCTGGAGGTCGACGCCGTGGTCGACGGCGTCGTGGATCTGGACCGGCTGGTGGGCGAGGAGTACGCACGCGCGTGCCGCGTCCCGGTCTCCGAGGGCCTTGGCGAAGTCGGGGCCCTGGCCCTCGCTCTCGCCCGCGATGTCGTTCACGCCGGCGAGGTCGAACCACGCCAGTTCCGTACGGTCGTTCTCCAGCGGCCGCAGACCGAGCCGCCGTACCTCCTCGACCCACTGCTCGGCACCGGAGAAGTACTCGTGGTTGCCGGTGACGAAGAACGAGCCGTGTCGTGCCTCGAGCTGGGCGAGGGGGGCTGCCGCCGGGCCTAGGTCCTTCACGCTGCCGTCGACCAGGTCGCCGACGACCGCGATCAGGTCGGGCCGGGTGGAGTTGATGGTGTCGACGACCTTCTGGGCGAACCCACGGCCGAGCACCGGGCTCAGGTGGATGTCGCTGACCACGGCGATCCGGTAGCCGTGCGCCGCGCGCGGGAGCTTCGCCAGCGGCACGGTGACCCGCTTGACCCTGGGCCCGCGCAGCACGCCGTACGTGCCGTAGCCGACGGTTCCCACGGCGGCCGCCGCGGCGGCTCCGGCGACGACCCGGGAGACGAAGAGGCGGCGGGAGGGGGCCGCGACGAGGGTGGAGCCGCCGGGTTCCGACGGCTCCTCGGACGCCGGTCCGCCCTTCCCGGGTTCCTGGGATGCACTCCCGGCCTCCTGCGGCTTCTCGGCAGCTGCTCCCGCCGGTACCCGCTCCGGGTGCGGTACGGCGGCCACGGCGGACTCGCCGCGCCTGTCCCGGCGTTCGAGGAAACGTCGCAGCAGGGGCCGTACGACCTCTCCCGCCACGACCGCGAGCAGCAGGTAGATCGACAGCGCCAGCCACAGGAAGCCGGGCCACGCGAGCACGCGCTGGAGCCAGAAGGGGGCACCGGTGCGCTCCGCGACCAGGGCACCGACCGCCAGCACCCAGCCGCCGCCGATGAGCACGGCGCCCACGCGGCGGGCCCGGCCGGGGCCGCCGGTGGTGTCGCGGAACAGGCGGCGCCACAGGTACCAGTTGGCCGTCACGAGGACGGCCAGGGCGAGCAGTGCGAAGACGATGACCACGGTCTGCTAACTCTCGAGGGTCGGCTGTGAGTTCCGGCGCAGTGCACGCACTCCACGCAACCCGATGAGCCCGACGACCGTCCCCAATACGAAGGAGACGACGGCCAGCAGCAGGTGCACCCAGAAGTACCCCGTCGGGTCGCCCGCGTCGTCGAACGCGAGCCCGCTGGCGTCCTTGACGAGGTTCTTGACGAAAGTGATCCAGATGATCCAGCTCCACACCCCGAAGGCGAGCAGGAACCAGGAGACGGGGCGGCTGAGCTTCATGGGTCCAGTATCGCGGGCCGTTGTCCGGTTCGGCGGCCGGGGTGGGGAGGGCGCTGGGACTTCACCCTCCGCGCCATGTACGTTCCTGAGCGTGTCCGCACCACAGAAGAAGACCGCCGGGCGATCCCTGCTGGTCACCTCCGCCGCCGCCCTGTCGTCCCTCGCGCTGACCGCGCCGGTCGCTCTCGCGGCTCCCAGCCCGTCACCGAGCGCGTCCCCAAGCGCATCCCCGAGCGCCACTCCCCCGGCGAACATGTCGACCGTGGGCGGCTCGCGGCTCGGCCGGGCGGGCACTCAGGTCAATCTCGCGAGTGGGGTCCCGGTGCTGCCCAAGGACATCACCGCGCGCTCCTGGATCGTCACGGACGCCGAGTCCGGCGATGTACTCGCCGCACACAACGCGCACTGGCGGCTGCCCCCGGCGAGCACCATGAAGATGCTCTTCGCGGACACCGTGCTGCCGAAGTTCGCCAAGACCGAGAAGCACAAGGTCGTCCCCTCCGACCTCGCGGGCATGGGCGCCGGTTCCAGCCTGGTCGGGATAAAGGAGGGCGAGACGTACACGGTCCACGATCTGTGGCTCGGCGTCTTCCTTCGCTCCGGCAACGACGCCGTGCGCGTCCTGTCCGCGATGAACCAGGGCGTCGCCAAGACCGTCACGGAGATGAACGAGCACGCCGAGGAGCTCCAGGCCCTCGACACGCATGTGGTCAGCCCCGACGGCTACGACGCCCCCGGTCAGGTCTCCTCCGCCTACGACCTGACCCTGGTCGCCCGTTCCGGCCTGCAGAAGAAGGACTTCCGCGAGTACTGCTCGACGGTCACCGCGAAGTTCCCCGGCGAGACGAAGAAGGACAAGAAGGGCAAGACCGTCCGCAAGCCCTTCGAGATCCAGAACACCAACCGACTATTGAGCGGCGACTACGACATCTCGCAGTACCAGGGCATCGCAGGTGTGAAGAACGGCAACACCACCAACGCCGGCTCCACCTTCACCGGCGTCGCCGAGCGCAATGGCAGGGTGCTGCTCGTCACCGTCATGAACCCGTCCAAGGAAGAGCACAACGAGGTCTACAAGGAGACTGCGAAGCTCTTCGACTGGGGCTTCAAGGCGGCCGGCAAGGTGCAGCCGGTGGGTGAGCTGGTGCCGCCGAAGGGCGCCGCGCAGTCCAGTGCCCAGCCGGGGGACTCCGGCGAGGCCGGGGGTGGTTCCGGGGACTCCGCGGGCTCAGGGGCCTCGGCGAAGCCCGTCGCGTCCGCCACGGCCGACGGCGGCTCCCGCGGCATGGGCACCGCCCTCGCGATCACAGGCGGCCTCCTTGTGCTGCTCGCGGGCGCCGCGTTCCTCGTCAACCGCCGCTGGCCGCTGCCCGATCTGGTACGTCGTCGCTCTTCTCGTCCGTGAGCTCCTGCTCCTTGCTCCCCGTCGCCGTCCACGCGGCGCAGAACAGCACCAGTTTCGCCGTGAAATTGATCCACAGCAGCAGGGCGACGGGGACGCCGAACGCGCCGTACATGCTCTTCGTCGCCACGCCCTGCATATAGCCGCTCAGCAGCAGCTTCAGCAGCTCGAAGCCGATCGCGCCGGTCAGCGCGGCGACAAGCAGCCGGCGGCGCGTCGGCTCGACTCCGGGCAACAGTGTCAGGACGTACAGCAGGAGCAGGAAGTCGGCGAGTACGGCGATGACGAACGCCGCGATGCGCAGCAGGACCCGGCCCGCGCCGCCCTCCTGGAGGCCCAGTTCCCCGCCGATCCAGTCGACCAGCGCGGAGGCGACGGTGGAGATGGCGAGCGTGACCAGGACCGCGCCGCCGAACCCGACCAGGATGCCCAGGTCCTTGCCCTTGCGCAGGATCGCGTTCTCGTCCTCGTCGGGCAGCTCCCACACCGCGCGCAGGCACTCGCGCATCGAGCCGGCCCAGCCGATGCCGGTGAACAGCAGGGCGGCGGCGGCGATGAGGCCGACGGTGCCGGCGTTCTGTACCAGGTCGCCGATGTTCAGCTGATCGGAGATGCCGGGCACCTGATCGGCAATCTTGTCCTGGAGGTCGTTCTGCTGCTCCGTGCTGAGCGTGGCGGCGGCGATTGCTGCGGCCACGGTGAGCAGCGGGAACAGCGCGACGAAGCTGGTGAACGTCATCGCCGCGGCCAGCCGGGTCCACTTCACCCGGTCCAGCCGTTCGTACGACCGCCACGCGTGCGTGGCCGTCAGGCGCACCCAGAGCGGCCCGACGACGGGGAGTTTCTTCAGCCAGTCCATGATCGGATCTTGCCCTCCGCGTGGAAGACCGATGTGTGAGTACCCCGAAAACACGGGACGGCGCCGAGTACCGTTAATCACCCATTTCGGGGAGAGAAGTAATGTTTACGATCGAATTGCCTCTGTAGCGGCGATACGGTCACCGGCATGTCTGCCGACACCGTTCCCGTCACAGGATGGGGGCGCACCGCCCCCACCGCGGCCCGTTTGATCCGTCCACGGAGCTACGAGGAGGCCGTGGCCGCCGTCCGGGGCTGCGGAGCCCGTGGCGGCATCCCGAGGGGCCTGGGACGGGCGTACGGGGACGCGGCCCAGAACGCCGGCGGCGCGGTGTTCGACATGACCGGCCTGAACCGCGTCCACGCGATCGACGCCCAAGGCGGCAGCGTGCTGTGCGACGCGGGCGTCTCCCTGCACCGGCTGATGGAGGTGCTGCTGCCGCTCGGCTGGTTCGTGCCGGTGACGCCCGGCACCCGGTACGTCACCGTCGGCGGTGCGATCGGCGCGGACATCCACGGCAGGAACCACCATGTGTCCGGCTCCTTCTCCCGCCATGTGCTGTCCTTCGAACTGCTCACCGCCGACGGCGAGATCCGCACCGTGCGCCGCGGCACGCCCCTGTTCGACGCGACCACCGGCGGCATGGGTCTGACCGGGATGATCCTCACCGCGACGGTCCAGCTCCAGCCGGTCGAGACGTCCCTGATGTCGGTGGACACGGAACGCGCGCGGGACCTGGACGATCTGATGGCCCGTCTGACGGCGACCGATCACCAGTACCGCTACTCGGTCGCCCGGGTCGACCTGCTGGCCCGCGGGGCCGCGACGGGGCGGGCGGTCCTCACGCGGGGTGACCACGCGCCGCTGGATGCGCTGGAGACACCGGGGCTGCTCGCCTGGGGCACGCGCGCGCGTAGAGACCCGTTGGCCTTCGGGACCCCGCGCTTCCCGGCCCCGCCCCCTTTCCTCCCCGAGGGACTTCTCAACCGCACGACCGTGGGGCTGTTCAACGAGCTCTGGTACCGGAAGGCGCCCCGCGCGCGTACCGGCCGGCTGCAGAGGATCTCCGCCTTCTTCCACCCCTTCGACGGCGTGCCCCACTCGAACCGGATCTACGGCCGCGGCGGCCTCGTGCAGTACCAGTTCGTCGTCGCACAGGGCCAGGAGGAGGCCCTGCGCCGGATCGTGCGGCGGGTCTCCGAGCAGCGGTGCCCGTCCTTTCCCGCCGTGCTCAAGCGGTTCGGGGACGCCGACCCCGGGTGGCTCTCCTTCCCGGTGCCCGGCTGGACCCTGGCCCTGGACATCCCGGCCGGTCTGCCCGGTCTCGGCGCCCTCCTCGACGAACTGGACGAGGAGGTGGCCATGGCCGGCGGGCGGGTCTACCTGGCCAAGGACTCCCGTCTGCGTCCGGAACTGCTCACCGCGATGTACCCCCGCCTCGACGACTTCCGCGCGCTGCGCGCGGAGCTGGACCCGCGCGGGGTGTTCACCTCGGACCTGTCCCGCCGTCTGCCTCTCCAAGCCCTCTGAAAATCCCAGGCCCTCCAAGGAGCTGCTCGTGAAGGACGCCTTCGGCATCCCCCAGTCCCTGCTCGTCCTCGGCGGTACGTCCGAGATCGCGCTGGCCACCGCCCGCCGCCTCGTCGTCCGCCGCACCCGCACGGTGTGGCTGGCGGGGCGCCCGTCCCCCGCCCTGGAGTCGGCCGCGACACAACTGCGCTCTCTGGGGGCCGAGGTCCACACCGTCGCCTTCGACGCGCTGGACCCCGAGTCCCACGAGACGGTGCTGGACAAGGTGTTCGCCGAAGGCGACATCGACATGGTGCTGCTCGCCTTCGGGATCCTCGGCGACCAGGCCCACGACGAGCGCGAGCCGGTCGCGGCGGTGCGGGTCGCGCAGACCAACTACACGGGTGCCGTCTCGGCCGGCCTGGTGTCCGCGCGCGCGTTGCAGGCCCAGGGGCACGGCTCGCTCGTCGTGCTCTCCTCCGTCGCCGGTGAGCGCGCCCGCCGCGCCGACTTCATCTACGGCTCCAGCAAGGCCGGCCTCGACGTCTTCGCCCAGGGGCTGGGCGACGCCCTGCACGGCACGGGCGTGCACGTCATGGTCGTACGCCCCGGCTTCGTGCGGTCGAGGATGACGGCCGGTCTGGAGGAGGCGCCCCTCGCGACCACCCCGGAAGCCGTCGCGACGGCGATCGAGCTGGGTCTGCGGCGCCGCTCGGAGACGGTGTGGGTGCCGGGGGCGCTGCGGGTGGTGATGGCGGCGGTGCGGCATCTGCCGCGGGCGGTGCTCCGGCTGCTGCCGCTGTAACCGTGGTTACAGCTGGCTTGTGGGCAGCGAGCCGCGGTCGACGTGGCCGGCCTGGGGCGGCACGGTCGAGCGACCGAAGGTGAACTCGCGCAGCTTGCGCCACACCCCGTCGGCGCCCTGCTCGTAGAGCGCGAATCCGGTGCACGGCCACTCGGCCTCGAACTCGGCGAGTTCCTCGAAGGCGCGGTCCATGGCCGCCTCGTCGATGCCGTGGGCCACCGTGACGTGCGGGTGGTACGGGAACTGCAGTTCCCGCGCGACCGGCCCGGAGGCGTCACGGACCTGCTTCTGGAGCCAGGTGCAGGCCTCGGCGCCCTGGGCGATCTGGACGTACACGACCGGTGACAGCGGCCGGAAGGTGCCGGTGCCGGACAGCTTCATCGGGAAGGGCCGGCCCGTCGCGGCGACCTCGGTGAGGTGCGCCTCGATCGCGGGCAGCGCGGTGTCGGCGACCTCTGTGGGCGGCAGCAGGGTGACATGGGTGGGGATGCCGTGAGCCGCGGCGTCGCCGAAGCCCGCGCGCCGCTCCTGGAGCAGGCTGCCGTGAGGCTCCGGGACCGCGATCGACACACCGATCGTTACGGTCCCCACGTCGTCTCCTGTTCGTCCCTGTCGTCCTGTCGGATTCGTTCCCAGCCGTCCGGCTATCGACTGTACGGCCACGGCTGTGCTGTGGGCAGGCGCAGGCGTAGTGATGTGCAGCGCTCTGTCCGGTGGTGCTGGTGTGCGGTGGTACGCCCCGGTTACCGGCGGGAGGTACCGCCGGCCGGCGGCGGTCAGTGTTTCGCGGGCAGGAAGCCCACCTTCTCGTACGTCTGGGAGAGGGTCTCCGCCGCGACCGCGCGCGCCTTCTCCGCGCCCTTGGCCAGGATCGAGTCCAGGGTCTCCGGGTCGTCCAGGTACTGCTGGGTCCGCTCCCGGAACGGCGTCACGAACTCGACGACGATCTCGGCGAGGTCCGTCTTGAGCGCGCCGTAGAGCTTGCCCTCGTACTGCTGCTCCAGCTCGGGGATGCCGGTGCCGGTCAGGGTCGAGTAGATGGTGAGCAGGTTGCTGACGCCCGGCTTGTTCTCGGCGTCGTAGCGGATGACGGTGTCGGTGTCCGTGACCGCGCTCTTGACCTTCTTGGCGGTGGCCTTCGGCTCGTCGAGGAGGTTGATGAGGCCCTTCGCCGTGGACGCCGACTTGCTCATCTTGATCGACGGGTCCTGGAGGTCGTAGATCTTCGCCGTCTCCTTGAGGATGTACGGCTTCGGAATCGTGAAGGTCTCGCCGAAGCGGCCGTTGAAGCGCGTGGCCAGGTCACGGGTCAGCTCGACGTGCTGGCGCTGGTCCTCACCCACCGGGACCTCGTTGGCCTGGTAGAGCAGGATGTCCGCGACCTGGAGGATCGGGTACGTGAACAGGCCCACGCTCGCGCTGTCGGCGCCCTGGCGGGCGGACTTGTCCTTGAACTGGGTCATGCGGGAGGCCTCGCCGAATCCGGTGAGGCAGTTCATGACCCAGGCGAGCTGGGCGTGCTCGGGGACGTGGCTCTGGACGAAGAGCGTGCAGCGCTCCGGGTCGAGGCCCGCGGCGAGGAGCTGCGCCGCGGCGAGCCGGGTGTTGCCCGTGAGCTCCTTCGGGTCCTGCGGAACCGTGATCGCGTGCAGGTCGACGACCATGTAGAACGCGTCGTGGGACTCCTGCAGAGCCACCCACTGGCGGACGGCGCCGAGGTAGTTGCCGAGGTGGAACGAGCCTGCGGTGGGCTGGATTCCGGAGAGCACGCGGGGTCGATCAGAGGCCATGCTCACCATTCTCTCAGGTGTCGGGGGCCGATCCGGAACCAGTCGGAAACAGATGCGCCACGGGTGGGAACCGATTCGGTCCGGGCGGTGTACCAATCGTGTGAGGACGCGGGAGGGGGGCCGCATCGTCGATGAGGCCGCGGTGATCGCACGCGTACGCGCCGGAGACCCGGAGGCGTACGCGGAGCTGGTGCGGGCCCATACGGGCCTCGCGATGCGAGCGGCCGCCGCGCTCGGGGCGGGTGCGGACGCGGAGGACGTGGTGCAGCAGGCCTTCGTCAAGGCGTACTGCGGGCTGGGCCGCTTCAAGGAGGGCTCGGCGTTCAAGCCGTGGTTCATGTCGATCGTGGCCAATGAGACGAGGAACACAGTGCGGACGGCGGCGCGCCAGCGCACGCTCGCCGGCCGTGAGGCGGCCTTCGCGGAGGCCGGGCCGCTGATACCGGAATCGGCGGACCCGGCGGTCGCGGCCGTGGAGATAGAGCGCCGCGCCGCGCTGGGGTCCGCGCTGGAGAAGCTGAGCGAGGAGCACCGTCTCGTCGTCACCTACCGGTATCTGCTGGAGATGGACGAGTCCGAGACGGCCCAGGCCCTGGGCTGGCCCCGGGGGACGGTGAAGTCCCGGCTGAGCCGCGCGCTGCGCAAGCTCGGCAAACTGCTGCCGGATTTCGAGCCCCGGGAAGGGGGTGATGAGCGTGAGTGAGTCCTACGGCGGTGAGGGCGCGGGGGGAAGCGCGCGTGAGCGTGCGTCCCGGCTGCCCGAGGAGCTGCGGGCGCTCGGGCGTTCGCTGGACGCGCCGGGTGCGGGCGGGGCCGAGTCGATGGTGGAGCGGGTGCTGGAGCAGATACTCGCCGAGCGGCTGCCGGTGCCGGTGGCCCAGGCACCGGGTCCCGGTGAGCGGCTGCGGGCGGTGCGGCTCTGGACGCGGATGCGGTGGCGTTCGCTGGCCGCGACCCTGTGCGGGCTGCTGGCGGTCCTCGCGCTCACGCCTCCGGTGCGGGCGGCGGTCCTGGACTGGTTCGACTTCGGCGGGGTCGAGGTGCGGTACGACCCGTCGGCGGTGCCTTCGCCGGGGGCCGAGGTGCCCGGCTGCGGTCGCTCGGTGTCGCTTGCCCAGGCCGAGCGGCGGGCGGGGTTCGAACCGCTGGTGCCGTCGGCGCTCGGCGCTCCGGACGTGGTGACGGTGACGGCCGAGCCACGGGGGCGGTCTCTGGTGAGCCTGTGCTGGCGTGAGCGGGGGGACACCATCCGGCTGGACGAGTACCGGGCCCGTCTGGACATCGGCTTCGCCAAGAGTGTGCGGGAGCAGCCGGAGTGGCTCTCGCTGGACGGGGACTCCTCCGAGCCCGGTGGGGCCCATGACACGGCGCTGTGGTTTCCGCGGCCCCACCTGCTGAGCTTCTGGCTGGTGGACGCGGCCGGCTCCCACTACACCCGCGAGCAGCGGACCGCCGGGCCGACGCTGCTGTGGATGCACGGGTCGGGTGTCCTGGACATGCCGGATGTGACGCTGCGGCTGGAGGGGGTCGCGTCGAAGGCGCGGGCTGTGGAGATCGCGAAGTCCCTCGGTGAGCCGGGTCACGAGGGCGCGGGGAAGTCCTCGGATTAGTGCGCGCGGGGTGGGAACCCCGACGGGCCGGGCGGTGTACCAGAAGTGACACGCGGCTCGCGGACGGGCCGCACGGGGATCGTCTGTTGGGGGCCGGTATGAAGAAGCGTGTGGCTGGACCGAGGGGCCGTTGTCGTGAACTGGCGGCGGGATCGGGTGCGTTGGCGGTGGCGCTCGCACTCACGGTGTGGGGTGCGCCCTCCGCGTCTGCGGGCGGACCGACGAGCGTGCTCGTGGTCTCGCCGGAGAGCGGGGAGACGGCGTCGCTCTACTTCTCCGACGACGAGTACGGCGAGTTGGAGCGTCTGCTCGGCCCTCCGGGTGCGGGCGCCCGCACCGAGCCACCCAAGGTGAATCTGCTGGCCGCCCGGCAGATCAACGTCACTTGGATGGCGCACGACGTCTCACCGTGGCGGCTCGACCAGGTCTTCCCGCTGGCCGACACGGACGAGGTGTGGATACACACCGCGGACCAGGTCCCCGAGTCAGTGAACGGCCACTGGCACCGCACAAAGAATCCACCCCAACTCCGCGCACTGTTGAAGGAGTTGGGAGTGATGGGCAATGCCTACGGCGAGGGCCATGCCATCTTCCCGACGCCCGGGCAGGAACCGGGAAGCGACGCGGGGGCGGTGGCCACGGAGGCGTCCGCGGGCCCGTCCTCCACGGTGGACGACGCCACCGAGTGGTGGTGGGCACTTCCGGGGCTTGCGGCCGGAGCCGTACTGGCGCTGGTGCTGCGGCCGTTCGCTCTGCGGA
Organism: Streptomyces doebereineriae; assembly: GCF_031845645.1. Lineage (NCBI taxonomy): Bacteria > Bacillati > Actinomycetota > Actinomycetes > Kitasatosporales > Streptomycetaceae > Streptomyces > Streptomyces doebereineriae. The sequence continues at coordinate 114,963 of NZ_JAVREZ010000020.1, forward strand.
TGCGAGGGGACCATGTGCGCCGGGAGCCGGGGCCTCGGCAGGAACTGCGTGATCTGTGACGAAAGGAGGTGCCCGCGAGCTGGAGACAGCGAGGCTGATTGATCGAGGGGGATGACAGTGCGGAGCAGACACACAGGGACGCGGCTCGGGCCGCGCAGGGCGTTAGCAGCGCTGGCACCAGTGGTGGTGGCGGTGACCGTGCTCGGGGCGCCGGCGGCCGCGGCGACGCGGGCGACGCGAGGAGCGGGCCTCGACCGGCCCGACCTGGCGATGGTCGTCACCGGCGGCTCGGGCAGGACTGAGGCCGTGCGTTCCGACGAGCCGTACTTCACCCGCCTGTGGCAGCTGCTGCAGCCCACGTACTCGGGCACGGAGCGGGTGTCGGGCGCCTGGGAGGAGGGTCGGTACCCGGCGGTGCGGGTCACCGTCGTGTGGGGGCTGACGGGTGTCGGCGGCTGGCCCCGGACGGATTCGGCGCCGGGGGGTGATGTGGCGGTGGCGCGTCAGGACCAGCTGTTCCTGACGGGGGACGGCACGCCGTGGGTGCGCTCGGATCCGGCGCCGGAGCGGCAGGACGACGACATCCGCTGGCACCGGGCGCCGCGGGCGGTTTTCGATCAGCTGGACCGGGCCGGCCTCGTCGGCGGCGCCGGGGAGGAGCAGGAAAAGGAGGGGTCCAGGAGTTCGACGGACCCGGAGCACGGCGTGTGGTGGGCGGTGCCGGGGCTCGTCGTGGGATTCGCAGCGGGAGCCGGCGGCACGCGTCTGATACGCCGCGCGGCGGTCGGGCCAGGAGCCGGACCGCCGCGGGATGAGCCACGACAGGAACTCATCGATCTCTAGGAGTCACCGGTCTTTGACAACTCAAGAGAGGACGTGTGTCAGCCGAGGTCGATCTCCGGGTACAGCGGGAAACCGGCCACGAGGTCGGTGGCCCGGTGGGAGATCTCGTCCGCGACCTTCGGGTCCAGGATGTGCTGGGCCTTGGAGGGGGCGCCCTTGCTGGTGGTGCCGGGCTCCGTGGTGGTGAGGACACGGTCGATGAGACCGGCGACCTCGTCCATCTCGGCGGTGCCCAGGCCACGGGTGGTCAGGGCGGGGGTGCCGATGCGGATGCCGGAGGTGTACCAGGCGCCGTTGGGGTCGGCCGGGATGGCGTTGCGGTTGGTGACGATGCCCGACTCGAGCAGGGCGGCCTCGGCCTGGCGGCCGGTGAGGCCGTAGGAGGAAGTGACGTCGATCAGGTTGAGGTGGTTGTCGGTGCCCCCGGTGACCAGGGTGGCGCCGCGGCGCATCAGGCCCTCGGCCAGGGCGCGGGAGTTGTCGACGATCCGCTGGGCGTAGTCCTGGAAGGAGGGCTGACGTGCCTCGGCGAGGGCGACGGCCTTGGCGGCCATGACGTGCGGAAGCGGGCCGCCGAGGACCATCGGGCAGCCGCGGTCGACCTGGTCCTTGAGGGAGTCGTCGCACAGCACCATGCCGCCGCGCGGGCCGCGCAGCGACTTGTGGGTGGTCGTGGTGACGATCTGGGCGTGCGGGACCGGGTCGAAGTCGCCGGTGAGAACCTTGCCGGCGACGAGACCGGCGAAGTGCGCCATGTCGACCATGAGCGTGGCGCCGACCTCGTCGGCGATCTCGCGCATGATCCGGAAGTTCACCAGGCGGGGGTAGGCCGAGTAGCCGGCGACGATGATCAGCGGCTTGAACTCGCGGGCCGAGGCGCGCAGCGCGTCGTAGTCGACCAGACCGGTGGAGGGGTCGGTGCCGTAGGAGCGCTGGTCGAACATCTTGCCGGAGATGTTGGGTCGGAAGCCGTGGGTGAGGTGGCCACCGGCGTCCAGGGACATGCCGAGCATGCGCTGGTTGCCGAAGGCCTGGCGGAGCTCGGCCCAGTCGGCGTCGGAGAGGTCGTTGACCTGGCGGACGCCGGCCTTCTCCAGGGCGGGGACCTCGACACGCTGGGCGAGGACGGACCAGAAGGCGACAAGGTTGGCGTCGATGCCGGAGTGCGGCTGGACGTAGGCGTGCCGGGCGCCGAAGAGCTCCCTGGCGTGCTCGGCGGCCAGGGACTCGACGGTGTCGACGTTGCGACAGCCGGCGTAGAAGCGGCGGCCGATGGTGCCCTCGGCGTACTTGTCGCTGAACCAGTTGCCCATCGCGAGGAGGGTGGCCGGGGAGGCGTAGTTCTCGGAGGCGATCAGCTTGAGCATCTCGCGCTGGTCGTGGACCTCCTGGCCGATGGCGTCGGCGACGCGCGGCTCGACGGCGCGGATCACGTCGAGGGCGGCGCGGAAGGCCGTGGACTCGGTGGACAGGGGCTGCTGCTCTGACATGGCGGCCTCCGGGCTGCGTGGCTTGAAGCGGTCACGGATCACGGTTCGGCCCAGGCGCACGGCACTTGGTCACTCACAGGCCGCTCCCCGATGGTCCGTCCCATCCCAGCGCGCCAGTCACGGCCTGTCGGCCAGCCTACCGGGCACGTGGAACGGCCCCGGCGCGGCGTCCACCATGCGAGCGACGGCTTCGAGGCCGGGGCAAGGGCCGGGGCCTCGAAGCCGGGGCGGTGGAGGACGTCAGAACAGCGCGTCGGCGAGGCGTTCGATCTGGTCGGTGTCCGAGGCCCAGCAGTAGAGCATCACCTCGTCGGCTCCGATGCCGACGTAGGCGTCGGCGGCCTCGCGGATCTGCCGGGGTGTGGTGAGCAGGCCGGCCTCCATGTACTCGACGTGGCCACTGAAGGCGTAGTAGTCGCGGAGGTTGCGGCGGGCCCGGTCCAGGGTGTCGTCCGGGCCGAGAGCGACGTTCGCCTGGGCGACCAGGCGGGGGCGGCCGGGGCGGTCGTGTTTCTGCCAGGCCGTTTCGGCGGCGCGGAACAGGTTGGACATGAAGGAGGGCGGCAGGGCGGCGCCGAGGAAACCGTCGCCGAAGCGGCCGACGCGTTCGAGGGCAGCGGGGGCGAAGCCGCCGAACAGTACCTCCGGGCCACCGGGGGTGGCGGGGGCGGGGCCGAGGGGGCCGATGTCTTCGCCGTACGGCTCGCCGGACCAGATGCGGCGCAGCAGGGTCATCTGTTCGTCGAGGCGGCGGCCTCGACGGTGGAGGTCGATGCCGGCGGCCAGGCAGTCGTCCTCGCGGCCTCCGACACCGATGCCGAGCGTGAAGCGGCCGCCGGAGAGGCGGTCGAGGGTCGCGGTCTGCTTGGCGAGCAGAGCGGTGTTGTGGAGCGGGGCGATCAGCACCTCGGTCTGGACTCGGATGCGGGATGTTGCACCGGCGAGGGTCGCAAGGGTGACGAGGGGCTCGGGGTTGTCGTAGACGAGGCGGTCGAGCAGGCCGAGGGTGCTGAAGGGGCTCGCGTCGGCGCGCCGGGCCCAGGTGAGCAGCTGGGCGGGGTCGTCGATGGGGAGGCCGAGGCCGATGTTCATGGGAGAGTCCTCCGGAGGGCGTACGAGATCCGCCGGTCGGCCGGATCCGGTGCCGCCCCTCCGTGGTGCCGCGCGCTGTGCGCGGACCTGCTCCCGTTCTGCGGCGATGGTTCCAGAGAGCGTGTGCGTCAGAGTGTGGCGACCGTAACGCGATCGGACGGGGTGCGACAACGCGTTTTCGCCGGGCGCTCGCGGACGCGGCCTCGGCGACACGGCTCGTGTCCGGCGGACAGCCTAGAGATCAGTGAGAGCCGGTCCGAAGCCAGCCTGCCTCTCGCCACCTCCCCTAAGGTCACTTCGTGCTCTTTGGAATGGTGTGTGCGCTGGGTGCCTCCGTCTGTTTCGGGACGGCCACCGTGCTCCAGGCGATGGCGGCGCGGGCGGCGGACACGGGCGGCCGCGACGGCGAGGGGACGGCGTTCGCGGTGACGCTGTTCCTGCGGGCGGTGCGGCAGTGGCGCTATCTGGCGGGGCTGGCGCTGGACGGGGTGGGGTTCCTGCTGCAGATCGCCGCGTTGCGGTCGGTCCCGATCTACGCGGTGGGCGCGGCGCTCGCGTCGAGTCTCGCGGTGACCGCGGTGGTGTCGGCGCGGCTGCTGCGGGTCCGGCTGAGCGCGGGCGAGTGGGGTGCCGTCGGGGTCGTGTGCGCGGGGATGGCGCTGCTGGGGATCGCGTCCGGGACGGAGGGCGACCGGGGCGGGCCGTCGGCCTTGAAGTACGCGATGCTCGGGACGGCGCTGGCCGTGCTGGGGCTCGCGCTGCTCGGTGGGCGACTGCCGGAGCGGGGACGGGCGTTGGCGCTCGGGCTGGGGGCCGGGTTCGGGTTCGGGGTGGTCGAGGTGGCGGTACGCCTGATCGACTCGCTCGCGCCGTCGGCGCTGCTGGCCAACCCGGCGACGTACGCACTCCTCGTCGGCGGCGGTGCGGCCTTTCTGTCGCTGACCTCGGCGCTGCAGCGGGGGTCGGTGACCACGGCGACGGCCGGGATGGTGATCGGGGAGACGATCGGGCCGGCGCTGGTGGGGGTGGTGTGGCTCGGGGACCGTACCCGGGAGGGGCTGGCGTGGGTGGCGGTGCTGGGTTTCGCCGTGGCCGTCGCGGGGGCGTTGGTGCTGGCCAGGTTCGGGGAGGCCCCGGAACATTCCGCCCCGCATTCCCCTTCCCGAATTCCATAAGGGTTACTTGAGTTACTTCCGGTACAGCTCGACAGAATGAGCCATGCCGACCGAAAGACCGATAAAGGGTCACGATCCGGACAGTCGAAAAAAGCTTCGTTGAATATTTGAACGTGTTGTGAAGGCCTTGCGTATACGACGGCGTGAGCAGTAATCCCGTCACCGTCACCGTGGCCTATCACGTGGTGCCGGGCCGTGAGGCCGACTTCCACTCCTGGGGGTGGGCCATGCTGGCCGCGAGTGCGCAGCAGCCGGGCTTCCTTGGAGGTGGCGTCCTTGTCGACCAAGAGGCGGAGTGGCATGTGGTCTATCGCTTCGTCAGCGAGGGAACGGCCCGGGCCTGGGAGGATTCGCCCGTCCGGACCCAGTGGGACGGCCGGGCGGTGGGCTTCGCCCGGGAGACGGAGCGCAGGAGCGTGCGGGGCTCCAAGACGTGGTTCGACTCGCAGACCACCACACCGAAGCCGCCCGCCCCGCCGGCGAAATGGAAACTGTGGTTCGTGAACATGAGCGCGGTTTTTCCGCCGGTGCTCCTGTTCAATCTGATCGTTCTTCCTTATCTCGGCGGACTCAATCCGCTCGTCCGCACGCTGCTGTTATGCCTGTGTGTGACGGCTCTCGTCACCTGGATTCTCATGCCCCGGCTTCAGCGTTTCCTCAGGAAATGGCTGTATCCGCCGCTCCAGGCCCTTCGCGGCCGGCACAAAAGACGGACCGCATAGGTCCGGAACGAACCGAGGGAGGTGGGCGGGTGAAGACCCTGCTCATCGACAATTACGACTCGTACACGTACAACCTGTTCCAGCTGATCGCCGAGGTCAACGGCGAGGAACCGGTCGTCGTCCTCAATGACGCGGTCGGCGCCCTTCCCGATCTCGGGGCATACCTCGCGCGATTCGACAATGTCGTGGTCTCGCCCGGACCCGGGCACCCGGCCGAACCGCGCGACTTCGGACTGAGCACCGCCGTGCTCGCCGAGTCGCCGATTCCCGTCCTGGGCGTCTGTCTGGGACACCAGGGCATAGCGCTCGGCGAGGGAGGCCGGGTGGGACCCGCCCCGGAGCCGCGGCACGGTCATCTGTCGACGGTCCGGCACGACGGACGGGACCTGTTCCGGGGGCTGCCGCAGGAATTCACCGCGGTCCGCTACCACTCGCTGGCCGTGTCCGAGCCGCTCCCGCAGGCGCTGGAGGCCACCGCCTGGGCCGAGGACGGCGTGCTGATGGGGCTCAGGCACCGCAGCCGGCCACTGTGGGGCGTGCAGTTCCATCCGGAGTCCGTGCTCACCGACTACGGCCACCGCATGCTCGTCAACTTCCGCAATCTGACGGCGGAACGGGCCCGCAGGCCGCGTACGAAGAACACCGCGGTGCCCCCGCCCGAGGCGGTGATCCCCCGGCCCGCGCGGGTCGTCCCGCGCCCCCGGCCGGCTGCGCCCGCCTACCGTCTGCACACTCGGCGCATCGCCGGCGCGGTCGACACCGAGGCCGCCTTCACCCGGATGTACGCGGCGTCGAGGCGGGCGTTCTGGCTGGACAGCGCGCTGGTCGAGGACGGGCGTTCGCGGTTCTCGTTCTTCGGTGACGACAGCGGTCCGCTCGCGGAGTTCGTCCGGTACGACGTCGAGAGCGGAAAGTGCGAGATCGAGCGGGCCGGGCGGCCGACGAGGAAGGTCGCGGCGAGCGTCTTCGACTATCTCGGACGGCAGTTGACGAGCCGCCGGGTGGACGGCGCCGGGCTGCCCTTCGACTTCACCGGTGGCTATGTCGGCTACTTCGGCTACGAGATGAAGGCCGACTGCGGCTCACCGAACCAGCACACCTCCGGCGTCCCGGACGCCTGCTGGCTGTTCGCCGACCGGTTGATCGCCGTGGACCATCTGAAGAGGTTCACCTACGCGGTCTGTCTGGCCGAGGACACCCCGCAGGCCACGCGGGAGGCCGAGGACTGGCTGGAGAGCACGCTGGCCCAGCTGACCTTCGTCGCCACCGAGCCGGACCCGACGGCGATACCGCTGCCGACACCCACCGGAGCCACCGACCCCGGCCTCGACCCCGACCTCGGCGCCGCCGAGCCCTGGCTGGTGCGGGACCGGGCGACCTATCTCGCCGACATCGAGTCCTGCGGACGCGAGCTGCGGGCGGGCACCAGCTACGAGGTCTGTCTGACGAACGCGGCCCGGTTACCCGCCCCGCCGGACGCGTACGAGTTCTACCGGGTGCTGCGCCGGGTCAACCCGGCCCCCTACGCGGCGTTCCTGAGGTTCGGGGACGTCGACGTGGCCGGTTCCTCCCCCGAGCGGTTCCTGCGGATCACCCGGGACGGGATCGCCGAGGCCCGGCCCATCAAGGGCACCGCGCCGCGCGGGGCCGGGCCTGAGGAGGACGCCCGGCTGCGGGACGCACTGGCGTCGGACGCCAAGACGCGCGCCGAGAACCTGATGATCGTCGACCTGCTCCGCAACGACCTGGGGCGGGTGTGCCGGACCGGCTCGGTGCGGGTGACCCGGCTGATGGCCACGGAGACGTACGCGACCGTGCATCAGCTCGTGTCCACCGTGGAGGGGCGGCTGCGGGAGGGGACGGATGCGGTGGAGTGCGTGCGGGCCTGTTTTCCCGGTGGCTCGATGACCGGGGCGCCGAAGCTGCGCACGATGGAGATCATCGACTCCCTGGAGACCGAGGCCCGCGGGGTCTACTCCGGCGCCCTCGGCTATCTGGGGTGCGGCGGGGGCGCGGATCTCAACATCGTCATCCGTACGGCCGTGTTCGCCGACGGGCTGATGCAGCTGGGCGCCGGAGGTGCGATCGTCCTCGACTCCGATCCGGTCGCCGAGTACGACGAGATGCTGCTGAAGACGGCGGCGCAGATGAAGGCGCTGCACCTGCACACCGCGGAGCGGACAGCGGAGCAGCGGCGACACACAGCCGTCCGCGCCGACGCCCGCGGAGGGCACACGGCCACCGAGGAGCCGGTCCGATGACGACTGCCCAGCCCGTGCTGTCTTCGGCGGGGTTCGACGCCCCCGGCAATCTCGCCGCCCAGCTCGCCGATCTCGCCGAGCGGCGCGGCTGGGTGGACCGGCCCGCCTTCCATCAGGGCCACCGCGCCTGGACCCACGGCGAGGTGCACGCGCTCGCGGCCCGGGCGGCCACCGTGCTCGCCGGTCACGGCATCGGGCCGGGTGACCGGGTGGTGTTGGCGTTGCCGGACGGGATCGCCTGGGTGACGGCCTTCCTGGCCGTGGCGCGCCTGGGGGCCGTCGCCGTCCTGGTCAACCCCGAACTCCCCGCTGCCGACCACGCGTTCATGGCCACGGACGCCGGCGCCGCGCTGTGTGTGACGGGGCCGGGTCTGGAGGACCGGTTCGCCGAGCGGCCCCGGCTCGGCTCCGACCAGCTGCTCGCGCTCACCGCCTCCGCCGAGCCGGCCCCCGCCCACCGGGTCGACGCGCACACGCCGTTGTACGTCCAGTACACGTCGGGCACCACGGGCCGTCCCAAGGGGGTTGTGCACACGCACGGCGACCCGAAGGCGTACCACGACCTCATCGGCCGGCGGCTGCTGCGGGTCGGCCAGGACGACGTCACCCTGTCGGTGTCGAAGCTGTACTTCGCCTACGGCTTCGGCAACGCCTTCGTCTTCCCGCTCTTCTCCGGCTCCTCCGCCGTACTCGTGGACCGGCGCCCGACCCCGGCCGCCGTGGACGAGCTCATCGCCCGGCACCGGGTGACCCTGCTCTACTCCGTGCCCTCCGCGTACGCCGCGCTGGTGGCCGACCGGGGCAGCGGGCACGAGGCCTGCTTCGCCTCGGTGCGGGCCGCGGTGTCGGCCGGCGAAGGTCTGCCGGAGGGGCTCGGCGGACAGGTCACCGAGCTGCTCGGTGCGCCGGTGCTGGAGCAGATCGGCTCCACCGAGGCCGGTCACGCCTTCTGCGCCAACGGCTTCGGCCACAACCGTCCGGGCACCGTCGGCCGCCCCGTGCCCGGCTTCGAGGTGGAGCTGCGCGACCGCGCAGGCCACCCGGTCCCGGACGGCACGGAGGGCGAGCTGTGGGTACGCGGCCCGACGGTGACCCCCGGCTATCTCAACCGGCCCGAGGAGACCGAACGCACCCTGGTCGGAGGCTGGCTGGCCACCCGTGACCGGGCGGTTCGCGAAGCCGACGGCACCTACCGGCATCTGGGCCGCGCCGACGACATGGAGATGGTCGGCGGCATCACCGTCTCCCCGCTGGAGGTGGAGGCCGTACTGCGCACCCACCCGGCGGTGAAGGAGGTCGCGGTCGTGGCCGTCACCGACGGGAGGGGGGTCGGCCGGCTGCGGGCGTTCGTCGTCCCCGTCGCCCCGGTCCCCGACGGAAGTCTCCAGGAGGACCTTCTCGGCCTGGCCCGCGCACAGCTGGCCGCCTTCAAGGTGCCCAGAAGCGTGAGCCTCGTCCCGTCGCTCCCCCGCACCCCGACCGGCAAGCTCCGCCGTCACCTGGTCCGCCGGGGCGCCTGGTGACCGACCACGGCAAGGACGCCCCGCAGGCACCGCACCAGCACCGTAGCCGCACCGCTGAGAGGAACGCCCCCATGCGAGAGCAGCAACCCTCCTTCACCGACCGGGGTTTCTACCTGGGTCCGGTGTTCCGCCGGGCGGCCGACCGGCACGGCGCCGTCTTCGTGACCCTGGACCGGCCGCTGGACACCCATCCCGCGCTCGGTGTCGATCTCACCTACACGGCGTTGGCAGAGGTCGTCGAGGATCTGTCCGGACGCCTGTGGGAAGCGGGGGTGAGGCCGTCGGAGCAGGTGGTCGTCCACAAGACGGACAACGTCGACATCGTGCTGCTGGCCTGCGCGGTCTCCCGTATCGGCGCGGTGCCCGTGCTGCTCTCCCCCGGGCTGGCCGGTGAGGTGGTCGGGGAGTTGATCGAGCGGCTCAGGCAGCCGTGGCTGGTCACCGACCGGGCCAAGCTGGAGGGGCCGCTGATGGGGGTCGGCCTCCGGGTGCGGCAGGTCCTCGCCGTGGACGACGCGCCGGGCGCCGAGCGCCTGGAGAAGTACGCCGGCACCGAACCCCCGCCGCTCGTACGCCTGCATCCCCGCGAACCGGCGCTGATCACCCACAGTTCCGGCACCACCGGCCTGCCCAAACTCGCCGTGCACTGCGCGAACACCATGTGGAACCGGCTCGTACCGCAGAAGGCGATGGGCTGGCCGACGCGCGGGGAGACCGCGGCGCTGCACATGTCGTTCGTGCACTCGCGCTTCTACCATCTGCTCGGCGTCCTGCTGCACTTCGGCAGCCCGCTGGTGCTGATCACCGACCCGGACCCGGCCGCCGTGGGACCGCTCCTGACCAGGCACCGGCCGGGCATCGTGGAGACCCACCCCAACACGTTCGTGCTGTGGGAGGAGTTGGCCGACGCGCCCGGTGCCCCGCTGTCGCGGGTGCGGTCCTACGGATCGACGTTCGACGCGATCCACCCGCGCACGGTACGGCGGCTGCTGGGTGCCTCGAAGCGCCGTTCGCCCTGGCTGATCCAGCTGTACGGGCAGAGCGAGACGGGTCCGGTCGCCTTCCAGTGCTTCACCCGGCGCAGTGCCGCACGCGCGGACGGGCGGCGGGTAGGGATCGGCATACCCGGCTTCACCCGCGTGCGCGTGACGGGGCCGGGCGGTGAGCGGGTCGCCGCCGGGACCAGCGGCCGTATAGAGGCCCGTACCAGGGGCCGCATCCTCACCTACCTCGGCATGCAGGACCGCTACGACCGTCAACTCAACGACGGCTGGTGGGAGATGGGCGACATGGGCTACCGCAGTCGCCTCGGCACCCTGCATCTGATCGACCGGGAGATCGACCGGATCGACTCCGTGCACAGCAATCTGGAGGTCGAGGACACCCTGATGGAGCGCCTGGAGGAGCTCCGGGAGGTCGTCATCGTGCCGGGTGCGGACCGGGAGCCGGTGCCGGTGGTGTGCGTGCGCGGGGAGCAGCCGCTGGACCTCGGGCGCTGGCGGGAGGCGACGGCCGATCTGCCGGCGATGGCCGAGCCGCGGCAGTGGCGGTTCGAGGAGCTGCCGATGACCGCGACCTGGAAGGTGAAGCGGGTCGAGATCACCCGGATGCTCGCGGCGGGTGCGCGCGCGTGACACCGGTCGTGGTGGTCGGCGCCGGCCCCGTGGGTCTGTCGGCGGCCCTCGCGCTGCGGGCGCGCGGGCAGGAGGTCGTGCTGCTGGAGGCAGAGCCGCAGGACCGTGAACGCCCCGGCAGCCGGGCCCTGTTCGTGCACCGCGAGACGCTCGCGCTGCTCGACGGGATGCGGCCGGGACTGGCCGACGAGATCACCGGGTACGGGCAGACCTGGCGGACCCGGCGGACCCTCTACCGGGGCCGCGAGGTGTACTCCCGCACCTATCCGCCGACGGAGGGCCCGCCGCCCTTCACCAGCCTGCGCCAGGTGGACACCGAACGCTTCCTGCGGGGCGCGTGTGAGCGGGCGGGTGTGGAGTTCGTGTGGGACGCACGGGTGCTGGACGTCCGCACGACGGCGACCGGGGTCCGGCTGAGCTGCGGCGACGGCCGGGAGTGGACCTGTGCGTACGCCGTCGCCGCCGACGGTGCCCGGTCCGCCGTGCGGGGCGCGCTGGGCATCGCCATGGAGGGCGAGCGGGGCGAGGGCTTCCATGTGGTCGTCGACGTGGCCCACACCCCCGGTGCCGAGCCGGCGCCCGAGCGGATCTTCCACTACGAGCATCCGGGCGCCGGCGGGCGCAGTGTGATGCGGGTGCCGTTCACCGGGGGCTTCCAGGTCGACCTGCAGTGCCGGGACGACGACCGCGAGGAGGAGTTCGGGACCGAGGAGGCCGTACGACGATGGCTTCCGGCGGTGGTGGGCGAGGGGTACGGCGAGCGGATCCTGTGGGTGTCGACGTACCGCTTTCTGCGCAAGGTGGCCGCCTCGTTCACCGATCCGCACCGGCGGGTGCTGCTTGTCGGGGAAGCGGCGCATCTCTTCCCGCCGTTCGGGGCGCGGGGCATGAACAGCGGCATCGCGGACGCGGCGGCAGCGGCGGAGGCCATCGCGGGCGGGACGGTCGAGGCCTTCGCCGACGTACGGCGGTCCGCGGCCCTGTTCAACAGCACCGCCGCCGGGGCCGCGCTGGACCATCTGCGGCCCCGGCGCCGGATCGTCCGGGCCCGTCAGCGGGCGGCGGCGGCGCTCGCGCCGGTGCTGCCGTGGTGCGGCTCGTGGCTGGAGCACGCGCCGTACGGGCCACGGCACGGAGCGCCGGTGAACGCCGGCCGAAAATACTGAGGAAGGAGCGGCTGTGACACAACCGGTCGTCGTGGAGGGGCTGTCGGCGTGGTCACCGGCCCGTGGGCTGACCCCTGCCGCGGAGCCGACGACACCCCTGCTCGCCGCGGACTCCTGGCTGGTGCGGGACGGCAGGGTGCGCGGGCTCGAACGCCACCGGGAGCGGTTCCTGCGGACCTGCGGCGAGGTGGGCGGGCCGCCGCTGCGCCGGCTGCTGGAGTTCTGGCGGGACATGACCGACGCGCTGCCCCGTACGGGCGAGTGGTTCCCCCGTGTCGAACTCGCCTCCGGTTCACTGGAGTTGCGGCTGCTGTTGCGGCACGCTCCCCCGCTCGGTACCGGCGTCAGGGTCTGGGCGACCGGCCAGGCCGATCCACGGACCGTGCCCCGCCGCAAGGGGCCGGACCTCGGCACCCTCGCCCGGGTGCGCGAGCGGGCGTCCGGTGCGGGCGCCGAGGAGGCGGTGCTGGTCGCGCCCTCCGGCTCCGTGCTGGAGGCGGCCACCGCCAGCGTGCTGTGGTGGGAGGACGACACGCTGTGCCTGCCTCCGCCCCGGCTGCCGGTCCTGCCCGGGGTGACCGTCGCCCTCGTCCAGGAGCGGGCCCGGCGCGAGGGCATCCCCGTCGCCCACCGCGAGCGGACCGTGGCCGGGCTGGACGGCCGTGAGGTGTGGCTGGTGAACGCGCTGCACGGAATCCGGCCGGTGACGGGGTGGACCGGAGAGCCGTTGCGGGCGGCACCGGCACAGCGTGCCCCGGAATGGCGGGCGTGGCTGGACAGCCTCATGGAGCCGCTGCCGAGCAGGTGAATTCGCTACCGAGAAATGCGCCGGACCATATACGGCCCGGCGCATTCAAAGGTGCCTGAATTCAATTCTTCGGCGCCGGCTGATAACCCCCCGGCACCATGCGCGTGGCAATGGCGATCCGGTTGTACGCGTTGATGACGGTCGCCGCCCAGATCAGCGCCGCGATCTGCGTCTCGTCGAAGACCTCCGCGGCCTCGGCGTAGACCGCGTCCGGCACCTGACCGTCGTGCACCAGGGTCACGGCCTCGGTCAACGCCAGTGCGGCGCGCTCGCGTCCGGTGAAGAAGGGGGTCTCCCGCCAGGCGTTCAGGGCGTAGACGCGCTGCTCGGTCTCGCCCGCCGCACGGGCGTCCTTGGTGTGCATGTCGAGGCAGAACGCACAGCCGTTGATCTGCGAGGCGCGGATCCGGATCAGTTCCAGGAGTTCCGGTTCGACCTTGGCGTCGTGGGCCGCGGAAACGGCGGCGGCGTGCAGGGCGCCCATCGCCGCCGACACGTCGGGGGTGCTTTTCTTCAGGGCCACACGGGATATGGATGCGCTGTTGTTCATGGGGCGACTCTATCCACGCGACCGTATTCGTGAATGGGGAACAGCTGAAATGGGCGGTGTTATTCGGGCAGCACCGCGCACAGCGCCTCCAGCGCTGTCGACCAGGCGTGGTCCGGCGGTGTCCCGTAGCCCACGACGAGCGCGTCGTGCCGCTCGACGGTGGCCTCGGGATGCTGGTAGCGGTGCAGCCCGTGGACCGCGAGGCCCTGCCAGGCCGCCGCCCGCAGCGCCGACTGCTCGGTGCCCGGCGGGAGCCGCAGCACCACGTGCAGACCGGCGGCGATCCCCGTGGCGTGGACGTTCGGGGCCCGCCGCGCGAGCTCGGCGACCAGGGCGTCGCGGCGGCGCCGGTACCGCAGTCGCGCGGCGCGCACATGACGGTCGTAGGCACCGGAGACGAGGAACTCGGCGAGGGTCAGCTGGTCGAGGGAGCCGCAGGAGTCGATGCCGCCTTTGGCGGTCAGCACCTCCTCCATGAGGCCGGGCGGCAGCACCAGCCAGCCCAACCGGAGGCCGGGGGCGAGGGACTTGCTGGCCGTGCCCGCGTGGACGACGTGGTCGGGGTCCAGGCCCTGGAGGGCACCGACGGGCTGGCGGTCGTAGCGGAACTCGCCGTCGTAGTCGTCCTCGACGACCAGGCCGCCGGTGCGGCGCGCCCACTCGACGACGGCCGCCCGCCGGTCGCGGTGCAGGGTGCCGCCCATCGGGAACTGGTGGGCGGGGGTGAGCAGCACCGCGTCCTGGTCGGTCAACTCCCCCGGGTCCGTGCCGCGTTCGTCGAACGGCAGGGGCACGGTCCGCAGACCGGCGGCAGCGAGCAGGTTCCAGTGCACGTCGAGGCCGTACGACTCCACGGCGACCGTGCGGGCACCCCGGGCCCGCAGCACCGCGCCGAGGAGGCGCAGGCCGTGCGAGAACCCGGCGCAGACCAGGATGTGTTCGGGGTCGGCGCGCACCCCGCGGGCGCGGGAGAGATAGCCGGCGAGGGCGGTCCGCAGTTCGATGCGGCCGCGCGGGTCGCCGTAGTCAAGGGCCTGGTAGGGGGCGGTGGCGAGGGCACGACGGGCGGCCTTGAGCCACTGCGCGCGCGGGAAGGAGGCGAGGTCGGGGGTGCCGGGGACGAGGTTGTGGGTGGGGCGCCCGGGTACGCGGGGCCGGGGCGGGGCGCCGGTCGGCGGGACGACCGTACGGTCCGAGACGCGGGTGGCCGAGCCCTGGCGGGCGGTGAGCCAGCCCTCGGCGACCAGGTCGGCGTAGGCGTCGGCGACGGTGTTGCGGGCGACGCCCAGGTCGGCGGCGAGGACGCGGGAGGAGGGCAGTCTGGTGCCGGGTGCGAGGCGGCCGGTGCGGACGGCCTCGCGCAGGGCGTCGGTGAGGCCCCGCCGGACGCCTCCTCCGGTGGGTTCCAGGTGCAGGTCGACGCCGAAAGTGGCCCAGGGTTTCGCCATGGAAGTGGACCATACCCCTGGGCTGCCTGGCTCCTAGGGTCGAGGCATGACCACAGAGGAAGCCGTCCGGTACAGCCCCGAGCACACACCACGTCTGTCCTGGGCCCAGCATGCCCCCGAGGTCTACAAGGCGATGCTCCGTCTCGACACGGCCGCCCGGCGTGGCCTCGACCCCCGGCTGCTGGAGCTGGTGAAGATCCGCGCGTCGCAGCTCAACCACTGCGCGTTCTGCCTCGACATGCACTCCAAGGACGCCCTCGCGGCCGGTGAGAGTGTCGAGCGGATCATCCAGCTCGGCGCGTGGGAGGAGTCGCGGCACTTCTACACGGAGAAGGAGGCCGCGGCCCTCGAACTGACCGACTCGGTCACGGTCCTCACCGACGGGTTCGTGCCGGACGAGGTGTACGACCAGGCGGCCAAGCACTTCGAGGAGGCCGAGCTGGCCCAGCTGATCGCCGCGATCACGGTGATCAACGCGTGGAACCGGTTCGGTGTGACCTGCCGTATGGTCCCGGGCCACTACGAGGCGGGGAAGCACCAGTGAGCCGTACGGAGGTCCTCGACCGCGAGGTCGGCCGGGCCCTGTCCGCGCTCAGCGCCGCCGCGAAACGAGGGCTCGGCGACCCCGCCCTCGCCGAACTCGTCGTCATCCGGGCCTCGCAGCTCAACCACTGCGCTTTCTGCCTGGACATGCATCTCGGGATCGCCCGCGAGCACGGGGTGAGCGAGAAGCAGCTCGATCTGCTCGCCGCCTGGGAGGAGGCGGAGGGCGTCTACGACGAGCGGGAGCGGGCCGCGCTCGCGCTGACGGAGGCGGTGACCGTCCTGACGGACCGGTTCGTGCCGGACGACGTGTGGGCCGCTGCCGCCAAGCAGTTCGACGACGGGCAACTCGCCCATCTCCTCGGTCTGGTCGTCGCCATCAACAACTGGAACCGGGTGATGGTCGGTCGCCGGATCCCGCCGGGGGGTTACCGGCCGTGAGGAAGGTGGAGGTCTTTCGCGCCCTGCACCGCAGCCGCCTCCCGGGCGATCCGCTGGTGCTGCCCGGCCCCTGGGACGCCATCAGCGCCCAGGTGTGCGAGGAGGCCGGGTTCCCGGCGCTCGCCACGCCCAGCGCGGGGATCGCGGCCGCGCTCGGACACGAGGACGGGTCCACACCGGCCGACGAGATGTTCGCCGCGGTGGCGCGCATCTGCGGGGCAGTGGACATCCCCGTGTCGGCGGACGTCGAGGGCGGGTACGGGCTGGCGCCGAAGGAGCTGGTGGAACGGCTGCTGGCGGCGGGTGCCGTGGGCTGCAACCTCGAGGACTCCCGCCAGGGTGTCCTCAAGGACTCGCGCGAGCACGCCGAGTGGCTCGCAGAGGTGCGGTACGCGGCCGGTGACCAGCTGTTCGTCAACGCCCGCGTGGACGTTTTCTCGTACGGCGACGGCGATCCCGAACGGGCCATCGAGCGAGCCGCGTTGTACGTCGCCGCGGGCGCCGACTGCGTCTATCCGATCGGCGCCCCAGTGAGCGTGCTCCCCCTGCTGAGGTCCGGTATCCAGGGGCCGGTCAACATGTTCGCCCGACTGGACGGCGAGGGCCCCTCGCCCACCGAACTCGGTGAACTCGGGGCCACTCGCGTCACGTTCGGACCGGGGCTGCAGCGGAGGATGGCCCGACAGCTGCGGGAGAGCGCCGACCGCCTCCAGCGATAGGGCTGTTCAGGACAGCCACGCCTTCCACGTCGACGCGTGGCTGTCCACCCACTTCTTCGCCGCCTCCTCCGGCGTCAGCTTCTGGTCGGCGATCATCAGGGAGACCTCGTTCTGGTCCTCGGTCGTCCACTTGAACCTCTTCAGCAGGGCCGCCGCCTTGCCGCCGGACTTGGCGAAGTCCGTGTTGAGGTACTTCTGGAGCGGGGTGTGCGGATAGGCGCAGGTGATCTTCGCCGGGTCCGCGTCGCAGCCCTCCTTGTAGGCGGGCAGCTTCACCTCGGTCATGGGGACCTTCTCGAACAGCCACTGGGGGGCGTACCAGTAGGTCAGGAAGGGCTTCTTCTCCTTGGCGAACTGCCTCATCTGGGTGATCTGCGCGGCCTCCGAACCGGCGAACACCACCTGGTAGTCCAGGTCCAGGTTCTTCACCAGCGCCTTGTCGTTGGTGACATAGGACGGGGAGCCGTCCATCAGCTGGCCCTTGCCGCCGCTCTCCGCGGTGCGCAGTTGCGAGGCGTACTTGTTGAGGTTCTTCCAGTTGGTGACGTCCGGGTGCTGTTTGGCGAAGTACGTCGGGACGTACCAGCCGATGTGCCCGGTCACACCGAGCCCGCCGCCCGGCGTGATCGTCTTCTTGTCCTTGACGTACCGCTGTTCCTGCTCGGGGTGGCCCCAGTCCTCCATGATGGCGTCGACCCGGCCCTGGCTGAGCGCGTCCCAGGCGGGGACCTCGTCGACCTGGACGGTGTCGACGCGGTAGCCGAGCCTGTGCTCGAGGAGGTACTGGGCCACGGCCACGTTGGCCTGCGCGCCGACCCAGGACTGGACGGACAGGGTCACCGACTTGGCACCCTGCGCGTTGGCGAAGGGCGAGGCCTGCTTGGTCATGTCGGCGGCACCGCAGCCGGTGAGCAGCACAAGGGCGCCGCCCACCGCGATCGCACGTACTCGCATGTCAGGCTCCCTTCCCCGTGCGGCGTTCGGTCGGCTGGGTCACCCGGTCGAGCATCAGGCCGAGGCAGACGATGGCTGCGCCCGCGACCAGGCCGGTCGCCAGGTCGCCCTGGGCCAGGCCGAAGACGGTGTCGTAGCCGAGCGCGCCTCCGCCGACCAGGCCGCCGATGACGACGACGGCGAGGACGAGCACCACGCCCTGGTTGACGGCGAGCAGCAACGCGGGCCGGGCCAGCGGGAGTTGGACCTGCCGCAGCTGCTGCCAGCTGGTCGCGCCGAGCGACCTCGAGGACTCCATCGCGGCCGGGTCGACCTGGCGCAGGCCCTGCGTGGTGATGCGGACGACTGCGGGCAGCGCGTAGACGACGGCCGCCGCCGCGGCGGGCGCGCGGCCCACGCCGAACAGCGCGACGACCGGGATCAGGTACACGAACTGCGGCATGGTCTGGAAGACGTCCAGGACGGGCCGCAGCAGCCGCTCGACGCGGTCGCTGCGGGCCGCCGCGACGGCCGTCGCGAAGCCCAGGACGAGGGTGACGGCGACGGCCGCGAGGACCTGCGACAACGTGTCCAGCGCGGGTGTCCACACACCGAGGACGCCGATCGCGGCCATGGCGAGGACCGCGGTGAGCGCGGTGCGCCAGGTGCCGATCAGCCAGGCCAGAGTGGCGACGATGAGCAGCACGGACCACCAGGGCAGCCCCTGGAGCCCGTCGCGGACCGGGTCGAGGACCCAGGTGGTGAAGTGGCCGGCCCAGTCGGCGGTGCCGCCGACGACGGGGACACCGGAGTAGAGGTGGCCCGTCATCCAGTCGACGGCCCGGTTGACCGGCTCGGCGATGTTCAGGGTCCAGGCGTCCGGCCAGTCGAGACGGCCCAGCAGACGTCCGGCCACCGCCACGACGACGGCTCCGGCAAGGGCGTACGCCCATCCCGCGCGCCCTCGTGGCTCGGTGCCGTCGCCCGCCGCGCCCGTCACCCGGTCGAGGACAACGGCGAGCAGCACGATCGGGATGCCGGCCGCGAGCGCCGCGCCCACGTCGACCGAGGCCAGCGCCTGGTAGACGCGGTCACCGAGGCCGGCGGCGCCGATCACGGACGCGATGACGGCCATCGACAGCGCCATCATGATCGTCTGGTTGAGGCCGAGGAGGAGTTCCTTGCGGGCCAGCGGGATACGGGCGGTCAGCAGCCGCTGGCGGGCGGTGGTGCCGAGCGACTCGACCGCCTCCAGGACCTCCTTGTCCGCGCCCTGAAGGCCGAGCGCGGTGAGGCGGGCCATGGGCGGGGCGGCGTAGACGACGGTCGCGAGGACGGCGGCGGGCACGCCCATGCCGAAGACCAGGACCACCGGGAGGAGGTAGGCGTAGGCGGGCATCACCTGCATGGTGTCCAGGACCGGACGCAGGATCTTGTCCATACGGCGGGACAGCCCGGCGGCGAGGCCCAGCAGGACACCGACGACGACCGAGGCGAGGACGGCGACGACCATCAGGGCGAGGGTCTGCATGGTGGGGACCCACATGCCGAGCAGACCGCAGGCGAGGAACGCCGCCGTCGTGCCCACGGCGAGCCTGACGCCGGCGACCCGCCAGGCCACGAGGGCGCCGAGCGCGGTGACGCCGGCCCAGCCCGCGCCGAGCAGGACGAGATACACGGCGCGTACGGAGATCACGACCGCGTTGCTGACGTAGCCGAAGAAGTAGAGGAACAGCGGGTGGCTGTCGCGGTTGTCGATGATCCAGTCGCTCGCCTTGGAGAGCGGGCTCGTGAGGTCGACGGTGAGGGCGCTCGGCCAGCTGCCGCTGGCCCAGCGGGCGTTGGCGAGCGGCACGAGGACCGCAGCGGCGAGGGCGATGAGCAGCAGCTTGTGGACCGCCCGGTGCCTGAGCAGACCGGTGGGCAGGGCGCGGGGCGTGGACGCGGTGACGGTTGCCATCAGACGGCCTCCTTGCGGAGCTCCGTTCCGGCGGCGCCCTTGCCGAGCTCCGTTCCGGCGACGACACCGAGCAGGCGTTCGTGGTCGACTACGCCGAGGCACCGTCCGTTCTCCACGACGCACGCCGGCCTGCCGCTGCCGGCGACGACCTTGATCGCGTCGGCGACGACGGAGTCCGGGGCCAGTGCGCCCGGGTGGGTGGGGCCCGCGCAGTCGCCGGGCTTCATGGCCCTGCGGACCGTCATGACCTGTTCGCGGGGCACGTCCCGGACGAACTCGCGGACATAGCCGTCGGCCGGGGAGCCGACGATCTCCTCCGGGGTGCCCAGCTGGACGACCTTGCCGTCGCGCATCAGGGCGATGCGGTCGCCGAGTTTGAGGGCCTCGCTCAGGTCGTGGGTGATGAAGACCATCGTGCGGCCCTCCTCACGGTGCAGGCGGACGACCTCCTCCTGCATGTCCCGCCGGATCAGCGGATCGAGCGCGCTGAACGGCTCGTCGAAGAGGAGGACCTGTGGGTCCACCGCCAGCGCCCGGGCCAGGCCGACGCGTTGCTGCTGGCCGCCGGACAGCTGGGCGGGCCTGCGCTGTTCCATGCCCTCCAGGCCGACCTTGGCGACGACCTCGGCGGCCCGCGCCCGGCGCTCGGCCTTCCCCATGCCCTGGATCTCCAGGCCGTACGCCACGTTGTCGAGGACCGTGCGGTGCGGCAGGAGGCCGAAGTGCTGGAAGACCATCGCGGCGCGGTGGCGGCGCAGTTCGCGCAGCCGGGACTTGTCCATCGCGCGGACGTCCTCGCCGTCTATGCAGATCGTGCCGGCGGTCGGCTCGATGAGCCGGGTCAGACAGCGCACCAGCGTGGACTTGCCGGAGCCGGACAGGCCCATGACGACGAAGACCTCGCCCTTGCGGACGTCGAAGCTCACGTTGCGGACGGCCGCAGTGCAGCCCGTCTGCGCGCGCAGATCGACAGGGTCGAGGGCGGACAGTTCGGCGTCCTCGGGAACGCGGTCCGCCTTGGGGCCGAACACCTTCCACAGGCCGTCGACGGAGAACACGGCCTGGTCCGTCGTCGGCGGATTCTCCATGGTCGCGGTCGTACTCATCACGCACCACCTCCCAGCAGGTCTACGGCTTTCTCGCCGACCATGAGCACCCCGATCATCGGGTTCACGGCGGTCATGGTCGGGAACACGGACGCGTCGGCGATGCGGATGCCGTCCAGGCCCCGGATCCTCAACTCGGGGTCCACCACGGCCAGTTCGTCGTCGGTGGCACCCATACGGCAGGTGCCCGCCGGGTGGTACACGGTGTGCGCGACCTTGCGGGCGTACTCGCTCAGCTCCTCGTCACCGGTGACGTCGGGGCCGGGGCACACCTCCCGCTTCAGCCAGCCGGCGAGCGGTTCGGCCCGCGCGATCTCGCGGGCGATTTTGATCCCGTCGACGAGGGTGCGGCCGTCGTAGTCGTCCTCGTCGGTGAAGTAGCGGAAGTCGAGGGCGGGCTTCACCTCCGGGTCGGCGCTCGTGAGGTACAGGCGGCCGCGGCTCTTCGGCTTGGGGATGTTCGGGGTCATCGAGACCCCGTACGCCGGGCGTTCATAACCGAGACGTTCCGGGTTGTCCGTGAAGGGGACCTGGTAGAAGTGGAACATCAGGTCGGGGCCCGCGTGTTCGGGGTCGCGGCGCACGAACAGGCCCGCGTCGGAGTCCATCGCGGAGTTCTCGGGGATCGGTCCGTTCGTCTCCCAGACGATCACCGACTCGGGGTGGTCGAGGAGGTTCTCGCCGACGCCCGGCAGGTCGTGCGCGACCGGGATGCCGAGCGCTTCGAGGTCCGCACGGGGGCCGATGCCGGAGTGGAGCAGCAGACGCGGCGAGTCGACGGCGCCGGCGCACAGGAGGACTTCGCGGCGGGCCCTGATCAGGGTCTCCTCGCCGTCCTTCGTCCGCACGTGCACGCCTTCCGCACGCGTGCCGTCCAGCTCCAGCTTGTACGCCCAGGTCTCCAGGAGGAGGCGGAGGTTGGGCCGCTCGTCCATCACCGGGTGCAGATACGCCACCGACGCCGACGAGCGCTTGTTGTTCTCCGGGTGGTAGGCCAGGTCGAAGAAGCCGACCCCGTCGTCGAACGGCTTCTTGTTGAAGCCCTCGACGCGGGGCACGTCCAGCGCCTTCTGGGCCGCGTCGACGAAGTCACGGGCGATGGCGTTCCGGTCCTTCTCGTCGACCGGGACGATGTTGTTCTTCAGCCGGGCGTAGTACGCCTCCATCGGCACCGCGCCCCAGCCCTTGGCGCCCGCCTGCTCCCACTCGTCCCAGTCGGAGGGCAGCGGCTTGAAGGCGATCAGGGTGTTGTGGGAGGAGCAGCCGCCGAGGACCCGGGCGCGGCTGTGCCGGATGTGGGAGTTGCCGCGCGGCTGTTCGGTGGTGGGGTAGTCGTAGTCGAGTTCGCCGCCGAGCAGGCCCATCCAGCGCCGCAGGGTGAGGACGTCGTCTCTGCCGACATCGCTCGGGCCGCCCTCGATGACGGCGACGGTGACGTCGGGGTTCTCGGTGAGACGGGACGCTATGACGGAACCTGCCGTTCCGCCGCCGATGACGACGTAGTCGTACTCCTGTTTGGGGTCGGACATGGGGGTACTCCAGGGAAGTCTTGAGAGGAGAGGGGGGCGAGTGGTCTCAGCCGGCGAACCAGCGGACCGGCTTCGGCGCGAGGTTCTGGTAGACGTGCTTGCTCTCGCGGTACTCGGCGAGTCCGGCGGGGCCGAGCTCGCGGCCCACTCCGCTCTTTCCGAAGCCGCCCCACTCCGCCTGCGGGAGGTAGGGGTGGAAGTCGTTGATCCAGACGGTCCCGTGGCGGAGACGGCCGGCGACCCTGCGGGCACGTCCGGCGTCGGTGGTCCAGACGGCGCCGGCGAGGCCGTACTCGGTGTCGTTGGCGAGGGCGATCGCCTCGTCCTCGGTGCGGAAGGTCTCGACGGTGAGGACCGGTCCGAAGACCTCCTCCCGCACGACCCGCATCTCGCGGTGGCAGCGGTCGAGGACGGTCGGCTCGTAGAAGTAGCCGTCGGCGGGACGCTCGGCCGACGGCTCGGGGCGCTGTCCGCCGGAGCGCAGCACCGCGCCCTCGGCGAGCGCGGAGGCGACGTACGACTCGACCTTGGCGCGCTGCTGCTCGGAGACCAGCGGCCCGCACTCGACACCGTCCTCGGTGCCGCGGCCGAGGCGGATCTTCGAGGCCCGGCGGGCGAGTTCGGCGACGAAGCGGTCCCGGACGGACTCCTCGACGATGAGGCGGCCACCAGCGGAGCAGACCTGGCCGCTGTGGATGAAGGCGGCGTTGAGGGCCTGGTCGACGGCGGTGTCGAAGCCCTGGGGGGTGGCGCAGGCGTCGGCGAAGACGACGTTGGGGTTCTTGCCGCCGAGTTCGAGGGCGACCTTCTTCACCGAGACGGCCGCCGCCTGCGCGACCTTCGTGCCGCTGACCAGGCCACCGGTGAAGGAGACGAGGTCGACGTCGGGGTGCTCGGCGAGCCGGGCGCCGACCGTGTGGCCGGGCCCGGTGACGATGTTGGCCACACCTTCCGGCAGACCGGCCTCGACCATCAGCTCGATGAGCGCGATCGTCGTCATCGGGGTGATCTCGCTCGGCTTGACCACGAAGGTGTTGCCGGCCGCGAGCGCGGGAGCGATCTTCCAACTGGCCTGGAGAAGAGGGTAGTTCCAGGGCGTGATCAGCGCGCACACGCCGACGGGTTCGTGTACGACGACGCTGTGGATGTCGGTCGAGCCGGCGTCGACGACCCGGCCGGGCGCCTCGCCCGCGACCAGGTCGGCGAAGTAACGGAAGGCGTCGGCGACACAGTCGATGTCGACCCGGCCCTCCTCCACGGTCTTGCCCGCGTCACGGCTCTCCAGGAGGCCGAGCTCTTCGCGGTCGCGTACGAGAAGATCGGCGACGCGGCGCAGAAGTGCGGCGCGTTCAACGACGGGGGTCAGCGGCCAGGGGCCTTGTCCTGAGTCGAAGGCCTGGCGGGCGGCGGCGACCGCCAGGTCGGTGTCCTTCTCGTCCCCCTCGGCGACCACGGCGAACGGCCGCGCGTCGGCAGGGTCGATGATCTCGCGGGTGGCTCCGGAGACGGCTGCGCGCCACTCGCCGCCCGCGTGGATGGTCTGCGGCTCCTGCCGCGCCTGCTGTCCGGCCATGATCGGTGTTGCCTTCCGTTCCTGTTCAGTTCCCCTGCGTCACATACGTGTCACTCACGGGGACCGTCGTCGCCTGCCCCCGCGCCTCGATTGCATGCGCAATCGGTGGCCGAAAGTGGGCTGGCTCACTGAACATGAGGGCAAAGCAGGACAAAAGGCACGGCGGCGGGTACGGCCGGACGCCGGTTCAGTCGATCGACGCCGCGTCGCAGGAGTAGGGCGCGCAGAAGCCGGAGAGGGCGGTGGTCAGGAGTTCCAGTTCGTCCTCGCTGCCGTCGTTCTCCAGGCCGTACGCGGCGATCGCGTAGATGAGGCCGTCCTGGGCGACGAACCGCTCGTCGTAGACGTGCCAGGGGCCCACGTCCGGCTCACCGCTGAGGGAGTCGGCCCGGTACTCCAGACGCTCGCCCGTGAACCCGTCCTCCTCGACGGGCTGGAGGTCCAGCTGCTCGAAGCCGTCCGGCTTGGTGGTCTCGGCGGAGAGGTAGAGCTCGAAGGACGCCTCCGGGGACTCCTCCGCCACCTGGTACACCTGGAGTCGGCGTTCGCCGTCCGCGCTGCGGTAGTTGACCACGTCGATGCCGTACTTGGACGTCACGGTGGTGCGCGACCAGCCCGCGGGCCGTGCGATACGGAAGCCCTCCTCGTCCTCGTACAGCTCGTACCCGGCGGGGAGTTCGGGCGCCGAGGCGAGCGGGGACGCCGTGTCCTCGGTCGGCGAGGGGGTCGGCGACTCGTAGGGGCCGCTCTGCTGCGAGACGACTCCCGTGGGCGCCGGGCTCGGGTCACCGGCCTTGTCGTCCTCGTCCCCGCCGCCGACCAGCGTCAGCATCAGGGTCACGGCGACCCCGACGGCGGCGACCCCGCCGAGCACGGACCAGAGGAGCCGACGGTTCGTCCGGGTGGGAGGCGCGGTGACGGCCGTCTGAGCGGCGGTCGGTGCGGCGGTCTGTGCGGCGGTCGACCAGGAAGTCCCCGACCACTCGGCCGACGGCGCGGATCCGCCACCGAGCTGCTCGACGGAGGACCAGCCGCCGTCGGGGGCGCCGGGTCCGTGCCAGGTGCTGCCGCCTCCGGTTCCGGGCCAGCCGGCGGGAGGGGAGGGCGGGGGCGGCAGGACGGGGGCGGCCTCCGCGGACGGTTCCGTGGAGCCTGACCCGGCAGCCGCGTCCACGGTCTTGTCGGGGGCTGCCTCCGCCCCGGCCGACCCGGCCGCCGGCGGCCACACGGGCGCGACCGGCCCGGCCGCGGGCGTGGCGGTCCCGTCAGCCGGCGGCGCGCCGTCCGATGCTCCGTCCGCGGCGCCGGGCACTCCCGGCGGCCACGTCGGCACAGCGCCCGGCCGGGCCGGTGGCGGCGGAGTGACCGGACCGGTCGCGGTCCCACTGCCGTCCCCGTCCTCCCACCGCTGCGTCTCCTCGTTCCAGTACCGCACGCCCCCGCTCATGGCGTCCCCTTCCCCTTCACCGCGTCCCCCGTAGACCGGCACTTACCGCACCGTGCCCTGTCACAACCCCAGCAGCCCCGCCACGGCCCCCGCCGAGGCGACCAGACCGACCAGCGCCTGCGAGTCGTCCAGCAGCGCCCGCAGACGTTCCCGGCGGGTCGGCCCCGCCTGCCCCGTCGTGACGATCTCCTCCTCCGCCTCGGCCAGCGCGGTGTCCAGCGCCGCCGTCTCGTCGGTGGCCCTGAGTCGCGTGAGGTCCTCGCGGAGTTCCCGTACGGCGGTCAGGAGCGCCTCGGCGGTCTCGTCCCGCTGGGGCGCCGTACCGTGGTGGCTCTCGGCGTGCGCGTGGCTGCCGATGGCGAAGGTGCTGCCGTGGACGCCGCCGCTGATGCTGACGCCCGGCTCATCCGTTGTCATTGCCGCTGGTTCCCTTCTGTGGCGCAGACCCCGCGCCACCGTTGGCGGAGGAGGCGGTGGCGTTCTTGCCCACCGCGAAGGTGCTGCCGTGGACACCGCCCTCGACGTTCACGCCGCCGCTGCTGATGTTCACGATCTTCTGGACGAACTCTCCGGTCTGGTAACCGGATTCGGCCAGCGCGGTCAGCACGCCGTGCGCGACCCGGTCCTGCACGCTCCTGAGGTAGCGGGAGGCGTCCATCTCCTGGAAACGGGACCCCTCGTCCACCGAGCCCAGCTCCCGCACCGACAGCGCCGGACCGTCGGGCAGCGCGCCCGCGTGGCCGCCGGTCAGCAGCTTCCACGCGTACCCCACGCCCCTGCCCAGGGTGACGAGGGAGCGGGCCGCGGAGCCCGGCACCCGGGCCACCGCCCAGGCCGCCTTCCCGACCACGTTGTTGTGCCGGTAGGTGTGGGCCGTGCGGTCGGCGTCCTTGAAGTCCTCGCGCACCGGAAGCAGCACATGCGGGGCGATCTCCAGCATGAGCATCCGGCCCTGGGTGTGGACCCGCACGAAGACCGTGACGACCAGCTCCTCCTCCCAGCCGCCGACCCGGATCCGCAGGAAGTGGCGCCGCTTCTCGGCGCCCTCCTCGACCGCACGCGCCCGGTGGTCCTCGAAGGCCTGCGGGTGGTACGGCGCCTCCTCGCGGCGGCGCAGCCCCTCCGCGGGCAGGAACACGCACTCGTCGATCTCCAGCCAGCGCAGCCGGTCGCGGACCGTGTGTCCGGCGAACTCGGAGGGCAGCCGCAGCTGTTCGAGCAGCGGGCGGATCTTCTCCAGGACCGCGCGGTTGTTCAGCGGCAGCTGTTCCTTCTTCATCTCGTCCGGCCGCAGCTCGACGGCGAGCACCCAGGTCTCGTAGGCGGCCCCGGCCCCGCAGAAGGGACGCTTCTCGTGGTACATGACCAGCGGCGCGTGCTGCTCGACCCGGATGCGCTGCTTCAGCCGCTGGAACCGCTGCCCCTCGGCCCGCTCGGCGGGGTCGCCGGCCGCGTCCGGGAAGCGCTGCGGGGACAGCTCGGCGCCCATCGCCCGGGCGAACTGTCCGCGCTGCGCGGCCACGCACCCCGCGATCAGCGCGAAGACGACGATCACCAGCCAGGCCTGCAGGGGCCCGATGAGCCCGCTGACCCGGTCGAAGTCGGGGAACAGCAGATCGGAGGGGCCGGTCGAGTCGCCGTAGGAGCCGTACGAGTCGCCGTAGCCGTACGAGTCGCCGAAGGACCCCGAGTCACCGTAGGACGACGAGTCGTCGTCGCCTCCGCCGAACGCGACGACGAGGGCCAGGATCAGGAACATGGCGAAGACGAGCCGCCCCCACCAGCGCACGAAGAAGGCCGGCACCCGCCGGTACAACGGCGGGTTCGCGCTCTTGCCCCGGATCCATGAGGCAGCCGCGAGCATCAGGCTGGGACCGAGGAACACGAACAGCAGCCCACCGGTCAGCGGCAGCCCGATCACCCACAGGCCCAGGATCAGCCCGGCCCACAGGAGCTCCTGGCGCCGGGCCCGCAGCGCGTGCGCGAGCACCCGGGCCGCGTCGAGGCCGAGCGAGGGCGCCACGATCCGCTGTTCGTTCAGGTGCAGCTGCTCGATGACCCGGTCCCGGTAACCGGAATCCAGGTAGGTGCCCGCGCACAGCAGCCGGGTCGCCTCACTGGCGTGCGGTGGTGTGGCCGGCCCAGGTGGTGCCGACGAAGGTGGTGCGCCGCCCGATGTCGGCTGCGGTTGCTGAGGCACGAACGCAGTACTCACGCCACTTCCCCCGATGCGTGCAAAGGCCTTGCTCAGTGCTGTTGTTGACAACCAATCAGCATAGAGGTGCGGGTGGGGTCGGCGAACCGGAATGCGGACCTGTGGACAGCGGCAGATTCATTTGACTAAAGTCAAAGATTATGGACCCGGTGTCGACAGTGCACGTGGCGGAGTTCCGCCGGTTCAACCGCTACTTCACCCGCCGTATCGGCGCCCTGGACGACCACTACCTCGGCCAGGACCGCCCGCTCGGCGAGGCGCGGCTGCTGTTCGAGATCGGCGACGGGGTCTCGCTGCGCGAGCTCAGGACCCGGCTCGGTCTGGACGCCGGATATCTGAGCCGGATGGCGAAGACCCTGCAGGCGCAGGGCATGGTCCGGGTCAGCGTCCACCCCGGCGACAGCCGACTGCGCATGGTCGAGCTGACCCGCGCCGGAAGAATCGAACTCGACGAGCAGAACCGCCGGGCCGACGCCCTCGCGGCCGGTCTGCTCGACGGACTCACCGGGCCCCAGCGCGACCGGCTCACCGAGGCGATGAGCACCGCCCAGCGCCTGCTGCGCCTGGCCGGCATCACCGTGGCCCCGGTCGACGGCGCCGCCCCCGACGCCCGCGCCTGCCTCGACGCCTACGCCGCCGACATCGACGCCCGCTTCCCGGAGGGCTTCGACAAGTCCGACCTGGTGCGCCCCGAGGAGGTCTCCGGGAACGCGGGCGCGTTCTTCGTGGCGTACGAGGAGGGCCGCCCCGTGGGCTGCGGCGCGCTGCGCCGGCTGGAGCCGCGTGTCGGCGAGATCCGCCATGTGTGGGTGCACCCGGACGCCCGCCGTCTCGGCCTCGCCCGGCGGATCCTGGCGGCCCTGGAGACGGAGGCCGTCACCCGCCGCCTGGCCGTCCTGCGGCTCGACACGCATGCCTCGCTCACCGAGGCGCGGACGATGTACCGGGCGTGCGGCTACACGGAGATCCCGCCGTACGTGGATCACGTCTACGGCGACTACTGGTTCGAGAAGCGGCTGCCCGGCTGACCGCGGGTCACGGCGGACCCGAGAGCTCACTCCGCCCCCACGCCGCACTCCGTGTCCGCCGGGCAGAAGGAGGCCAGCGCCCTGGTGAGCGGCTCGCGCACCAGGGCGGGCGCGAGGTCGGCGGGGCCGGCGGCGCGGATCGCGTACAGCCTCCCGTCGGCGGCCCGGAAACGGTGGTCCACGACCTGGCGGGCGCCGAGGTCCGTGTCGTCGTAGCGATAGGCGAGCTCGGCCCAAGTGGTGCCCGAGGCCCGGTCGATGACCTGATAGCCGGGCCGACGTGAGAAGCCGTAGCCGGGGTCGTTCTCGGCCAGGCCGAGGGACTGGGCCGGGGTGTCCTCCGCGACCCGGAAGACCTGGAGCCGGCGGCCGTCGGCGGGGGCGTCGTAGACGACGACCGGAGCCGATTCCCCCTGCTTCTCGGTGCGGGTCCAGCCCCGGGGAACGTCGACGGTGTAGCCGGCGGGATCCTGGAGACGGCGGTACCCCGAGGCGGTGGAGACGGAAGCCGACGGGGACGGCGTGGCCGTGACGCCCGGGGCCGGACCGGCGCCCCTGCCGGAACCGGATCCGAGGGAGGTGTCGCGGATGAGCCACCAGACACCGACCCCGACCGAGACCCCGACCAGGACGGCCACCGCGAGGGCGGCGAGCACCCGTCGGACCCGGTGGGGCGCGTGCGGGGGACCCGCGGGAGCCGGCGCCACCGGTGGCCAGGGAGGGGCGGCAGAAGCCGGTGTCCCGGCCGTCGCCCAGGGAGGCGCGAACGAGGTCTGCGTCTGGGCGGACGCCCACGGCGGGGCGGTCCCCGTCTCCCCCGAGCTCCAGGCCGCCCGGCCACTCTCCTCGCTCGGTTCGTGTTCCGCTCCGGAACCGGAGCTGTAACCGTTCCAGCCGTTCATCTCGAACCCCCGCATCACCCCACCGGGTACTGCGTCGACCGTAGGGCGAAAAACGGCCACGGGCCCTGTTCCGGAAGGAACCGGAACAGGGCCCGTGCAGGCTCGTGACAGAGCCGTCGAGAAGACTCAGATGAGACCGAGCGCGCGCACCGCCTCGCGCTCCTCCGCCAGCTCCTTCACGGAGGCGTCGATGCGGGCGCGGGAGAACTCGTTGATCTCCAGGCCCTGGACGATCTCGTAGGCGCCGTCCTTGGTGGTGACGGGGAAGGACGAGATCAGGCCCTCCGGGACACCGTAGGAACCGTCCGACGGGATGCCCATGGAGGTCCAGTCGCCGTCCGCGGTGCCGTTGACCCAGGTGTGGACGTGGTCGATGGCGGCGTTGGCGGCGGAGGCGGCCGACGAGGCGCCACGGGCCTCGATGATGGCCGCGCCGCGCTTGGCGACGGTCGGGATGAAGTCCTCGGCCAGCCACTTCTCGTCGTTGACGGTCTCGGCGGCGTTCTTGCCGGCCACCGTGGCGTGGAAGATGTCCGGGTACTGGGTGGCGGAGTGGTTGCCCCAGATGGTCAGACGCTTGATGTCGGCGACCGTGGTGCCCGTCTTCTTCGCGAGCTGGGTCAGCGCGCGGTTGTGGTCGAGGCGGGTCATCGCGGTGAAGCGCTCGGCCGGTACGTCCGGGGCGGCGGCCTGGGCGATCAGCGCGTTGGTGTTGGCCGGGTTGCCGACGACCAGGATCTTCACGTCGTCCGCGGCGTGGTCGTTGATGGCCTTGCCCTGCGGCTTGAAGATGCCGCCGTTGGCCTCCAGGAGGTCGCCGCGCTCCATGCCCTTGGTGCGGGGGCGGGCGCCGACGAGCAGACCGACGTTGGTGCCGTCGAAGGCGACGTTCGGGTCGTCCGTGATGTCGATGCCCTGGAGCAGCGGGAAGGCGGAGTCGTCGAGCTCCATCGCGGTGCCCTCGGCGGCCTTCAGCGCGGGGGTGATCTCCAGGAGGCGAAGCTTGACCGGCACGTCCGCGCCGAGCAGCTGGCCGGAGGCGATGCGGAAGAGCAGGGCGTAACCGATCTGGCCGGCCGCGCCGGTGACGGTGACGTTCACGGGAGTGCGGGTCATGGCGTTCTCCGTATGACAGCTGGCGGTGGGGCGTCCCTGCCCCGGACGTTTGATCGATCTCTTGGCGTCAAGAGAGATCCAGCGGTCAGGCTATCGCGCATCCGGGATGTCGGACGTCCGGCCCCGTGTGGCCCACCCCACAACCACCCCGCGGCCTGCCCCGCGAACGACCGACAAAAGAGGCGGCCGCCCGTCCGGGAGAGGGGGACGAAGGCGGCCGCCGTATGGGGGTACCGATTTCCGGACTCCCGTGGGGGTACGGTTCGCGTGCCCCCGATTCAGCACCCCATGCACGGTCGCTGAAGATTTACCTACCGAGCGTGCGGGCGCCCGCTCAGTCGGTGCACCCCGACTGCCCGGAAGCCAGCGTCACACAGGCCTTCGCCTCACCGGCGTCCTTCACCGCCACCATCGGCGTATAGGCGATCGTGTCCCCGGCCTCGGTGATGTTCCCGCTCTGCTCGGTCGCCTTCCCCGCGGTCACCTCGACCTTGTCCCCCTGCCCGGCCTGGGTGACCCTCCCCCAGGCCGCGCCACAGGTCTCGCTGTACCGCACCTCGACCACGGTCGCCCCCACCGTCGCGGTCTTGGCGGTCGTCACGAGATTCCCACTGCACCCCATGGCCTCGGCGTCCTTGCCGGTGCACCCCGCACCACTGCACTTCACCCCGGCGGGCAACGAGACGGACGCGCTGGCGGACGGCGACGCAGACTTGTCGGCCCCCGTCTTCTTCTTGTCGCCGCCCCCGTCGGTCAGGAAGAACACGGCGGCGACCACGACCAGCACCCCGACGACCCCCGAGAGGAACATCGTCAGCCGCCGCTTCCCGCCACCGGAGCCACCGGACCCGGCGGACCCACCGGCGCCACCGGAGGAGCCGTCCCCGGGCCGCGCGTCCTGCGGCTCGTCGTACGGTCCGGGCGCCCCCGGCGTCCACCCCGGACCGCCGGCGGAGACGGGCGCCGCCGCGGCCGTACGCCCCGAAGAGGGCTGCGCGGGCCCCTGATATCCGGCCACGCCCCAGGAGTTCCCGCCCGAGGAGCCGTGCCGTGCCTCCACGCCGTCGGCTTCCGGCGCCGCCGGCTGCGGCGGCACCGTAGGGGCGACTCCCGCGGGTCCCGCCACCCCCGGCGTCGCCGTCGCGCTGCTGCTCCTGCGGGCCGTCTTGCTGCCCTTGACGTTGGCGGGCGGCGCCCCGAACTCGCCGAGCGCGGCCCGCGCCTGGGAGATCCGGATGGCCTCCATGGTCATGTCGTGGCGCATCTCCGAACGGCTCCAGGCCCGTTCGGCGAGCTCCCACATCGTCGTCAGGTGAACGGGATTGGTGCCGGTGACCTCGGCCAGGGCGACGATCGCACCCTTCGGCGCGAGCAGCCGGCCGTTGAGATACCGCTCCCAGGACGTCTTGCTGTAACCCGTGCGGTCGGCGACGGCCGCGATGCTCAGGCCGCTGCGGTCCACGAGCCGCCGCAATTGGCTCGCGAACTCCCTGACCTGCGGATCCAGTTCATCCGGCAAAGCCCTCCAGCGAGGCATTGCTCCCCCTCTTTCCCCCCGGTCGGTGCTGGTTGTTCCCCGCTCCCCCGTGCCCCCCACAGGAGTGCGTCCGCCAAGGATCTCAGCTCCCGGCGCGGAGACGCACGGGGGCGTCGGCAAGTTCGACACATTAGCTCCGCTGTCGAACGGTTCTGTGTCAAATGCGCGAACTTGTCAATACATCGTCACAGGAGGAACACACCGGTAATAACGCCCGTCACGGGAGTTCCCGGCTCACCCGGACGCCACGGCACCGGCCACCCCGGCCAACAGCAGGAGGACAAGCAGAAGTACGGCGAACAGCAACAAGCGGTTCATTCCGCGGCCGCCCTCTTCGGGGCGCTCGTCCCACCACGGCAGGGTCGGATCGTCCTCGTACTCCTCGCCCCCGGCGGTCGGTGCGGGCGCCGTCGTCGGGCGGGGCCAGGCCTGGACCGCCAGTTCCCAGCGCACACCGAAGCGGTCGGCGTCGGTGGTGTCGAGACCCGCGATCCGGCACAGGGCGGCGACGGCCTGGCGGGGCGGTGGCTGGGTGGCGTTGAGATAGCGGTGCCAGGAGGACTTGCTGTACGCGGTGCGGGCGCCGAGCGCGACCAGGCTGAGCCCCGTGCGGTCCTTGAGCTGTCTGAGCTGCTCCACGAAGTGCCGTACCTCCGGCGGCAGATCGTCGGGCAGCGCCTGCCAGCCACTCATCGCCCACCTCCACGGCGTCCTCACCTGCTTCCAGGCAAGTGACGACGTCAGAGGCCTGATCGGTTCCTGGTCCGGGGGCGGTTGTGGCTGGTCACGCACACCGTGCCGGAACGGTCACGGCTGTGCCACAGCGACCTGACAGCCGTTGAACAGGCCGTTCGCGCCACGGGAGGCTGAGCCGTGACGGCGGTCCGTCCCTCATCGGGGGTGGGGGCGGACCGCCGTCCCTGCACCGCCCGCGCCTGCCCCGGGTCAGTTGCTGCTGACTGTGAAGTGCAGGGTGTCCTTGAGGAAGGGGATCACCAGCCACGGGTTCGGCTGCACCATCATCGCCAGCAGGACGATCGCGGTACCGAGCACGCCGTAGGTGGCGATGTCGGTGAAGCGGGAGCGCACGGCGAGCATGCCGACGTCCGGCAGCAGCCAGCGCAGCACGGCACCGGCGAGCAGGGCGAGGCCGATGAGCAGCGTGCCGTAGCGGAACTGGTCGACGGCGGTCAGCAGCAGCCCGAGCGCCACCGTGGCCAGCACGGCGAGCACCGGCCACTGCCGGGCGGGCGCCGGAGCGTCCCGCGGCGCGGCCCGGCCACCGCCCTCGGGCCGCGCGGTGTCCCTGGTGAACAGCGGAAACCGCCGTGTCGCCCGCCGCGGCCGCCCGTCGACATCGGGCGCGCTGATCGCGTCCCGCACGACGACTTCGGCCTGCGACTCGGGATCCGACGCGGTGTCCGACTCGCCATCGGCACCGCCCGATTTCCCGGCGGCGCCATCCGCGGCAACCGTGGCACCGGACTCACGGACCTCGTCCACCTCGGCGGCCGTGCCACCCGACATCCGGAGCTCCTCCGTCTCGGCCGTCCTGACACCCGGCTTTCGGGACGCGCCCGACGCCACATCCTGCTCCTGAGAGCCCCGCGCCGCGGCCGCCCGCTTCCCGGCCCCGGGCGCCTCGCCCACCGGCTCCCGGGACCCGACGCCGTCCACACCCGCCTCCCGGTGCCCCTGCGCCTCGGCCGCATCCACACCCGCCGTCCGCGACCCGCCCGCCTCAGCCGACTCCGCGCCCGCCTCCCGAGAGCCCCGCTTCTCGGGGCCCCGTGCCTCAGCCGACACTGCGCTCCGCCGCCTCGACCACGTTGACGAGCAGCTGGGCGCGGGTCATCGGGCCGACGCCGCCGGGGTTCGGGGAGATGAAGCCGGCGACTTCGGCGACGCCGGGGTGGACGTCGCCGACGATCCTGCCCTCGGCGTTGCGGGAGACGCCGACGTCGAGGACGGCGGCGCCCGGCTTCACGTCCTCGGGACGGATCAGGTGGGCGGAACCGGCGGCGGCGACGATGATGTCCGCACGCTTGAGGTGCGAGGACAGGTCACGGGTGCCGGTGTGGCACTGGGTCACCGTCGCGTTCTCACTGCGCCGGGTGAGCAGCAGCGGCATCGAGCGGCCGATCGTCACGCCACGGCCGACGACCACCACCTCCGCGCCCTTGATCTCGACGCCGTACCGGCGCAACAGCGTCAGCACACCGTTCGGCGTGCAGGGCAGCGGCGCCGGCTCGTTGAGGACCAGCCGCCCGAGGTTCATCGGGTGCAGCCCGTCCGCGTCCTTGTCCGGGTCCATGAGTTCGAGGATGCGGTTCTCGTCGATGCCCTTGGGCAGCGGCAGCTGGACGATGTAACCGGTGCACTCCGGGTCGTCGTTCAGCTCGCGGACGACCGCCTCGATCTCCTCCTGCGTGGCCGTCTCGGGCAGTTCACGCTGGATGGAGGCGATGCCGACCTCCGCGCAGTCCCGGTGCTTGCCGGCGACGTACTTCTGGCTGCCGGGGTCGCTCCCGACGAGGATCGTGCCGAGGCCGGGCGTGACGCCCTTCTCCTTCAGCGCCGCCACGCGGGCGGTCAGATCGGACTTGATCGCGGCTGCGGTGGCCTTGCCATCGAGAATCTGGGCGGTCATGTCCCCATCCTCGCGGATGACCCGGCCCCGGTTCCAATCCGGGTTCCACGATTGGCCCGCTCAAGATCGGCGAGGTTGCACTTGCACAACGCATACCGAATGAGGCTGGACAACAACACACCCGCCTAGAACGATGTCTGGCGCAGTATCGCGGTTGATGTTCGGGGGGCAAACCGCTCAGACCGTGACGTTCCTCCGCGCAGTCCGCATTGTCCCCAGCTTGGCCCACGGAGGATCATCATGAGTTTCGGCTCGCCCAACAACCCTTACGAGCAGCCGCAGAACCCCCAGAACCCCCAGCAGCAGCCCGGTTACGGCTACCCCCAGCAGCCGCCGCAGCAGCAGCCCGGTTACGGATACCCGCAGCAGGCCCCCCAGGGCGTACCGCCGCAGCAGGGCTACCCCCAGCAGCCGGGCTACGGCTACCCGCAGGCGCCGCAGGTCCCGGCCTCCGCCTACGGCTACCCGCAGCAGCCGGGCTACGGCGCGCAGCCCCCGTACGCGAACTGGGGCCAGCGCTTCCTCGGCACCCTGGTCGACATGCTCGTGTTCGTGGTCCCGTACATCATCGTGGGCGTCGGAGCGGCCAACAAGACGGCGGCCCTGGTGATCATCGGCTACCTCGGCATCATCGGCATCGCGATCTGGCTGCTGATCATGGAGGGCCGTACCGGCCAGACGCTCGGCAAGAAGGCGCTCGGCATCCGCCTGGTGCGGGAGAGCGACGGACAGCCCCTCGGCGTCGGCATGGCCTTCGTCCGCCGTCTCGCGCACTTCCTGGACAGCCTCGCGTGCTACCTCGGCTGGCTGTGGCCGGCCTGGGACGCCAAGCGCCAGACCTTCGCCGACAAGGTCTGCTCGTCCATCGTCATCCGTACGAACTGAGCGCTGCTTCACCACAATCGGCGGCGGATCGCCACGTCGCCTTCTCGCCATACTTCCCCCGGGGCCGTGTCACGTCGTGACACGGCCCCGGGGCGTCACCCACCCTGGCTCGTAGACACGCGGGGACGGGGAGACGGACCGTGTACAGCATCATCGTGGTACCTCCGCCGACCACGGAGGACCGGACTGCACCACAGCAGCTGCGACTCGCCCCGGGCGAGCGGCTGACCTTCGGACGCGGCGCCGCCTGCGCGGTGCGGATCCCCCATGAGGGGGTGTCCCGAAGAGCCGGCGAGATCACCGCGCAGGGCGCTTTCTGGGCACTGAGCAACCTGTCCGGACGCCAGACGTACGTCGTGGAGAACCCGGAGGGCGCGGGCGAACACATCAAGGTCGGGCCGGGGCGCCTGGAGGCGCCGGTCCCCTTCGAGTTCTCGCGAATCGTGCTGCCGGCCGCGGGCGACCTGATCGCCATCGACGTGTGGGCGCCGCGCCACGACTATCTGCGCGCCGACGGCGACATCGAGGGGACGACCACCGCGCCCGCCTTCTCCGTCGACCGGACCACGCGGTACTTCGCGGTCCTGGCCGCCCTGTGCGAGCCCCGGCTGCGCGGCGAACCGCACGCCCCGCTGCCCACCGTGGACCAGGTGGTCGAGCGGCTGCGCCCCAACTGGGCGGCCGCCTCCCGCACTTCGGTGCAGTGGAACATCGACTACCTGGCGGTGAAGCTGCGCCTGAAGCCCGGCCCGGAGGAGGCCGACCCGGGCCCGCGGCTGAACGGCAAGAAGGAGTCCCTGGTCTCCCTGGCGCTCCGCTTCGACCTGGTCCGCGAGGAGGACCTGGTGGTGCTGACGGGTTCCGGCGGGGCGGCCCGGTGACCGAGCCGTACGCCGTACCGGTCCCCCGGGGCTACCGGGTGGGCGGCTGGGAGGTGCGCGAGCCGATCGCCACGGGCGCCTTCGGAAGCGTGTACGAGGGCCGGCGGCGGGACGGGCAGCCCGCGACGGCCGCCCTGAAGTTCCTGCCCACCGGCACCGGGACGCCCCGCCGACTCACCCATCTGCGGGAACTCGTGGAACGCGAGGTGCAGTTGTACCGCAGGCTCAGACGCCCCCGTCTGATCCGGATGTACGACACCCTCGTCGTCGACGACCCCGAGCGCCCGGAGTTGGACGGCGCCACCGTTCTCGTACTGGAGAAGGCACAGACCTCCCTGTCGGCCCTGCTGGCCACCCGGCCCCGCCCGCCGTCCGGCCCCGCCCTGCTCGCCCAGATCTGCGAGGGACTGGCCCAGCTGCACCGCGCGAACTGGGTGCACGGCGATCTGAAGCCCGCCAACGTCCTGCTGATGGAGGACGGTTCGGCCCGGCTCGCCGACTTCAACATGGCCGCGGAGCTGGAGGGCACCCACGCCTACACCCCCGCCTTCTCCACACCCGACTACACCCCGCCGGAACTCCTGTGGGCGGAGATCGGCGAACGCGGCCGCCGGATCCGCCCCTCCGCCGACGTCTGGGCCTTCGGCGTCCTCGCGCACCTGGTCCTCGCCGACACCTTCCCGCTGCCCGGCGGCACCCCGACGGCCCGCCGGGACGCGGCCGCCGCCTACGCTCGTGGCACCGACGATCTGCGGCTGTCCCCCGAACTCCCCGACGACTGGCGGGAGATCATCCGCGACTGCCTCACCCGCACACACGCCGAGCGCGTCACCGCCGAGCCCCTGTTGCGCCGTGTGGAGACGGCGGCCGGAACCTCCCGCTCCCCCCGCCCGTTCTTCGCGCGCCGCCTCCGTCGTACGACGATCACGGCGGCCGTGCTCGCCGCCGGCGCGCTGGCCGCGCTGGGTTACGGCATCAGCGACTGGACCTCGGACGACAACGGCCCCACCGGCGACGCCTCCGCACCGGCGACCGTCTCACCCGCGGCCTACGGCGCCGCCGAACTCCGTACGGACAAAGGCGTCCCGGCCCCCTACCGGGTACTGATCGTCGAGTCGGCGCACGACTGCGCGCAGGAGGACGTCACCCCGGCTCTGATCGCCGCCATGCTGAAGGCGGAGAGCAACTTCGATCCTGATCTGTCCGATCCGGCCAACGACGAGTACGGCATCGCACGTTGGACCCCCAGGGTGCTGCGGTACTGGATGAACGCCGACGGCACGCCCGCCGACACCATGCCCCAACCCCCCTTCCCGCCCGCCGAGTCCATCCCGGCGATGGCCCGTTACCTGTGCTGGATCGCGCCCCGCCTGGACGCCGGTCTGCCGGGTGACCGCCGGGTGCTGATCGCCGCCGCCTACCGGACGTCGTACGACAAGGTGAACGACGCGGGCGGGGTTCCCGCGAAGAACCGCGACTACGCGGCCCGGATCGCGCAGTACCTCAAGGAGTACACACCGCCCGGCAGGAAGTGACCCTGAGACTTCTCAGGTACCCGCGCGGGGGGCGGACCGGCAGGGTGGGCGCATGCCGCTTCGGCGGCACCACCACCGAGGTTCACCTGGGGGTATGGACGTGAACATCATCAAGCCCGCCGCACTGCTGCTCGCGGCCGGGGCACTGGTCGCCGGCTCCGCGGCGTCCGCGTCCGCGGCCGTACCGGACTCGCGCGAGGGCACCGCACCGGACGGCACGCGGGTGACCGTCGTCACGGACGGCAACCGCGACCGGGCCGCGCCGGCCGACCGGGATCTCTCCACCCCGGACGGCACGCGGGTGACCGGCGGCTACCACCACGACGGCACGCGCGTCACCGGCGTCCGGCCCGACGGCACCCGGGTCACCTGATCCGGCGCGGACCGCGCGGTCTCCGGCCCTTTCGGGGGAGGGCCGGAGACCGCGCTCACGTATGCGCGGGCCTCGTTCCCCCGGTATCCCGGCACTCCCCGACAGCGGGGCGCTAGCCTCTCCTCAGTCAACTGGCGTGACATGAGAGCACGTTGAGGAAAGAAAAGGCAGGTCGGGGGGACCGTGACAGACATACCGGCGGCCGGTGACGCGCTGCGGCAGGCGGGCGCGGCCCCATTGCTGCCCGCCGATCCCGGACGTATCGGACCCTACGTCCCGCTCGGGCTGCTCGGCAGCGGCGGCATGGGCCGGGTCTATCTGGCCCGGCGCGCCGACGACGCCCCGGGACTCGCCGCCGTGAAGGTGATCCGGCCCGAGTACGCCGAAGGCCCGGACTTCCGGCGGCGCTTCGAGCGCGAGGCCGCCGTGCACGGCCGGGTGCGCACACCGCGCGCACCGCACCTCCTCGGCACCGGATTCGACGACGCGCTGCTGTGGATGGCCACCGAGTACCTGCCCGGCCTCAACCTCGCCGAGGCCGTCCGCGAGTGCGGGCTGCTGGAGCCGGCCGGGGTGTGGCGGCTGGTCGCGGACCTCGGGGAGGCCCTGTCGGCGCTGGCCGCCGCCGGGGTCGTGCACCGGGATCTCAAGCCGTCCAACGTGATCCTGTCCCCCCGGGGTACGCACGTCATCGACTTCGGCATCTCCCGCGCGGCCGACAGCAGCGCGATCACCACGACCGGCAACCGGGTCGGCACGGCCGCGTACATGGCACCCGAGTACCTGCGCGAGGGCCGCTGCGACGCCGCCTCCGACGTCTTCTCGCTCGGCTGCACCATCGTGTACGCCGCCACCGGGCACGCCCCCTTCGGCGACGGGACCGGCGTGGACGTCATGCACCGGGTCGCCTTCGAGGCACCCGACACCGAGGTCATGGCCGAACTCGCGCAGGCGGACCCCGCGTTGGCCGCGCTGCTGTCCGCCTGTCTCGCCAAGGACCCCGCCGGGCGTCCCGCCCCGCGGCAGCTGATCGACGCGGCCACGGCCGCCGGGCACGGCCGCGCGTCCCACTGGCACGACACACTGGCCGCCCGGCTCCTGGACCGGCAGCAGGGGTGTGCGGTGCTGGAGGGCGGGCCCGTCCGGCAGTCCCCTCACTTCCGCACGCCCACGGAGCCGGTGCTCTCATCGGTCCCCGCCCCGGTCACCGGTTCCGGTAGGCGGCGGAGGCCCCTCTTGGCCGCCGTCGCGGGGATCGCCGTCGGAGCCGTGGCCGTCGGTGCCTTCCTGCTCACCCGTCCGGGCCTCGACTCCCCGGCCGCCGCCGCCCCGACGCGCTCCGGCAGCGTCAGCGCCTCCGCCGCGCCGACCTCTTCCGGGGCCGGCGCCTCCGCCTCACCCTCCGGCAAGGACGCCGGCGAGAAGAAGAAGGACAAGAGCGAGCCGCAGACGGCCGCCCCCGAGGAGAGCAGCAGCGCACCGGACAGCACTCCGTCCGCGACAGCCACCCGGAACAGCGGAGGCACGGGCGGCGGAAACAGCACCGCCCCCGCCCCCACCGCCACGGTGACCAGGACCGCGGCGCCCCCGGCCACCCCCGCCTGGATCTCCGGCTGCACCTACTACTCCGGCACCGAACTCACCGACTACGGCGACAAGGGCCAGCGGGTCGTGCAGGTGCAGTGCATGCTCACCAAGCGCGGCTACAGCGTGGGCGGTTCGGGCGTGGACGGCGAGTTCGGCAAGGACACCCAGTCGGCGGTCAAGCAGTTCCAGAGCGCCAAGGGGCTGGAGGTCGACGGCCAGGTGGGGCCCAACACGTGGGCGGCGCTACGCAGTTCGAGCTAGCGCCGCCCTCGGGTCGGGTCGGTGTCAGTGGAAGAAGTGCCGCGTCCCCGTGAAGTACATCGTGATGCCGGCCTTCTGCGCGGCTTCGACGACGAGTTCGTCACGGACCGAGCCGCCCGGCTGGACGACCGCCTTCACACCGGCCTCCAGGAGAACCTCCAGGCCGTCCGGGAACGGGAAGAAGGCGTCCGAGGCCGCGTACGAGCCCTGCGCGCGCTCGGCGCCGGCCCGCTCGACCGCCAGCTTCGCGGAGTCGACCCGGTTGACCTGCCCCATGCCGACGCCGACCGACGCGCCGTCCTTGGCGAGGAGGATGGCGTTGGACTTGACGGCCCGGCAGGCCCGCCAGGCGAAGGCGAGCTCGCCGAGCTCGTCCGCGCTCAGGGCCTCGCCGGTCGCCAGGGTCCAGTTCGCCGGGTCGTCGCCCTCGGCCTGGAGGCGGTCGGTGACCTGGAGGAGCGCGCCGCCGTCGATGGGCTTGACCTCGGCGGGGTGCGCGGGAGCGGCCGGGGCCTTCAGGACCCGGATGTTCTTCTTCTTGGCGAGGGCTTCGAGCGCGCCGTCCTCGTAGTCGGGCGCGACGATGACCTCGGTGAAGATCTCGGCGACCTGCTCCGCCATCTCCTTGCTGACCGGCCGGTTGACGGCGATGACGCCACCGAAGGCCGACAGCGGGTCACACGCGTGTGCCTTGCGGTGCGCCTCGGCGACGTCCGAACCGACCGCGATACCGCAGGGGTTGGCGTGCTTGATGATCGCGACGGCCGGCTCGGTGTGGTCGTACGCGGCACGGCGGGCGGCATCCGTGTCCGTGTAGTTGTTGTACGACATCTCCTTGCCGTGCAGCTGCTCGGCCTCCGCGAGGCCGACCCCAGTGCCGTCGACGTAGAGCGCGGCGGGCTGGTGCGGGTTCTCGCCGTAGCGCAGGGTGTTGCGGCGCTCCAGGGTGGCGCCGAGGAAGTCGGGGAAGAGCGACTCGTCCACGGGGGCGTAGGAGCTGGCGAACCAGCTGGCGACCGCGATGTCGTACTCGGCGGTGTGCCGGAAGGCCTCGGCGGCGAGCCGCTTGCGGGTGCTGAGGTCGAAGCCGCCGTCCTTGACCGCGGCGAGGACGTCGCCGTACCGCGCGGGGCTCGTGACGATCGCGACGGACGGGTGGTTCTTGGCGGCCGCGCGGACCATCGACGGGCCGCCGATGTCGATCTGCTCGACGCACTCGTCGGGGGTGGCACCGGAGGCGACGGTCTCGCGGAACGGGTAGAGGTTGCTGACGACCAGGTCGAACGGCTCGATGCCCAGCTCGGCGAGCTGCTGCCGGTGGTCCTCGAGCCGCAGGTCGGCGAGGATGCCGGCGTGCACGCGCGGGTGCAGGGTCTTGACGCGGCCGTCCAGGCACTCGGGGAAGCCGGTGAGCTCCTCGACCTTGGTGACGGGGACGCCGGCGGCGGCGATACGGCCCGCGGTGGACCCGGTGGAGACGAGTTCGACGCCGGCTTCGTGCAGCCCGCGGGCAAGCTCTTCGAGCCCGGTCTTGTCGTAGACGCTGACGAGCGCGCGACGGATGGCCCGCTTGCCGTTCTCGATGCTCTCGGCGGTCACTGGATAACTACCTTTCGTCCCTCAATGCGATAGCCGTTGCGGGCGAGCCGCCCCACGACCTCGACGAGCAGCCTTCGCTCGACTTCCTTGATGCGCTCGTGCAGAGCGCTCTCGTCGTCCTCGTCCCGGATCTCCACCACGTCCTGGGCGATGATCGGTCCGGTGTCGACGCCGTCGTCGACGAAGTGGACGGTGCAGCCGGTGACCCTGGCTCCGTACGCGAGCGCGTCGCGCACTCCGTGGGCCCCCGGAAAACTGGGCAGCAGCGCGGGGTGGGTGTTCACGAACCGCCCGCCGAAGCGCGCGAGGAACTCCTTCCCCACGATCTTCATGAACCCGGCGGACACCACGAGGTCGGGTTCGTACGCGGAGACGGCCTCGGCGAGGGCGGCGTCCCACTCCTCGCGGGTCTCGAAGTCCTTGACCTTGCGGACGAAGATGGGAATCCGGGCCCGCTCGGCCCTCGCGAGCCCCTCGATGTTCTCGCGGTCCGCCCCGACGGCCACGATCTCGGCACCGTAGGCCCCCGCACCGGTCGTCTCGATGGCGTCAAGGAGCGCCTGTAGGTTCGTACCGGATCCGGAGACCAGTACGACCAGTCGCTTGACCGGCCTGGCCTGCTCGGCCACGGGCTTGGCGGCCACGGCGGGGCCCTTTCTCGGGGGAGCGTTTGTACGGTCGTACGAATGCTTCGAGCCCCGGGATACGGGGAAGTCTACGAAGCGGCCGAACGTCAGCAACGATACCGGCACACCGGAAGGCCCCCACGGGACGGGGGCGTGGCCGGAAGGTAGCGTCTGGGAGGGACCGGTCCGGGAACGCGGGTGGTGCGCGGTGCGTTCACCGGGTGAGGCTCGCGCCGACGGGCCCACCGAACCGTTCCATCCACGCCGTGCAAGTCACATCCTTCAAGGGGAAGACGCTCACTTGATGTCGGACCGCAGCCTGCGACTCCTCACGCTCCCCCCGCAGTCGGTGCAGGGAGGGGAGCGCAGCGGCATGCTGCTGCGGGAGCAGCCCGCCTCGCCGCCGGACGCCCCTTCCTCCGACAAGAAGAACGGCAAGGGGCGGGGCGGTGCGGCCGAGGACGACAACCCCTTCGCCCCGCCGCCGGAGGGCACCCCGGACCGCCCGTGGCAGCCGCGCCGCCCCGAGGGCTCGGACGACGGCCAGGACGACGACGGCACCCGAGGGCGCACCCCGTGGGGCAGTCAGTGGAGCGACCGCCAGCCGGGCCGCTCCGACGGCGGCTTCGGTAGTCGCCCGGGCGCCGGCCCCGGCGGCGGCCCGGAAGGACAGGGCAACGCGGGTCCGGGCCCGCGCTGGGACCCGACGGACCCCGCCCAGCGCCGGGCCCGCTACGCCCTGCTCTCCGGCATGTGGGCCTTCTTCTTCGCCCTCTTCGGCTGGCTGTATCTGGCCCTGCTCCTGGGTGCCCTGGCCCTGTACTGGGGCATCAGCGCGTTGCGCGCCAAGCCCCGCACCCCGGACCCCGACACCCCCGTTCCGCCCCAGTCCGCCCGCCCCCAGACCACCGCGGCGGTGAGCGGCCTGGTCACCGCCTCCCTGGCCATCACCGTGGTGGCGGGGGTCTTCACCGCGCGGCTCGTCTACGACGACTACTACACATGCACGAACGACGCCCTCACCAACCAGGCGCAGCAGTCGTGCACGGACCTGCTCCCGAAGGAACTCCGGGGGCTGCTGGGCGAGAGCAGCTGACGCGTCAGTCGGTGGGCGGGGGCTTCTCCGGGGATTCCTCCGGCGGCGTGGACGCCTCCTTCAGTACCGCCCAGCGGGTCTCGTGCGACGGGTCGTCGGACCAGGGCGTCGGTGAAGGCACCGGCCCCGTCTGGGGCTCGGCGGGCAGGAAG
Organism: Streptomyces doebereineriae; assembly: GCF_031845645.1. Lineage (NCBI taxonomy): Bacteria > Bacillati > Actinomycetota > Actinomycetes > Kitasatosporales > Streptomycetaceae > Streptomyces > Streptomyces doebereineriae. The sequence goes on from NZ_JAVREZ010000020.1 coordinate 158,369, forward strand.
TCGTACGGCTCGTAGGTGTCGTCCTCGTCGTGGCGGGCGTAGGTGTCGCCCTGGTCGTAGGTGTCGTCCTGGTCGTAGGTGTCGCCCTGGTCGTAGGTGTCGCCCTGCGGGTCGCTCGCCTCCTCGGGGTCGGCCGCAGGAGCGGTCCCGGGGGCTGCCCCAGGGGCAGTCCCAGGGGAGGTCTCAGGGGAGGTCTCAGCCCCGCCTGTCGCCTTGCGCGGCGAGAGCCTGGGCACCGGCACCCACTGCCGCGGCCCGCCTCGCGAGCGGCCCCGCCAGGTCCGTACCGCCAACGCCACCGGAAGCCCCACCCCCGCGATCCAGCCCACCACCGCTGCACCCACCTGCCACCACACCGGCCCGAACCGGGCCAGCGTCCCCACCCCCAGCGGTCCGCCGGCCAGCACGGCCAGCGGGGCGACCGTCCCGGCGCACAGCACCGCCGCCCAGCACACCGCACCCGCCGTCCGCCCCCACGACCACCCCGCGGCCGAGGCCCGTCCCAAGAACCACCCCACCACCGCCCCGGCCACCACCGGCACCACCCCCGCCACCCAGTGCGCCGGCTCCCCGCGCCCCGCCTCCGGCACCGCGGCCAGCAGCGGGAACGAGGGCAGCATCGGCGCGGGATCCGAGGACAGCGGCCCCACCACATTCCCCGCGCCGATGACGAACCCGGGCCCGACGGCATACCCCGCCGCCCACACGGCGGCGTTCGGCGCCAGCGCCAGACACAGCAGGACGACGGCGAACCGTCCCGACCAGCCCTCCGTCAGCTGCAGAAAGGAGGCTTGCGTCGCGGCGCCATGCGCCACCAGCGACACGCCCAGCAGCACCGCACCGCCCCCGACGAGCACGGCGATCCCGGCCCCCGCGGCTCGCGCCGCCACGGAGAGCCGGGCCCGGGCGTCCGCTCCGAGGACGAGCCGCCGCATCCCCCGGGGCAGCAGCACCAGCACTCCGTCCACGGCGTCGGAGGGACGGCCGTACGCCGTCCACACCCCCACGCCGGCCGCGCCCATGACGAGGACCGGCAGGCACACGCAGGTCCACACCCAGGAAGGCCGCAGCGCCCCGCCGGACGCGTACAGTGCTGCGGCCGCGGCGACCGGAAGGTATCCGAGCACGACCCCCGCCCACGCGGTCCGCCCGGAAGCCGCGGGCGACTCCTCGTCCTCCGAGGCCGCGTCCCGCGCCGCCCGGTGCACCAGCCACAACGGCAGCGCCAGCAGCAGCAACGGGGTGACGCCCACAGGCGCCGGAACCCCGGAGAGCGTGTCCGTCCGGACCAGTTCGACCCCGTGCGCGAGCAGCCACAGGGCCGCGGCCACGTGCAGCGCGCCACCCGGGCCGCTGTCGGGATACGGCGAACTGATCCACAGCATGATCACGAGCACGGCGAACGAACCGAGCCCCAGCCCGGCGGCCACCGCGCCACCCAGGAGGCCGGCGGCCAAGCCGGGCGTTCGGTCGCGCAAGCGGACGAGCAGGGGCGGCAACGACGTTCGGCGAGCGGTCATCTGGATCACGACCGCCATGCTCCCAACGACACGCGCTTTCCCGTCGTAACAGGCGAACCTCCGATGTGTCGCTCAATATACATCTATGTACTTTTTCGTACGAAGGGGCGCCTTGTGACGGTTCCTCAGCAGGAGCACGAGGAGCTCCCTGCCACGCCTCTGACACCCACTCAGGCCTTCGACGCGCTGTACGCGTTCTGCGCCCCCGCGCTCGTCCGGCAGGCCTACCTGCTCACCGGCCGCCGTGAGCTCGCCCGCGAGTCGGTCGAGCGGGCCTTCCAACTCGCCTGGCAGCGCTGGCCCGAGGTGGCGGTGGACCGGGACCCGGCGGGCCGGGTACGGATCATGACGTACGAGTACGCCCTCTCTCCCTGGCACCGTTTCCGCCCCCGCCACCGCAGCCCCGAGGAGCCCGTCGCCGACCCGTGCGACCGCGCGCTGCTGGCCGTACTCATGGAACTCCCGCCGTCACAGCGGCGCACCCTCCTGCTGTACGACGGCGTAGGCCTCGATCTTCCGGAGACTGCGGCGGAGACGGAGGCGAGCACCCCGGCGACGGCGAACCGGCTGATGAACGCGCGCGCGGCGATCGCGGCACGGCTTCCCGACCTGGCCGACCCGTCCGACCTGCACGACCGCCTGGTCTCGCTGGCCTCCAGGGAGCGGTTGCGTGCCGCGCAGCCGCCCGCGGTGAGGATCGGGAGCGAGCGCCGGGCACGCTTGTGGACCAGGGCCGCGATCGCGTTCACGGTCGCCCTGATCGGCACAACAGCGCTCACGATCCGGACGGCTCCTACGCATTACGAGCCGCCGATCGCGCCGGGGGCGGAGGTGCACGGGGTGCCGACGCGGGTGGCGCCGGGGGCGCTGTCGCAGGCGGAGACGAAACTGCGGAAGAAGCTGCGGGAGGAGACGGCGAGCGGTCCGGAGAGGCTGGTGCCGGTGGGTCGCTGACTGCGGGCAGGTGGGGGCCGTTCGCGCCACGACGCACCCGCACCCGCCCGACAACCGGAGCGGCACCCCCGTGACGCGCCGATGGGCCCGCTCCAACCCACGGAGCGAGCCCATCAACGGACAGCTGGGTAACTCAGCCGGCCAGGATCTCCCGCGCCAGCTTCGCCGTCTCGGTCGGCGTCTTGCCGACCTTGACGCCGGCGGCCTCGAGGGCCTCCTTCTTCGCGGCGGCCGTGCCGGAGGAACCGGAGACGATGGCGCCGGCGTGGCCCATGGTCTTGCCCTCGGGCGCGGTGAAGCCCGCGACGTAGCCGACGACCGGCTTCTTCACGTTCTCCGCGATGAACGCGGCCGCACGCTCCTCGGCGTCGCCACCGATCTCACCGATCATCACGATCAGGTCGGTGTCGGGGTCGGCCTCGAACGCGGCGAGCGCGTCGATGTGCGTCGTACCGATGATCGGGTCGCCACCGATGCCGACGGCGGAGGAGAAGCCGATGTCCCGCAGCTCGTACATCATCTGGTACGTCAGCGTGCCGGACTTCGAGACCAGGCCGATGCGGCCCGGCTTGGTGATGTCGCCCGGGATGATGCCGGCGTTCGACTGACCCGGGGTGATGAGACCGGGGCAGTTCGGGCCGATGATCCGGGTCTTGTTGCCCTGCGACACGGCGTACGCGTAGAACGCCGCCGAGTCGTGGACCGCGATGCCCTCGGTGATGACGACCGCGAGGGGGATCTCCGCGTCGATCGCCTCGACGACGGCGGCCTTGGCGAAGGCCGGCGGCACGAAGAGAACGGACACGTTGGCGCCCGTCTTCTCGATCGCCTCGGCGACCGTGCCGAAGACCGGGATCTCGTTGCCGTCGATGTCGACGGACGTGCCCGCCTTACGGGGGTTCACGCCACCGACGATGTTGGTGCCGTCGGCCAGCATGAGCTTGGTGTGCTTCATGCCCGTGGCACCGGTCATGCCCTGGACGATGACCTTGCTGTCCTTGTTGAGGAAGATAGCCATGGCTGTATCTGTCCCTCTTCCTTACTTCGCAGCCGCGAGCTCGGCGGCCTTGTCGGCCGCGCCGTCCATGGTGTCCACGCGCTGCACCAGCGGGTGGTTGGCGTCGGAGAGGATCTTGCGACCCAGCTCGGCGTTGTTGCCGTCGAGGCGGACGACGAGGGGCTTGGTGACTTCCTCGCCCTTGTCCGCGAGCAGCTGCAGCGCCTGCACGATGCCGTTGGCGACCTCGTCGCACGCGGTGATGCCGCCGAAGACGTTGACGAAGACCGACTTGACGTCGGGGTCGCCCAGGATGATCTCCAGGCCGTTCGCCATCACGGCCGCGGACGCGCCGCCGCCGATGTCGAGGAAGTTGGCGGGCTTGACGCCACCGTGCGCCTCACCGGCGTACGCGACGACGTCCAGGGTGCTCATGACGAGACCCGCGCCGTTGCCGATGATGCCGACCTCGCCGTCGAGCTTGACGTAGTTGAGGTTCTTCTCCTTGGCGGCGGCCTCGAGGGGGTTGGCCGCGTCCTTGTCCTGGAGGGCCTCGTGCCCCGGCTGACGGAACTCGGCGTTCTCGTCGAGGGAGACCTTGCCGTCCAGGGCGAGGACGTCACCGGAGGCGACCTTGGCCAGCGGGTTGACCTCGACGAGGAGGGCGTCCTCCTCGATGAAGGTCTTCCACAGGGTGACCAGGACGTTCTCGACCTTGTCGGCGACCTCGGCCGGGAAGTTCGCGGCCTGGACGATCTGGCGGGCGACCTCGGGGGTCACACCCACGTTGGCGTCGATCGGCGTCTTAGCGACGGCCTCGGGGCGGGTCTCCGCCACCTCCTCGATCTCCATGCCGCCCTCGACGGACGCGATGGAGAGGAAGGTGCGGTTGGCACGGTCGAGGAGGAAGGAGACGTAGTACTCCTCCACGATCTCCGGAGCCGTCTCGGCGATCATCACCTTGTGGACCGTGTGGCCCTTGATGTCCATGCCGAGGATGTTGGTCGCGTGCTCGACCGCCTCGTCGGCGGAGGCGGCGAGCTTGACGCCGCCGGCCTTGCCACGGCCGCCGACCTTCACCTGGGCCTTGACGACGGACTTGCCACCGAGGCGCTCGGTGGCTGCGCGGGCCGCCTCAGGCGTGTCGATGACTTCACCGGCCAGCACCGGTACATCGTGCTTGGCGAAGAGGTCCCTCGCCTGGTACTCGAACAGGTCCACGCGCTTCCGTCCCTATCAGTGATCTCGCGGTTCGTTGTCTGCGTGGGCGTGCCGCGAGGGCAACGTGACGTCCGACCGTGTCTGTCACAAGGGAGGCGCACACGGTGTCCGAGCGCGCGGCATGTCCGTCTCGCAGGTTATCGCTGCTTGCGGGAGGCCCCTAAATCGAGGGTCACACCTGAGCGGTGATACCTGTCACATGATGCCGCGCTCACTGGCACGGCGTGCCGCGTGTGAGGGTGCCGGGACGCTTCCACGAGGCATGGGGAAGGGCCTCACCGGGGTGGGGTCGACCCGGTGAGGCCCCTTGTGCAGCCCCCTTCTTCAAGGGGCCTGGGCGGTCGATCCCCACCCCAATGGGGACCGCTTCGCCCCGTCCGTGAGGTTCCGGCAGGACGGACCGACGGCTTTCGGCCGTCCGGGGACCGTCACCTCACGGAGTCGTTCGGCGGGAGACGGTCAGGCGCGGTACTGGATGTTCTGCGCGTAACCCGGGGTGACGGACTCGGCCACGCCCTGGACGCCGGTGACGGCGTGCCCGGCGAGCGGTCCGGCGGTGTCCTGGACGGTCGCGGTCAGATTCCCGGCGAAGGGGCCGACCTGCCCGGCGACGGGAGCGGCCTCGCCGACGACGCCGTACGCGAAGGGCGTGACGTCGCCCGTGACGCCGTACGCCAACGTCGTGGCACTGCCGACGACCGGCTCGACCGTCCGGGTCACGGTGCCGACGACCGGCTGGACGGCCCCCGTGACACCGTGCGCGAAGACCGGGACCTCACCCGTGACGCCGTACGCCAGGTCGGTGGCGTGCCCGGCGACGCCGTACGCGAGCGGCGCGACGTCTCCGACGACTCCGGTCGCGAAGGGGTGGACGTCCTCCGTGACGCCGTACGCCAGGGCGGTCGCGTCCGCGACGGCCTGCCCGGCGACCGGCAGCACGCCGTGCACGGCGGTGTTCACGACCGGGGGCAGCACGGCGTCGGTGGTGTTTTGGGCGACCTGCCCGACGAGACCGGTGGCGTAGGGCGGCACGTCGGCGACGACACCGTCGACGACGGGGAGCACTCCGGCGACCGTGCCGGTGGCGTAGCCGGCCACACCGTGCTGGATCCCCCCGACTCCGGCGACCGCGCCGCCGACGACGGGCCGCACGCCCTGGACTGCGCCGTCCACGACCGGGGACACGTCCCCGACGACTCCGTACGCCAGCGCGGTCGCGGCACCCACGGCGTGCCCGGCGGTCTGCGCGACCCCGCCCACAGCCCCTTCGGCGACCGGCGTCACGCCGCCCACCGCGCCGGTGGCGATCGGAGGCACCCCGCCCACGGTCCGCCCGACGGCGGGTGCCACCCCTTCGGCGACCGGCACGACACCGTCCACCGCCTGCGCGGCGACCGGCACCACACCGTCCACGGCGACGGTCACGACGGGAGGCACGACCGCGGCGACCGTCCGGTCGACGACGGGGGTGACGGTCCCGGGGACGCCCGCGACGGTGCCGAGAGCCTGCCCACGCACACCGTTCACCGTGCCCGTGATGTGGCTCGGGACGGAGGAGACCGTCGCCTCGGCGGTGGCCGTGACGGCGGTGGCCTCGGCTCCGGCCGTGGCGGAGACGCCGGCGATCCGGCCCTGCGTTCCGGCGAGCGTGGCGTGCGCGGTGCCGGTCGCGCCCGCGACGGTGTGCTGCTTGTTCGTCCGTACGACGCCGTCGACGCCCTGCGCCTGCGAACGGGCCGCCGACTGGACGCCCTGCAGCTTCGTCTGGGCGCCGGCCAGGGCCCGCTCCACCTCGGGGGCGAAGGCCGAGAGGGGGCCGAAGAGGTAGTCGACGCCGTTGTGGGGTGCGGTGGGTGTGCTCGGTGCGGTGGGCGCGGCGACGCCGGAGGCCTTGACCGCGGCGGCCTGCGCGGCGTTGGCCTTCGCCTCGGCCTGCGCGGCCCGGGCCGCCTTCGCGCCCTGGATGGCCGCGGCGCCCTTCACCTTGGACGCCTTGCTCTCGGCGACCTGGGACACCTGCGGGACCGTGACCTCGGTGTCTGCGTGACGCCGGGCCTGCTCGGTGGTGCCGGCGGTCGCCTTCCGCGCGGTGCCGGTGGTGTCGGCGACGGTGGTGGTGACGTCGGAGACGACGGCGTCGACCGTGTTGTCGAGGGTGTCGGTGACCGTGCCGAGGGTGTCGGTGACGGTGGTGTTCGTGTCGGACGCGGTGTCGGTCGCCGTGTTGGACACGGTGTCCGTCCCCGTGTCCGTCGCGGAGAGAGAGGTGGCCGGGAGCTCGTCCGCGCTGGCCACGGCGGAACCGAGTGCCCACGCACCGGTGACACCGGCGGCTATGACGATGGAACGGCGGATGTTCTTGTTCATGAGTGCGTCAGATCCCTGGATCTTGGGGTGCCTGGGGAGGCAATGGGGACATCCGGAGCCACGAGGCTCCAGGGGGGATCCGTCCGGAGATCTGAGGAGATCTGGGGGGTCCGAACGGCTGGGGCAGACCTGTTCCGCCCCCGCGCGGCAGGTCAGCTGCGGGGGAAGGTCTGCCCTAGCCGGGGAAGACGGGGATGTCCCGGTGCCTGTCCCGGGTCCCGGCCGCGTCGACGCTCGCGGCAGCACCGGGCACGAGCCGCAGCGGCGCCCGGTGGTCGAGGGTGACGGCATGCGCGTCGCCGTGTCGCGACGAGCCGTTGTCCACTGCCGACTTGCCGCCCAGGGCTCCGCCGTGGTTGTCGGAGGGCGCCTGGTGCGCGGGCGCGTGGGCGTTGGATGTCGTGGTGCGGTGGGCGGAGGCGTGTGCGGCGGCCTCGGTCACGGTGCCGTGACCGGCGAACCGCGGCCCGTAGACGGCGCCGTCGCCCGCGGAGCCCTCGTCGCCGGTCGGCTTCGTCGCCGCGTGATCACCCGGCTGGGGCTGCGGCGCCGAGGTGACCGGCGCGGGCACGGGCAGAGTCCTGCCCGGGATCCCGGGCAGGCCAGGCACCGTCGGGAGACCCGGCGCCGTGGGCAGGGTCGGCCACGACGGGGAGTCCGGGAACGACGGCAGCGTCGGCCACCCCGGCAGGGTGGACCCCGCCGGTATCCCGACCGTCTCGGTCAACCCCGTGGTCACCGTCTCGACCAGATCACCGACCGGACGCACGACACCGCCGGTCACGGCCCCGACGACGTCCTCGGTAACCGGCCGGAGAACCTTGTCGTCGGCCGGGTTGGTGAGGGCGTCGGCGCCGGACTTGGGGGCAACTGGCTGGGGGGAGCTGCCCTTTGGCGTGTCCGTCTCCGTGTCCGTGACCGTGGCGGTGGCGGTGGCCGTGGGTATGGCGGTGGCCGTGGGTATGGCGGTGGCCGTGTGTTTGGCCATCGGCTCGGCCGGCGGTTTCACCAGCTGACCGGCCGCCTTCGCCGGCAACGCTCCGATGCCGTCGGCCGCATGTGCCTGCTCCCCGCAGAGGAAGCCGAGCATGAACAACCCACCCACCAGCAGCACCAGTTGCAGCGCACGCCGCCCGACCGCCGCGCGCAGCACGCGCACCGCGGCACCGGGAAAGGCTGCTGACCAGGTCAAGAGGGGGCGGGTCCTTCCGTGCGACGGAACGAAGCGAAGCGAAACGGAATGGGACGAAATGGAACGGAATGGAGGCGAAAGGGAAACGGTGGGGAAGGGTGAAGACTGTGGAGACGCCGATCCTTGCACGGGGTGCCCGAGGTCGCGCAAGTCCCCTGTTACCGATGCGTAGTCATGTCCGTTTTGCTGGGCGAAGTCGCAGGTCACCCGGTCGACAAATCGCCAACAGGTGGCCCCGGTTCACACCGGGTCGGGTATCGGCAGCGGCCGCTTCTCGATGGCCGCCGCCATCACCTCCGGGAACAGGTCGGGAGTGCAGGCGAAGGCCGGTGCGCCCAGCGCGGCGAGCGCGGCCGCGTGCTCCCGGTCGTAGGCGGGCGCCCCCTCGTCCGACAGCGCGAGCAACGTCACGAACTGCACCCCGGACGCCTTCATCGCCGCGACCCGCTTGAGCATCTCGTGGCGTATGCCGCCCTCGTAGAGGTCGCTGATCAGCACCATCACCGTCTCCGCGGGCCGGGTGATCTGCGACTGGCAGTACGCCAGCGCCCGGTTGATGTCCGTGCCGCCGCCGAGCTGGGTACCGAACAGCACGTCCACCGGGTCGTCGAGTTGGTCGGTGAGGTCGACGACCGCTGTGTCGAAGACGACGAGCCGCGTGTCGATCGACCGCATGGAGGCCAGCACCGCTCCGAACACGGACGCGTAGACGACGGACGCCGCCATCGACCCCGACTGGTCGATGCAGAGGACGACCTCCTTCTTCATCGACCGGGAGGCCCGGCCGTATCCGATCAGCCGTTCCGGCACGATCGTCCGGTACTCGGGGAGGTAGTGCTTGAGGTTGGCCGAGATCGTGCGGTTCCAGTCGATGTCGTGGTGGCGCGGCCGGCTGATCCGGGCGCTGCGGTCGAGGGCACCGGTGAGGGTGGCGCGGGTGCGCGTGGCGAGCCGCTTCTCCAGGTCCTCGACGACCTTGCGCACGACGGCCCGTGCCGTCTCCTTCGTCGTCTCCGGCATCGCCTTGTTGAGCGACAGCAGCGTGCCGACCAGGTGCACGTCGGCCTCCACCGCCTCCAGCATCTCCGGCTCGAGGAGCAGGGTGGCCAACCCCAACCGGTCGATGGCGTCCCGCTGCATGACCTGGACCACGGAGGAGGGGAAGTACGTCCGGATGTCCCCGAGCCACCGCGCCACGGACGGTGCCGAGGCCCCGAGCCCCGCCGAACGGTCCTTCCCCGCCTGCCCCTTCCCGTCCCCCCTGCCGTAGAGCGCGGTCAATGCCCCGTCCATCGCGGCATCCTGCCCACTGAGCGTGCACCCGGTCCCATCGGCCGCCTCCCCGCCCAGCACAAGCCGCCAACGCCGCAGCCGCTCGTCTGCGGGGGCTGCAAAGGCTGTGGAGGCTGTCAGGGCATTGACCGGAATCAGCGCCGGGGCCGGGGCCGCATCCTCCGCAGCATCAGTCGCCCGGTCGTCGGCTGCGTCCCGCACGGGCTGTGTCGGTGGTTTCGCGGTCGAGGCCGACGTCGGGCCCTTGGTCGGATGCCGCGCTGGATTCGTCCGCGAGTGCGGGCTCCTGGCGGGAACCGTCGTCTCCGGCGTCGTCAGGTCGTTCGGCTCGGTCGTCATCCCCGTGCTCCTGTCCGGAACCGGTCCCAGAGCGGGACCACGGCCACACTCGTCACCGGGCCGTGTTTCACGCGGGACCCGGCCCTGTGCCCGAGCGCATCTCCGCGCCCGCCCCCGGCGGCGGTGGCTGTCCTGTCGCCCCCGCCTCCCGGAGTCCCAGATACCTCGGTCATCGTCCCGCCACCCCCGCAAGGTCGTTGTCGTCGGCGTTCGCCAACTCGTCTTCGTGGTCGTCGTCCAGGCCGAGCAGCAGCCGCAGCACCGGCAGCACGGCGTCCGCCCGGTCGCCGTCGAGGTCGGCCCCGAAACCCGGTATCCCGACCCCGGCCCCCGCCCCACTCCCCCGCTGTCCCGGCCCTCGCCGGATCAGTTCGCCCAGCGTCCGGCGTACTCCCGGCTCGTACGCCGAGAACGTGCGCCGCAGCAGCGGCAGCACATCGGTGAACGCCTCCGCCGGAACCCCGGTCAGCCAGGCGTCGACCAGTCCGAGCAGCCGCTCGTCGTGCACGAGAAGCATCCCGCCGCCGGACCCCCCACCGACGAAACCCTCGATCCACGCGGCCGCGTCCCCCGGCGCCGTCCCCGGCGACAGCACGAGACCCATGAGCCGCGCGGCCTCGTCCTGCGCCAACTCCCCGTCGTCCAGTAGCAGCCGCACAGCCCGCCCCCGAATGACACCGGGCACGGTGTCTCGCAGGGACAACACCTTGAGCACGGCCTGCCAACGGCCACGGAGGCCGCGGTGAGCCGGAGCCGGGACGTCTCCCCTGTCGTCCGGCCCGGACACGGCGGTGGCAGCCGGGCCCTGTTCCGGTACGGCCGTTGCGGCGCCCTGGCCGTCCTTCCCCGCTACCGTCGCTGAACGGCCGCTCCGATCGCCGTCCCGCTGCCCTGAAGCCCCGGGCGGGTCCTGTCCCGGGTCCGTCACCTCGCCCAGCAGCCCCACCGACCCGTGGACCGCGTCCACATGACGCCGCATCTCCTCCGCCGCCTCCGCGTCCAGCGCGGCACAGGCCGGGGGCAGTCCGACGAAGACCCGCTCGGCGAGGCCCGCGGCGACCTCCGTCAGCGCGCCGGTGCCGGTGCCGCGCACATCGCCGTAGCGCAGGGAACGGACGAGGGCCGGCAGTGCCTGGGCGAGATGGCCGACGTCCGCGTCCAGCGCGGCGCGGTCGGCGAGAATCTGCATCACCGTGGGCAGGGCGTCCGGGAGTTCTGCCAGCAGGCACCGCTCGGCGAGAGCGGTGACGTCGGCGAGCCCCGACGCGGAGACGGCGTCCGCCTCCGCCTTGGCCGTCGCTGCGGCAAGCACGGTCGTGCCCCACACCCCCGCCTCGGCGACCCGCACCGACAGCTCCGGCTCCCACCGCAGCCGCCATGTCTCCCGGAACGTGCCCGTGCTCCCCCGCGAGGCCGTCGGCTCACCCCACGCCACGCCCAGCAGCCGCAGCCGGTGCAGCAGCCTGCTGCGCTCGGCGTCGTTCTCCTTGCGCAGATCAAGCTCCAACTCCCGGTCCAGCGCCTCCGGTTTGAGCCGAAGCCGCCGCTGGATCCGGTCGAGGTCGCGCTGCAACGGCACCGCGGGTGCCGCCTGCGGCACCTCCCCCAGGACGTCCCCCACCACCAGCCGGTCGTGCACCAGCGCCAACGGCACGTCCGAGCCCTCGCACATCACCGCCCGCACCGCGTCGGTCGTCTCGCTCAGGCCGGGCAGGGGACGGCCGCGCATCGCCGCCAGCGTCTCGGCCAGCCGTACGGCCTCGATGACGTGTGCCGAGGACACGATCCGGTCCTCGTCCCGCAGCAGCCCCGCCACCTTGGTCAGCCACCGCTCGACGGGGCGGTCCGGCGCGCCGAACAGGTGCCCGTACCAGCCGGGTGAGTCGATCCCCGCGCCGTAGCCGCTGTGCCGCGAGAGCCTGCGGTACGTCCACGGCACCCACGTCATGTCCGCCTTGACCTTGGGGAGCCCCTTCAGCAGCGCCTTGTCGGCGGCGACCGTGGTCTTCCGCCGCAAAGCGGGCACGTGCCAGGCCCCGCACACCACGGCCACGTCCTCCCCGAACTCCCGCTGTGCCGCCCGCACCTGGAGCCGCATGTACGCCTCGCGCACGAGGTCCCGGTCGTGTCCGCCGGTTCCGTACGTCTCCCGCAGCACCCCCATCGCCTCTTCCAACACGGTGAACGGCTCGAACACATCCCCCTGTCCCGTCCCCCGGTGCTCCACGACGTCCTCCCACCACCGCTCGGGATCGTCGTATCCGGCGGCCTCGGCGAGCACACCGAGCGGATCGACACGGACGGCGACGTGAGCGGCGGCCTCGTCCTCCACAGCGTCCTCGCCGGACGGGCCGGTGCCGTGAGCGTCCGAGGGCGCCTCGGACCCACTCGCCTCCGGCATCGCGTCGGCGGGGTCGTCCGGTCGGCCCGCCGGGCCTTCGTCCCCCTCGTCCCTCCCCCACGCCAACGTGTGAGTCGCCGGCAGGTCGATGAAACGGGCCGGCACGTCGTGGTCCAGCGCCCAGCGGATCGCCACCCACTCCGGGGAGAACTCGGCAAGCGGCCAGAACGCCGAACGGCCGGGCTCGTCCACGGCATGAGCGAGAAGAGCCACTGGCGGTCGCATGTCCTCCTCGGCGGCCAGCGGGATCAACGCGTCGGCCTCGGGCGGCCCCTCGATCAGCACGACCCGGGGCCGGGCCGCGTCCAACGCCGCCCGCACGGACCGCGCCGACCCGGGCCCGTGATGCCGCACCCCGAGCAGCAACGGCCCCGCACCGGCCTCCCGGCCCCCATGTACACCGAGGCCGGTCACACCCCCGCTCCCGGACACACTGCCTCCGTCCATTCCCTCTCCGGCTGACGCACGAGAGCCCCTCCACCCTTCGCTCCCCGCCACACCGCCCCGAGCCACACCCCCGCTTCCCGACCCGCCGCCACCAGCCGTCCCCGCACTCCCGAGCCCCCCGGAGGCGCCAGTCCCCCCGTTCCCGGCCTCACCCACGCCCGTCACACCGCTCCCCTCCCCTCCGAGGCCACTTGGAGTCGTCCTCGACGACCGTCCCGATCCCGCCTTTGGCGCCGTCCCGCTCAAGCCCTGTCACACCCGTCCCCTTTGCCTCCGCGACCCCGGCAATCCGAAGCGAAGCCCTCGCGACCATCCCCGTCGTCCGAACCGAACCCCTGCGACCGTCCCGACACCCCGTACGCCCACGAACGACGAGTCGCCACCCAGGTCTTCGCTCACGCGCTCACCTCCCGGCAAGCCCGGTAGAAGTCCTTCCAGCCGTCCCGCTCGCGAACGACCGCCTCGAGGTACTCCTGCCAGATGACCCGGTCGGCCGCCGGATCGCGGACGACGGCGCCGAGGATGCCCGCGGCGACGTCTCCGGCCCGCAGGACGCCGTCGCCGAAGTGGGCGGCGAGGGCGAGACCGTTGGTGACGACGGAGATGGCCTCGGCCGTCGACAGCGTGCCGCTGGGCGACTTGAGCTTCGTACGGCCGTCGGACGTCATCCCGTCGCGCAGCTCGCGGAAGACCGTCACCACTCGGCGGATCTCCGCGACGCCGTCGGGCGCGGCCGGCAGGTCGAGGGAGCGGCCGATCTGGTCGACGCGGCGCGAGACGATGTCGACCTCGGCCTCTACGCTCTCCGGCAGCGGCAGCACGACCGTGTTGAAACGGCGGCGCAGGGCGCTGGAGAGGTCGTTGACCCCACGGTCGCGGTCGTTGGCCGTGGCGATGAGGTTGAAGCCGCGGACCGCCTGCACCTCCTGGCCCAGCTCCGGTATCGGCAGCGTCTTCTCGGACAGGATGGTGATCAGCGAGTCCTGCACGTCGGCCGGGATACGGGTCAGCTCCTCGACCCGGGCCGTCATCCCCTCCGCCATGGCCCGCATCACGGGGCTGGGCACGAGGGCGTCGCGGCTCGGACCGTTGGCGAGCAGCTGGGCGTAGTTCCAGCCGTAGCGGATCGCCTCCTCCGGGGTGCCCGCCGTGCCCTGCACGAGCAGCGTCGAGTCGCCGCTGACCGCCGCGGCCAGGTGCTCGGAGACCCAGGTCTTCGCGGTGCCGGGCACGCCCAGCAGGAGCAGGGCGCGGTCGGTGGCGAGGGTGGTGACGGCGACCTCGACGAGCCGGCGCGGCCCCACGTACTTCGGAGTGATCACCGTGCCGTCCGGCAGGGTGCCGCCGAGCAGGTACGTCGCCACCGCCCACGGCGACAGCTTCCAGCGGACCGGGCGTGGGCGGTCGTCCTGCGCGGCCAGCGCGGCGAGTTCACCGGCGAAGGCGTCCTCGGCATGCGGCCGCAACGCCTCGTCCGGCTCCCCCTGCTTCGGTTCCACGGACGTCGGTTCAACAGACACAGTCATGGCTGAGGCCCCCTCCAGCTCGGCCGGTTCGGATCTGTCACCAACCGTGCACCACGCCACTGACAATGCGATCCGACCTGCGGAAACGTGCTCACGAGGGTCGGCTCGCGGCCGATTGTCAGTGGGGGGATCTACCTTCGATGTCATGACTCAGCAGGGGGTGCGCTGGACGGCGGATCAGGTGCTGGCACTGGCGCCTGACGCCACGTCACGCAAAGCGGGAAGCAAACTCGGCGCGGCCGGGCCGTGGTCCGAGGCGGGGAGTTCCGACGAGGGGACGGTGTGGGGGCTGTGCAAGGGCAGTGGCAGCAAGCCGTATCAGACGGTCATCGACATCGCGGACGCGGCAGGGCCCGCGTACAAGTGCAGTTGCCCGAGCCGCAAGTTCCCGTGCAAGCACGCGCTCGGGCTGCTGCTGCTCTGGGCAGGCGGGGAGGGAGCGGTGCCGCCGGGGCCGACGCCGGACTGGGCGGAGCAGTGGATAGAGGGGAGAAGGCAGCGCGCGCAGGAGAAGCGGACGGCGGACGCGGCCGGTTCCGCCGCCGGGTCCGGTGATCCGGAGGCGGCCCGGCGCAGGGCGGAGCGCCGGGCCGTGCGGATCACGGCGGGCGCGACGGAGCTGGAGCAGCGGCTGGCGGACCTGCTGCGCGGCGGCCTGGCGGGGACGGAGCAGGCGGGATATGGCATGTGGGAGGAGACGGCGGCCCGCATGGTCGACGCGCAGGCACCGGGACTCGCCGCCCGGGTTCGGGAGTTGGGCGCGGTTCCCTCGTCCGGTCCGGGCTGGCCGGTGCGGCTGCTGGAGGAGTGCGCCCTCATCCACCTCCTCGACCAGGGCTGGCTGCGCCGCGAGCGACTGCCGGACGGCCTCGCGTCGACGGTCCGTTCCCGGATCGGCCTGCCCGCCTCGGCGGACGGCCCCGCGACACGGGACCGCTGGCTGGTCCTCGCCCAGTACGACACGGCGGACGCCCGTCTGACGACCCGCCGGATCTGGCTGCACGGCACGGACTCGGGCCGCACGGCACTCCTCCTCTCCTACGGCGCCGCCGGCCGCGCCCCCGAACTGGCGCTGCCGGTGGGCCTTGAGCTGGAGGCGGAGGTGTCCTCCTATCCCGGTACCGGTCAGTTGCGGGCGGCGCTCGGCGAGCAGTTCGCACCGCCCGCGCCCACGGCGACCCGCCCGCCGGGAGTGACGACCGAACAGGCGGCCGCCCGCTACGGCGAGGCACTGCGGGACGACCCGTGGCTGGACTCCGTCCCCGTGACCCTGGACCGGGTGATACCGGCCCCGGACGGTGACTCCTGGCAACTGGCGGACGCCGAGGACGACTCGGCCCTGCCGCTCACCGCCTCCGCCCGCTCCCGCCCGGGCCTGTGGCGTCTGGTCGCGCTCTCGGGCGGCGCCCCGGTCAAGGTTTTCGGCGAGTGCGGCCACCGCGGCTTCACCCCGCTGACGGCCTGGCCGGAGGGGGCGGGCGAGGCGGTGCAGCTGTGCTGAACGGAACTGACCGAGCACCCGGCCGGACGGAAAGGAACCCCATGGACAAGATCTCCGCTCCCGCGCCGGACGCCTGGGAGGAGCTCGTCACCTCGGCGCTGCTCGGCACGGCACGCCGTACGCCGCCCGGCGTCGCGCCCGGTCCCGAGGCACCGGTGGGGTTGTTGGACGCGGCGGCCGTGGAGACCGTACGGCGGCGGGCCGGGCTGCGGCCCGCGCGCGCGGCACAGCGGCCGCAGCCGGCGCCCGAGGACACGCGCCCTCCGCTGCCCGCGGCGGCGGCCCGCAGACTCGCGATGCTGCTCGCCGATCGGCCGGGCACGGGCGGCGGCGGCCGCAGGGGTACGGCACCTGATCTGATGGAGCTGCTGCCGCAGTGGCTCGCGACGGCGAACGCCCGCGGTTACGCGGCGCCGCCGCAGCTGCTGCCCGCCCTGCTGGACGCGGCCCGGGGGCGTACGGATCTGCGGCCGGCGGCGCTGGCGTTCGCGGGTTCGCGTGCCACCTGGCTCGCCCGGTTGAACCCGGACTGGCGGTTCGCCCTGCGGGCGACACCCGGCGGCGGAACAGCCCTGCCGTCGCCGCAGGACACCGCGGGCGTCCGACTGCTCTGGGAGGAAGGGCTGTTCGCCGAGCGGGTGGCCCTCCTCTCGGCGATACGTGCCCGGGAGCCCGCCGCCGCGCGCGAGTTGCTCGCGACAACCTGGGCGACCGAGCGGGCCGAGGACCGGCTGATGTTCCTCGACTCGTTGCGGACTGGTCTGGGGGCGGACGACGAGCCGTTCCTGGAGCAGGCGCTGGCCGACCGGAGCCGCAACGTACGGGCCACGGCCGCGGAGTTGCTGTCGGCCCTGCCGGGTTCGGCGCTGGCGGCGCGGATGGCGGTCAGGGCAGGGGCGTGCGTGGCCCTCGACCACACCCAGGACAGGCCGACGATCGTCGTCGAGGCGCCGCACGAGTGCGACTCGGGCATGGAGCGCGACGGCGTCGTAGCGAAGGCGCCCTCGGGGCGGGGGGAACGTTCGTGGTGGTTCGGGCAGTTGGTGGAAGCGGCGCCGCTGGGCGTGTGGCCGGGGCGGTTCGGTGGGCGGACGCCCGAGGAGATCGTGGCGCTGCCGGTGGCGGACGACTGGCGGGACGAACTGCATGCGGCGTGGTGCCGGGCTGCCGTACGGCAGGGGGACGCCAGGTGGGCGCGGGCGCTGCTCGGGACACCCGCGGCGCCGGAGGCCGGGGGCCCGGGGGCGGTGTCTCTGGCGGAGCGGGCCAGGCTGCTGAGCACGTTGGGCTCCGCCGAACGGGCCGAGTGGGTCGCGGCGTTCATCGCGACCCACGGCTTGTCCGAGGCGTTTCAGCTGCTCGGGGTGTGTGGGGTGCCGTGGGCCGCGCCGCTCGGGCGGGCGGTGGTGGACGCGCTCAACATCGCACGGGACGCGGGGAGTTATCCGTGGAGTTTCAGCGGGGTGATGGGGCTGGCGGAGCGGTGTCTCGATCCGGCCGAGGCAGGGCGGCTGGAGGGCCTGATGGCGGTGCCGGACGAGGGGGAGGACGCGAGCCCCGGGGCGGGGGGTTACTGGGCGGAGGCGTTCCAGCGCCTGGTGACGACCTTGCGGCTGCGGGCGACGATGGCGGAGGAGCTGGAGGTGGGTTAGCTCGGGCGCGGGGGTGGGTTGCCGCCCGCCCACACCGGCGGGCAGCGCGCGCGGGAGAAGCGGACGGCGGGCGCGGCCGGTTCCGCCGCCGGGTCCGGTGATCCGGAGGCGGCCCGGCGCAGGGCGGAGCACCGGGCCGTGCGGATCACGGCGGGCGCGACGGAACGGGAGCAGCGGCTGGCAGACCTGCTGCGCGGCAGGCGGCAGGCGGCAGGCGGCAGGCGGCAGGCGGCAGGCGGCAGGCGGCAGGCGGCAGGCGGCAGGCGGCAGGCGGCAGGCGGCAGGCGGCAGGCGGCAGGCGGCAGGCGGCAGGCGGCAGG